>JAGBEH010000002.1 GCA_017937125.1 Alistipes sp. | reverse complement strand
GGCATCTATTAGAAATAACGCAGAGGTTGCAAATGAATATATTTACCACGCTCTGATTGCTAATAAGGAGAAGTTGATTGCGCAGGGTACGGGTTCAACATTTAAGTCTATTGGCAAAGAAGCATTAAAAGAGTTGTCTATCCCTGTTCCACCTCGTGAGGAGCAGGAGAAGATTGTGGAGGAGTTGGATTGTTTGAGTGGGGTGATTGAGAAGAAGCGTGAGCAGTTGAAAGAACTCGATGCCCTTGCCGAGTCGATCTTCTACACTATGTTCGGCGACCCCATCACCAATGAAAAAGGTTGGAAAGTAAAGAAACTTGGAGAGGTGTGTACAAAGAAGAAAGCAATTTTAAGAGCAAATAAAGTTCATCAACCTGCATCTGAAATACGCTACATTGATATATCTACCATTGATAATGCAAACAATGTTATAACCGCTCCTACAAATTATAAGTTTGAAGATGCACCATCACGAGCACAACAAGTTGTTGAGTATGGAGATGTTTTGATTTCAATGGTTAGACCAAATTTGAAAAACATCGCTATTGTTAATTATGATAGCAAAGATATGGTTGCATCAAGTGGATTTTGTGTTCTGAGAGCAAAGTCCGATATATCACTTGCCTTTCTATTTTACATTGTTAAGTCAGATGCCTTTACAGAGTATTTAATGGAACGAGTGTCGGGTGCAAATTACCCTGCTGTTAGAGAAAATGACATTACGGATTATACGAGTATAATCCCCCCTCTCACTCTCCAACAAGAGTTTGCAGATAAGATAGATGCAATAGAGAAACAAAAAGAGTTGATTAAGCAATCAATTACCGAAACAGAAGAGTTGTTTAACTCACGAATGGACTACTACTTTAACTAAAGAAATTTGGTTATGCGAAACTTTGACTACATAAAGGAATCGGGACTTGATGCACTGTACAGATTCTGCTCGGCAGCAGAGGAGAATCAGGTGTGCAACCCTGATATCAGTGCCATAAATGCCCGTAGAGCGTTGGAGTACATTGTGAGAGCTCTGTACGAGATGAAGGGCATCGAGATCGGTGAGCGCACATCGCTCTTTGAGTTGGTGGAGGGTGACCCATTCCGTGACTTCATCGGTGATGAGAGGGTGATGATGGCGGTACACTATGTGCGTAAGGTGGGCAACAATGCTGCTCACGCTGCCAATGTGACCAGGAGAGAGGCGTTCTTCTCGCTTCTGAACATCTACAATGTGGTGGGTGCCATACTCGTGAAATTGCGTGTAGTCGATGAGGTGAAACCTTTTGACAAGGCCCTAATTCCGAACTTCGTACAGCACTCAGTAATGGTGCCTACCGAAGTGAAGGTGATGCCTACGGACAAGGTGATAGAAGCGGCCGATAAGGAGGCGGTAAAGGCAACCGAACCTGTTGTGGAGATTGCTTGTGACATATCAGAGGCAGAGACTCGCAAGATGTACATTGACCTTATGCTCCGTGAGGCAGGTTGGGACATCAATCCGGCTGCGGGTGCTGTGGAACCGCTCAAAGCGTGCATAGAGGTAGAGGTTAAGGGTATGCCAAATGCCCACGAGGCGGGTTATGCGGATTATGTGCTCTTTGGAGGCAACGGCAAACCTTTGGCAGTGGTAGAGGCAAAGCGTACATCGGTATCGCCAATCAAGGGTAAGCATCAGGCAGAATTGTATGCAGACTGCTTGGAGGCACAGTATGGCGTGCGCCCCGTGATATATTACACGAATGGTTTCAGCACCTACATCATAGATGGTTTGGGTTATCCTCCGCGCAGATTGTACGGATTCCACACTGCAAGCGACTTGGAGTTGATGATTCAGCAGAGAAGCAGAAAGGATATTTCAGACTTCTCGGTGAAAGACCACATAACCGACCGAGCATATCAGAAGATGGCAATCAAGGCAGTGTGCGAGCATCTGAACAAGAAGCATCGCAAAGCTCTGCTTGTGATGGCAACAGGTACGGGCAAGACACGAGTATCAATATCGTTGGTAGATGTTCTGATGCGTAACGGTTGGGTGAAGAATGTGCTGTTCCTTGCCGATCGCACCTCTTTGGTGGGACAGGCACACAAGAATTTTGCAAAGTTGCTGCCATCTACTACGACAAGCGTACTGAGTGACAATGTAAATAAAGACCTCAACGCCCGCATCACATTCAGCACCTATCAGACAATGATTAACTACATTGACACCGAGGACAAACCTTTCTCAGTGGGTAGGTTCGACTTGATAATCATCGATGAGGCACACCGCTCAATCTTCGGTAAGTATGCCGCCATTTTCAACTACTTCGATGCAATGCTCGTAGGTCTTACCGCTACGCCAAGAAATGAGGTGGATAAGAGCACCTATGACATCTTTGAGATGGAGCAGGGAGTGCCCAACTATGCCTATGAGTTGGAAGATGCCGTTGGCGAGGGTTACTTAGTGAACTATCGCGGTTTCAAGCGCGGTTCGCTTATTCTCAAAGAGGGTATCAAATATGCCAATCTGACTGATGAGGAGAAGAAGCAGATGGAGGCAATCTGGGAGTATGAGAGTGCGATCAAGGGGATGGAAAAGACACTTGATGACCATTCATCTGCCCGTGATATTGCCAACAACGAGATATTCAGTTACATCTTCAACGAGGCGACCATTGATGCAGTGTTGCAAGACCTGATGGAGAACGGACTCAAAGTGCAGTATGGCGAGCGCATAGGCAAGAGTATCATTTTTGCCTGCAACCACCGTCACGCTGAGTTGATTGTGGAGCGTTTCAACAAGTTGTATCCTGAGTACGGTTCCGATTTCTGCGTGTTGATAGACAACTATGTGACCTACTCTCAGGACTTGATCGATAAGTTTGAGGTAAGGGATAATAATCCACAGATTGCGGTGTCGGTTGATATGCTCGATACGGGAATCGATGTGCCCGATGTATTAAACTTGGTTTTCTTCAAGATTGTGAAGAGCAAAATCAAGTTTATGCAGATGATTGGTCGCGGCACACGATTGTCTGCCGATATTTTTGGCAATGACAAGGATAAGGAGTGCTTCTACATCTTTGATTGGTGCCGTAACTTCGAGTATTTCGAGAAGAATCCCGAGGGCACGGCAGCACCATCAACAATGTCGCTCACGGAGCGTATATTCGGACTGCGTACAGAGATCGCTTTCCACTTACAGCATCAGAAATACCAAGAAGACGACTACTGCCGTGGGTTGCACAATGAACTCAAAGAGACCTTGAAAGGACAGGTGATGGCACTCTCGGACAGTCATATATCCGTGCGTTCAAAGTGGGAAGAGGTGAGTCATTTCAAGAATGAGGATAATTGGTTATCGTTGTCAGAGGTCGATGTGCACACCTTGAAGAATGACATTGCTCCATTGTTGCCCAAAAACATATTGGAACCTGCCGCGAAGATGTTTGATGCGCTGATTCTCTTCATCGAGTTGCGTTATGTAGGTGGTGAGGTTAGTGCCGAGAAGAAGATTGCACAGGTGCGGAAGGTCGCTGAAATCTTAATTGAAAAGAAGGCGACATTGCCACAGGTACAGGCAAAGATGGCGACCTTGAAAGAGGTGTTGTCCGTTGCTGCCTGGGAGAATGTATCAATGCCGTGGTTGGAAAAGGTGCGTAAAGACCTCAGAGAGTTGATGCAGTTCCTCAAAGGCGACAAAGGCAAATGGTTTGTTGTCGATATTGAGGATGTGATTTCCGATGACGGCGAGGCAGAGGGTATCGCAATGAAGGTATCCTACAAGCAGCGCATCATCGATTTCCTTGCAAACAACCGCAACTTGCCCGTATTGAAGAAGATTTACAACATCGAGCAGTTGTCTGCCGAGGATATAAATGAGCTGGAGCGCATCTTGTGGAGTGAACTCGGCAGCAAGGAGGACTATGCCAGATACACTCAAAATATGCTCTTCGGAGGCAATGTGGCAGCGTTTATCCGCTCGTTGATAGGTGTGGATAGAAGAGAGGCGTTGAATAAGTTCAGTGAATTCTTGTCTGACAATGAACTTAATGCCGAGCAGGAGGAGTTTTTGAATACCATTGTGCAGTATGTATGTGAAAATGGCGACATTACAAAGGAGATTGTGGTTAATGAGGCACCATTTGATGAGAGATTGGTGTTGTTTACACCTTATATGATACCGCTTGGAAAGTACATTGACAATATACACAATGTGATTATTCCTCAGGTTGGTTCAGGTGCTTATGCTTCGTAAGATGCGTTTGCAACCGGAGGCCGGTCAGTCAGAGTGACGGATAAAAAGAAATCAGTCAGTAGCGTTTCAACTTGCCAACTGACTGATTTTCTACTTTTCAAGGGTGGAAGATGGGATTCGAACCCACGACCTTCGGAACCACAATCCGTCACTCTAACCAGCTGAGCTACATCCACCATTTCCGATCCGTCTCCGAATCGGTTTGCAAAGGTAATATACTTTTTGCATTCATCCAAATTTATCGGAGAAATTTTTATGTAGTCCGCGATGTTCGTCATACAGCCGTCAAACCTGCGATTGTCGTCCGCAATACCCGCCGCGGCCTGCTTACTACCGATTCCGTCCCGCCATATCTGCCAAATTGACAATTTTTATGACAGTACACCCGCAGTTTGGCAGTAGTTGCTGTTCTGCGGGCATTTGGCACACCGATTGCTCGAACATAGGGCAAAGCAAACATTTAACTAAACATACAAAACTATGAATGTAAAACCGCTATCCGACCGTGTATTGGTATTGCCCAATCCGGCAGAAGAGAAGACCGCAGGGGGTCTGATCATCCCCGACACAGCAAAAGAGAAACCGCTGGCAGGCAAAGTCGTAGCCGTCGGCCCCGGTACATCCGAAATCAAAATGGAGGTAAAGGTCGGCGACGAGGTGCTTTACGGCAAATATGCAGGTACCGAGATCCGCATCGACGGAACGGACTATCTGATTATGAAACAGCAGGATATTCTGGCAATAATCTAATCGCAAACAGTTAAAATCGCAATATTATGGCAAAGGAGATCAAATATAACGTCGAAGCCCGCGATATGCTCAAAGAGGGCGTAGACGCATTGGCCAACGCAGTAAAGGTAACGCTCGGCCCCAAAGGCCGCAACGTGATTATCGACAAGAAATTCGGTGCGCCGCAGGTTACCAAGGACGGAGTAACGGTAGCGAAAGAGGTCGAACTCGAAGACTCGTTCGCGAATATGGGTGCGCAGATGGTAAAGGAGGTGGCGTCGAAAACCAATGACGATGCGGGCGACGGAACCACTACGGCAACCGTTCTGGCACAGGCGCTTATCGGCGTCGGCCTGAAGAACGTTACGGCGGGTGCCAATCCTATGGACCTGAAACGCGGTATGGACAAGGCCGTATCGCATGTCGTAGAGTCGCTGCGCAAACAGTCGCAGGAGGTGGGCGGCGATTTCGCGAAAATCGAGCAGGTAGCCACCATTTCGGCCAACAATGACGGCAACATCGGCAAACTCATCGCCGAGGCTATGGAGAAGGTCAATAAGGAGGGTGTAATCACCGTCGAGGAGGCCAAAGGGACCGAAACGCACGTCGATGTGGTCGAGGGTATGCAGTTCGACCGCGGTTATATCTCGGCCTATTTCATCACCGACACCGAGAAGATGGAGGCGCAGTTGGAAAAGCCGTATATCCTTATCACCGACAAGAAGGTTTCGACGATGAAGGAGTTGATGGGCATACTCGAGCCCGTAGCACAGAGCGGCCGTTCGTTGCTTATCATCGCCGAAGATGTCGATGGCGAGGCTCTGTCGGCACTCGTGGTAAACAAACTGCGCGGCACGTTGAAGATCGCGGCCTGCAAGGCTCCCGGTTTCGGCGATCGCCGCAAGGAGATACTCGAAGATATCGCCGTGCTGACGGGTGCGACCGTGATATCGACCGACAAGGGTATGAAGATCGAAGATGCGAATCTCGCTATGCTCGGAACCGCCGACAAGGTTACCCTCAACAAGGAGAATACGACGATAGTAGACGGTGCGGGCGACAAAGCGGCTATCGCAGCCCGCGTCGCGCAAATACGTGCGAGCATCGAGGTTTCGAAGTCGGACTACGACAAGGAGAAGTTGCAGGAGCGTCTGGCCAAGCTGGCGGGCGGCGTAGCGGTTCTCTACGTCGGCGCTGCGACCGAAGTCGAGATGAAAGAGAAGAAAGACCGCGTAGACGATGCTTTGGCTGCTACACGTGCGGCAGTCGAGGAGGGTATCGTTCCGGGTGGCGGCGTGGCATATATCCGCGCGGTGGAGACACTCGAAGGTCTCAAGGGCGAGAATGACGACCAGACCACCGGTATCCAGATCGTTAAGCGCGCTATCGAAGAGCCACTGCGCCAAATCGTGTCGAACGCGGGAGGCGAAGGCTCGGTAGTCGTGAACAAGGTCAAGGAGGGCAAAGGCGCATTCGGCTACAACGCTCGCGACGACAAGTACGAAGATATGCTCAAGGCGGGCATCATCGACCCGACGAAGGTTGCGCGCGTGGCTTTGGAGAACGCGGCTTCGATAGCTTCGATGTTCCTCACCACCGAGTGCGTACTCGCCGAAAAGAAGAGCGACACCCCCGCAATGCCTGCAATGCCCGCAGGAGGTATGGGCGGAATGATGTAATCGTTTCGCCAATGCCGATTCAAGGTATGGGCGGAATGATGTAATCGTTTCGCCAATGCCGATTCAAGGTATGGGCGGAATGATGTAAGCATTTCGCCAATGCCGACTCAAGGTATGGGCGGAATGATGTAATCGTTTCGCCAATGCCGACTCAAGGTATGGGCGGAATGATGTAATCGTTTCGCCAATGCCGACTCAAGGTATGGGCGGAATGATATGCAGACGCTACAATGCCTTTGTTCAAAAGGTATGGACAAAGCGGTGCAATCATCGATTATAATTATTCAAAAAGGCAGCGGAATATTCCGCTGCCTTTTTTGTATTCCTTTCGGTCGTAAATGCCCGCCGCAACACAAAAAATAAAAACCGTCGCTTTCAGGCGACGGTTTTCGTCTTGTAAAATTCGTCGGGATGACAAGATTCGAACTTGCGACAACACGCCCCCCAGACGTGTACTCTAACCGGGCTGAGCTACATCCCGAATCATTTGGGTGTGCAAATATAGTAATTTTTAATATAAACAACACTCTTCCTCGACTTTTTTTTCTATTTTTGTTCGCTATGAGTCCGAAAATGTTTATAACGGTATGCCTTTGCCTCGCTATGGTCGGCTGCGGAAGCCGTTCCGCACTCTCGCTCGACGAGTTTTCGACGGTCAAGCTGCAACCGACATACGCCCGAGGCTTCCGCATTCTGTCCTCCCCCGACCACGACAGTTCGATAATAACTGTCACCGACCCGTATCAGGGTGCCGACGGCTATCGGCAAACGGTCTTCATCTCGCGCAACGGCGAAATGCCGCCCGCATCGTTCTCGGGACAGACCGTCAAGGCCCCCGTACGGCGTGCCGTATGCCTGTCGTCGAGTTATGTGGCGATGTTCAGCGCCATAGACAAGGAAAAGGCCGTCGTCGGCGTATCGGGCATAGATTTCATATCCGACGAATACGTACGGGCCAACCGCGATAAAATCGCCGATGTGGGTTACGACGCCAACCTCGATTTCGAAAAACTCGTCGCCCTGCAACCCGACATCGTGCTTCTGTACGGCATCTCAGGCGAGAACACTATGCTTACCGACAAACTGCGCGAGTTGTCCATACCTTATATGTATATGGGCGAATATGTCGAGCAGTCGCCGCTGGGCAAAGCGGAGTGGATGTTCGTCATCGCCGAGATATGCGACGCTACGCTCCGTGCCAATTCCGTTTTCGACATCGAATGCCACCGCTACAATGCGATGAAGGCCCTCGCGGCAGAAACCGCCGAGCACCCCGCCGTGATGCTGAATACGCCCTATCGCGACATATGGTTTATGCCGTCGTCGCAAAGCTATATGGTCAGGCTCATAGAAGACGCGGGCGGGCGTTACGTCTTCACGGGCAACGACACGTCGGTCTCGGTACCCGTCAGCCTCGAAGATGCCTATAAGATGGTCCTACGGAGCGACGTATGGCTGAACGTCACGGCCTCCTCGCTTGCGGATCTGTATGCGCGCTATCCGAAGATCGCGGAGTTGTGCGGCAAAAGCGGGCATATGACGATATGGAACTGCGACAGACGCAGCACTCCTGCGGGAGGCAGCGATTTCTGGGAGTCGGGCGTAGTCCGTCCTTCGGCTATCCTCGCCGACCTGATAGGCATACTCCATCCCGAGCTACTCCCCGACCGCGAATTCACCTACTATACACGCCTGCACTGATGGTACGACGCACGAAAATACTGTTCGCCGTTATCGGCCTGCTCATCGCCGTACTGTTCGTCATCGACCTCGCCGCAGGGTCTGCGGCAATACCCCTCGGTAAAATCTTCGCGGCCCTGACAGGCGGCGAATGCGACCTCGCCACACGCAACATCGTCCTGAAGATAAGGCTTATCAAGGCCGTAGTAGCCGTACTCGCAGGCGCGGCCCTCGCTTCGAGCGGACTGCAAATGCAGACGCTTTTCCGCAATCCGCTGGCAGGGCCCTATGTCTTGGGCGTCAGTTCGGGTGCGAGCCTCGGCGTCGCCCTGTTCCTGCTCGGCGCCCCGCTCCTCGGAATATCGTTCTCGCCCGCGATGCAGATGATAGGCACGGCAGGTGCCGCATGGATAGGCGCAGGGGCCATACTGATACTTATTATGGCATTCAGCCGCCGCATAAAAGACATTATGGTCATTCTGATACTCGGAATGATGATCGGCTCGGCCATAAGCGCCGTAGTGGAGATACTGCAATACCTCGCCAGCGAAAACGCCCTAAAATCGTTCGTGGTATGGACTATGGGGTCGCTCGGCGACATCACGGCGTCGCAGCTGCAATTCGTGGCGCCGATAATCCTTGCGGGGCTGTCGCTCTCGGTCGCCCTTATCAAACCGCTCAATCTGTTGTTGCTCGGCGAGAATTACGCCCGCACGATGGGGCTCGACATCGCACGCTCGCGCAAGATGCTGTTCGCAACCACGGTATTGCTCGCGGGTACCGTGACCGC
Source organism: Alistipes sp. (assembly GCA_017937125.1). Classification (GTDB taxonomy): domain Bacteria; phylum Bacteroidota; class Bacteroidia; order Bacteroidales; family Rikenellaceae; genus Alistipes. The sequence continues at coordinate 67,623 of JAGBEH010000002.1, read as the reverse complement.
GTTTTGCGGCCCGATAGGGTTCATAGGACTGGCGGTTCCCCACCTCGCACGCATAATATTCGCAAGTGCCGACCACCGTATATTAGTGCCGGCCTCGATGCTTACGGGAGCTGCTATGATGCTGCTCTGCGACATAGTTTCCAAGATGCTGACGCTGCCCGTAAATACCGTAACGGCATTGGCAGGCATCCCCGTAGTAATATTCGTCGTCATACGCAACCGCAACATCATCTGATGATTACACTCGACAACATATCCCTCGGCTACGGACCCCGCATATTGCTCGACAATGTTTCGGCATCATTCGGGCAGGGGACGCTCACGGCGCTGCTGGGTCGCAACGGCACGGGAAAAAGCACGCTACTGCGGGCGATATCCACGCTCGGCCGCCCATTAAGCGGCACGATACGGCTCTGCGGCGACTCTGCGGCGACACTCTCGCCGATGCAGACCGCCCGCCGCATCAGTTTCGTAACGACCGACAAGGTGCGCATATCGAATCTTACCTGCGAAGACGTCATCGCGCTCGGGCGGGCACCGTACACGAACTGGATAGGACGTATGCAGGAAACTGACCGCCGGATAGTGAATGACGCTCTTGAGACGGTAGGTATGTACGATTTCGCGCGCAAGACTATGGATACGATGTCCGACGGCGAATGCCAGCGCATAATGATAGCCCGAGCGCTCGCCCAGCAGACCCCCGTAATACTGCTCGACGAACCTACGGCATTTCTCGATCTGCCCACCCGTTACGAGGTTTGCAGGCTGCTGCGACGCCTGGCCCACGACGACGGGAAAACAATACTATTCTCGACGCACGACCTCGACACGGCATTCTCGGAGTGCGACACGATAGCGCTCATCGATCCCCCGCATCTGATCGTCCTGCCCGTCGGGGAGATGCGCCGCAGCGGCCATATCGAACGGTTGTTCGGCATCGGTGGCGAATAGCGGGGTCCCGCAACGATGGATACACAAAAGGCACCTTCCTGCGGAAGATGCCTTTTGTATTAAGCCCTGCGGCTTAACTACAACGCAATCTCTATTTAAGAAACTCGTTAACCTGGTCGTTGGGAACGATAGCCTCCTTGAAAATATAAGCGCCCGTCTTCTCCGACTTGACCATCTTGATACATTTGGTAAACTGTTTACCCGTACCGGTCTTAAGTGTTGCGACTACTTTCTTTGCCATAACGCGGAATACTATTTAATTTCACGGTGTAAAGTTACCCTCTTCAGATACGGATTGTACTTTTTACGCTCCAGACGGTCGGGGGTGTTTTTCTTGTTCTTGGTAGTGATGTAACGGGACATTCCCGCAACGCCGCTCTCCTTCTGTTCGGTACATTCGAGAATGACCTGAACTCTGTTGCCTTTCTTTGCCATTGTCGCTCGGTTTTAGTAGACTTTTTTGGCTGCCGCAGCCTCCTTCAAGGCTAATGCGAGACCCTTCTTGTTAATTGTTTTCATTCCGGACGTCGTTACCTTCAAGGTAATCCAACGGCCCTCTTCCTCGGACCAGAAACGCTTCGTCTTCAGATTGGGGCTGAAGGTGCGCTTGGTCTTGTGGTGCGAGTGGGAAACGTTGTTGCCCACAACAGCGGTTTTACCTGTAATTTCGCAGACTTTCATTGTAATAATGTTTTGTTACCCGTATTCGGGGATGCAAATATACGAAGAAATTTACAAATAACAACATCCGCAGGCGATTATTTACCGACGGCCGAACCGCATCCTGCAACGGCGTAGCAAGCTGAGAGGCAATCCGCCGTCCGCAAGCGGCCGACAATGCGTACAGACACTTTCCGCCCCGCTACCTGCGCCCCGTAATTCTGTCGCGCAGAAGCTCTATGGCGTATGCCGTCGCGCGCTCGATTATCTGCCCCCTGTCGGTTCCCGAGTTGCGCATAACGGCCACGGTGCCCTCCTCCGACGCTACGGCGAACCACACGGTTCCCACGGGCTTTTCAGCCGTGCCGCCCGAAGGCCCCGCAATGCCCGTCGTCGCGACGGCGTAATCCGTGCCCGCGATACGGCGCGCTCCCTCGGCCATCTCGCGGGCGGTCTGTTCGCTCACGGCGCCGTAGTGCGCCAAAGTATCGGGAGAGACGCCCAGAACCGAAATCTTGGCCTCGTTCGAGTAGGTGACGGCGCCGAGCTTGAAATATGCAGACGCACCCGCCATTGCGGTGAATTTCGACGCTATGCTGCCGCCCGTACAACTCTCGGCAACGGCCAGCGTCAGCCCTCTGTCCGTCAGCAGGCGATGCACGGTCTCCTGCAATGTCGCGGTCTCGTAACCGATTATATTGTCGGGAATTATATCGTAGAGCTCGCGGAACCGCATCTCTATCTCGCCGCGTACGGCGTCGCCCTCGACCTCGTATGCCGACAGACGCAGCCGCACGATATTGGGCGCAGGCAGATAGGCCAGTTTGAGATACGGCGGCAGCGCACTCTCCCAAGCCGCGATGCACTCGGCAAGCATCGACTCGGCAATGCCCTCGGTAATCATCGTACGGTGGACGACGGAACGAAGCTCAAAGCGTTTTTTCAGCCGCGGCAGCACCTCGTCATCCATAAGATGCTTCATCTCGAACGGCACACCCGGCAAAGAGACCAGCACCCTGCCGTCGCGCTCGAACCACATCCCCGGCGCCGTTCCGTGGACGTTGAAAAGCACCGTACAGCACTCGGGGACGAGCGACTGCCCGCGGTTGAGTTCGTTGAACGGTATTCCGCGCAATGCCAACATATTGCGTACGTGCTCTTCGACGCGCGCATCGTTTACGAGCCTGCTGCCGAACATCTCCGCCAGCGTCTTTTTCGTAATATCGTCCTTCGTGGGGCCGAGACCGCCCGTCATAATCACAATATCGCTGCTGCCGAAGGCCCGCCCGATACACTCCGTTATCTGCCCCGCATCGTCGCCGACGGACGTGCGCTCGTTCACGACGATACCCGTTTCGTTGAGACGCCGCGCTATGTATGCGGCATTGGTATCGACGATCTGACCTATCAGTATCTCGTCGCCGACGGTTATAATCTCTGCTTTCATAAGACAATAATATTCGCATCCCGACACGCTGCGGGAAACTGCTGCGATATACGGCCATATGCGGCCGTCCCGACTACTCCTCGCCCTCGATCAATGCACGGCAAATGTCGCGGACGAGCTTCGGTCCTCCGTAGACGAATCCCGTATAGAGCTGGACGAGCGTAGCGCCGGCATTGAGCATAGCCTGCACGTCTGCGGGCGTCATCATACCTCCCACACCGATTATGGGATACGTACCCTTCGAGCGTTCGTAGATTCTGGCCACGACCTCTATGGCACGGGCCGTGAGCGGAGCGCCGCTGATTGCGCCCGCACCTATCCTGCCCAATTCCGAAACATCCGTCGTCAGCCCCTCGTGCGAGGTCGTAGCATTGGTGGCGACGATTCCGTCGAGCGGAGTGTCGAGCATAATGTCCGTCATAACGTCGATAACCTCGTCGGGCAGGTCGGGCGAAATCTTGAGCAGTATCGGTCGGTACTGGTTCTGCCCGCGGCGAAACTCGAACAGCGGCGTCAGAATGTCCATTATGCTGTCCCTGCTTCGGGGCACATACTCTTTGAATGTCGTATTGTAGCTGACATTCACGGCAAAGTAATCGACATACTGATAAAGGTTGCGAAATACCTTCAGATAATCCGCCGCCTGATTCTCTACGGGCGTAATGGTATTCTTACCTATATTGCAGCCGACTATCACACCCTCGTGCGCACGGCGCAAACGCGACATAGCCCTTTCGAGACCGCGGTTGGCCACACCCGTACGGTTGAGAACGGCACGGTCGGCACCGAGTCGGAAGACGCGCGGTTTGGGGTTGCCCGTCTGGGGGCGGGGCGTTACCGTTCCGACCTCGACGAAACCGAAACCCATAGCCGACAATTCGCGATATACGTCGGCATTGCGGTCGAAACCCGCAGCCATACCCACGGGATTTTTGAAACGCAAGCCGAACACCTCGCGTTCGAGCGACGGATGTTCGACGGCATAGCACTTGCGCAGCAGCCAGCGGCCGCCGGGAATCATCCCGACGAAGCGCAACAGCCACAGCACAATCGAATGCGCGGTTTCGGCATTCATCGCAAACAATATGGGACGCAGTATCTTGAACATACGCAATATCGATTTCCGCTGTCGCAAACGGCTGCGCGATGTTCGGGCCGACTTCGGGCCGACGATGATATTTCGCGGTCGCCCCGAACGCTTCGACGATTCTGCCGCAATTCCGCCGCTTCGACAGCGCAAATGTAGCAAAAAAGTCGCTACGGTGAACAGCGGATCGCACCTTTTCGACAAGTCGAACGATACGCAGACCTTTTGCGGCAGAAAATACGGAGCGCAGGATTGCGGTTGCCCGGTTGTCACGGCTGTGCGCAACTACACTCTAAAAATACTCCTCGCGATAGGCGTAACTGTTGCGCAGGCGTTCGAAATCTTCGGGATGCGATTTGAGGCGCCCGCTCTCGGCAGCGATATCGTAACGGTCACCTATCGTCGCGCAAAGTTCGTTCCACCCTATCGGGCGGGGAACCGAGCGCGCAACCCCGTCGGGATACCACCCCGCAATCGGCAACGAAAAGAACTCCGCAACAGCCGCGACAGCCATAGCGGCCGCATTGGCCTTGCCCTGCAACGAATAACCCGCGATATGCGGCGTGGCGAGCAGTGCCCGCTGCAACATACGGCGGTCGATATCGGGCTCGTGTTCCCAGACATCGGCGGCGAACTCCGCCCCCGAAGCGAGCAGGGCTTCGGTATCGACCACCTCGCCGCGCGAAGCGTTTATCACGAACGGCAACCGCCCCGTCTCCGCAAACAGCCGACTGCCGACCATATGCCGCGTAGACTCATCGAGCGGCGTGTGGAGCGTTATGATGTCGGCGACGGCGAACACCTCCTCCAACGTACGGAACCCGAGATGCTCGCGCTCCTCGCGCGGCGGGTCGCAGCAGACAGTGCGGAAACCCCACCGTTCGGCATACTCCGCGACGAGACCGCCGACATGCCCGACGCCGACGATGCCGAGCGTAAGCTCTTCGGGGCACATATTGCGGCGGTGCAGAAGATGCACGAGAACGGCGCCGACCCACTGCAAAACCCCGCGGGCATTGCACCCCGCGGCATTTGCTATGCAGATGCCGTGCGCACGGCAGTAGTCGAGGTCGATATGGTCGGTGCCGATGGTCGCCGTGGCTATGAACCGCACCGACGAGCCGTCGAGCAATCCCGCATCGCACTTCGTTCTCGTACGTACTATGAGCGCATCCGCATCGCGTATGTCCTCGTGCGACATCTCGCTGCCGCCGAAATACTCCGTGCGGGCGAACGGCTCGAAAACGCCCCTCAAAAACGGAATATCCCTGTCGATTGCTATCTTCATTTCTCCTACTCGTTTACCGAATGGCAAATGTAACCATTTTCGGCAACTATATACAACTTTACACCTTGTTTTTACTGTCTTCGACGTTGTCGGGGATACTCCGTCCCGACATAATCGGGCTGACGCCCGTCTCTGCACCCGACTTTTCGTATCTTCGACTTGCGCATCATATACTCCAGCCCGACAAAATCCGAATAAATTTGGCATTGCCCTCGCTTATTCGTATCTTTAACTACGTTTTAGATACTCCCGCTCGGCAATGCTCAAATAAATTTGGCATTGCTCTCGCTTATTCGTATCTTTGACTCTGTCGAAGATACTCCGTCTCGGCATAATCAAGCTGACGCTTGTTTCTGCGCTCGACTTTTCGTATCTTTGTACGGATAATATAGTTTGTTATGGTTTTCGACTTTTTCAATCCCAACGGTGTCGGCATCGGCAACGGCAACTATTTCGGTATGCCGTTCACGCCCGAAGAAGCACGTCTGGTGCTGCTCTCCGCACCCTGGGACGTAACCTCGTCATACGGTGCGGGCTCGGCATACGCTCCCGACGCCATAATCGAGGCCTCCACGCAGCTCGATTTCTACGACCCCGTTTCGCCCGATGAGTGGCGCAAGGGCATAGCCACGGCCGAGATAGACTACTCCATACAGGAGAACTCCCAAAGGTTGCGTTCCGATGCCGAGCGAGTCATAGAACACCTCGAAGACGGAGGCGACGCATCGGGGGAATATTTCGCCCGCAAGATAAGGCGCATCAACGAAGGCAGCGCACGTATGAACGACAGCATATACCGCCAAGCGGAAAAATGGCTGTCCGAAGGCAAAATCGTCGGACTGGTCGGCGGCGACCATTCGACCTCCTACGGCATCATACGCGCCGTGGCAGAGCGGAACGAAGGCATCGGCATTCTCCACTTCGACGCCCATTGCGACCTGCGCGACACATACGAAGGGTTCGAGTTCTCCCACGCGTCCATTATGTTCAACGTACTGCGCGATATGCCCCGCGTGGCCAAGATAGTCGAGGTCGGCGTACGCGACTTCTGCGACGAAGAGGCGGCGCTGGCACGCTCGTCCGACAGAGTGGAGATGTTCGGCGACGATATGTTCGCACGGGCGAAATTCGAAGGCCGCACGTGGGCATCGCTCTGTGCCGAAGTCATAGAACTGCTACCGCAAAAGATATACATAAGTATGGACATAGACGCCCTGTCGATAGAGTACTGCCCTCACACGGGCACCCCAGTCGCAGGAGGCCTTTCATTCAACGAGGCCGTGTATATGATGGACTGCGCGGCACGTTCAGGCCGCGAAATAGTCGGATTCGACGTCGTGGAGGTCGTACCGAAAATGGACGACCACATAGATGCGATGGTCGGAGCACGAATGTTGTATAAAATGTGCGGCATAGCACTCAAATCGAACCGATAACGTATATGAAACACACGATTGCGGCCGCTCTGGTCATTCTGATGATGTCGGCCGTCTCCTGCAACAAGGGCGGAGGTAAGAAACTGACGGCGGAAACGGACTCGCTGTCGTACGTAATAGGTATGAACGTGGGGTACAATCTGATGCGGATGGACTCGACGCTCAATATAGACGCCGTATGTACGGCCATACGCGATGTCTATGCGGCCAATGCCAAAATGACGATGGCCGATGCCAAAACATATTACCTGCGGCAGATGAATTACGCCAAATACGAGAAATTCAAGCTCTACGAGGAGCGGTTCCTGAGCGACCTGTCCAAAAACGACCGATCGTTCGTGCGCTCGAAATCGGGAGTAACGTATCGGGTGGATATTCTGGGCGACCAGCAGACGCTCGCCGCGACACAGCGCGATACGGTAGTCATACGCTATAAGCTTTCGCGGCAGGACGGTTCGGTCATAGAATCGTCGTACGACCGTGCGGACACCACGCGTTCGGCGTTGTCCGACCTCGTGAAGGGCTTGCAGGAGATAGTGAAGATCGTCGGCAGCGGAGGCCGCGTAAGCGTCTGGGTTCCGTCGGAGCTGGGCTACGGGTCGGGCGGCAACGCGGAACTCGGCATAGAGCCTAACACGACGCTTTATTACGAAGTGGAGATGCTGGACGTAGTGCCGTACCGCCGACGCAGATAACGGCGCGCATACGGTCGTCTTAAAATAATCGAGGTGTAAAGTTGCATATAGTTACCTTATTTTATATATCTTTGCCCTGTAAACACGAACAAATACGATTCATAAAACAATAAACAGAATGAAAAAAGTAATTTTATCGGTTGCGGCGGCAGTTGGTGTCGCAACAATTTTAGGTTCCTGCGGAAGCAAGGGGCTGATCTCGAAAGGCAACGCTTCGAAGCTCGATACGCTCTCCTACGCATTGGGATCGAACATCGGTTACGGAATGAAATACGAGATGTCCGACGTTCCCTTCGACTTCAAAGCCATAACCAAAGGTCTCGACGCGGCCGCCCTCGACAAGGCGAAGCAGACCCAGGAGGAGGCTATCGACATCCTGCGCGACTACTTTATGAACAAGCGCGGCGAGCGTGCGCAGGCCATAATGCTCAAACGTGCCGAAGCCGACAGCATCCGTTTGGCTCAGGGCGATTCGACGAAGGTGGAATATCCCGTCGCCGACCCCGAAATGTTCGAAAGCGAGGATGAGCGTTATGACGTATCGTACGCATTCGGCATCGACGTGGGCAGCAACGTGAAGAACAGCGGCATCGCCATTCAGCTCCACTGGCTCGACAAAGGTATCACCGACGTTCAGGAAGGCAACGGCAAGATGACCGAAGACGCCATCAACTCCTATCTCCAGAACTACTTTATGGTAGTACGCCCCGCCGAGAATGCCAAGGCATCGGCAGAATGGCTCGAAAAGATAGAGAAAAAGAGCGGTGTGAACAAGACCGAAAGCGGCCTGCTCTACAAGGTCGTAAAGGCTGGCGACGAGAATCTGAAGGCTGCGGACGACCGCGACGTCGTAGTCGTCAAGTATGAAGGCAAGACGAAAGACGGCGAAGTCTTCGACTCCAGCTACCAGCGCGTAAAGGATGTCGAGGAGAGAATCGCCGAGCTCAAGAAAGACAAGGATCTGACCGACGAGCAGAAAGAAGACAGACTCGCCCGTCTGAACGACGAGCTTAAGAGCGTCAAGGTTGCCGAATTCCCCCTCAACCGTGTTATCAAGGGTTGGACCGAGGGTATGAAACTCGTAGGCAAAGGCGGTAAGATCACATTGTGGATCCCGTCGGATATGGCTTACGGACCGCGCGGCGCAGGCCGCAACATCGGCCCCAACGAGGCATTGCAGTTCGACGTCGAGATCGTAGACGTGAAGCCTTTCGAGGATCCCGCGAAAGAGGAAGCCGCTGAAGAGGCTCCCGCAGCGGAGAATGCAGCCGAATAATTCGAAAGAAATAAGATAAACAGGGGCGACTGCTTGATTGTCAGTCGCCCCTGTTTCATATTCGGGCATACCGTCGCCCCGAGAAAAGAATATGGCACAGAGCCGCGGCTATCGGCCGCGCATCTCCCGAACTCAATGCGGGAAACAAGAGTTCGAAAGACGGCAGCCACGCGACGATGGAACGGGTTCTACGCCCAGCCACTGCCCATCATCGACCGCACTCCCGCCGCAAACGGCTTTTACAAAAAACGACCGCTCCGCAAAAAACGCTATCTCTTCGAAGCCGCCGCCGATACATATCCGACACACTGTCTCTGCCCGAGACCGATTAATCCGCCAACAGTTTATCTACGAACACATACCGTTGCCGGCGCAGACTACTCTTCGGCACAGCTCCTCCATAAAACGATTTCGGCGTACTCTTTCGGGAGTACGCCGAAATTCCGTTATACCGCCTGCGATTACTTCGCGTACGACACGGCGCGGGTTTCGCGGATAACCGTGATTTTCACCTGCCCCGGATATGTCATCTCATCCTGAATTTTCTTGGCTATATCGTGCGACAGGCTCTCCGACTCGGCATCCGACAATTTGTCGGCACCCACGATTACGCGCAATTCGCGTCCCGCCTGAATGGCATATGTCTTCGCCACACCGGGGTACGACAGCGCGATATCCTCCATCTCCTTCAGACGCTTGATATACGACTCCACAACCTCGCGGCGTGCACCGGGACGTGCGCCCGAAATGGCATCGCACACCTGAATTATGGGGGCTATAAGCGACGTCATCTCCGTCTCATCGTGGTGGGCACCTATCGCGTTGCATACGTCGGGCTTCTCCTTGTACTTCTCGGCCAGCTTCATACCGATAATTGCGTGCGGCAGTTCGGGTTCGTCGTCGGGCACCTTGCCTATGTCGTGCAAAAGGCCCGCACGCCGTGCAGCTTTGGGATTGAGTCCCAGTTCGGCCGCCATAATACCTGCCAGATTGGCCGTTTCGCGCGCGTGCTGCAACAGATTCTGCCCGTAGGACGAACGGTATTTCATCTTACCGATAAGGCGGATCAACTCGGGATGCAACCCGTGAATACCCAAATCTATCGCAGTGCGCTTGCCGACCTCCACAATCTCCTCTTCGATCTGCTTTTTCACCTTGGCCACGACCTCCTCGATACGCGCGGGGTGTATGCGGCCGTCCGTCACGAGCTGGTGCAGGGCAAGACGTGCTATTTCGCGGCGGACGGGGTCGAAACCGCTCAATATGATGGCTTCGGGCGTATCGTCCACGATAATCTCTATGCCCGTAGCGGCCTCGAGAGCACGGATATTGCGTCCCTCACGGCCGATGATGCGGCCTTTGACCTCATCGCTGTCTATGTTGAATACCGTCACCGAGTTCTCGATGGCAGTCTCGGTAGCGACGCGCTGTATGGATGCCACGATAATGCGTTTGGCCTCTTTCGTCGCCGTCAGCTTGGCCTCCTCGATAGTCTCGTTGATATATGTCGCGGCATCGGCTTTAGCCTCGGCCTTCATATTCTCGATAAGAATATTCTTGGCATCCTCGGAGCTCATTCCCGAAATCTGTTCCAGACGGGCATTCTGCTCCCTCATCATCTGTCCGACCTCCTCCTTCTTATGCTCCAGAATCTGGAGCTGGGCCTCCATCTGTTCCTTCAGACGGTCGTTTTCGCGCTGTTTGTTCTCGAGGTCCCGCTGCTGGTTGAGCAGATTGTTCTCTATCTGCTTGGCGCGCTGCTCGCTCTGGGCGATACGCTGGTTGCGTTCATTGACCTGACGGTCGTGTTCGCTCTTGAGTTGTATGAACTTTTCTTTTGCCTGAAGAAGTTTCTCCTTCTTTATCATCTCGCCTTCGGCTTCGGCCTCCTTTATGGCGGCCTCGCGACGCTTGCGGATCGACGTCTTGGCAACGAAATTCATCGCCGCCGCACAGACCGCCGCTCCGACCGCGGCCGAGATGCAGGCAACCAAAATAACGGTTATATCCATATTTGTTCGGTTGTTTGTGTATTGTTAGTTAAACTTAAAATGTCATAAAAAACCGCATAAATCCCTTTTCTTGTTTGACGAATCTGCCGATAAGTCATAGTTGAGGGCTTCGGGCATTCGCAATCTTCCAACGGCGCGCGCAGCGCACCCCGCAAGGGGTTAAGGCCTGATTTTGACAAGTCGAAGTTGCCTCGATGTAATTAGTGTTCAGTTTCGCAAAGCTTAAGGAATCTATGCGGGTAGATTCTCAATCCGTATGTAAAGAACGTTCGGTTTCTTTCAGAACGCCGCAACGGCTTCGGTTATTGCCCCCGACTACAATTTCAGCGTATCCACATAATCGGCTATGCGCTGCGCTATGTCGGCGAGTTCGCGTACGTCCTCGTTCCCGACCTCGCGGCTGCGCGACATACCTATATTGGAAATAGCGAGTTCCAGTGCCGACATAGCCAGACAGTCCTGCATAGCGAACCCGTCCACCTTCGCCTTTCCGAACCGCGAAGCACGCGCATTGACTTCCCGTTCGGCCAAACGGTACATCTCCTCCTTGGCCGGATCGATACCGAGCTGGTAGCTTTTACCGCCGATATTGAGTTTTATATTCTGCTTCCCGTCCATATGCTTCCCGTCTACTCTCTTTTGCCGACTATCGCGATGCAACGGTCCACCTCCCGCATAAGGCGATTGACCCTCGCACGCGCTTTGTCGCGATTGCGGCTGTTGCCGGCCAGCCCTTCGCCGAGCTGCATCAGCGCGAGTTCCGACTCGAGCCGTTTCACCTGCTCCCTGAGCGAACGGTTCTCTTCGCGCAACGACGTACATTCGGACACCAGTTCGTCACGGTGAGCCGCCACGAGCCTATGCTCCTCGATCAGTCGCCCGACCAGTCGCCCGATATTCGCTATCGCCTCTTTACTTGTCATATCCGCTCAAAAAAATACAGCCAGTCAAAGGTAATGTTTTTTTTCGTAAAATAAAAATCGGGACCGTCCACGAATTCGCATCCCGACGGTCGTCCGCATCCGCCGCAGCTTCTGTCACTTCCTTTTCACCTCCCCGTACAGGTCGTACTCCTCGGCCGCCGTTATCGCGACATCGTAAAAATGCCCGCGGCGCAGGCGTATGCCGTCGGCGGGTATGAGTATCTCCTGATCCACTTCGGGCGAATCGTACTGCGAACGCCCTATGTAATAATCGCCCTGGCGCGAATCGATAAGAACCCTCTCCGTTCTGCCTACACGGTCTATGTTGTGTTGCAGCGAAATCCCGTTTTGCAGCATCATAAGTTCGTCCACGCGACGCTCCTTGACCTCCTGCGGGACATTGTCGCGCAGCTTCTCGGCCGAATACGTTCCCTCCTCCTCCGAATAGGCGAAGACTCCCAGACGCTCGAAACGTACGTCGCGCACGAACTGCTTCAACTCCTCGAAATCGGCCTCCGTCTCATTCGGATAGCCGACCATAAGCGTAGTCCGCAACGCCATTTCGGGCATCGCCCTGCGCAATTTTCCGATAAGTGCATACGCTTCGGCCTTGGTATGTCGGCGTTTCATCGCCGACAGCTGCGCATCGGATATGTGTTGGAACGGGATATCGAGATATTTGCATATCTTAGGTTCGCGCGCCATAACCTCGATGACATCGTCGGGAAACCCCGTAGGATAAGCGTAGTGGAGCCTTATCCACTCTATGCCGTCGATGCGGCAAAGACGTTCGAGAAGCTCGGCCAAACGGCGCCGGCCATAGAGGTCGAGCCCGTAATACGTGGTATCCTGCGCAATGACTATCAACTCTTTGACGCCGTTCGCCGCGAGTTTTTCGGCCTCCTCGACGACCTTTTCCATAGGCACCGATACGTGCGGTCCCCGTATCAGCGGAATTGCGCAGTAACCGCATTTCCAGTTGCATCCCTCGGCGATTTTGAGATATGCGTAGTGCGCGGGCGTCGATAGCAGTCGTTCGGTGCCGAGTTCCGACCGCGATGCGACACCGAGCGCAGAGACCACCTCCGCGAAATTACGCGCACCGAAATAGTCATCCACCTCAGGTATCTCCGCACGCAACTCGCCCGCATATCGTTCGCTCAAACAACCGATTACGAACAGCCGTTCTATACGTCCCGCATTTTTGGCCGCAACGGCATTCAGGATAGTGTCTATACTCTCCTGCTTGGCATCGCCGATAAACCCGCAGGTGTTTATAACTACCGTCTTGGCATCCGTACGGTCGCTGTCGAACACCACTTCGTAGCCTGCTGCCGCGAGTTGCGCCGACAGATGTTCCGAATCGACCCTGTTCTTCGCGCACCCGAGCGTTATGACGTTTATTTTCTTCATTCTCCGAACAATGCGTTTACGAACTCCCTGCGGTCGAAGCGGCGGAGGTGGTCGATGCCCTCGCCGATGCCGATATAGCGCACGGGTATGCGGAAGCGGTCGCTGATGCCTATCACCACACCGCCTTTGGCCGTGCCGTCGAGCTTGGTGATAGCCAGCGACGTAACTTTCGTCGCCTGCGTGAACTGCTTAGCCTGCTCGAAGGCATTCTGCCCCGTAGAACCGTCCAGAACGAGCATCACCTCGTGCGGCGCGTCGGGTATGACCTTCGCCATCACGTTGCGTATCTTGGTAAGCTCGTTCATCAGTCCGATTTTGTTATGAAGGCGCCCCGCCGTATCTATGAGGACGACATCCGCCTTGTTCGCCACCGCAGATTTCAGCGTGTCGAACGCCACCGATGCGGGATCGGAACCCATCTCCTGACGTATCATCGTGGCGCCCGAACGCTCCGCCCATACCGCCAACTGATCTATGGCCGCCGCGCGGAATGTGTCGGCCGCGCCTATGAATACCTTTTTGCCCGCCTTTGTCAGTTGTGCCGCCAACTTGCCTATCGTCGTGGTCTTGCCCGCGCCGTTCACGCCGACGACCATAACCACGTACGGAACGCCCTCGCGCACCTCCAATCCGAACGCCTCGTCCGCCCCCTCGGCCTCTTCCATAAGCGCGGCTATCTCGTCGCGCAGAATATTCTGCAACTCGGAGGCGTTCATATATTTGTCGCGGGCGACGCGAGCTTCTATGCCTTCGATTATCTTGACCGTCGTCTCGACACCCACGTCGGAGGTTATGAGCACCTCCTCCAGATCGTCGAGCACATCGGCATCCACCGTCGTGCGTCCCGCTACGGCACGTGCGAGTTTCGAGAAGAGCCCGCTCTTGGTCTTTTCGAGACCCGCGTTCAGCTCTTCGCGCTCCTGCCGCTCCTGCTCGGGCGTATTCTCCCGTTTTTTATTGAATAATCCGAAAAATGCCATACCGATAGTCTATACGAAAGGATATTTTACCACCTCGGCCTTCAGCAGCCTGCCGCGTATTACCACTGCAATCTGCGTACCGACAGCCGCATAACGCGCATCCGCATACCCCAGTCCTATGCCGACCTTCAGGCACGGAGACATCGTTCCCGACGTAACGCAGCCTATCGGCTCCCCGTCGGGCGCGGCCAGTTCGTACCCGTGGCGCGGAATACCGCGATCTATCATTTTGAAACCTATGAGCTTGCGCTTTACGCCCTCCGCCTTCAGCTTCTCCATCGCCTCGCGGTCGATGAAATCCTTGCCGTCGATGAATTTGGTTATCCATCCCAAGCCCGCTTCAAGCGGCGATGTCGTGTCGTCTATGTCATTGCCGTACAGACAGAAGCCCTTCTCCAAACGGAGCGTATCGCGTGCTCCAAGACCGATATTCTTCAGTCCGAACTCCTCGCCCGCTTTCCACAACGCTTTCCACAGTCGGTCGGCATCCTCGTTGGCGATATAAATCTCGCAGCCGCCCGCACCCGTGTAGCCCGTAATGGAGAGTATGGCATCGCAGCCCGCCACTTTCGTTTTGCGGAACGTGTAGTATTCCATATCCCCGACCTGCTCGTCGCACATCTTCTGCACGATCTTCATCGCCGCAGGCCCCTGCACCGCCAGCTGGCATATCTCGTCCGAAGCGTTGTACAGCTCCTTGCCGTGCCCCGCCTCCATACCGAAAGCCTTCCCCTCGCGGAGAATGTGCTGCCAGTCCTTGTCGATATTAGCAGCATTGACGCAGAGCATATAGGTCTTGTCGTCGAAGCGGTAGACTAGAATGTCGTCCACTATGCCGCCCCTGCCGTTGGGCATACACGAATACTGCACCTTGCCGTCGTAGAGCTTCGAAACGTCGTTCGTGGTAATATGCTGCAAAAAGTCGAGAGCCTTGTCGCCCTTCACCCATATTTCGCCCATATGGCTGACGTCGAACACACCCGCCTTCTCGCGCACGGTCATATGCTCGTCGTTGATGCCCGTGAATTCGATAGGCATATTGTAGCCCGCGAACTCGGCCATTCTGGCGCCGTTGGCGATGTGATATTCGGTAAAAGCAGTAGTCTTCATATTATCGTAATTTTTAAGGTTTTACTCTCTTCTGCGTTTCACGCCCATACGCGGACAGCGTTTGAACTCTTTGGTGCGGTCGAACAGATAGCGGTAGGTGGTGTGCATCTTGTGTTTCGACGCGCAGACGTAGGTTTCGATCATTCGGTTCATCACGGGGTTGAAATCGCCTATCCACGCGAATTCTATGGTCTTGTAGTGGTTTTTGTCGGAGCGGATGTACGTTTCGAGAATGTAGCGCATCATACCCGACTCCACACCCTTGCCGTGGAACTCGGGAGTGATGCCGAATATTATACCGAAAATACGGTCGCAGCTCTTGCGCACCTTCAGATCCCACATCAATCGCAGCTTGTTGATAAGTCCGAACTTGCCGTTGAACTTTCCTATCAGGCGGTTGAGGTCGGGGACCATAATGAAGAAACCTATCGGTTCGTCGTTGAAATAGGCGAAGAATATGATGTTGGGGTCGATTATCGGTTTGAGCTGCGCCACCATATGCTGCGCCTCCTCCCTGTCCATAGGCTTCACGCCCGTGAAGAGCGCCCACGCCTTGTTGTATATCAGACGCACGTTCTCGGCCGCTTCGTCGAGATGCTTCATATCTATCGATGCGAACCGGTACCCCGGGGTGGACATCACACGTTTGGCGCGTTCGTGCACGAGGGCGTTTATATCGTCATCGTAGACACGCCATATATACGTGTTTTGGTTGAAATAGTTCTGGAACCCGTAGTTTTCGAACAGCTCCTTGTAATAGGGAGGATTGTAGGGATTGGCATAAAGCGGCTGAAATTCGTATCCTTGGACGAGCAGCCCCCACCACGAGTCGCGCGAGCCGAAGTTTATCGGGCCGTCCATCGCCTCCATACCGCGGCTTGCCAGCCACATACGCGCAGCGTCGAACAACATATCGGCAAGTTGCTGGTCGTTTATCGCCTCGAAAAATCCGCAGCCGCCCGTCGGCTGGTCGTTGAGGTTCGCCATTTCGCGGTTATAGAACGCCGCTATTCGACCCACGACACACCCTTCGGCATCGAGCGCTATCCAGCGTATGGCCTCGCCGTCGGCGAACAGTTCGTTTTTCGCAGGGTCGAAGACACCGATAATGTCATTGTCGAGCGGGCATACCCAATTGCGGTTACCCTTGTATATGCGCTTCGGCAGATCGAGAAACTCGCGCTCGTCCTGTTTATCGAGAACCTCGCGCAAAGTATATTTCGCTTTTTTCATAATTCGGATGTTTATCAATATACAAAGGTAGGAATTTTTTACCGAAAACCGCCGTACATCGGTTATTTTTGGCCGAAACTTCGCATATCGGGTTCATCGTGCGCGCTCCCGCTCGGCAATGTCCGAATAAATTTGGCATTGCGCTCGCTTATTCGCACATTTGGCTTCGCCCTATATACTCCCGCTCGGCAATGCCCAAATAAATTTGGCATTGCGCTCGCTTATTCGTATATTTGTCGGGTATGAAACGGAACAGATTGATTTTTGTAACCAACGACGACGGGTTCGCATCCAAGGGGTTCGGCGCCGTCATCGAAACGGCACGCAAGTTCGGCGATGTAGTGGCGATAGCGCCCGAAAGGCCGCAAAGCGGTATGAGCCAAGCGATAACGATATACAACCCGCTGTATCTGCGTACGATCCGCAAGGAGGCGGGGCTGGAGATATACTCGCTGTCGGGAACTCCCGTGGACTGCGTGAAGATGGGATTCGACCATATGCTTCGCGGACGCAAGGTCGATCTCGTAATTTCGGGAATAAACCACGGTTCCAATTCCGCCGTGAACGTGCTCTACTCGGGCACTATGGGCGCCGCAATCGAGGGCAGCTTTTACGAATGCCCGTCCATCGGGCTGTCGCTCATATCGCACGACGAGAACGCCGACTTCACGGCCTCCATGCACTTCGGCGAACGGATAATTCGCGCCGTACTCGACGGAGAGGTGCGAATGCCCCTGTGTCTGAACGTCAATGTCCCCGTGGGCGGCATCGACGAGATTCGCGGCATACGCGTATGCCGACAGACGCGCGGATTCTGGCGCGAGGAGTTTTTCCGCCGCCAAGACCCTCACAACCGCGACTACTTCTGGATGACGGGAGAGTTCGTGAACGGCGAGCCCGATGCCGAAGACACCGACGAATGGGCCTTGTCGCACAATTTCGTATCGGTGGTCCCGATACAGGTGGATATGACCGACTATTCGCAAATGGGCTCCGTCGGCAGGATGTTCGCCGAAGACTGACACACTACCGTATGCGGAATCTTCCCGATCCGGCATACGCGACATAACGGAAAAACATTCGGACTATGGATCTGATACTTAAAATTATGCTCGTCGCCGTCATAATCGTGCAATGCATAGCGACGATTTTCGCCGTCCGCCTGGTGCGCACCACCAAGTACAATTCGGTATGGATACTCTTCATCATCGGGTTCTTCCTGCTCGCCGTAATGATGGTGCTGCTGGCCGTCTCCTTTATGGGCGACATACGCATCAAAGGTTCGATATTCATAATTCTCGGCTCGACGGTGTCGCTGTGTATGTCGATAGGGGTTATGTACGCACACAAGCTGTTCGCATATATCGACCGCCTGAACCGACGGCAGGAGTTGTTCAACAAGCGCCTGCTGACAGCCGTGCTGCGCACCGAAGAGAAATCGCGCGGCCACTTCGCCAAGGAGCTGCACGACGGTACGGGGCCGCTGCTCTCGTCGGCGAAGATGTCGCTTACGGCGCTGGCCGCCGAGAAGCGCCCCACACAACAGAAAGAGCTGCTTTCCAACACATTGTACGTCATAGACGAGGCCATACGCTCGCTGCGCGAAATATCGAACAATATGCAGCCGCAGGTCCTCAACGATTTCGGTCTGGCACGCGGCGTACGCAACTTCATAGACAAGAACATCCCGATGCACAACGTGAAGATACGCTTCACCACGAACCTCCGCGCCGAGCGGTTCGACTCCGACATCGAGGTGATTATGTACCGCGTAATCTGCGAACTGATACACAACTCGCTGAAACACTCGGGATGCAAGTCGGTGAATCTCTCGCTCGCCTACGACAACGACACACTCAAGCTCGAGTATTCCGACGACGGCTGCGGATTCAACCCCTCGGCGATGATGGATTGCGGTATGGGACTGTCGAACATATCGTCGCGCATAAATTCGCTCAACGGCACATTCGAGATACGCAGCGCCAAAGGCAAGGGGATGAGCGCCGCGGTAAAGATATCGGCGCACGGTTCCGACAATTGAACATCGGCACGATGGAAGACATCAAGATAATTCTCGTCGATGACCACGCCCTCTTCCGCAACGGTCTCAAGGGGCTGCTCTCTATGCGCGACGGCTACCGCGTCGTCGGTGAGGCCGCCGACGGCGAAGAGTTCCTGCGCCTGCTGCCGCAGACGGCGGCGGACGTCGTTTTTATGGACATCGCAATGCCCAAGATGGGGGGAGCCGAAGCCACGCGCGAAGCCGTAGCCCGACAGCACGACCTGAAGATAATATGTCTGTCCATGTTCGGCGACGAAAGCTACTATTCGCGGATGGTGGAAGCGGGCGCCAAAGGGTTCCTGCTCAAGGATTCGTCCGTAGACGAGGTGTTCGGCGCCATAGATGCCGTAGTCGGCGGAGGCAGCTATTTCAGCGAAGCGCTCATAACATCCATTTCGCACCGTATGCACGGCACGGGAGGCCACTCGTCAGACGAGCTGTCGTCCCGCGAAATAGAGATACTGGTAGGCATATGCCGCGGACTGTCGAATCAGGAGATAGCCGACGAGCTGTACATATCCAAACGCACGGTAGACGCCCACCGCGCGAACATTCTCGAAAAAACGGGCTGCAAAAATACGGCGAGTCTGGTCGTCTATGCCATTCGCCACCATTTAGTCGAGTTGTAGCGTCCCGAAACGCATAAACTGCGTGTGGTGCGTACGGCAGAACGGGCAATAGACGTCGCGGTTATCGCTCTCGTAGACATTCCCGCAGGTCGGACAGACGCTGTATTCGCGCCCGCAACGGCACAGACTGTCGTTGCCCTCGTCATACAGACATCGCTCCAGCAGCTCCACATGTCGGCGATTGCAGCCGTCCACCCATATGAATATCCGTGCCGCATAGTTGTTCCCCGACGCTATCGACCGTGTCACGGCGGCCCCGCGCACAGTATCGAGGCAACGGCGCTCGTCGGCGATGCATTTCCGCAGATTCACACAGGTCGCAGCCACATCGACCCGCTTCGGGACGGTGGCCGTCGGTTGCTCTCCGAAAAGTCTCAAAGCCTGCGTACAGGACGTCTCGTGGATACGCGCCGACTGGGCAAGCGCGCGGAACAGTCCCGAAGCCAGTTTGTCGTTCTCGGACGACGCGCGATCGGCACAGGTCAGATAACGCACATAGCGCGCACGTGCCAGCGCCGCATACGTGTTCAGATCCGCGACGGCGACGGTACGGCGGTCCCTGCCGCCGCGCCCGCCAGTCGGGTGCAGGCAGGCCGTCACCGCACACAGGACTATGGCGGCCGTCAGAACTCCTGCGATAAAGATTTTCTGCGGTTTCATACCCGACGATTCTGCATTTCCCGTACCAAACGATATGCCGCAGACGCAAAGCCGCCGAACGGAAACTTCCCGCCGGACAAAAACGTTCCCGTCGGACAAATGTCCGACGGGAACAGAATAACGCGATAGGGCTTATCGCACGGGACGATCCGTATGCACGACACCGCTCGCGGCGCGTCCGCACCGCCTCGCCCGAAAATTACAATCTCGCCTTGATGGCCTTCGACTCCTCCTCGTACCCGGGTTTATCGAGCAGGGCGAACATATTCTTCTTATAAGCCTCCACACCGGGTTGGTTGAACGGATTGACGCCGAGCATATATCCGCTTATGCCGCAGGCCTTTTCGAAGAAATATATCAACGCGCCCAACGAACGCTCGTCCACGCGCGGAATTTCGACGCGGATATTGGGCACTCCGCCGTCCACGTGCGCCAGCCGCACACCGAGCTCCGCCATCTTGTTCACGTCGGATATACGCTTGCCCGCAAGGAAATTCAATCCGTCGAGATTGTCCCTGTCGGACTCTATCACCATCTTATGTTCAGGCTCTGCGACCGAGATTATCGTCTCGAAAAGGATGCGCTCGCCCTCCTGAATATACTGTCCCATAGAGTGCAGGTCGGCCGTAAGGGTCACGCTCGCGGGGAAAATGCCCTTGCCGTCCTTACCCTCGCTCTCGCCGTAGAGTTGTTTCCACCACTCGTTAATATACTGCAACTTAGGTTCGTACGATCCGAGTATCTCGATTTTCTTGCCGTTCCCGTAGAGGACATTGCGTGCAATGGCATACTGTGCCGAGAGGTTCTCCTCGACGGGCACATCGCAGCCCGTAGCCTTCTCCATTGCCGCAGCTCCCGCGACGAGAGCCTCGATGTCCACACCGCCGACAGCCAAAGGCAGCAGCCCCACGGGAGTCAGCACCGAGAAACGGCCGCCCACATTGTCGGGGATGACGAACGTGGGATATCCCTCGTTGTCGGCCAGCGTCTTCAGAGCTCCGCGCGCCTTGTCCGTAACGGCCACGATGCGCTCTTTCGCCTCGCTCTTGCCGTAGCGCTTCTCTATCTCCTCCTTGATGATACGGAATGCTATGGCGGGTTCGGTGGTCGTACCCGATTTCGAGATTACGATAGTGGCTATCGAATGGTCCTTCAATGCCTCCAGCAGCTCGAACATATAATCCTCGGATATGTTCTGTCCCGCGAAGATGACGGCGGGATTCCCGTGTTCTTTCTTGAGGTACTCGAACGGATCGCTCATAGCCTCCAGCACGGCGCGCGCACCGAGGTACGAGCCGCCGATACCGATGCATACTACGGCATCGGCCTTGGCGCGCAACTTCGCGGCCTGTGCCTTGATCGCCGCGATTTCAGCGTCGGAGATCGATGACGGTAGGTTCACCCAACCTAAAAAATCGTTGCCTGCACCCTTGCCCGAATGCAGCAGTTCGTTTGCCTGCGCAGCCTTCGCCTTGAGTTCGGCGGTAAGCTCCGCACCGGCCTTACGAATGTCGAGTTTGATCAATTCCATAAAGCAGATGTTTTTATTATATCAGTTTCGTTGTCAGATACTTCATTTTCTCACGCGCCGACGCCCCGCGGTACAGCACCTCGTAGACCGCATCGGCTATCGGCGTTTCGACCGCCGCGCCGCGTTCGATACGGCGTATGCAGTCCGCCGCATAGTACCCCTCGGCCACCATAGTCATCTCGTTCAGGGCGCTCTTCACCGTGCACCCATGGCCTATGAGCAGCCCCAAGCGGCGGTTGCGGCTGTATGTCGAGTAACAGGTAACCAGCAGGTCGCCCAAATACGGAGACGTCCGGATATTGCGCTCGGCAGGGAAACAGTGGTCGAGGAAACGTCCCATTTCAGCTGCACAGTTGGCAATAAGCACGGCAAGGAAGTTGTCGCCGTAACCCAATCCCACCGCCATTCCCACGGCAATCGCATAGATGTTCTTCATAATCGCGGCATACTCGACGCCCTCCATATCGGTCGAATATTCCAGCCGTATGTAATCGGCGGCGAACATAGACCCGAACTCGCGGGCCCTGCCCTCATCGCGGCACACGGCCGTCAAATACGACAGCCCTTCACGGCCTACCTCTTCGGCGTGCGAAGGCCCCGTTATGATTCCCGTACGGTCGGGCGCAAGGCCGTAATGTTCGGTAACATAATCTATTACGGTCTGATATTCGTCGGGCACGATACCCTTTACCGCCGATATCACGAATTTATCGGACAACGGCACGGCAAGCGGGCGCAAAAACTCCTTCAGGAATGCGGACGGAGCGGCCAACACTATGTTTTCGGCAGCAGCGACCGCAATGTTTATGTCATCGGACAGATGCAGTTTCGAGCGGTCCAGTTTCACATCGCGCAGATATTTGCAGTTCCGCCCTTCGTCGCGCAGCGAAGCGAGGACATCCGCATTGCGGACATACCAGAAGACATCGCACCCGCCCTCGCTGAGAATTTTCACAATGGCCGTCGCCCAACTTCCGTGCCCGATAACGGCGCACCTTTCGGTTTCGGCTCTCGCATTTTCCATAGTCGGCAATTTGTTCGCACCGCAAAAATAGCGAAAAAATTCAGAAAAAAAGCACGAAAATTATCCATCTTTTTCCTATCTTTGCAAAGGTATGTGCACTTGTCGGGCGAGAGCGTTCGTTCTGCAATGCAATACTTTGGTTTTCAAAATATTACTTTTACCTTTTTAATCGATCAGGGGATAAATTATGGGATTGTTTTCTCTAACGCAGGAATTGGCCATAGATTTGGGTACGGCCAACACCCTCATAATACATAACGACAAGGTAGTAGTCGATGAACCGTCCATCGTGGCCGTAGACGTGCATTCCGACAAGCTGATAGCCATAGGTCACGAGGCGCGCCGCATGCACGAAAAGACGAATCCGAACATCAAGACCATCCGTCCGCTCAAAGACGGCGTGATCGCCGACTTCAATGCCACGGAGCTGATGCTGCGCGGAATGATACGCAAGGTGCGCACGTCGGGCAGTCTCTTCTCGCCCTCGCTGCGAATGGTCATCTGCATACCGTCAGGCTCCACCAACGTCGAGATCCGCGCGGTGCGCGACTCGGCCGACCACGCAGGCGCCCGCGAGGTATATATGATTTTCGAACCTATGGCTGCGGCACTCGGTGCGGGGCTCGACGTCGAAGCCCCCGAGGGCAACCTCATCATCGACATCGGCGGCGGAACATCCGAAATCGCCTGCATATCGCTCGGCGGCATCGTATGTTCGGAGTCGATCAATGTCGCAGGCGACGTCTTCACCGCCGACATCCAGAACTACGTGCGCCAGCAGCATAACATCCGCATCGGCGAGCGTACGGCCGAGGCGATAAAGTGCTCTATCGGCGCAGCCGTTCCCGAGCTCGACGACGAACCCGAAGATTATGTGATTACGGGTCCGAATATGCTTACGGCACTGCCGCAGACCGTATCGCTCAGCTCGAACGAAATAGCGTACGCACTCGAGAAATCGCTCGTCAAGCTCGATGCCGCGCTGATGAAGGTGCTCGAGAATATGCCGCCCGAGCTTTATGCCGACATAGTAAAGAACGGAGTTTATCTCGCAGGCGGCGGCGCCCTGATAAAGGGTCTCGACAAGCGTCTGTCGGAGAAGACGGGTCTGCCGTTCCACATAGCCGAAGACCCGCTGCGCGCCATAGCCCGCGGAACGGGCATCGCATTGAAGAACATCGACCGTTTCTCGTTCCTGATGAAATAGCCCGCACGTTTTTTTGAAGAATACGGAGGTACGGCAACGGCCGCACCTCGCAAAAACCCGACACGAAGGAAGTGTACAAGCTCATCGAGTTCATACGCCGCAGCTACGTAACGATCTTGTTCGTCATTCTCGAAATCGCAGCCATAAATTATTATGCGCATTCGACGCCCTATACCCGAGCGAGACTGCTCGCCTCGGCGAATTCGGTCTTCGGAGGAGTGCACGGCGTCATTTCGGGTTTCGGCGAGTATTTTTCGCTGGCTCGCGAGAACAGGATTCTGACGGCACGCGTAGCCGAACTCGAACAGCAGCTCACGGTCTGCCGCGAGGCGGCAGGAGACGTCGGGTTCGAACCCGCGGAGCTGCAATACGAATTTATGCCCGCACGTGTCGTGTCGAACTCCATAAACCGCTCGCACAACTTCATAACGCTGAACCGCGGATTGCGCGACGGGGTGGTGAACGATATGGCCGTACTGTCTCCGTCGGGAGCGATCGTAGGCTATATCCTCGACTGCTCGGAGCGCTATTCGGTGGCCATCTCCGTACTGAACACATCGTTCCGCACGAGCGGCAAGATCGCCGGCGACGGGTATTCGGGTTCGATAGAATGGCGCAGCGACAACCCTCACAAGGTGACGATGTACGAACTGTCGAAATATGCGAATATCGAAGTCGGCGCGCAGGTGGTGACGACGGGTTTCTCGCACTACTTTCCCGCGGATCTGCCGATCGGGACAATCGAGGATTTCCGGATGAAAGAGGACAACACCGCCTATACGGCCACGGTGCGTCTGGCGACGGATTTCACCAAGCTGCATAACGTCCTTCTGGTAAAGAATATCGGACAAGGCGAGGTTATGCAGTTGGAGGAGGATGTAAAACTAACGACACATTGACGTTACGAATGTTCAGCGCTATCAGGTACATACTGCTATTTATCGTTACGATACTGTTTCAGATATTCTTCTTCGACAGGCTCTCGCTGAGCGTGTTTTTCGCCCCGATGATCTACACGTTATTCATCATTATGCTGCCCGTAAACACCTCGTCGGCAGCAACCCTTGCCTGCGGACTCGTCACGGGCGTAACGATGGATATCGCAATGGGTACGGCGGGACTAAACACCATAGCGACGCTGGCCGTATCCTATCTGCGCCGCCCGCTGCTGTCGTTCATCGTCGGCCGCGACGGCCTGCGCGAGGTAGGCGCACCGTCTCCGAAGCGAATGGGCAACAGGCAGTTTTTCGAGTTCATCGCCGCGATGGTCGTAATTCACGGCGCCGTATTCAACCTTTTCGAGGTGTTCTCGGCGACGAACATAGTCTACACCCTTTTGCGCTTTACGGTCAGCACTCTCGCCTCGCTGCTGTTCATATGGCTGCTCGGGCGGCTGTTCACCTATAAATCGGCATCTACGTTATGAGCAGGAGCGGCGAACCGGCGAGAATAACCACCCTGCGTCTGATCGTATTTCTGATCTTCGGGGCGATCGTGCTGCGTCTGGCATACATCCAACTCTTCAGCCCGAAGTACAAGGATATGGCCAGAAACAACATAATACGCCACGTGGTTCTCTACCCCGCCCGCGGCGAAGTCTACGACCGCAACGGCGAATATCTGGTGCAGAGCCGCGAATGCTACGACTTTATGGTAGTCTACCGCGAACTGCCCAAGAGCGGATTCGACACGGTGCGCGTCTGCGAGATACTCGGCATAACCCGCGAAAAGCTCATACGCGAATTGCAGTCGGCACGCAGGAACCCGCGTGCCCCGCGCCGCATCCTCAACTATGTCTCCAAGGAATCCAAGTTGCTGCTCGACGAATGCAACCTGCAAGGGTTCTACACCGTCTACCGCACGGCGCGCCAATACCCGCGCAAGGTGGGCGGCAATCTGTTGGGCTATGTGGGCGAGGTCAGCGAAGATATGCTGCGCCGCTATCCGTCGTATAATGCGGGCGACTATATAGGTATGACGGGCGTAGAGGCGGCGTACGAGGATGTACTCAAAGGCAAAAAGGGGTTGCGCATCGAGGAGCACGACGCATACGGGGCCATACGCGGCTCGTATATGGACGGTGCGTTCGACACCGTTCCGGAGCACGGACGTTCGATAGTCTGCACCATAGATGCCCGCCTGCAACTCTTCGCCGAGGAGCTTATGGAGGGCAAGGTCGGAGCCGCCGTAGCCATAGAGCCCTCGACGGGAGAGATATTGATGATGGTGTCGTCGCCGACTTACGACCCCGACGAGCTGGTGGGGCGCAACCGCGGCAACAACTATATGCAGATGCTCAACAACAAACGGCAGCCGTTGTTCAACCGCGCGGTACGGGCGAAATATCCCCCCGGATCGACATTCAAACTCGTACAGGGTCTTATCGGCCTGCAAGAAGGCGTCCTTTCGCCCAACAACTGCTACTCGTGCCACAACGGTTATCGCGCAGGTCCCATAACCGTGAAATGCCACGCCCACACCTCGCCGCTGAACCTGTACTATGCGGTCGCCACGTCGTGCAACGCCTATTTCTGCTACGTATTCCGCAACATCCTCGACAACCCGAAATACGGGGGTGTGAAAAACGGGTTCGACGTCTGGGAAGAGTATGTCGAAAGTTTCGGATTCGGCCGCAACCTCGACTCCGACTTCCTGGGCGAAGGCAACGGATATGTCCCCGACCGCAAATTCTACGACAAGCGCTATCGCGGGTCGTGGAACTCGCTTACCGTGCTGTCGCTCTCGATCGGGCAGGGAGAGTTGGGCTGCACGCCGCTGCAAATGGCCAACCTCGCGGCCATAATCGCCAACCGCGGCTATTACTACGTACCTCACATCGTACGCAGTATCGAAGGCGAGGACTCTTTGGACCGCCGCTTTTACGAACGGCACTACACCAAGGTCGATCCGCGGCATTTCGAGACAATAGTCGAAGGGATGTGGCGCGGCGTGAATGTGGACGGCACATCGCGTCTGGCGGCGCTGCCCGATCTCGACGTATGCGGAAAAACGGGAACGGCCCAGAACCCGCACGGCGCGGACCACTCGACATTCCTGTCGTTCGCCCCGCGCAACGACCCGCGCATCGCCATCTCGGTATATGTCGAGAACGGAGGTTTCGGCGCCTCGATGGCACTGCCAATCGCCTCGCTGCTCGAAGAGTTCTATCTTACGGGCGAGGTAAAGCGTCAGAATATGATCGACTATGTGAAAAACAAGAACATTTACTATCCGGCATATGCAAAGTAACGGACGGACGGACATATTCGACGGCATAGACTTCAAAACCGTAGCCATTTATATCGCATTGACGATTATCGGTGCGATATGCATCACGTCCGCATCATTCGACGAGTCGAGCACCGACATATTTTCGATGTCGCACTTCTATATGAAGCAGATAGTGTGGGTCGGAGCGGCGTGGGCCACGGCATTCGTCATTATGCTGCTCGACAGCCGTTATTTCCATATGCTGGCATACCCCGCCTATCTGTTGGGCATACTGGCGCTCGTCGCCGTACTCCTGTTCGGCAGGGAGGTGAACGGCGCCAAGGCGTGGTTCCAGTTCGGGTCCATACGAGTGCAACCCGTCGAATTCGCCAAGATAGCCATAGCGCTCGCCGTAGCGCGTATGATGAGCGGCTATTCGTTCTCGATAAACAAGGCGGGCGACCTGTTCCGACTGGCGGCTATACTCATCCTGCCGCTGGCAATCATCATATTGCAGAACGACACGGGCTCGGGCATAGTACTCGGTTCATTCCTCTTCGTCTTCTATCGCGAGGGGCTGAACAAATGGCTCTGCATTCCCGTACTGCTCGTGGCACTGCTCTTCATCGTCTCGTTCATCATCACGCCGCCCGTACTGCTCATTTCGCTCATACTGCTGTTCACGTTGTCCGAAGCGATGATGAACAGGCTGTGGCGCAGCAGGATAATGTTCCTCGCAGCCATATTCTTCACCTCCATAGTGCTTTACGGGGTATTGTCATTGTTCGAAACGGGCATCGGGTATTACCGGTCGCTGCTGATTACGTCCGTGTGCGCCGTCATCGTCGCCGCCATATACGCCTACCGCAGCAATCTGCGCAACATATTCGTCATACTCGCGCTGTTTCTGTCATCCATGATCTTCCTCCCCACGGCCGACTTCGTCTTCAGCTCGATACTCAAGCCGCACCAGCAAAACCGAATACTCAACTTTCTGGGGCTGGTAGACGACCTGCGCGACACGGGATACAATGTCAATCAGTCGAAAATCGCCATAGGCTCCGGAGGTCTCACGGGAAAAGGACTTATGAACGGCACGCAGATAAAATACAACTTCGTACCCGAAAAACACACCGACTTCATCTTCTGCACCATCGGCGAGGAGTGGGGATTTTTGGGAGCACTGGTCGTACTGGGACTGCTATGCGCGCTTATCCTGCGCCTGATGAAGATGGGAGACCGCCACGAGGAGCCGTTCGGGCGGGTGTACTGCTACTGCGTGGCCTCGATACTGCTGTTCCACGTACTCGTAAACGTGGGTATGACCATCGGACTTATGCCCGTTATGGGTATTCCTCTGCCGTTCGTCAGCTACGGCGGCTCTTCGCTCATAGCCTTCACCGTGATGCTCTTCATCGCCGTCAATCTCGACGCTTCGACACGCCAGCAGATAGACAGATACAGATGACGGTGTGTCCGAATACGGCATTTTCCGCCGTCTTCCGCAAATTGTTCAGACAATTATATACTCGGTTTGCTGCCGCAGGTCGCACTGCCCGCGGCAAAGCCGCGTTTACGACGCCGACATACCCCCGCGTTTCAGGCAGGGATTTTTCGTCGGATTATTCCAACAGAATCACCGTCGCCCGCGCGTTGTCCATATCGGGCATAGTCATTCCCGTCGATGCGCCTATATATGTCGGATCGCAGACCGTATAGCGGCGGCCGCCGACCGTGATATAGTCGCCTTGCGCATCGTCGCCGAAGCATACGGCCGTAGCGAGATGGTTGGGATAGGCGATGAGCGCCGCATCCAGCCCGAGGAGTTCGCGAACGAGTATCGAATACAGGATCGAACGGTCTTCACAGTCGCTGTAGGGATAGTAGAACGTCTCGTCGCCGAAGAGCGGGCGTTCGTATCCGAACTGCTCGGGATCGGTCTTATACTCGAACGCCGTCTGGACGAAATCTATCAGAATATCTGCCGCCTCCCGCTTGCTTTTACCTGCAACGGCGTTGCGCAGAGCAGGATACAACATCGCCTCGGTCGCTTCGTCGAGCGATGCCAGCGCATACATATCCCAGTCGTTGGAGAGCGGATAGTTATTGTAGAAATCCAAAAGATTACGGTTGGGCGCTACCGTCACTGCGAGTTGCGGATAACGCTTCGAGCGGAATTGCCGTTCACCGACAGGCGACATTGCGAAACGAGGTCGGCGACGCATATAGAGCGATGCGAACCTCTCCCCCGGGAACGGTATGTCGCACACGGCGAATCCCTTGCCGCGCAAAGTCTTGTCGAGAATGTAATATTTGCAGTCGTCTAAGCGTATGAACGAGTAGTTCCAGATCTCGTTTTCCGACGGCAGCAACATCGTCAATCGGTCTTCCGATCGCGCGAGACGCACCTTATAACCCGATTGCGCCATTATGTACGTCTGCATTACAACCGATTCGTTGCAATGCGCGCCATAGCACTTTTCGGCAAACATCCCGACTAATTGCAGATAACCCCAATCGCACAGCGACAATGTCTCGCGCAAATGCAGGCAATCGGCTATTGCGATGTCGTAACGGCTGTCCGACAGTTCCGTCCACATACGCGATACACCTGCCTCGCCTGCATCGGCAAGGCGCGGGAGCGCACAGGCAGGCATACGGACGACGCAGGATGTCCCGTAGAAATCGAACGCCGTATCGTGCCCGTCAGGGGCCGATTGTCGGGGAACGGGGGTCGGCCCGACGGGAGCCGTATCGGATCGAGGAGCGGCCGCAGGTGCCGTATTCAATTGCGGGACACGGGTTGTCGGCGAAGGAGCGATTGCGGTCGGGGCTGCGGCAATCGCAGGCGCAGGACCGACAGGCGATACTGCAACAGGCTCGACAGGCTGCGGCTGCGGTACGTCGGGAGTCGGTTTTACCACCTCGCCGTACGACAATTCGCGCGTTTGCGGCACATCCGTCGGGTTCGCCTGCGGTTGCACGGGAGGTTTCGGCTTTACGGGAGCAGGCAAGGCGGGTTCCGCCTCGAACTTCGCCCACGCCTTGCGCATAAATTCGGCGTACTCGGCATTCGCCTTACTGCGGAAATCGCCGTATTCGCGTTGCGCCTGCCGTTTGAACGCTTCGTATCGTTCGAACAAATCCTCCTGCGCCGATGCCGACGCCACCGCCGATGCGGTCAAAAATATTGCGATAAGCACCCGTCTCATATCCGTTCCGTTTTACTTCAACCGCTTGGTTTTCCAGTTCGTCGCCATCAGCGGGGAGACCGTAACCGTCGGGGTCTGCTCCTTCTTGTTCACGACAATCGAGCGGCGTCCCACCTCGTCGGCTACGTACTCGCCCAATTCGCCGAGCGTTGCATTGCCGTTAGTCTCCTTCAGTTTCTTCAGCAGATAATAGGTGAACAGTCCGTGCTGCTGCTCGCGATACGGATACGCCGTCTGCGTGCCCGTCGCCGCCGAGAATACTATCATATTCCCTTTCGGAGCCGACTCTTTGGACTTGAGCGCCACGCCGCGAGCCGCCACGAGCGTCGAACCGTCCCTCTGGGCGCCCGAGAAGCAGGCATCCAGAAATACCGACACCATATTTGCCGACATACCGCCCAGAGCGTCGTATATACGCGACAATTTGCAGGCCGTAGAGGTATTGTTCCCTATGCCGTCCGACGGCAGCAGATAGGCGTCGCCCGTCGCCTCGTCGGGTATTCCGTGGCCGACGTAATAGAGAATTATATTCGCTTTGCCGTTATAGTGTTTCGATACTCCCGCGAGCCACTCCAACGCGGCCAGCATATCGTTCTTCGTCGCATCGGGATAATACTCCACGTTCGACTGCGGAAGCCCGAGCGTCTCGACGCAATACCTGCGGAAAATTTCCCCGTCATTCCGTGCGAACTCCACATTATCCACACGCTTGTAGTTCTCGTTGGCGATAATCACGGCGAACGTGTTTTCGTTACGCGCCCGCGTAACGGGAATATCCGTATCGACATCGGACTTGCCGACGGATACGTTCACGGTAGATATGTTTTGTCTGCCGCCCGCCTGCGGTTCGCCGCTGTCGGCGACATTTATTTCTATCGGGTCGAAATTATAGTCCACCTGCGCCACGGTGTAGTTCAACGACGCCCGATTGCTGTACTTGTAGATCTTGCCCCCGGGAAAAGCGAACATCACCTCAGCAGGCGCCACGAAATCGTTCTCTATAAAATAGCGCGGATAAACCCTCACCTTGTTCCATCGCTTCGAGAAGTTCTCGGCCTCGGCGATAGGCACGGGAACCAGCATATTGCCCAGAGTCTCGGACGTGATCATATACACCTCGTTATCGGCATCATAGCCGCCGATCGACAGCGACGGATACTCCGTATTGCGTTCGATATATATGGTTTCGGCCTCCTTCGTCAGCTCGGCGATCTTGAGACTGCGCGTTTCGTTGTTCACGCGAGCACGCCAGTCCGCCGTCTTTTCGTACATACCCTTCTGCTGCCAGTCGCGTATGCGCTGTTCGACATAATCGCGTGCGAAATACGAAAAGCTCTTGCGATAACGGAGCATCGCCTCCTGCGACGAGTCGAACTCGCACGGCACGACCTCGCGCCCCGTGCGATCGACTACACCGTATTTCTTGTCCGTCATCACCACACCCGCACCGTTCTCGAAATTGAAACACTGGTCGTAGCGTAACGGAATGACTATCGTGCCCGTACGGTCTATATATCCGCTGCGGCCGTCTTTCGCAACTACGGCCAGCCCGTCCCTGAACGGATAAATATTGGAATACTGCATCGGCACAACCTCGTGCCCGCGTTCGTCGATAAGCCCGAACGATGTTTTCACACGCACGCGCGCCACGCCGTCCGCGAACCCGTCCGCAAAATCGTATTTGTAAGGTATCACGATCTTACCCGAATCGTCGGCATAGCCGTATTTACCCGAATAATTGCGTTTTACGGTCAGTTTACCGTTATGCGCCAGTGCCGTCGGCATCGTGCATAACATCGCCGACATTATTGCAACCGTCAATCGTTTCATATCAATCTTAATTGGAATATATTATGGCCCCGCACCCCTCGCAGGACCTCCGCTGCCGTTTTTTTCACCTGCGGCCGTCCCGTCCGCAACCCGCGAGACTATCTTCGGATCGTTACGGACAAAGGCATCAACGCCATCTGCGAGTCGTGCGTACGGCACTTCGCCAGCCATTTGTGGAAATCGGCGAAAGACAGCTGCCGCGGCAGACCGCCCGTCTCGAGAGAATCATTGGCCTTGACGAAACGGTTTGGTGAGAAAACGACGTAAATGCTGTTCGTCTCGGCCGACCGTTCCGTAGTCATAACATACTCATCCACTATGTCGCGTTCCGCACCATCCGCCGTATCGAGCGAGAAGAAGACATACTCCCTGCCGCCTTCGACAGCAGCCTGACCGTCCGTATCGTTCATATACGGCAACAGGCAGTACGCCGTCTGCTCCGCATCTATCATATAGACCGCCAGCCAGCCGTCCGTCGGAGACTTGAACCACAGGAAAAACTGGTCGCCGTTCTTGAAAATATCGCTCTCGAATGCCTTATCGGGCTCCTTGCGTAAGATTTTAGCCGCGAAATCTATCTTCGGGGAGACTATTTCGCGCACCTTGCCGTGCACGGTGCAGGTTATGACCAGCAGTCCCGAGCGGGCATCTACTTCGGGGTCCAGAAATTTAGGCTTCGAGATATCTTCGAGCCACTCGCCCCTGACGTCGGACATTGTGAGCGAGAGGAAATCGACGGATGACTGCCCCGTCGAATTTTTCATCACCGTAGAGTTCGACTGGGCGATAACGGTGCCGAACTTGTCGGCGAGCGCCTGTATTCTGGCCTTGTACACCGCCTTCTGTTTGGCCTCGCTCAGCGACTCGTTTTCGGAGGCGACATAGCGGTATGTTCCCGTAACCGTGTATATCTTCTGTGCATACGAGCAGGCGACCGAGACGACGGCCGCAGCCGTAAGGGCGAAACGTATAATCGAGAAATTCATTTGTCGGTAAATTGAGGTGCCGATGTTGCGGACCAACATCTTTATCGGTTAATTTCCAAACCGCGCGCACCATACCCCTGAAGAGTATGGTGCGTAACCGGTCGCAGCGGGTCAGCCCGCCGCATAATCATTCGGGGATCAGAAGCCCAAAATCTTGTCGAGCTGGCCCTGAAGCTTCTCGCCTTTCTCCTCCAATTTCTGACGTATAGGCTCCTTGGCAGCCTCCATCGCGACTTTGGTATTGTATGCCAAACGCACGAGAACCTCCTTGTTCTTGTTTTTCATTACGCGATAGCACTCCACCACAGGAACCACCCTCTTGAGTTTCGTGGCGATGATATTCTTGCTCGCCGACACGGACTCGACGACGGATGCGGCCTGCTCAGCCCCCATCTGGTTATTCGACACCTGGTTGTCGGCCAAACGCGTAATCTCGGTTTCGAGCTGGCCCGCAAGGTTGATTTTCGCCAGTTCGAGAGCCTGGAATTTGGCGGCGTCGTAAACTTCGCCTATCGACTGGCCTTCGCTCATCAGATATTTCGGAAGCAGATTCTCGTCGTACTCCATCTGCATATTGTATGCGCGTTCGAGCTGTTTCTCGAGAGGGAGCGCACCGGGCGACACCTGCCAGCCGGCCTTCGCGAGTTTCTTCGCTTCGGTGCGGGCCGCCTTGCTCGCCTTGGCATTGAGTTCGCTTTTTGTCATTTTCAAGATCTCCCTGCGCTCTTTTGCGATGTCTTTCGCATCCTGAGCCGACACATACGATGCGCAAACGAGAAGCGCGAGTGCCGTTACGAAAAGTTTTTTCATTGTTTCGGTTTTTGTTTTTCCGTACGTACCTATACGGGGGTTATCTGCGGTCGAAAAGCGCGGTACGATAATCCGCACATGGCGGACTTACGCCTTTCATATCGTTATCGCTCCAAATATATGTAATTTTTTCCTATTTCCAAAACCGATCCCTCTAAAAATGAACGTATCGCAGTCTATTCGCGGCCGCCGCCGAGCGACAGGTAGAGATTTATCATACCCTGAATTCCCTCGAAGCGGTCGGCTATCTGCGAAAGCTGCGCCTGAAGGAGCGTCTGCTGGGCCGTCAGCACCTCGAGATACGTCGCATCGCCGTGACGCATAAGCTGCTGCGTAGAACTTACGGCGGATTCGAGGGCCGCGATCTGACGGCGGCGGACATCCGTCTTGTCTTCGGCCGTCCGACACTGCACCAGCGCATCGTTCACCTCCCGTCCCGCGTTCAGCAACGCCTGCGCGAATGCCAGTTTAGCCTGCTCCTGCTGCGATTCGGCGATCTTCAGCTGCGCACGATTGGCTCCCGCATTGAATATCGGCTGCACCAGCGAGCCGACGAACGACAGCAGGAATTTACCGGGGTTTACCAACGCCGAGCCGCTGTTGTTCACCCAGCCGAGCACACCGTTCAGCGTCAGCGACGGATAGAAGGCCGCCCGAGCAAGGTTTGTCGTATAGAAAGCCTGCGCGAGGTCAAGCTCCGCGCCGCGTACATCCGGACGGTTCGACAGAAGCTGCACGGGTACGCCCACAAGCAGTCTGTCATAGAGTTTCTGGTCGGCGAGCCTGCCGCGCGGTATCGAGCGGGGAGCGTCCCCGAGCATCAGCGACAACGAATTCTCGACTTGGCGTATCTGTCTGTAAAGGTCGAAAAGCGAAGCCTCTATCGAGCAGCTGTTCGCCTCGGTCTGCGACACCGAGGCCTCATTCGTCATACCCGCCTCCTTCATCGCACGCATAATACGCACGTTCTCCTTCCAGTTGGCGGCCGTCGTACGCGAAACCTCCAGCTGGCTGTCGAGCATAAGCAGCGTGTAGTACGCATTGGCTATCGAGGCGACGAGACGCGTATGCACATACTGCACATTCACCTTGCTCTGCTCGTAAGCCACACGCGCCTTGTGCTTGCGGTTGTACAGCCGACCCGCGACATCTATGTTCCAACTGATGTTGAGCGGCAGCTGATAGTTCTTGGCAAGGCCGTCGAAATTGTAAGTGCTCAACGAGCCCTGCGGGGCGAACGAGAACGACGGATAGTACGACAGCCGCGCCGTTTTCAGAGCCGCCTCGGCCTCCTTTATCCGCAATTCGGCCGTTTTAAGGTCGATGTTGTCCGACAGCGCCTTGTCGATCAGCGCCTGCAAACAGGGGTCGGTAAAAAAGTCGCGCCACCCGATGTCGGCAATCGTAGCCGAATCGCCGGCAATGACGCCCTCGCCGAACAGACCGTCGGTCTCGATATCCTCGGGACGCGAATAACGGCCGTAAATCGAACACCCGCCGAGCGTCGCGGCTGCGAGGACGAGTACGGCATATTGACATATTCTTTTCATCGGTCTTCGTGTTTTTCGAATTTCAAAGGCTTGATTTTCTCCTGCAAATACTGGAATACGATAAACAGCGACGGCACCACGAACAACATAGCCAGCGTGCCGACGCACATACCGCCCACGACGCCCGCACCGAGCGTATTGTTGCCGTTAGCCCCCACGCCGTTGGAGAACATCAGCGGCAGCATACCGAACACCATAGTCAATACGGTCATCAGGATAGGGCGGAAACGCTCCTTGGTGGCGGCGAATGCCGCCTGCGCGATGCCCATCCCGCCGCGACGGCGCTCGGCCGCATATTCGGTGATGAGGATCGCCGTCTTGGCCAGCAGTCCGATAAGCATAATCAGACCCGTTTGCAGATAGATATTGTTTTCGAGCCCCATCATATTGGCGAACAGGAAACTGCCGAAAATACCGAACGGTACGGCGAGAATCACCGCGAACGGGACCGTGTAGCTCTCGTACAGCGCGCACAATATAAGATATATGAGCGTTATGCACACGATGAATATGTAGAGCGTGTTGTTGCCGCTGGCGGCCTCCTCGCGAGCGATGCCCGCATAGTCGTAGCCGTAGCCCACGGGCAAGGTCTGCGCAGCGACCTCGTCGATGGCGCGCAGCGCATCTCCCGACGAATAGCCCTCGGCGGCACGGCCGTTGATACCGATACAGGGGAACATATTGAACCGTGCGAGGTTCTCGGGAGCATATATCTTCACAAGAGAGACGAACTGGCTCACGGGCGCCATATCGTTGCCGATACGCACATATATGTTATTGAGCGTCTGACGATCGACGCGGTATTTCGGGTCGGCCTGCACGACCACCTGATAAAGTTTCGTGAAACGGTTGAACTTGGTCGAAAGCATACCTCCGTAGTATCCGTTCAGCACACCGAGCACCTCTTTCGGCGATATGCCCGCACGTTTGCATCTTACGGCATCCACGTCTATCTGATATTGCGGGAAATGAGGATTGAACGACGTATGCGCCGAACCGATTTCGGGGCGCTCCTTCAGCTGCCGCAGGAACTCATCGCACAAAAGCGCCAGATCGTCGATATTTCCGCCCTTACGGTCCTGAAGGTACATCTCGAAACCGTTCGTGGCGCCGTAACCCGGTATCATCGCAGGCGCCGAGGTGAATATGGTGGCATCGTTGAAATAGGCCGTATAATCCTTTATGCGCTGCATAATGGCGCTCACGCTGTGCTCCTTGCCCTTGCGCTCGTCCCAATGCTTCAGACGGAGCGTAAACGAGCCGTGCGACGCACCGGCACCCGATGTCATTCCGTAACCCGTCATATTTATATATGCGCGGCATTCGTCTATATCCTGTATGACATCGCTGTCGATGCGGTCCATAACGCTCTTGGTATATGCGAGTGAGCTGCCCGGCGGGGTCGATACGTCCACACGCACGGTACCCATATCCTCCTGAGGTATAAGGCCCGTCTTGGTGGTACGCATAAAGTACACGAGTCCCGCGACGGCGACTACGAGCAAGACCCCCGACAGCCAGCGGCGGCGAAGGAAGAAAGTCACGCCGCGGAGATACCGCGCACGCACTGCGGAAAACGCCGTGTCGAAAGCGGCATTGAATCGACTCGCAAAGGTGCTTTTGCGCACCTCGCCGTTCCCGTCCTTGGGTTTCAGCAGCATCGCGCACAATGCGGGGCTGAGCGTCAGGGCATTCACGGCGGAAATGCCGACGGCGACGGCCATAGTCACGCCGAACTGGGTGTAGAAGGCGCCCGACGTGCCGCCGATAAGCGATACGGGAATGAAGACGGCCATAAACACGAGCGAACTGGTAATCACGGCCGAGGTGATGCCCTCCATAGCATCCACCGCCGCCTTGTAGGGCGAGCGATAGCCCGCATCGAATCGGGCGTGAACCGCTTCGACGACTATGATGGCATCATCGACCACCACGCCTATCGAGAGCACCAA
Source organism: Alistipes sp. (assembly GCA_017937125.1). Lineage (GTDB taxonomy): Bacteria > Bacteroidota > Bacteroidia > Bacteroidales > Rikenellaceae > Alistipes. The sequence goes on along the minus strand of JAGBEH010000002.1, from coordinate 30,446 downwards.
TGCGAAAAGCGTCAGCAGGTTGATGCTGAAGCCGAAGAGGTACATAAACATAAACGTACCTATCAGCGAGACTATCGTACCGATCAGCGGGATGACGGTCGAACGCACCGAACGCAGGAACACGAACACCACTAAAGTCACGAGGATTATGGCCTCGATAAGCGTGCGCACCACGTTGTGTATGGAGGCATATAGGAAATCGTTGGCGCTCGACAGCACCACCATCTCGACATCCGCGGGGAAATTCTCACGCGCCTTCTCCAGAAAGGCGTCTATGTTGTTGATAACCTCCGTGGCGTTCGACCCCGGGGTCTGATATATGGACATCTGGGTGCCGGGGCTCGAATTGACGCGCCCGATATAGAGATACGACTGCGTGCCCAACTCCACCTCCGCGACATCCTTCAATCGCAGCAATTCGCCGTTGGGCAGGGCGCGGATAACGATATTCTCGAACTCCTCGGGCTTTTCGAGACGCCCTTTGTAACGCATCGCATACTGGAACGTATTGTCGGAATTCTCGCCCAGCGAACCCGTAGCCGCCTCGATATTCTGCTCGGCCAGCGCGGCGGTGATATCCGACGGTATGAGCTTGTACTGCGCCATAATGTCGGGCTTGAGCCATATGCGCATACTGTAATCCGAGCCGTTCACGTCTATGTCGCCGACGCCCGCAATACGCGACAGCGCAGGCACGAGGTTGATCTTGATATAATTCACCAGAAAGGTTCGGTCATAGGTTCCGTTAGGGCTGTAGACGGCTATCTGCTCCAGAATATTCGTCTGGCGCTTGCGGACCGTAACCCCGACTTCGGTAACCTCCGACGGCAGCTGGCGTGTGGCGCGCGACACGCAGTTCTGCACGTTCACCGCCGCCATATCGGGATCGGTGCCCTGCTTGAAATAGACACGCACATTGGCGCTGCCGTTATTGGTGGCCGTGGAGTACATATATGTCATATTCTCCACGCCGTTGATAGCCTCCTCGAGCGGCACTATGACGCTCTTCTGCACCGTCTCGGCGCTCGCGCCCGTATAGGTCGTCGAAACGTTGATCGTAGGCGGCGCGATATTGGGGTAACGCTCGATAGGCAGCACCGCCAAGCCGAGCAGTCCGCCGAGAACGATCACTATGGATATGACCGACGAAAGGACGGGGCGGTCGATAAAAGTCTTTATATTCATTGATGCAACGTGATTTTCCGACGATTATTGACCTTTGATTACCTTCTTTATCTTAACGGGCGTATTGTCGCGCAGCAGGCCGACGCCCTCGACGACTATGGTATCGCCCGCCATAAGTCCCGACTCGACGACATATTCGCGTCCGTTGCTTATGTCGAATACGCCTATTATGGTCGATTTGGCCACGCCGTTCTCGACCTTGTAGGCATAGATTTTATCCTGAATCTCGTAAGTCGCCGACTGCGGAATGACGAGACAGCCGTCCTGACGGTGCGGCAGTATGACATTGCCCGAACCGCCCGAAAGCAGCAGGCGCTTGTAATTCGGGAATTTGGCACGTATCGACACCGAACCCGTCGTCGGGTCGATGATACCGCTTATGGACTCGATGCGCCCCTTCTCCGAATAGATGCTGCCGTCGTTCAGCTGCAACTCGATCGGCGGCAACGAACGCAGCGCATTCTCGAGCGAGCCGTGGCGGCGCGTAAGCGACAGCACCTGACTTTCGTTCATCGAGAAATAGACGTACATTTCCGAATTGTCGGAGACCGTGGTCAGCGGGGTGGCGTCCGAGGGGCTTACGAGCGTGCCCACGCGGAACGGGAGCGTTCCGAGCACACCGTCGGCAGGGCTTTTGACCAGCGTATAGGAGAGGTTGTTGCGCGCATTAACCTCCTTGGCCTTGGCCTGAGCCAACTGCGCGCGTTCGCTCGCCAGCGAAGTGCGGGCCATACTCAACTCGAACTCCGAGATGATCTTCTGTTCGTAAAGGCTCTCCTTGCTGTTCGTGGTAAGCTCGGCGGCATCGACCGAAGCCTGCGCCACATCCACATTTGCTATCGCCGTTTGCAGTTCGGCCTGATAGGGCACCTGGTCGATAACGAAGAGCGTCTGCCCCTTTCCGACTATCGCACCCTCCCTGACGCAAATATCGGTGATATACCCCGACACTTTGGGGCGGATGTCGATATCCTGCTTGCCGCGGATGGACGCGGAATAGACGGAACTCAATTTACGCGAGGTCGGTTCCAGAATCATCACCTCGTACTCCCTGCTTTTTACGGTGGACGTCTGTTGTTCGCAAGAGACTGCGAAAACGGCGCATAACGACATCGCCGCGGCCGTACAAACGGATTTCAATTGTGAATAAGACATTTTAAGGACTATGTTCGGTTTGTTCTCATTGTCTGCAAAAATAATATAAAATGCCCTAAATAACAAATGCGGACCATCGTCTCAAGGGCGGAATCGCGCCCGAAAAAAAAGCGGGAGCGCGCCGTAGAAAGCGCAACTCCCGCAAATGCAAACAGATACCTTATATCACAGAACACCCTGCTCGACCATCGACTTGGCTACCTTCATAAAGCCTGCGATGTTGGCGCCCTTCATATAGTTGATATAACCGTCGGCCTCGGTACCGTACTCGAGACACGCCGCGTGTATCGAACTCATAATCTGATGCAGTTTGGCATCGACCTCCTCGGCCGTCCAGTTGAGTTTCTGCGAATTTTGCGTCATCTCGAGACCCGACGTAGCTACACCGCCGGCATTCACGGCCTTGCCCGGTCCGTACGGTATCTTCGCCGCGATGAACGCGTCGATAGCCTCGGGGCGGCAACCCATATTGGAAACTTCGGCCACGATCTTCACACCGTTGGCTATCAGCATCTTCGCATCTTCGCCGCCCAACTCGTTCTGCGTGGCGCAAGGCATTGCGATATCGACCTTGACCTCCCACGGCTTGCGTCCCGCGAAGAATTTCGCACCCGCGAATTTCTTTGCATACGGCTCGACGACATCGTTGTTCGATGCGCGCAGTTCGAGCATATACGCTATCTTCTCGGCATCGAGACCCGCCTCGTCGTAGATATATCCGTCGGGACCCGAAATCGTAACGACTTTCGCCCCCAATTCGGTAGCCTTGGTAGCGGCTCCCCAAGCGACGTTGCCGAAGCCCGAAATGGCAACCGTCTTGCCCGCAAGCTCCATACCCGCAGTTTCGAGCATCTGCTTGAGGAAATAGACGGCACCGAAACCCGTAGCCTCGGGACGGATGAGCGAACCGCCGTAGGTCATACCCTTGCCCGTAAGCACGCCCGTATTCTCGCGCGCCAGCTTGCGGTACATACCGTACAGATAGCCTATTTCGCGGCCGCCGACGCCGATATCGCCAGCAGGCACATCGGTCTCGGGACCTATGTGGCGCCACAACTCAGTCATAAACGCCTGACAGAAGCGCATAACCTCGCGGTCGGACTTGCCTTTGGGATTGAAATCCGAGCCGCCCTTGGCGCCGCCCATAGGCAACGTCGTCAATGCGTTTTTGAAGATCTGCTCGAAGCCGAGGAACTTCAAGATCGACGGGTTTACCGACGGATGGAAGCGCAGGCCGCCCTTATAGGGGCCGATAGCGTTGTTGAACTGGATGCGGTAACCCGTATTGACCTGAATATCGCCCTTGTCGTCCACCCAGACCACCTTGAACGTGAAACTGCGGTCGGGTTCCACGATACGTTCGGCGATACGGTTCGCCTCGAATTCCGGATGCTGATTGTAGGTCTCCTCGACCGTCATAAGCACCTCGCGCACTGCCTGCAAATACTCGCTTTCGCCGGGATGGCGGCGTTCGAGTTCGGCCATTAGATTCTTAACGTTCATAACAGTTGTGTTTAGATTATGTTTCTTTGATACAAATATAGCATAATTTATTATACATTGTAACGAAATTCGCGAAAAAAGTTATAAATCGTAATTATTTTACGATCCCCTTGTTCGATTTTCCGTCCACATACACATACAGCGGCCTGTCGAAATGTACGCGCCGCAAATATTCGCCTTCGTAATCGGCCTCCATAGCATCGAGCCGTTCGACGCGGAACAGTCCGTCGCCCTTGGACGGGTCGATGGTCATATAGCCCACTCCGAGCGAGGTGACATTCTGGAAAAAGTGCGTGCCCTGACTCGGCTCGACATTGAAATTCGGGAGATTGCATTCCACGATGACTTTCGCCTCCGAAATATGCGTCCACTTCACCGGTACGCCGAGGAACGGATCGGCCGAGCCCCAACGCCCCGCGCCCACAAGTACATAGCCGCGCTGTCCGTCGCGCATCTCGGCATTAAGCTTCAGCAGCTCCTCGGCGATGGCCTCGGTTGCCAGCGAAGAGAATTTGTCGGGTCTGACATAGATTATATCGTATATATCCGACATATTCCCGATACCCAATGCGCTCTCCGCATAAATCAGGGCCTCGTCGATAGAGACCTCCGCCCAATCTATCGCCCGATTCTCGCCGTTGTTCATTATGGGTCGTATCTGCAACAGGTTGAATATCCGCTGTTCGCCCGACGGGACATCCATATTCACGGCGAACTCCACCTCTACGGGGCAACGCATCTCCTCGGTGCCGAGGCGGAGAATATCAGCCACGATTTCGGCCAGCGGGAAGGTCTCGTATTTGAGTATTCCGTTGAAGGTTATAATCTTATGGCCCTTGGTGAACGGGCTGTCCGAAATGCGTTCGTTCTCGCGGTCCCAAGTCGAAGTAACGTACTTCGCATTGCGGAACGAGGCTATCTCCGACAGGTCGAGACGGCGTATATTGACGGCATCGTCTATCGACGTGCGGAATGCTTCGGGACGCAGGTCGAGCGCCAGAACCTCGTTCTGCGTCTCGCGAAGGGCCAGCTCGGGCGTCGAGGTCTGCAAGACCTTCTGAGGATATTTCGGAGAGAAACGCAGCGTGCGTCCGCCGTCCACGACCAGCTTGCCCAGTCCCATAGCCACGTTGCAGACGCCGTCTTCGGCCGCCTCGTCGCCTATGGGATAGTAGTTTATCGAACGCGCCACGCCCGAGAACGTCGGGAAGAAACAGCCGTCCTGCTCGGTGCCGCACACCTCTTGGATAACGACCGCCATCTTCTCTTCGGAGATATGGTTCTGCGACGACTGTATATAGGCGCGCGACTCGGCGTAATACACCGACGCGTATACGCTCTTTACGGCCTTGCAGAGCAGGCGCAGCATACGGTCCTCGTTATCGACATAGGGAATCATATATGTCGAGTATATGCCGGCGAAAGGCTGGTAATGGGAGTCTTCGAGTTTCGAAGAGCTGCGTACTGCAAGCGGAGAACGCACCGTACGGACATATGCCCGCAGGTCGGCGACGAGCGGCGACGGCAATATCGACGCCACGAATTCCGAGAGTATCTCCTCGTCCGACAGCTCGCGCGAGATGATGTATTTCAGCCCGTTTTCGCGAATGAAATCATCGAAATAATCGGTGGCGACCACGGCCGTGCGCGGGATAAGGATGCGGACGTCTGGATACTTGTCGTAGAGTCTGTGCTTGATGAGCATATTGTTCATAAAGGCCAGACCGCGCGCCTTGCCGCCGAGCGAACCGTTGCCGAGGCGTGCGAAGCCTATGGCGTCGCTGTAGCTCTCGGCGTCGAACCGTGCGACGACACCCTGCCCGAGCAGCGTGCGATAGTCCTTTATGACATTAACGATAGCCGTGCGGTGTTCGTCCGTGGAGTTGAAATGGTCGCGGCTGAAACGGCGTATATGGCGTGCGAGCGGGAACAGACCGCGCGAATAGAGCCACCGCGAAAGATGGTTTTGGGACGTGTGGTATTCGAAAGCGTCGTCGGGCACGGTAGCTATCAGCTCCTGCATCTGCGACAGGTCTTTGGCGCGGCCTATTACGGCACCGCTCTTTACGTCGCGGAAAATGAAGTCGCCGAATGCGAATTCGCGGGTGATGTAGTCGCTAAGCTCCGAAAGCAGCGTCTTCGAATTCTTGGCTATGAAGCCCGCACCCAACTCCTCGGCCGTCTTGCGGTATTCGATCTGCGACGACTGCAACAGCACGGGCATCAACGGGTTGTCGCCCTTTATCATACGGCACAGGTCTATGCCCGCATCGGGTTTTTCCTGCGCCGACTTGTCCTCCTTGTGCAGTATGAAGCCGACGTCGGAGATCACGCCGAGAAGGTTGTTCTTATACTTCTCGTACATCGCCACCGCCTCGTCGTAGTTCGTGGCGAGCAGTATCTTCGGACGGGCGCGCTTGCGCAGTATCTGCTGCTGTTCGTTGAACGCGTCCTTCAGGAACTCGGTATTCTGCAACAGCAGCATCTTATACAGCTCGGGCAGATATGTCGAATAGAAGCGCACCGAATCCTCGACGAGCAGAATGGCCTGCACGCCCCCTTCGAGTATGTCCGCATCGGCATTGAGCTTATCCTCCAGCAGCTTGATGATGGCGATGATCAGGTCGGTATTGCCGTGCCAGCAGAATATGTTGTCGATACCCGAACGGTTCTGCTCCTCGATACGGCGGTATATGTCTTTCGAGAAGCTCGTCATCAGGGCGACGGGGATATTGGGATAACGCTCCTTCATTATGCAGCCGAACGTAAAGACATCCGGCTCCCCGACATTGTACATCGTCAGCACCAGATCGAATGCGTTGTCGCGGTAGAGAAGGTCGAGGGCATCCGCCGTCGAGCACACGCGCGTCAGCGACGGCGGGTTGCTCATATTCAGGTCTATGTACTCCTGATTGATCTGCGATTCTATATGCCCGTCCTCTTCGAGGATATAACCGTCATAACTGCAACACACCAACAGGATACGGTGAATGCGCCGTTTCATAAAACTGTATCCCGCGGAGTCGCCTGCCGGCATCTGTTTCAAAAAATCCATATTCGGTAAATCTGTCTCAACAAAGATAGGGATTTTACGGCAACTTGAACGCCGTACTCACAAAAATAATCGCTGCTTTTATCGCTGTTTATGTAAAATTTACTAATTTTGTCGAACGAAAAGAAAATAAAGCAAAGAATTATTGATATATGGGAAGAGCATTCGAATACCGCAAAGCGCGCAAAATGAAACGCTGGGGACATATGGCGCGTACGTTCACCAAGATCGGCAAGGAGATTGAAATCGCAGTAAAGGCCGGAGGACCCGATCCGTCGGGAAATACCCGCCTGCGCATCCTTATGCAGAACGCCAAGGCGGAGAATATGCCCAAAGAGAATGTCGAGCGTGCCATAAAGCGTGCGACCGAGAAGGATGCATCCGACTACAAGGAGATGATTTACGAAGGATACGGACCTCACGGCATCGCATTCCTCGTGGAAACGGCGACCGACAACACCAACCGTACGGTAGCCAACGTGCGTATGTACTTCAACAAATGCGGCGGTACGTTGGGCAACTCGGGCAGCGTGGCATTTATGTTCGAACACAAGTGCACGTTCAAGTTCGTCGCAGCGGCAGGCACCGACCCCGAAGAACTGGAGCTCGAGATGATAGATCTGGGCGTGGACGAATTCTATGCCGAAGAGGACGGAATCACCGTGTACGCACCATACGAGTCGTTCGGCGCAATCCAGAAATGGCTCGAGGACAAAGGTTTCGAAATCGTCTCGGGAGAATCGGTACGCATTCCGACCGACTCCAAGGAGCTGGATGCCGAAGGACGCGAATCGGTAGAGAAACTCGTCGAGAAGCTCGAGGAGGACGACGACGTGGTAAACGTTTACCACAATATGAAAGAGGAAGAGGTCGAAGAAGAAGAGTAGTTCTGCCTTTTTTCAAAATCCGAGCGCGGGAAAGGAATCTTTCCCGCGCTTTTTATCTTCCCGACGAGCCATACGGCACGGAATCCGCCCGACACATCCATACTGCGCGGCGGTCTCCATCCGCCCGCACTTCTCCGCGAAAACGGCGAAGTGCCACATCGCGCCGCAACGGCCACGGACATCACTCCCGAGATTGCGTCTGCCCGAGCATCTTGTCGCGCCATTCGTCGGGGACGGGAACGGAGATTTGGCGGTCGAAGTCGAACGCGACCATAACCGACCGGCTTTCGGTCCGCACCTCGTCGCCGCAGACGATGCGCTGAAAGAGCGTAAGGCTCTTGTTCCCTATCTTTTCGACGCACGTAACGACAGCTATGTCATCGCGGACACGAATTTGTCCGAAATAATTCGTCGCGGTCGAAACCGCCACTATGCGCGGCGTATCCGACGTGATATTCACACCCGCTACCTTCTCGAAATAATCCATCTTGCCCAGATCGAAATAGCTCTGCTGCGAGACGTTGTTCACGTGGTGGAATATGTCTATGTCGCCGAAACGTATCTGTATCGGCGTTATAACCGTCACCTGTTCCGTCATTGCCTTATGATTTCAACTTCGCCGCCTTCGCCGAACGATATTATCGAACTGGGCTTTCCCGTCGGTTTGCCCTCGAAACGCGGGTTCACGACAAAATCCGCGCCGTCGATAATCTCGCGCCCGACATCGGCGAGCGTCTTCGGCGTCTCCTCTCCCGAAATATTGGCCGACGTGGATACTATCGGCTTGCCGAAACGGCGCAACATCCTGCGGCAGAATTCGTGGTCGGGAACGCGGACGCCGAGCGTACCCTCGTCGGGGATGAGATTGGCGGCCACCCCCGTCGCTCCGCCCAGAATGGCGGTCAGGGGCTTCGTCGCAAGTTCCATCACCTCGAACGCTATGGCCGGAGCCTTGTTCACGTAGCGCACGACCATATCGGCCGATTCGCACAGCACGAGCATCGACTTTTTGTTCACGCTCCGCTTCAGGGCATATATCTTCTCCACCGCATCCGCATTCGTCGCATCGCAGCCCAATCCCCAGACCGTATCCGTCGGATACAAAATCACGCCGCCGCTGCGCAACACCTCCACGGCCGCTTCAATCTCTTTGTCCATAATCTATCGATTTACAGTTTTCGTCAATCCGCGCTCGGCCGCCAGACGCTCCATCATCGCATACGCCTCGTCGTAGTCGTTGCGTATCTCGCCGTCGAGAATGGCATTCTTTATCCGCTCCTTGATTTCGCCTATGGCGCTGCAAGGCTCGATACCGTAGGTGCGCATAATTATGTCGCCCGTAATCGGCGGCTGGAAATTGCGGATGCGGTCGCGCTCTTCGAGGTCTTTCATCTTGCGGCGCACGAGTTCGAAATTGGCCATATAGCGCTTGACTTTCGCGTCTATGCCCGACGTTATATCGGCTTCGCACAACGTCATAAGAGCTTCCACATCGTCGCCCGCCTCGAACAGCAGGCGCCGCACGGCCGAATCGGTGACCATATCCTCCGACAGTATTATGGGCCGCAGATGCAGGAAAACCATCTTCTGGACGAACTTCATATGTTCATTCATCGGCAATTTCAATGCGCGGAAAATCGACGGCACCATCTTCGAACCGAGCATTTCGTGCGAATGGAACGTCCAGCCCGTCTTCGGGTCGTAGGCCTTGGTCGCGGGCTTGGCAATGTCGTGCAGCACGGCCGCCCAACGCAGCCACAGGTCGTCGCTGCGCCGCGCCACGTTGTCCAGCACCTTGAGCGTATGGATGAAATTGTCCTTATGCGCGTGCTTGTGCCGCCTTTCGACACCCTTCAGCCGCGACATTTCGGGGAATATCAGCTCCAACAGCCCCGCAGCATCGAGCAACTCGAAGCCCATAGAGGGGCGCGGGGACATTATTATCTTGTTCAGCTCGGCCGTGATGCGCTCTTTGGAGACGATGCGTATGCGCTCGCGGTTGCGGCGAACGGCCTCGAAGGTCTCCTCCTCGATGTCGAACCCGAGCTGCGTGGCGAACCTAATGCCGCGCATCATACGCAGAGGGTCGTCCGAGAAGGTTATGTCGGGATCGCACGGGGTGCGGATTATGCAGTGTTCCAGATCGTACATCCCGTCGAACGGATCGACCAGCTCGCCGAAAGTATCGGAATTGAGCGACCACGCCATAGCATTGACCGTAAAGTCCCTGCGCCGCTGGTCGTCTTCGAGGGTGCCATCCTCCACGTGCGGTTTGCGCGAATCGGGCGTATACGACTCCTTGCGCGCTCCTACGAACTCGACCTCCATACCGTCGGCGCGGAGCATCGCGGTGCCGAATGTCTTGAATACCGAGAGTTTCGTATGCAGCCGCGAGGCAAGCTCCTCGGCGACGGCGATGCCGCTGCCGACCACTACGACGTCTATGTCGGTACAGGGGCGGCGGAGGTACCAGTCGCGCACGTAACCGCCGACCACGAATGCACGGACATTCATATCGTCGGCAATGGCCGATATGCGGCGGAAGACGGGAAGCGAGAGATGCGGGGTTTCGGTTTTCAACTCTTCGGCGGGAATTATCGGTCGGCGCAAAGGCCGCCCGCGATTTCACGTTTGTACAATTGCACCGTATTTTCGAGTCCGAACCACAGCGCGTCGCTGATGAGCGCGTGGCCTATCGACGTCTCGTCGCAATAGGGGATGCGTGCGATGAAGTAGCGCAGATTGTCGAGGTTCAGGTCGTGCCCCGCATTCAGGCCGAGCCCGCAGGCACGGGCCGTCTCGGCGGCAGCGACGTACGGGGCTATCGCACGTTCGCGGTCCGCCGCATATCCCGAAGCATAGGCCTCGGTGTAGAGTTCCACGCGGTCGGAGCCGCACGCTGCGGCGCCCTCGACCATAGCGGGCACGGGATCGACGAATATCGACGTACGTATGCCGAGCGAGCGGAAATGCGAGCATATTTCGCGCAGGAAATCGCGGTTGCGGAGGGTGTCCCAACCCGCATTCGACGTTATGGCATCGGGAGCGTCGGGCACGAGCGTAACCTGTGCGGGACGCACCTCGCCGACCAATGCGACGAAGTTGTCGATAGGATTGCCCTCGATGTTGAGTTCGGTGCGTACGGCACGTTTCAGTGCGCGCACGTCGTCGTAGCGTATATGGCGGGCATCTGGGCGCGGATGCACCGTAATCCCGTCGGCGCCGAAATCCTCGATTCTGCACGCGGCCGCCACTACGTCGGGAATATTTCCGCCGCGCGAATTGCGGATGACGGCAATCTTATTTATATTTACGCTTAACTTTGTCATAAATAATCCATATATTTGCCGCGTAAAGTTAATGCTTTTTCGCAAATCCGCAGATGAAAATAATACTTTTTTCCCGTCCGCAGACCTGCCGCACCGTCGAAGAACCCGAGAGGCTGTTCGACGCGATAGAGCGCCACGGGTTCGACTACGCCATAAATGCCGAATTCGCCGAAGCGGTCGAACGGCTGACGGGACGACACATACCACAAGACAAAATATACGGCGAGCGCACGGGCAGGCAGCCGTCCGAAAGCGTTATGGTCTGCTACGGCGGCGACGGCACGCTGCTGGAAGGCATACACCGTCTCGACGGCGAAACAATCCCCGTAACAGGCATAAATTCAGGGCATCTCGGCTTTCTCGCCCTCGCTCCCAAAGAAGATACCGACGACATCTTCCGACAGATCGGCGAAGGCAGGCTCGTCACTGAGCGGCGGCCGATGCTGGAGGTGTCGGGCATACCCGAATGCGGAGTGCCCTACGCGCTCAACGAAGTAGCCGTACAACGCCTCGGGGCGACTATGGTGTCGATAGAGGCGCAGGTGGACGGACAAACGGTCGCCACCTACAACGGCAGCGGGCTGATAATCTCTACGCCCACGGGCTCGACCGCCTATTCGCTCAGTGCGGGAGGACCGATTCTTGCGCCCGCCTGCAACTGTCTCGTACTCACGCCGCTCGCGCCGCACAACCTCACTATGAGACCCCTCGTAATCCCCGATTCGTGCGAAATACTCCTGAAGATAAACCCGCGCCACCGTGCCGTAACCGTATCGCTCGACAACCGCACCTACGAGACGGACCGCCCTGCCGAGATCGCCGTAAGGCGTTCGGAACGCTCCATTTTTTTGGCGGTGCCGCACAATATATCATTTTACGACACGTTACGGAATAAGATGATGTGGGGTGTGGATATTCGCAAATAACAAATTCCTCGCTGCATAAGCCGTAATATCCCGAAAAATCCCTATATTTGCGAGTTATGAGTGAACGACAACCAATTCCGCGGCACGTTGCGATAATCATGGACGGCAACGGGCGCTGGGCGAAATTGCGCGGTAAGGAGCGGTACGAGGGTCATATACAAGGTGTTGCAGCCGTACGCGAGGCCGTCAGGGCGGCCGTGCGCAACGGTGTGGAATACCTTACGCTCTATGCGTTCTCGACCGAAAACTGGGGACGTCCCGCCGAAGAGGTGGAGGCCCTGATGTCGCTGTTCTGCACAAGCGTCATCAACGAGACGCCTTCGCTCGTCGAGCAGGGAGTACGGGTAAAGCTCATCGGCCACCGTTCGCACTTTTCGGAAAAAGTGCAGCGCTACCTTACCGAAATCGAGGAACGCACGGCGGACGGCGGACGGCTGACACTGATACTGGCCATAGACTACTCCTCGCGCGACGAGATAACGGATGCCGTTCGCAAAATAGCGGCCGAGGTCGCCGACGGACGCATCGGTGCGGCGGAAATAACGGAACGGACTATCGGGCAGGCGCTCTATACGGCAGACTATCCCGATCCCGATTTCATAATACGGACGAGCGGGGAGTGCCGGTTGAGCAACTTTCTGCTGTGGCAGGCATCGTATGCGGAGTTTTATTTCCCGCAGGTGCTCTGGCCCGATTTTACCGAAGAGGATTTCGACAAGGCTATGGAGGTCTACGCTTCGCGCGAGAGACGCTACGGCCTGATATAAATTATAAGATATTCGATGAATCGCTTTTTCAAAATAGCCCTTGCGGCGGCAGCGGCAGTTTTCATACCGCTCGCGTCACTCGCACAGGAGGTCTCTCCCGCTCCGAATGCACCCGCAGGCACGAATGAGAAACCCGCCGCAACGGGGACGACGGACCCCGCACGGCAAGACACCCCCGACGGGGAGACCGTCGATTTTCCGTCGGACGCCCCGATGCTCGACGCCTCGGAACGCCGCCTGTACTATCTGCGCGATGTCAATATCCACGGCGTCAAACACCTCGACCACAACATACTGCGCTCGTCGGCAGGCCTCATCCCCGGCGACTCGGTTTACCTGCCCGGGTCATTCATCCAGAACGCCGTGAACCGACTGTGGAGCCAGCGCTATTTCGCCGATGTCAAGATAGGCGCCACGATCGAGGGCGACAGCGTGGACCTCGAAGTGTTCCTCAAGGAGCGTCCGCGCGTATCGTCGTGGAACATCGAGGGCGTTTCCACAGGTAAGAAAAAAGACCTGCTGGACGAGGTACTCAAACTCAAGCGGGGCAGCGAATTGTCGGACTATATTATCGACAAGAACAAAAAACTTATCAAGGACCATTTCGCCGAAAAGGGCTTTCTCGACACCGACGTGGACATCCGCATAGAAAACGACTCGGTGATAAAGCAGGCCGTAAAGGTGACGTTCATAGTGGACAAGAAGCAGCGCGTGAAGGTCGGGGCCATAAATTTCAACGGCAACGAGCAGTTCTCCGACGGACGTCTGCGCCGCACCTTCAAGAAGACGCACCGCAAAAGCATACTGTTCTGGCAAAACGCGAAACTCAAGGACGCCGATTTCGAGGCCGACAAAGAGCTGCTCATCGACTTCTACAACTCGAAAGGCTACCGTAACGCTACCATATTGTCGGATTCCGTATACCGCATCAACGACAAGCGTCTGGGAATAGACATAAATCTCTCGGAGGGCAACAAATATTACATCCGCAACGTAACGTGGATCGGCAACTCGATATTCCCCACGGAACAGTTGCAGCGTATGTTCAGCGTCTCGAAAGGCGACGTGTACGACAAGAAGTCGATGCACAAGCGTCTCGGCGTCGGCAAAGAGCAGAACCCCGAGGAGATGTCGGTACAGTCGCTCTACCAGAACGACGGATACCTGATGTCGCAGATCGACCCCGCCGAAATCATCATAGGCAAGGACTCGATAGACCTCGAAATAAAGATATTCGAGGGCAAGCAGTTCACCATAAACGAGGTGAACATCTCGGGCAACCTCCGCGTAAACGACGAGGTGATCCGCCGCGAGCTGTACACACGCCCGGGCGAACTTTACAACAGGGCGCTGCTGATGCAGACCATACGTACGCTTATGTCGCTCGGTCACTTCAACCCCGAGAACGTGATGCCCGACATCAAGCCCGTGACCAACGATCTGGTGAACATATCGTGGCCGCTGGAAGAGCAGGCCTCCGACCAGTTCAACATCGCCGGCGGCTGGGGTTCGGGAACGTTCGTCGGGTCGGTCGGCATCACGCTCAAGAACCTCTCCATACGCAATTTCTTCAAGAAAGGGGCGTGGCGCCCGTATCCTATGGGGCAGAACCAGCAGCTCTCGATTTCGGGACAGACCAACGGTACATACTATAAGGCTCTGGCCATAAGTTTCACCGACCCGTGGTTAGGCGGCCACAAACCCAATTCGTTCACGCTGTCGATGCACCTGTCCGAATCCAACGACGCATATTACGTATGGCAGACGGCAACGCAGTATTTCCGCTCGACGGGCGTGGCGCTCGGATTCGGCAAGCGTCTCAGCTGGCCCGACCCGTATTTCACGCTATACGCCGAGGCGTCTTACCAGCGCTACAAGCTGAAAGGATGGTCGTCGTTCATTATGAACAACGGAGCCGCCAATACCTTCTCGCTCAAGTTCGTATTCGGCCGCAACTCCGTCGATCAGCCCATCTATCCGCGCCGCGGTTCGGACTTCTCGGTATCGTTGCAGCTGACCCCGCCCTACTCGCTGTGGGACGGCAAAAAATACTCCGATCCCAACCTCAGCGAGCAGGAACGTTACAAATGGATAGAATACCACAAGTGGCAGTTCAAGGCGCAATGGTTCTATCCGCTGACCAGCAACAACAACCTCGTGCTTATGGCTCGTGCCGAAATGGGATTCCTCGGGCACTACAACAAACACAAAGTCTCGCCGTTCGAACGGTTCGAGGTCGGAGGAGACGGTATGTCGGGATATAACATATACGGTGTCGATATCATATCTATGCGCGGTTACGAGGACGGCGCCCTCGACCCTGCGGGCGATTCCTACTCCGTGGCATACAATAAATATACTATGGAGCTGCGTTATCCCGTCATACTGAAGCCGTCGTCGCAGATTTACGTGCTCGGATTCTTAGAGGGAGGTAACGGATTCTCGTCGTGGAAGAGTTTCTCCCCGTTCAAGATCAAACGTTCGGCGGGTGTCGGTGTCAGATTGTACCTGCCTATCGTCGGTATGCTCGGCATAGACTGGGGCTGGGGATTCGATCCTCCCGCAGGTTCGACCAAACGCAGCGGAAGCCAGTTCCACTTCGTAATCGGACAATCGTTCTGATAATTGGCAGCATATTTGAAGAAAAGTGTTATATTTGTATAACGACTAAAACGTATCGGATTATGAAACGAATGATTTTAACGGCCGTTTTGGCTGTCGCCGCGGCAGGAGTGCTCTGTGCACAGAATTACATCGTCGTAAACAGCGAGAAAATCTTCAAGTCGATAGAGGCATACAACTCGGCCATAGAGCAGGTGGACAAGCAGGCCGAGACATATCAGAAGCAGGTGGACGGCAAGTTTAAGGAGGTAGAAACGCTCTACAACAACTATATGGCGAAAAAAGCGAGCCTTCCCGAAAGCGCACGCCAATCGATAGAGAGCACCATTCTGCAACGCGAGCAGGAGGCTACGCGTTTGCAGGAATCCCTGTTCGGGACGGACGGCTCGCTGATGAAGAAGCGCATCGAGCTGATACAGCCTATCCAGAATCGCGTATTCAAGGTCATCGAGGAGTATGCGAATGCACACGGGTACGAACTGGTACTCGACATAGCGACCAACCCCAATATACTTTATTACTCGCCGAAAGCCGACCATACGCAAGCCGTAATCGAAGCTCTCAAAGAGACGAAATAAATCGTAAAATCCAATAATACACACGTTACACAATGAAAAAACTTATCAAACTGACCCTTACGCTGGCAATGGTGATGTGTTCCACATCGCTTTTCGCTCAGAAATTCGGACGCATCAATTTGCAGGAGGTAATTTTCGCAATGCCCGAATTCAAAGAAATGCAGACCAAAATCGAGGCCCTGAGCAAAGACTGGAGCGAACAATTAGAAGCCATTCAGGTAGAATTCAACAATAAATACGCCGAGTTCCAGAAGGCATTGCCCACTTTGTCGGAGACGGCAAAGCAGGTAAAGGAGAGCGAACTGCAAGGCTTGCAGACACGCTATACCGAGTTGCAGCAGGTTGCACAGCAGGATGTCGAGAAGCAGCAGGGAGAGCTGTTCCGCCCCATACACGAAAAGGCATCGGACGCAGTGAAAAAAGTCGCATCGGCAGGAGATTACACGGCCGTTTTCGATATGTCGATCAATTCGCTGGCATATGTAAACGAAGCCACCGTAACGGACATCTCGGCCGCCGTACGCAAGGAGTTAGGCATCACCGAGACTCCCGCCGCAGCGCAACAATAAATTTACGACGCTTTCGGCCGCATTCTTCCCCGAATTCCGCGACCGAACGTTACGATAAACACAAGTAAAGCCGTTAGCCCCGACACATCGACGTGTCGGGGCTAACGGTTTTCGTCAGGCCGAGAGCATAACGGCCGCAGGACGGTCAGAACGGATAGCCGACACCGAAGTTGAGTGCCGTATTCGACCACTTGAAGTTATGAATCCACCTGTCGCCGTCGGGCTTATTCGGGTTATGCAGCTGAATACCCCAGTCCAGACGCAGAATAGCGAACTTGATGTCGAGCCGCAGGCCGACACCCGTATTGAATCCCAACTGCTTGTAGAAGGTATTGAAATGGAACTCGCTGTCGGCGGGCGTCTCGGACGACGTAGTGCCCGTATACCATATATTGCCGGCATCGAGGAACACGGCGCCGTGGAATATGCCCCATATCGGAAAACGGAACTCGAGATTGGCCTCGAGTTTCATATTCGCCAGCTGGCTCGGATATACGACGCTCTCAGGGGCGGCCGACGAACCCGGCCCGAGCGTACGCGGAGCCCAGCCGCGCATACTGTTGCTGCCACCCGAGTAGAACAGACGGTCGAACGGCATAGAATCGGAGTTGCCGAACGGCAACCCGTAGCCGCCGAATATGCGGCCTGCCAGTGCCGTAACCTTTCCGAACTGCCATTTGCGGCTGATACTAACGTCGAAACGCAGATACTGAGAATAGCGGATACCGAAAATGGTATAGTAGTCCTTGCCTGCCGCGGGTTTCGAGAACAGATGCTCGAGGCCATCGACCAGATTGCCCGCCAACTCGCCGTTGATACGGATGGTCGTGGCATTAGTCCCCGAGTTCTGCAACTGGCTGTTATAGTAGTACGAGCCGGATATGCCGCATATCAGCTGCGAAATGTAACTGTTCTTGAGATATTTGTTTTGCAGGCTGTTCGCATAATCCTTGTCGAGATAGCCCACATCGACCAGATTTATGTCTATCGGCCGCAGCGTCCACGAGGAATGGCGTTTGTTTTTCCACGAATACGTCCACGACAGGCTCGACAGATTACGGCGGTAGTACGGCCTGTTCTGGAAATTGTAAGAGAGTTCGAGTTTCGTGCGCGGCTGATTTATGGACGAAAGCGTCGATACCCGAAACGGCAGGAAGCGCGGGAACCACAATCCCGCCGAGACGCCGATCTCCATTGCATTGCGCCGCTTGGCATCGGGCGCCTTCATATATTCGTAACCTATCGTGACCGATGCGTCGAACGCCTCCACCCCGCGGAATATGTTCCGATTCTGATATCCCGCCGTAGCGCTCACGCCATAGAAGCTCGATGCCGTGCTGGCTTCGAGTTCGACGTTGAAACTCTGTTTGAGCGCGGGCGTACACAGTATGTCGCAACGGAGATAACCCTCCTGCGTATAGTGCGTCTGCAACGAATCCACACGGCGACGGCCGTCGTAATCGCCGACATAGGTAATGTAATTGGTGCGGTCGATAACCTGCGGCAGCTCCTCGAAGACGATTCTCGCGCTCTTGAAATATCCCAAAGACATTATATCGTCATACGTGCGTCTCACGCTGCGCACGTCGTAAAGATAGTTCGGATAGAGCGGCACGGCATACCGCAATACGCGCGGGCGCACGTTCAGATGCTTCGAACGGTTGTAAACCACGTTCAGGCCGCGCATCCTTACCGTATCGAAACGAGCGGTATAGAGCGGGTCGGACTTGGCGGCCGCAGGGTCGTAATCGGGCAGGATATTTATCTCGCGGATGCGATAGACCACATTGTTCTCCATCACGGCATCGCCCCGTTCGTTATACCCCGTTATGTTCTGTTTGATGACCACGCGCACGCCGACCTCGTAATTCCCGCCGAGCGTATCGGCCACATATTCTATATTATTGACCGAAAAATTGTAATAGCCCCGTTCGCGCAGATATGCGGTAATGCGTTCGCGTTCCTTGTCCAGAACCGTAATGTCGAATATGTTGCCCGCGTGCAGCAACGTATTCACCGTATCGGGCATAACGATAGGCTCGAGGAACTTGTCGCGGAAATCGTAGGATATTTTGCTTATGCGGTAGGGGCGGTTCTGCGTCGTACGGTATATCACTTTGGCGCGCTTCTTACGATAAACGGTATCGACCTCGCACGCCACCTTCGACGAAAAGAATCCGCGCGAATTCATATATATCTGAAGATTTTCGGCCGACTTGCGCGTCAGATCCAGATCGAGCAGCACGGGTTCCTCGCCGATCTTGCGTTTGAAATTATTCCACCAGTTGTCTTTCGCAGGGTCGGCCAGATTATATATCCACGCATAAAGGTTAGTTCCCAGAAAGTGTTTGTTGGGCGTCTGGCGGACATATTTCTTCAACTCGTCGGCGCCTATCCGCTCCTTGCGGGGAGTCTGCTTGTCCGCCTCGATCTTGACCTTCTGCAACAGATATTCGTCCGACGGCAAATTGCGCGTGACGCTGCACGACGAAAACGAAATCCCCGCCAGCACCGCAATCAACGAATATCCGATTATCTTCTTCACTACAAACCCCTCTCTTTCTCCGCAAAAACCCCGTACGCATTTATCTCGGCATCGAATATCACGTCGATGTCGAATTTCACCCTGCCTTCGCCGTCGGACTCCAACGTACCCGCATATTCGAACGTGGCATTACCCGTCAATTTCGTCACGAGCGGCTCCCGCAGGCATTCGCACCGCACCATACCGCCGCGGTTCCGCACCGTAACGGGACGTCCGAACCCGCACAGCCCGAGCAGCGCCGCAGCCGTAGTGCTCGCCGTCATCGCCGTACCGCAGGAGAGCGTAATGCCCGCGCCGCGTTCGAAGGTGGCGACGAATATCTCGTTCTCGCCCCTGACCTCGAACAGGCTTACGTTCACTCCGTTGGGGAACAGGCGTTTCAAACCTTTCACGCGCTCGCCGAGCCGCTCGAGCTGCGCCATATCCGCCTTTCCGCACTCCGCCGCGATATGCGGGTTACCCAAACTCAATGCCGTAAAACGCAAATCCGCATCCAGCTCGGGAATCGTCCGCCCGACGAAATCCGCATCCCCGACGTACGACCCGAAATCGGCACTGCGCAAAGCTATGGGTATACGCACGCCGAAGGTCTCGATACCCTCGCCCAACTCGGCCTCCCGCGAAACCGTATAGTCGCGGCCGCCCGAACGCAGCGTAAAAATGTCCGAATCGACATAACGACGGGCAAGACGTGCTACGCAGCGGATGCCGTTGCCGCACATTTCGGCCTCCGAGCCGTCGGGATTGAACATACGCATAGCATAACCGCCGCCCTCGCGCACGAGCAGCAAGATGCCGTCCGCACCGATCCCACCGCTGCGGTCGCAGACATCGACGGCCAAATTACCGATGTTCACGTCCCCGATACTTTGGGCGACCGCGTCGATCATTACGAAGTCGTTTCCCGAACCGTGGCATTTTATGAATTTCAACTTCATAGCTATGGGTATAATCGTTCAAAAATACGAATTTTTTTGCAAAAGGGCGGGATATTGCGTAAATTTACGCATCGATAACAAAAAAAACGATGGTCGAAAAGTTCATAACGGCAGGCGATACGCCGCTCCACGTCTGCGACTCCGAGAAAGGGGACAAATGCGTCGTGCTTCTGCACGGGTATCTCGAATCTATGCTCATATGGGAAGAGTTCGTACCGCTGCTTTACAAGCAGGTGCGCGTCATCACGCTCGACCTGCCGGGACACGGCATATCGGTCGTCAAGGGAGAGTGCCACACTATGGAATTTCTGGCCGACACGGTACTCGCCATGCTCGACAAGCTCGGCATCGGGAAATGCACGCTCGTCGGGCATTCTATGGGCGGATATGCGGCTCTGGCATTCTGCGAGAAGTATCCCGAAAGGCTCGACGGCATAGTCCTGTTGAGTTCGACGCCCAATGCCGACAGCGAGGAGAAGCGCAAGAACCGCGAGCGCGAAATCGCTCTCGTGAAATCGGGCAGGAAGGAGCTGCTGGCACGCACGGCACCCGAAACGGGTTTTGCCGCCGACAACCGCCGCGCGATGAAAGACTACATCGAGGATTTGGCCGAGACGGTGCACATAACCGAGGACGGGGGCATCATCGCCCTGCTCAACGGAATGATACGGCGCAAGGATATGAACGACATGCTGAGGGCATCGAAGGTCCCGCAACTGTTCATCCTCGGCTGCAAAGACGAATACATCACCGAACCGACAGCCGAAGCTATGATAGCTGCGCACCCGCAGGCCGAAGTCATACGGCTCGACGATTCGGGGCATATGGGGTTCCTCGAACAGAGAGAGGAGTGCGCCGAAGCTATTCTCTCGTTTATCGGCAAACACAGTCAAACAGCCTGAAATATGAAGAAAACTTTCATCTTGGCGGCACTGCTCGCAGGAGTGTTCGCCGCACAACCGGCATCGGCGTGGAGCGGCTGGGGGCACAAGCTCATAGCCGACATAGCCGAAAAGCACCTCACGCCCGAAGCGAAAGCGGAAATCGAGCGTTACATTCACGGCTCGATCGTAGACGATGCCGCGTGGATGGACCGCGTAGCATCGTGGAACCGCTCGAAATCGCATATCGCGGGTTGGGAGCAGACGTCGTGGTGGCATATGTACACCATAGGGCCGGACGGCAGGCCCGATTCGCGCCGTGCGTACAACGGCGACGGCGACCTGCTGCCGAATCTGGAGAAGTGTATCGGCAACCTGAAGAATTTCCGCGAGCTCACCGACTCGGCCGTTGTCATAAACCTGCGATGCGTAGTCCATATGATAGGCGACATGCACTGCCCGTCGCACGTATATTACACCGAATTTCCGGACGTGTTCAGCCGGCCGAAACCGAAAGACCCGAACGAGAAGCGCATTACGCGCTACGACCAGTTTCCGCTGACATACGAAGGCAAACCCAAACGCTACCACGGGTTGTGGGACGGGCTGTCCATACGTGCGGTCTATCCCGAACTTGGCGAGGAGTTCGAGCCGTACGTCCGAAAACTGGACAAATGGTCGAAAAAGAAGATAGCGAAAGCGTGCGAGGGCACCGTCGAGGAGTGGGCGATGGAGAACGCCCGCAACTGTCGGGCAATATACGACTGGGCCAAACCCGGGGACAATATCGACCGCTCGTTTTTCGTCGAACATCAGGAACTGTCGAAATCGCAGCTCGTGAAAGCCGCCTACAGACTGGCGCACACGCTCAACGGTATTTTCGGACAGCCGACAGCCGACTGATACCGCCCGCCGACAGCCGATCATAAACGCGATTTTCGGACGAAAAACGCTCTCAGACATATCATATGCCGTTCCCGATCGGGCGAACGGCACTTTTTTTGCATTTTTTCGTCCGAAAATTTGGAGGGGGGGGGGAATTTCGTAAATTTGCGGAGTCTAATATTTAATTCTGAAAACTATGCAAACAAATTCGCAAATCAGACAATCGTCGCTCGCGGCGATGAAAGGCAACTGGGGTTCGGCCGTACTCATTACCCTGCTATTGATACTGATCTATGCCATCTGCGGTGCGGGCTCGGCGGACGAGGATCATATAACGCCACAGATGATTGCACTGGTGCTGCTGATATTCATATACCTGCCCGTAGAGTTCGGTGTGCTCAAGATGTTTTTGGGATTCGCACGCGGCGAAGAGTCCCTCTCGCCGTCGGGACTGGGCGGCGCATTCAACGGCACCTATTATTGGAAGGCGATAGGCACCTCGATACTTGTCGGCATCTACACTTTCCTTTGGACCCTGCTGCTGATAGTACCGGGTATCATCAAAGGCCTGTCGTACTCGATGTCGCTTTACATAATCGCCGAGAATCCCGAGATGGGAGCCGAAGCGGCCATAAAACGCAGTATGGAGATGATGCGGGGCTACAAAATGAAATTCTTCCTTATGCAGTTGGGCTATATCGGCTGGGTAATATTGAGTGCCGTAACCCTGTTTATCGGCCTGCTGTGGATAATACCCTACTACCAGACCGTATTCGCGAACTTCTATCTCGATGTGAAAGCCGACTACGAAGCGGCACGGCAGCAGTAACGGCTGCGGCAATCCGTAACACAACGGCGGCTAACGAAGCCGCCGTTTTTCATTTTCAATCCGTCCGAGCCGAAAAACCGCATCGTTCGAGGTGCTCGAGGATCTCGGTCTTCAGCGACTTCGGGGTGACGTTCTCCCGTATCACGAGCATATACGAATTGCGTATCTGCCGCCGCAGGAACTCTTCGGTCAGGCCTCCGTCGGTATATATGTCGTTCCAATGACGTTTGCTCGAATGATACGCGGGAAGGACCTCCGGATACATAGCACGCAGCTCCTCCGCTTCGTCGGGGTCGCACTTGACCGCGAAACGGCGGAAATCATACATACCCGCATATGCGAACATCCGTCCGCCGATCTTATAGACGAGAGTCGTTTCGTCGAACGGCGTAGACTCCTCGACCAGCGGCAATGAGAGACAATAGTCCCTGAATTCGGTAACATCCATAACGCGAATATACGAATAAGCGGGCGCAATGCCAAATTTATTTGAGCATTGCCGAGCGTAGGAGTATATAAGACACGAGTCGAATATACGAAATTATACATTGCGAAGCGGTACAATCGCACCTTTTCGGATTATTTTGTATACATTTGTCCCGAAAAACAAACATTTACGAAATGAATTTATCGGTAGGAGACCTCAAGGAGAGAATCACCCCTCGCAAAGTATTGATCACATTCAAGGAGTACGTCGTAATGACGCTCGGTATGGCGCTTTACGCCTTCGGCTGGATAGGCTGCATCCTGCCCGCCAAGTCGATGGGTGCGGGAGCTGCGGGACTGGCACTGCTCATATATCACCTCACGGGGATTCCGATGGGTATATCGGTACTGTGCATCAACGGCATCCTGCTACTGATAGCAGGGTTCATCGTGGGGTGGAACTTCGGCATCAAGACCATTTTCTGCATATGTATGATGTCTCTGTGGCTGTCGATATGGCAGGGCGTCTTCCCCGAAGGGTGGAGCCTGCTTACGTTCCTTGCGGACGCATCGAATCCCGAACCGCTGTTCCTACGCCTGCTGTCGGCCATTCTGGGCGGTATAATCACGGGCATAGGCATAGCGATATGCTTCCACGAAGGCGGCTCGACGGGCGGCACCGACATCGTCTCGATAATCATAAACAAGTATCGCACGATAAGCTACGGCCGCATAGTGATGATAGTCGATTTCTTCGTCATAGGCTCGGCGATATTCGTAAAGGATTTGGGCATCGATGCCGTGATTTTCGGTTATATCATCATAGCCGTATTGAGCTACACGGTCGATTACATCCAGTCGGGAAACATGCAGTCGAACCAGATAATGATATTCTCGCGGGACCACTATTCCGAAATCGCGGACACCATAACTTCGCGGACGCACCGAGGCGCGACGCTGCTCGACTCGAAAGGTTGGTACACCAAGGAGGAGGGGTATGTGGTGCTCGTCGTATGCCGCAAGCGCGAAACCACGCAAATGCTGAAAATCGTCCGCGCGATAGATCCCGCCGCATTCATATCCGTAGGCTCGGTAATGGGCGTCTACGGCAAAGGGTTCGAGCCGCTGAAAAAGTTGTAGCGGCACCTTACGACATAACGCACAAGCCTCCCTTTGCAAAGGGAGGCTTTTATTTTTGGCAACCTTCTGCGGCTTTGCACCGAACCGATTCCGACAGCCTTTTCGAGAAGCCGAACGCATAGCCGCTCCCTTCGGGTTATATCGAGACGAGAAAAGGGGCAAAAACACAGTACCCGCCCTCTTCTACGGCGGACACGTTGAACAATGTCAGCAAAAGTCACGAAAAGTTCTAAAACACTCCCGACTGACACGCATCCGAGCATCGCGAACCGCCGTAACCGCCGTATGTCCGCAACCGCCGCTCCGCGTCAAAAGAGTGTCCGATCCTTGCATATTCGGGTCCGAATGAAAATAAAAAAATGTGCTGCGCGCTATTTTTCTTGAACTTTCTATCGAATTTGACAATTTTTGCGGTAACTTAATTATGGCAATATTGCCGCATAACTAAATACCGTATTATATGAGTCGTAAAGAAAACATTCAAAGGCGAAAATTAATCGCGAAGCTCATCGACAAGTTCTATTATCGGCCTGAAAATGCATCTCGCTGCCACAAACAGGTTTACAGGCGTTTCGCAAGGTTCCTGTGCTCCGTAAACTATGACACCTTTATGGATGATTTGAAAGACCCCGTGCCCGACAACATCGAGTTGCCGTATTACATCGTGGACGGACTGCAATGTATGGTCGAAACATTCATCCGTCATCACGAAGCGAGACTATCACGGCAACAGCGGCGCATATCGATTGCCCGACGCAGAACCGTTCTCCTGACCGACACGGGTCTGAAGCGACGGAATGCGCGAAGAGAGATGAAATAAATCGGCTTATTCATCGACAACCGACGACACTAACTAAAACAGGATTGTCTATCGAAAATCGATTTATCATTCGACTGCCAAAATTTGGATAGCAAAATATTATTCCATATTTTTGTCGCTGAAATAGGAAATACTTTTACTGTTTGTCGATTCTGGTCCCTCTAAAATTACAACAGACAAGCAGTCGAGAACGTGTTATGCGCGGTTCTCGACTAATTTGTTGTAAATGAGGGGTAATTTTACAGAATCAATTAGTCGGGTCCGCGCATTTTTCATTCGGCAAAATACGTGCCGCAAAACCGATAACGACAGTATCGTGACATATCCCCGCCCGACCGCATACCGCACAATAATACCTACGAACCGTTGCATATGTCGCGAAATATGACTACCTTGCAGAAACAAATCCGATCTTCGCACTTATGAACCTGAAGAAAACCTCGATCGCTTTGGCCGTATCGCTGTTCTCGGCTTTCGGTTCGGGGGCATACGCCCAAACCGACATCGCGTCCAAAGTTCCGTCCTACCGCTTCTCCGCGAAAGAGAAGCAGCAAAAGAAAGAACTCGCCGACAACCCGCTGCTGAAGCGTTATGCCGAGTCGCGCAAAAGGCTCGATGCCGCCGACAGACACCGCCCCGCCTACCACTTCATCTCGCCGGAAGGGCGCCTGAACGATCCCAACGGTCTGTGTTACTGGAACGGCCGCTGGCATCTCTTCTATCAGGCATACCCGCCCGAGGACCCGCGCCAGCACTGGGGACACGCCGTAAGCGACGATATGATACACTGGCAGGATTTGCCGCTCGCAATATATCCCGACCCCGAGACCAAAGTCTATTCGGGCGCCACACTCGTGGAGAAAGACCGTGTAATAGCCGCCTATCACGGCGTAGGCTACGGCAATATGATAGCAGTATCGTCCGACCCGCTGCTGCTCAACTGGGACAAGCTGCCTGAAAATCCGATGGTCGCGATACGCAAAAAGGGAGAGAAACTCCCCTACAACGTCTTCGACCCCTGCATATGGCATAAGGGAGAATATTACTACGCACTCTCCGCAGGCACGCAGCCGACAGGACCCGGAGGACAGAATATGCCCGCCGAATTTCTGTTCCGCTCGAAAGATCTCAAGAAATGGGAATATATGCACCAATTCCTCGAGGACAACTCCTACTCACTGGTCGGTGACGACGGAGCCTGCCCCTATTTCTGGCCCATAGGCGACCGCGGCAAACATATCCTGCTGCATTTCAGCCACAAGAGCGGCGGCAAATACCTGATAGGCGACTACGATACCGACCGCGACAAGTTCAAGATAACGGGCGGAGGCAACTTCAACCACGGTCCCGTCGGCAACGGAGGCGTACATGCGCCCTCGGCCTGCCCCGACGGCAAGGGCGGCATCGTGGCCATATTCAATATGACGAGCGGCAAGCGGCTGGGCAAGGATTGTTACAGCGAGCTTATGACACTGCCGCGCCTGCTGACGCTCGACACCCTCGACAGGCTGTGCATCCGACCGTTCGGCGACATAGAATCGCTGCGCGGCGAGTGCGTCTCCATCGAGGGGATGCGGCTGCCCGCCAATACGGAAACGGTTCTCGACAAGGTAGAGGGAGAAACGCTGGAGATCGAGGCCGAAATAGACCTCGGCGGCGCACCCGCATTCGAATTCGACGTACTGCGTTCTCCCGACAAACGGGAATACACGCGCATAATATTCTACCGCAACGGCGGCTATCCAGACCGCACGGCCCCTGGCAGGCACAAAGTGCGCGCCTCGGCCATAGCGATAGACAACTCGCACGGCTCATTGTCCGACATAGTAAGGCCGCGCGTAACCGAGACCGCCGACGTCTATCTCGGCAATAAGGAGACCGTAAAATTGAGGATATTCATCGACCGCAGCGTCGTCGAGGTATTCGTCAATGACCGCCAGTGCATAGCCGTCAGGACCTACCCCACGCTCGAGGAGAGCCGCGGAGTAGCAATACGGCCTGTCGGCAAAGATGTACGTCTCGTAAAGCTGAATGCCTGGCAAATGGGCAGCATTTACGACACGGCGGCAGAAAAGTAGCGAATTATTATAATTTCGAACAGATTATGATGGAAGCTTGGCACATTTGGATAATCATCGCTCTAATACTGCTGATTATCGAGGTCCTGACATCGGGATTCGCCATAATATGTTTCTCGATAGGTGCTTTTTGCGGCGCTCTGACAGCAAGCCTCGGGGGTTCGCTGACAATACAGCTGCTCGTATTCGCCGTAATAAGCATATTCTGCGCACTCGTCCTGCGCCCCATATTCATCAAATACCTCGCACGCAAGAAAAACGGGGCGACCAATGCCGAGGCGATGGTGGGACTGACGGCGACAGTCACCGAAACCGTCGGCGACAACGGCGGCCGCATATCGGTCTACGGCGAGAGCTGGAAGGCCGTATCCGAGACGGGCGAGACGATACCCGCAGGGAGCAAGGTCGTAATCACGAAAATCGACAGTCTGACAATAACCGTAAAAAAACCTTAACATTATGGCAACTACTATTATCATCGGTATAATCTGCATATTCGCAGTCGTCTACATCCTTTCGGGGCTGACCGTCATTTCACAATCGGAGACGCGCATAGTCGAACGGCTCGGCAAGTACCAGCGCACACTGTCGCCGGGCATCAATTTCATACTGCCGATACTCGAAAGTTCGCGACAGATGCACGTCCGCTACAAAGCGCAATCCATAAACGGGTACGACAAGATTTACACGAAAACGACGGTCAAAATAGATTTGCGCGAGCAGTTGTACGACTTCCCCCGCCAAAACGTCATCACGAAAGACAACGTGCAGACCGAAATCAACGCACTGCTGTATTTCCAGATAATCGACCCCAAACGTGCCATATACGAGATAGACAATCTGCCCAACGCCATCGAAAAGCTGACCCAGACGACATTGCGAAACGTCATCGGCGAAATGGAACTGGACGATACGCTGTCCTCGCGCGACACCATAAACAGCAAGCTGCAAACGATACTCGACGACGCGACCAACAAATGGGGCGTCAAGGTTACGCGCGTAGAGTTGCAGGACATAACACCTCCCGAAACGGTGCGTCAGGCAATGGAGCGTCAGATGCAGGCCGAGCGCAAGCGCCGCGCCGACATTCTGAATGCCGAGGGAGAAAAGGCATCCGAGATTCTGAAGTCCGAAGGCGAAAAGGCGTCGCAAATAAACCGCGCCGAAGCCGAGAAGCAGGCCACGATCCTCTATGCCGAAGGACAGGCGAATGCCAAGATTCTGCAAGCCAAGGCCGAAGCCGAGGCGATTGCGCAGGTGACGGAAGCGATAGCGAAATCCAAGACCGATCCTGCGGCGTATATGCTGACGATGAAATATATCGAAGCGCTCAAGGCGATGAGCGACGGCAACAATACCAAAACGGTTTATCTGCCTTACGAAGCGAGCAACCTGATAAGTGCATTAGGTTCGCTGACAGCACTTACGGACAAAAACAAGGCGAAATAACCGCAACAGGATACTGTTCCGAGATTTTTAATACAAAGTGCTGCCTGATAAATCAGGCAGCACTTAAATTTTATACGGCGGACTATTTACTTTAAGAAATCCATATACTCTTTATATTCCTTTGCGATATCGACTTTGTCAGGCTCATTAAACCAATCATACCATTTCCCAAATTCATGGTAACCAGCTGTACCCCATAACCAAACTTTTGATATTCGATTGATATATATCGGCAATAATCGTTCGTCTATATCATTGTCTTTGAAATATTGAATAATATATAATAGAACTTCTTCATAGGACATCTCGCTTATCCTCACATATGTAAAAGATCCTCCATTTGTTAATATTAATTCACCAGGTTGATGCAATAAATTAACTTTATATATTCCGTATTTTTTACCAGTAAAATTGATGTCATCATTAATTATATTGCCAGTATATAAATCGTATATAAAGAATCCAAGATCAGACAATTTTGTATTGTATTCCGTTAAAAGAAATTCTTCCATATCTTCAAGATACGGATTTAATAATTTGTGTATTTTAACCTTATTTTCATCATTGAAAACAAAAACACTGTCATTAGAAATTTCTGTATGTGTTTGGATATTTTCGCAATAGTCGCAACAAGCGTTATTTGAACAGCCCGTTAAACCAATCAGTAAAAACATTCCATAAATTAGCCTTATCTTCCCTGTAATAGTTCCCATTTTTGTAATCCTGAATTATTTTATTTCCTATTTCATGCGCATCTTTTTCTTCCGGCATATCGGTATATTCAGTACCTGCCGGTGTACTGGTCTGCATTCTTAATCGTAAATATAATAGGATATTATTCGTGACAAATTATGTTTTTCAGCAAAATCGCGCACATACCGTCCGATCGCGACTATCGTAGAAAATCATGTACTATCTCAGACATCATACATATAGTAAAATATAATACGCGAGAATCCGTATTCCTTCGCGAAATCGGCTACATATTTCCCGACCTCATCGTAAAGAGGCAGAACTTTCGGTTTGAAATTTTTCCTGCAATATTTTGGATTCAGTTTCCCGTTTGTAAATTCAAGAATTATCACCTTGAAAGGTTTTAATTGCTTTCGACTTTCCCAAAATTTAGGCAATGCAGTCCCGACCATACGATACAGTCCTTTCGTAAATTCCCATTGCACTTCTTCCGAAGCATCGTTGTGTACTTGTGAATCCGAACGTTTCATGGATACATAATAAAAATTACGCATGCGGACTCTGTCTTGTTTCCAATAATGCTTTAATGGCTTGTAATAATTAGTCATCGTTTCCCAGAATAATGTATCCTGTTTGTATTTGGCGACAAAACATCTGTTTTTATGACTAATGCTTATATCCCTGCGTTCCTTGTCAAGGCGTGAGAAAGTTGTCGAATCCAGTCGTTCTATTATTGCATCGGTCAATATTTCTCTTGTCATTGCAGACTGCTTGTCTTCCTGCCAATACTTCAATATATCGTCCACATTCTTCGGATATTCGAAATTTGCATGGGTATATCCTTGCACTACCTCATAAAGATAAGGAAATGGTCCTGCAAAAGCATCTATCACAATCGGCTCCTGCGCAACACAATAAAACGGTGTTGCAATCGATGAAAAGAATTGTATTATAAACAGGCGTTTCATTCGAATAATACATTTAGGTAAGGTAATTAATTATATAGTTGTTGATGCAATATTCCTCCACTAACGTATATATAAGGATTTCCAACGATGTGAAGATACAGAAAATAATCGAGACGGGAGAACAATCGATGCGAGAAACAAAACGGCGGCGGCATAAAAACCGAATCGGCATCGCGTATCGGAGCATTAAAAATCCCGCCTGTCCGAATGACGACACCGAT
>JAGBEH010000012.1 GCA_017937125.1 Alistipes sp. | reverse complement strand
GCGCGATGTTGTGCTTATTGCTTTGTTGAAATATTTTTTGACAATAAAATAAATCGACAAAAGAACCCCCGCGCGGATAGCGCGGGTTCCGATAAACCGCACCGCGAACTTTAAGGATCAGTTCGGAGTGCAGTCGAACGAAATGCGAAGGAGACAATTTGTTTACAAATTTGCGTAGCATCCTGAGCCGTTCGACAAACGAACGAACCCGCAAAAGTTCGCCGTGCGGGAGTTTTGAGCCACTTTTACGGTTAAAAGTGGCAAAAGCGGACAAGGGAGATTCAGAGGGATTGTCGATATGAATTTTGAGAAAAACATTTTCGGTTATACGATACGCCGAAACGCTGAACGATAAAAGAAATAACTTAAAGTAAGAGGTAAACAAAAATGTTTTTGGAAAATGCCAGCCGCAAGGGCTGGATCGAGGTAATTTGCGGCTCGATGTTCTCGGGCAAAACCGAAGAGCTGATACGCCGCCTGAAACGGGCCAAGTTCGCCAATCAGAAAGTCGAAATCTTCAAGCCGTGCGTCGATACGCGCTACTCCGAGGAGGAGGTCGTGTCGCACGACGCGCACGCCATCCACTCGACACCCGTCGAATCGCCGCAGAACATCCTGCTGCTCTCGACCGACGTCGATGTCGTGGGTATCGACGAAGCTCAGTTCTTCGACGAGAGCATCGTGGACGTATGCCGCAAACTGGCCGACAACGGCGTGCGCGTCATTCTCGCGGGGCTGGATATGGACTATACGGGCAAACCGTTCGGCCCTATGCCTGCGCTTATGGCTACGGCCGAATACGTAACCAAAGTCCACGCGATATGCGTCCGCTGCGGCAATATCGCCCACCATTCGCACCGCCTTACGGCCGACGAGAAGTTGGTGATGCTGGGCGAAAAGGACACCTACGAACCCATCTGCCGCCACTGCTTCGCCGAATTGATGAAAGAGAAGTGATATGGACACCGCACAAGCCAAACGCAAGGAAAACATAGCCGAGTATATCCTCTATCTGTGGCAGTTGGAGGATCTGCTGCGGGCATTGCAGTTCAGTCCCGAAGCGATATACTCGCAGCTCGTAGCCACGCGCGACATCGACGAGGAGCGGAAACATCTGTTTTTGGTCTGGTATATGGACATCGTGAACCTGCTGCGCGAGGAGGGCAAGGAGGAAAAAGGGCACCTCGCCCACACGATGCACCTGATCGCCGACCTGCACGACCTGCACCTGCAACTTATGCGTCTTCCCGCAGGCGAGCACTATCGCAAAACCTTCGCACGTCTGGAAGCCGAACTGCCGAAACTGCGTGCCGTGCTCGGCGACAAGGAGATGAGCGATACGGAACTGTGCTTCCGCGCACTGTATGCCGCAATGCTCTACCGCATCAAGGGCGAGGGCGACAAAGCCGCCGTCACGGATACCGTGGAGTACATTTCGCCCGTCATCGCGGAGCTTGCGGATATGTACCGCAAGGTCGAGACGGGTGAAATCGACCTGTTCAAAACCGACGGGGCATAAACGCGGGACGGCAGTCGCTGAGGGTTTTGCAGGGGAATTTCGGTGCAAAATTTTCCGAATTTATTTGTGAATAACAAAAAAGGTTGTACCTTTGCACTCCGCAGATTGCGCCAAAACATAAAATATCGATATTATTATGGCAATGAAAAGAACTTTCCAGCCTTCTCGCCGCAAGCGAATCAACAAGCACGGTTTTCGCAAGAGAATGGCTACTGCCAACGGCCGCAAGGTATTGGCAGCACGTCGCGCAAAGGGACGTAAGAAATTGACCGTCTCGAACGAGGCGACGTTCAAGTATGCTTAGTCGCCCGCAAGGGTACTAAAAATAGACGGGAAATCTTCGCGAGGTTTCCCGTCTATTTTTTGTGTCGGCCGACGGCCGCATCCAATGCAAGACCGCAACCGCCTTCCGCACACTGCATCGCCACACCTCACACGCCGCACCTCTTTGTACCGCACGGTCGCAGCCCGCACCGTCCTCCCCGTCGAAGTTCATCCCGCCCCGCACGACACGCCCTGCGTGCCGCATACGAAAGCGCTGCCGTACGCAAAGCCGTTCCGAATCGGGCGCAGAGTAAAGTTGCACCCCGTTCCCTGCGATTTTTCACAATAAATTAGTACATTTGCAAGTTACATCGCATTGTGTAAAACCGTATGCTCGAAAAGTTGGCCAAACAGACTGCCGTCTACGGCATCAGCACCATACTCGGACGATTTCTGAGCTACCTGCTCACGCCCTTCTACACCCGCATTTTCGGGGTGGAGGCATACGGCATAATAACCGATGTCTATGCACTTATACCCTTTGCGCTCGTACTGCTGACAATGGGTATGGAGTCGGGG
Organism: Alistipes sp.; assembly: GCA_017937125.1. Lineage (GTDB taxonomy): Bacteria > Bacteroidota > Bacteroidia > Bacteroidales > Rikenellaceae > Alistipes. The sequence goes on along the minus strand of JAGBEH010000012.1, from coordinate 75,098 downwards.
TATTTCCGCTTCGCGGCTAAGGCCGAAGCCGAAGTGCAGGCCGCTGCGGCCGACAACCCCGCAATCGACATCGCCGCAGCTGTCAAGGCCGCGAAACGCCGACTGTTCGCCACCACGTGGGGCATAACCTCGCTGGCGGCCATACTCTTCTTCATAGTCATAACGATATTCCGCCTGCCCGTGTCGGATATTATGGGCGAAGCCTACGCCGCGCATCCCGAATACGTCGTCATCGTGGCGGCGATAGTGATGTTCGACGTTATGGGCTGCATCCCGTTCTCGCGTCTGCGCGAGCAGGGCCGCGCCGCTATGTTCGTAACGCTGAAGATGCTCAACATCGTAATGCAGGTCGGACTTGCCGTAGCGTTTTGGGCGATCGGGCTCTTCGACAGCGATTTCGGCGTCGGCTGGGCATTCGTCGCCAACCTTATCGCAAGCATCGTTACGTGGGCGCTCGTGATAATGACGGCTGACCGCACGCTGCCGCGCATCGACAGCGTACTTTTAGCCGCGATTTTCGCCTACTCGCTGCCGCTGCTCATAAGCGGCATAGCGGGCACGGCCAACGAGTTCATCGACCGCCAGCTGATAAAATATCTGGTTCCGACGGCCGCAATGGCGCAGTTGGGCATATACGGCGCCATAACGAAAATCGCCGTCGTGATGACGCTTTTCACGCAGATGTACCGTCTGGCGGCCGAGCCGTTTTTCCTCTCGAACTTCAAAAAGGAGGAGTTCGTCGAGATGAACGCCGCCGCACTGAAATACTACATCATAGCCTCGATGCTGATATTCTTGGGCATATCGCTGTTCAAGGAGCTGTTCGCACTGATCGTCGGCTCGGATTTCCGCGAGGGCATATTCATTCTGCCCGTAATTCTCGGGGCGAACGTACTGAGCGGCGTATGGTTGAACCTGTCGTTCTGGTACAAGCGCGAGGAGCGCACGGAGCTGGCCGTATGGGTTACTTTCACGGGGTTGATATTCACCGTACTGGCAGGCGTGCTGCTTATTCCGCGCTGGGGATACTATGGAGCCGCCTGCGGACGTTTCATATCCGAAGCGGCTATGGTCGTCGTCAGCTTCATACTCAACCGCCGACTCTTCCCGACTCCCTACGACCTGCGGCGTATAGCGTTCTACGTCGTTTCGGGGCTCGCGGTATTCGTCATCGGCGAGTACGTCGTACCGCGCTTCGCCGACGGTGGGGTGAAATATGCGATCGATGCCCTGCTCTTCGCAGGATATACGGCTGCGGCGGTGAAGATCGAAAAGATCGACTTGCGGGCTATGGCTATGTCGATCATAAAACGCAAACGCAAATGAAATTCAAGGATATAATCGGGCAGGAAGAGCTTAAAAGCCGTTTGGCTCACAGCATCGACGCGGGACGCATAAGCCACGCGCAGCTCTTCACGGGCATTGCGGGTGCGGGAACGCTGCCGCTGGCCCTGGCCTACGTGCAGTACCTCAACTGTATGAACCGCCGCGACGGAGACTCGTGCGGCGAATGTCCGAATTGCAGGCAGATAGAGGCCCTCGCACACCCCGACGTGCACTTTGTCTTTCCCGTAAACAAGCAGGGGAAGAAGTCGGGCGAGGCGGTGCGCAGCGACGAATTTCTGCCGCTGTGGCGTTCGATTTTCGCCGAGACGGGCGGTTATTTCTCGCCGCGCGACTGGTTCGACCGTCTGGATCTGGGCAAGACGCTCAAGGGTATGATTTCGGCCAAAGAGACCGATGAGATAATACGCAAACTCTCGTTCAAGAGCTTCGAAGCCGAATACAAGACGATGATAATCTGGCTGCCCGAAACGATGAACGAGGAGGCGGCCAACAAGATACTCAAGATATTGGAGGAGCCGTGGGACAAGACGCTGTTCCTGCTTGTCGCCGAGCGCGCCGACCGTCTGCTGAAGACCATAGTGTCACGCACGCAGGAGGTTGCGGTGCCGCGCCTTGCGCCCGAAGCGCTCGAAAGCGTCATACGGGCCTCGGGCGAAACGGACGAGGCGAAGATACGCAACATCGCACGTCTTGCGAACGGCGACCTGTCGGAGCTGCGACGGCTGACGGCGGGCACGACGGACGAATGTCGGCACGAAAATTTCGATCTGTTCCGTTCGCTGATGCGTTTCAGCTACAACGACCGCCATTTGGAACTTATAGGCTGGGCGGAAGAGGCGGCGCAGCTTACGCGCGAACGCCAGTTGTCGTTTCTGCTCGACGCGGCTCGGCTGTTGCGCGAGAGCTACATAATGCACGCGGGAGCTGCGGCGGCGACCTATCTGTGGGGCGAAGAGGCGGAATTCTGCTCGAAATTCTCGCCTTTCATCGGCAGCCGCAACATCGAGCCGCTGATAGGCGAGATAGAGACGGCATCCGCGCAGATAGCGCAGAACGGCAACCCCAAAATAGTCTTTACCCACTTCGCTCTCTGCGTGAGCAAGTACATAGCACGGCTGCAATGACGAAGAGGGGGCTACAAACGGATGCGGCGTATGCGGTCGGCACCGACACGGCAGCGACGGGCAACGCACGGACGGACACGGCAGCGGCGGGCGGCGTACGACGGCAGAATAACGATGCTCGCGGCGAGACGTCGGCGATACTCGCGACCGAAGAAGACAAAGGCGAGACTTCGGTGATACTCGCGACGGGCGGAAACAAGGGCGATGCCGAAGCGACGCTGCGGCGTGCGGCGGAGCTTATAGCCGAACGCGCGGGGCGCATCGAAGCCGCATCGGGCATATACCGCACACGTGCGTGGGGCTTCGAGAGCGACGATTTCGCCAATCAGGTGCTTGCCGTGCGTACGCGGCTCGAACCCGAAGAGCTGCTCGACACGGTGCAGGAGATAGAGCGGGAGCTGGGGCGCGACCGTGCGGCCGAAGCTGCGGAGAAAGCGGCGACGGGCGAACGTTACGTCGCGCGTACGATAGACATAGACATAATATTTTACGGCGACAGGGTGATAACGACCGAACGGCTGACGGTTCCGCATCCGTTGATGGCCGAACGAGAATTCGTCCTCGCACCGCTCGCCGAGATAGCGGGCGACATACGGCACCCCGCATCGGGGCGCACCGTACGCGAGATATACGACGGGTTGATGTCGGAAAGGACGGCGGAAAAGGTGGAATCGCCGAGCGGCGACAGATGACGGAGAAACGGTCTGCAAGTCTTTGGCTTGCACATCTTCTGCGGCTCGCGGATGTCAGCTTTCAGCCGAGCTGTAGAAGGTGAACGGTCGCGACGATTTCGGACGACAAGATTTAGCCGACAACCGTTTTGGGCGAAAAGTTCTGCGGCCGCAGATTGCGAACGGCGAGCGGTTTTTTCGGCGAGCCTTCGCGGGGCGAAGCTGCGGCTCGCACGGCTCTTTGAGCCGCAGTTTGTCGCAAAAAATATTGCGGCAAAGTAAATCGACAAAAGAACCCCGCGCGGATAGCGCGGGTTCAGATAAACCGCACCGCGAAACTCGAGGAAAAAGGGCGGAGCGAAGATTGAGGAAAAGCGGAGGAGACGTTTTGTTTACAAAACCGCGAACGCGTCCGTAGCCCGAAAGCGAGCGACAGACCCCGAAGAGGTTCGCCTTGCGGGAGTTTTGAGCCACTTTTACGGATAAAAGTGGCAAAGAAAAAACTTTTAATTTCGCCTTGCAGCCGCAAAAAAACATACTGGAAAACCGACGACAATTATGAAACGCATAACGATACTGACAATAACGGCGCTTGCCCTGACAGGGTGTTTCAAGAAGGTGGACAACGATACGACCTTCATAATCAAGCCCAACCTCCAGACCGTCTCGGGCGGCGAGCTAATGGCGGCCGAAGGGGTGTGGGGTTACGCCTACTATGTCGGCGACAAGTGGGAGCCGACCTCCTATGAGGACGCCGCAGCGATGAAGATAACCCTTGTCGATGAAGCGAGCGGCGAAACCGAGACGAAAGAGGAGCCTGCGGCGATGTCGAAGCCGTACGCCGACGAGGACGAGCAGGGGCGCATAAAGATAGCGACCTCCTCGCCGCACGTATTGTTGGTGGCGGTCTACGAGGCGGGAAAGATGTATGCGTTCCGCCATTACGACGTGGGCGAGAATATTCCGCAAACATATCTGACGTTGCAGTTCCGCACGTGGAAAAAGGACGAGTACGTAGACAGCGGATGGACGGTGAATACGATGCCGGCCGAGCCTGAACCCGAACCGGAACCCGACCCCGAGCCTGACCCCGAGCCTGAACCCGAACCGGATCCGGAACCGACCCCAATGCAGTCGAACCATAAAAACGAACGACGATGAATAACCGACGACAAAAATACGCGGCGATATTGCGCACGGCGGCCGCACTGTTGGTCTTCAGCGGTTTTTTCAGTCGCTGCGCCAGCATTATGACCCCGCAGGGCGGTCCGAAAGACACTATCCCGCCCGTAATAGTGGCTATGCAGCCAGATAATTTCACCACGAACTTCAAGGACAAGAAAATATATATCGAGTTCAACGAATTCGTCCAGCTCAAGGACCAGAACAAGGAGTTCTTCACCTCGCCCGCGATGAAGAAAAAGCCGCTGCTGTCGCTGCGCGGCAAGGGCGTGGTCGTGCAGATACGCGACACGCTGCTCGAAAACACCACCTATGCCCTCAACTTCGGCAGCACCATACGCGACAACAACGAAGGCAATCCGCTGAACGCTATGCGTTACGTCTTTTCTACGGGCGACAAGGTGGACTCGCTGCTCTGTTCGGGCTATACGGCCGACAGCTACAAGGCCGACAGCGTGAGCAAGACGTTCATATACTTCTACCCCGCCGACAGCATTCCCGACACGCTCGACTACGACTCGACGATATTCAACCTCAAGCCCGCAGCAATCGCGCGTGCCGAGAACAACGGAATATTCATCGCACAGAACCTCAAGCCAATACCCTATCGCATATACGCCGTTCAGGACAAGAACGACAACCAGATGTACGAAGCGGGCACCGACCAGATAGGTTTTCTCGAAGGGACATACAACCCCGCCGAACTGCCCGAGTTCGCCATTTGGTTCGACTCTCTGAGGATGTACCCGTCGGCCGAGCCGCAGCTCTATTTTAGAATGTTCACCGACGAGGCGTTCAAACGCCAGCTGCTGTCGGCATCCGAACGACCCCAGCAGCATAAGGCGCTGCTCTATTTCGGTGCCCGAAATCCGCAGATCGAGAGCATAAAGTTCGACAGCATACCCGCAGACCGCGTCATCATCGACCCGCAGACGGTCGGTCGCGATACGATAGCCCTGTGGTTCCACGTACCCGCAGCCGACCTGCCCGACACCATACGCGGCGAGATAACCTATTTCAAGCACGACTCCGTACGCCGCCTCGAAAAGACAACCGAGCAGCTGAAGCTCGCTTGGCGATATATCGAGACCAAAGAGGAGGAGCGCGAACGCATAAAGCAGGAGAAGGAAAAGGAGCGTGCCGAAAAGGCGGGCGAGACCTACGAAGCGCCGAAAAAGCCCAATCCGTTCAAATTCAAGATGCCCGCCTCGGGCGACATCAACCCCGAACAGCACCTCACCGTCGAGTTCGACTACCCGCTCGCCGCACTCGACTCGGCAGCCGTGCAGCTGAGCCGCGTGGCCGATTCGGGCGAGGAGGTGAAAGTTCCCGCGACGTTCGAACGGGATACGTCCGACATACGCCGCTGGCGGATCAAGGCCAAGTGGGCGGAAACGGCCAAATACAACCTGCTTATACCCGCAGGAGCCGTAACCGACATCGCAGGGTTGCAGAACGACACCATAAAAGGCAGCTACACGGCGCTCGACCACGAAAAGTACGCCACAGTCATAGTGAACGTCAAAACCAAAGGCGACGGAACGAAATATATCGTCCAGCTCACCAACGCCGCGGGAGCCTTGCAGCAGGAGCGGCGCGACGTAACGGACGGCAAGATACAGTTCAACTACGTACCTGCGGGCGAGATAAAGCTGCGCATAATCGAAGATACGAACGGCAACGGCAAGTGGGATTCGGGCAATGTAGTGGAACGCCGCCAGCCCGAACGCTCGGAGATGTACGTAAACGACAAGGGAGAGAATACGTTCGCGACCAAAGCCAACTGGGAGATGGAACTCGATATGGATATGGCCGAGATATTCGCCCCCGTGACTATGGAGTCGCTCATAAGGATGCTCGACGAACGCGAGGAACAGCGCCTGAAGAAGCTCGAAGAAGAGCGCGAGAAGAAGAACAAGTCGGACAAGAAGGACGAGCACAACCACGACAGCGGCAATCAGAACGGCGGCGGCTTCGGTATGGGAGGAATGTTCAACACGGGAGGCCTGAAACAGGGTATGGGTAATTTAGGAATGCAGAGATGAAACGCACGATGAAAATAACGGCCGCAGCGGTTGCGGCTATGCTGCTGTCGCTCCTTGCGATGCAGAGCGCATCGGCGCAGCACACGCTCGCACTTGTCGGCGGCGGAGGTATGACCAACGGGCGGCTCTATCCCAAGCAGGAGGCGAAAGCATTATGGGGCGTCTGGTCGGGAGGTCTGTCGTGGCGCTACTATTCGCCGCCGCGCTTCGTGGGCGGCATAGGAGTCGATCTGGAGTATATGCGGCGCGGGTTCTCCTACTCGCCCGACGCATATATGCACGACGACAAAAAGGACTACAACTACTATACGCGCTACTACAACACCCTCTCGATGCCCATAGTATGGCAGCCGCACTTCTATCTTTTCAAGAACCACGTGCGTATCTATCTGGAGGCGGCGCTGAACCTCTCGCTCAACATCAGCGCGACATACGACAACGAGCTTACGGGCGTCAGCGGACGCTACAAGTTCAAGACCGTGCGCGACAACCGCTTCGAATACGGACTCGCGGGAGGCGGAGGCATAGATTTTCTGGTCGGACAGGTCGAGTTCGGCTTCCGCGTGAGGTACTACTTCGGGCTGTCGGACGTTATGCGCAACCGCAACAAATACTACGACAACGCCACCGACGACAAGAACGAAAATCCGTTTTCGCTCACGCCGCTGCGTTCGCCCGTCGATAACCTTATGATGAGTTTCAAGATCGGGTTCCGCTTCAACAAGGAGGGATTCACCGTATGGAATATGAAGCGCCCCAAGCGCGACAAACACAGAGAAGAGTTCAAATTCAGTTTAGACTAATATGGAAAATACACGTCAGCAGAAGATAGCGCGGCAGATACAGCGCGACATAGCCGAAATATTCCGCAAGGAGGCCGCAGCGATAGTCAAGGGTGTGATGACCACCGTAACGGCCGTACGCGTGTCGCCCGATTTCGGGTACGCGAAAATATACGTCAGCATATTCCCGTTCGACCGCAGCGAAACGGTGCTCGAAGCCCTGCGCACCAATAACTGGCTCATACGCAAGGCTCTCGGGCAGCGTGTGCGCAACCAGCTCAAGAACGTTCCCGAGATAGAGTTCTTTATCGACGACTCGCTCGAATATATCGAAAATATCGACAACCTGCTGAAGGAATAGACACGATGCTCTCCCGACTTTTCGCACGGCGGTACCTCTTTTCGCGTAACTCGCGTTCGGTGATAAACATCATCTCGGGCGTGAGCATCGTCGCCATAGCCGTTCCCGTCGGGGCAATGATAATCCTGCTGTCGGTCTTCAACGGTTTCGAGACCATTATCCGCCAAATGCGCTCGGCATACGATGCCGATCTCACCGTAACGCCCGTCAGAGGGACGAGTTTCGCGACGGCCGAACTGCCCAAAGAGCGGATAGCCGCCGTCGGGGGAGTCGAAGCCCTATCCTATGTCATCGAACAGGGGGCGCTGCTAAGCTACGGGGAGAACCGAATGACGGCGATGCTGCGCGGCGTGGATGAAGAATACGCCGATGCGATGCCCGTCGAGGAGACTGTTTTTGCGGGGCGGTTCGAGGTGCAGTTGGGAGAAGACATCGACAAAATCGTACTCGGACAGGGGCTGGCGTATACGCTCGGCGTAAGGTCGTTCATAACGGATGACGTAAGGTTGTATGCCCTACGGCGCAAGTCGTTCTCGACGCTGCTGCCGACGGACGGCTATGCGACGACGACAATGCCCGTAGCGGCGGTATTCCGCACGGATGCCCGAACCGACGGACAGAATGCGCTGATTTCGCTGCGGGCGGCGCAAAAGCTCTTCGACTATCCCGACCGTGCGACGGCCCTGCTGATACGCATCGAGGACGGACGTTCGCCGAACGCCGTCAAGCGTGCCGTGGAGCAGGCGGCGGGCAGCGGGTTTGCCGTAACCACGCGCGACGAGAAGAACGCGACGATGTACCGCATAATGCGCTACGAAAAATGGGGCATATTCCTCATCGCCGCGATGGTGCTCGTCATAGCATCATTGTCCGTCGTGGGGCTGCTGGTAATGCTCATAATGGAAAAACGGCGCGACATAACCGTCTTGCGGGCTATGGGTGCCGACAACCGACTGTTGAGGTCGATATTCACGGCCGAAGGCTTACTCGTATGCGGAATCGGAGGGGCCGCAGGATTGGCGACAGGCATCGCCATATCTCTGGCACAGCAGATTTTCGGAATCATCACCATACCTGCCGAAACGCTGCTCATAGACGTCTACCCAGTCGAAGTGCACTTTACGGACATACTGATAACGGCGGCGGCATTCGGGGTCACGGCATACCTCATATCGGCGGCGACCGTGCGGAAAATGATAACAAAAGAACGAAACATATGAAACGACTACTCGAAACGGCGGTTACGGTGCTTACGGCATTGCTCGTTGCGACGTGCGCGCGCGACAAGATAATACCCGACAAGACGCTGGCACTTATCTTCCACGACGCTTTTCTCACCAATGCCTACATCTCCAACCGCAACATCCCGACCGATTCGCTCGACATTTACGAACCGATATTCGAAAAATACGGCTATACGAGCGAGGACGTGCAACACACCATAGGCAACTTCTCCAAACGCAAGAGCGCCCGTTTGGGCGATGTGGTGGAACAGGCCATCAAGATGCTCGAAGACGAAGGCATGGTCTACGAGCGCGAGACGTCGGTGCTGGACACCATAGACAACATCGCCCGCAGGACTTTCACCCGCACCGTATACTCCGATACGCTTATCCGCGTCAGCCGTCTCAGGGACACCTCCCGCCTGCACATAACCGTCGAAGACATCCGCGCGGGCGAGTACAAAATATCGTATGCCTATCAGCTCGATTCGCTCGACGACAACCTTTCCCGTCACGGCACATTCGTTTTCGAACGCGCCGACAGCTCGAAGTTCGCGCGCCAGCAGCACAACCTGCGCAAAACGGCAGCCCCCGAACGCATATCGCGCACGATGAGAGCCGACACCTCGGCACGACGTCTGATAATGAACCTTATGGAGTTCACGCGCCCGAAAAATCCCAAACATACGGGCATAACGATTACCGACCTGACGGTAATACATATTCCCGAGGTCGAAGCCGCCGTAGACAGTCTCTACGGGAAACAGCTCGTAATAAAAATATTCGCCGATGAGTTCACGAAACTCTATCAGACGGATAGCGTCGCACTTCGCGCTGCTGCCGACGGGGATAATCGATAGGCCGCTGCTGACGCTCGAGGATGGGCGAATCGTCTCTGTCGAAAGATGGTCGCCGAACGGCGGAGATGCGAATGCGCACGAAACGGAGCCGCATTCGGCGGATGCGGGCGGTACAGGCGATGCTGACGGCACGGGCAGTGCGGGCAGTGCGGCAGCCGTACCCGTCAATCCCACGCCGCTCGACAAAATAGAGGGAGCTGAATTCTATTCGGGCACCCTTATGCCCGTGTCCTGCCTGCCGGCATCGCTGCACACGGCAGTTGCGGGCGACATAACAGACACCGACGGCAAAGCGGGAGTGTACGCCGCAAAAAGTTCGGGAACAGACAATAACGGCGGCGGACAGGGGGCCATCGAGACAGGCAGCATATGCGAATTGGCGGCGGTATCGGGATTCGATACCGAAAGGATGATTTTCGACGAAAATGCCGCAGCGATACTCATTCCGTAATCGGATTGCGGGACGACATACGTCTTTCCATTCACAAATCCGAAGTCGGATCGGGTACGGACGTATTCGGGGCTGTGCGCCGCCTGTTTCCGAGCGGCCGCTGCGGGCTTGCATATCCGTTCCTGTCTGCGGCATACGCAAAGCACGACAACCGTACCCAACGATATGACGGTGTCAGGCGTCAAGACGAATGCGGCCCGTAAACGGCACCCGTCGTTCGGCAGGTTCGGTATGAGGGGGGTATGTACGGAAAAGAGGGCCAAAAAAACTCGGGACAGGCGACAGGCGTTCGTAACCCCTATGCCTCGCCGATTTTGTTGAAAGAGCCGCCGCGCTGCGGATTCTGGGAGATCTCTATCTTCCCGATATTGTTCTCATAACGCATAACGTTGTCCTGCAACGACAGCAGCAGACGCTTGGCGTGCTCGGGAGTAAGGATTATGCGGCTTTTGACCTTCGCTTTCGGCACTCCGGGCAGGACGGCCGCAAAGTCTATGATGAACTCGGATGTAGAATGGGATATTATCGCAAGGTTGGAATATTTGCCCTGCGCGGTATTTTCATCGAGTTCCAAATCTATACCGAATTGTTTCATCTCTTCCATAGGCTCGGTTTTAGTTGCGCCGCGTCGGGAGCGGCATTATATTGTGTCATACAAATATAATGCGAATATACCGATATTTATTGTGCGGGAGAGGCAATTTATCTATAAGTTATCAACAGTGACCGCCCCTACGGCACGGGGTCGTATCCGCTGCCGCCCCACGGATGACAGCGTGCCAGACGTTTTGCGGCGAGCCAGCCGCCCTTGAAAAGCCCGTATTTGCGCAAAGCCTCGAGCGCATACTGGGAGCATGTCGGGGTGAAACGGCACGCAGGCGGCGTAAACGGCGAGATGCACGACTGATAGAACCGCACCGCAAGGATGAGGGGAAAAGCGGCGATACGCTTAAAGATCTTCGGCAAGCGATGCCAAAATTCGTTTGACGGCATACTCTACGGTTTTATAATCGACGACCTCTTTCGACGAATAGATCAATGCGAGATCTACGGCCGCCGACTTGCCGGCATCATAAATTATGCTCTTGTTGAGCCTGTATGCCTCCTTCGTACGGCGGCGCAGCAGGTTGCGGACATTGGCGCGCTTGTGGTTGCGCTTCGGCACCGAGAAAAGCACCTCGACGGAAAAACGGTCGTCGGGTTCGGCGAAGACCACATATCGGAACGGATATACGAACCCGCCGCTGCCGCTCGAAAACAGGCGGCGCACAGCCCCGAACGAACGCAGCCGCTCGGCATATGGAAGTCCGAAATCCGACATCTTCATTTTCTGTCGCCCGACACGGCACGCGCCCGCGACTTCTTGGCGAGTTTATTCTGCTGGCTGCGTATGAACTCCTCCTTACCCGCATCCTCGGTAAGCGTCACCGGCTCCACGGTCTCGCCCTTGGCTATCTTCGAACAATAAATGTCCACGCCCTTCACGAGCGAAGGCACCTCGGGCGTCGGAGCGCCGACCTTGACCTCCAGTCCCGCCTCCAGCGCAGCACGCAACGTTCCCTGTCCGAAGGTGGCGATAGCAGGCAGCGACTTCTTGTCGAACTTCTCGACGATGGCCATAACGTCCCACGGCGAGTAAAGCAACAGCATATCGTAGGAGGACATATCGATACCCTCGGTGTCGGCCGCCACGGTACGCGCGAGAATCGCCGGCGAGAACGATATTTTCAACCGCGAAAGCGTCTCGGGCAGCTCGGGTTTGTGCGGTTCGCTCAAAGCGAGCAGGTATTTCTCGTCCTTGTGCTTGACTATAAGCTCGATAAGGCCGTTGAAAGAGCCGTCGGCAAACGATATCTTACGCTTACGGTAAACGATGTACTTTTGCAGATAAAGGGCGATCGATTCGGTAGTACAGATGTACTTCATCGTTTCGGGCACGGTCACCCTCGACTCCTCGCAGATACGGAAAAAACTGTCTATAGTGGTTCGCGACGTAAAAATCACGGCAGTATGCGACAGAATATCCACCCGCTGGCTGCGGAACTCTTTCGACGATACGCCGACGACCTTTATCAAAGGCGAATAATCGATTTCGAGCCCGTATTTGCTTGCCAGTTCATAGAACGGCGACTTTTCGACGACGGCGGGGCGCGGCTGTGAAACTAAAATCTTGCTAACCTTCAATGTATATACCGTTTTTATTACTTACATCTCGCAATCGAAGCACACACCAGCGTCAGCGGAAACGCTTCGACGGTGCAAAGGTACAAAATCCAATGCAAAAACGGAATTTTTTTGCCCATAAACAGAGCAAACGTCTCTTTCAGAAACAGAAGCGCCAAAACGGCACACTCCGCGGCAAGCAGGTATCCCCATACGTCGGTGCCGCCTCCCGACGGCAATGCAGCGAGCAAAAATACGGGCGTTACGACCATCGCGGCGACGGCGAAACATATCTTTTTGACATATGCCAACGTATCTATGAACTCCGTTTCGCGCGACACGCGGCCTATGATTTTCAAGGCGCAATACCGATAAGCCGCCACGAACGCCAACAGCGCCGCCACGCGCAGCATAGTGACGGGGACGAGCCATTCGGCACTCGGACGCCACCGCTCGGGCTGCCACTCCGAGGCATAACGCACTACGATAAGCGTCGAAACGAACAACCCTAATGCTATGGCCGAATTTATGAACGGCTTAGGGACTATCCCGTGGCGGCGTCCCGCAATGAATACATCCGACAGACGGCCTCCGAACATCTGCTCCGCAAGCGACAGGGTCAGACGCTTATAATTGGTAACCAATATTATGTACGCCGAAAAAGCCGCTACTGCAAGCAGCTGGAACACGGGGTCGGCGGCGATGCCGCACACCGGCAGCTCCGCAGCGGTTTGTTCTACGGCGACGCTTCCCGCCCCGAACATCTCCGCCGCATCGATATGCCTGCACCCGAACTCGCAAATGCTGTCGGCCGACGGCACGGCCGCCTGCGGCAGAGGCAGCGAGTCCGCCTCCAAAAGACAGGTATCCGCCCCGATACTATGCTCCGACTGAATCATATGACCGTTTGAGAGTTATGCGTATGGTGGTTCCGTGGCCCGGTTCGGATTCGACGACGGCGATTTTCCCGCGGTGATACTCCTCGACTATGCGGCGGGAAAGGGAGAGCCCCAGCCCCCAGCCGCGCGTCTTGGTAGTAAAGCCAGGTTCGAAAATCCGCTTCCAGTTATTCTTGGCTATGCCCTTGCCCGTATCCCTGACATCGATTCGGACATATTTCTCGTCGGACGCTATGTGCACGTCGATACATCCGTGCCCCTGCAAGGCATCGAGCGCGTTCTTAAGAAGGTTCTCTATCACCCATTCGAAAAGGGCGGTATTCAACTCCGCCTGCACGGGAGCTATGGCCAGACCATTGTACCCGAGCGTCACGTTGCGGGGTATGCGTTTGCGGAAATACATCACCGACTCGCCCACGACTTCATTCACGTTCGCCGGTGCGAGCGGCGTTTCGGAGCCGATTTTCGAGAAGCGATCGACTATTCGCATCAGATGCGCAAGATCCTTCTGCATCTCGTCCACGGCAGCGGGATCGACGCCCTGCGCGCGAAGATACTCGACCCAGCCGAGCAGCGACGACGTAGGCGTCCCCAACTGATGCGCCGTCTCCTTGGCCAGACCTATCCACACGCGATTCTGCTCATCGCGTTTGGTCGAGCGGAACGCCACGAAAGTCATAATGCCGAACGTCAGCAGGATGATTATCTGTATATACGGGAAATAATAAAGCGATTTGAGCAGTCCCGACTGGCCGTAGAAGATTATGTGGTTATGGTCATTGGTCCACCAGAAGCGCACGATTATGGGCGTATTTTCCGACGAGAAACGGTCTATCTCGCGGCGCAGGCGGTCGGGGTCGGAGATAATCTCCTCGGGGATGAGGTGCGAAGAGACCACGCGCAGATTCTCGTCGGTGATGATGAACGGGATATTGTTGCGGTTATTGACTATGTTGGCTATCAACGGATCGCCCATATAATCGCCCATAGCATCGCGGTTCACGTGCTCCATAGCCTTCGCCCACAGCTCGACATCGTGCTGTTCCTTTTCGCGCAGGCGGTGCGCCATACTGTTGGTATAAAACAGCGACACGGCCACGAGCAGAACGCCGATAGTCAGCACCACCACGCGGTTGCGAAACGACAATATCTTACGAACCCGTCCCATAATCCGCCTATTTTACGACCGTATCCCGCTCGGTAAGTATGCTGCGGTATATGTCCCCGTCGCGCAATATCTCCACGGCGCGCGCGACATCTCCGTCATCGACGAGGCTGTGTTCGATAGCGCCCTCGGCATAATTGTAGCGCATAACCAGCGCCGATTCGATGCTCTCCGTTATCTCCTTGCGGTAGGTTTCGAGATTGCTCTGCGTATCGTCGCCCAACTCCCTCTCCATAGCCGCCAGACGGTCGGCGAAACGGTCGGCGTACTTCTCGGATTCCAGCGCCGCGCGCAACCGCTCCAGCGCCCGCCGCGATTCGGAGGTATAGGGCACATCCTTATCTTTCATAAAGGCCTTGAAATCGTCGTAATCGGCATCGGTGACGGCGAACGTACGGTTGTCTGCGACGGCCGACGGATGGCGGCGGACATAGTCGTCGCAGAAATCGTCGATGAAACCCATAGCATAGAGCGTCAGTGCAAAACGGCTTATATATTCCGTCTCTGTCTTCACGTCGGGCATAATGCCGCCGCCGTCATAGACCTTGCGGCCGTTGCGGGTGGCGAACTCCCTCACGAGCGAATCGGGCACTGCGTGAACATTATCGTCGTGCGACGAGTAGTCGATGTTCTGGATACAGCGCCCCGAAGGGATATAGTATTTCGCGGTCGTAATCTTCAGGCAGGCGTCGTAACCTATCGGCAAGGTGCTTTGCACCAACCCCTTGCCGAAGCTCTTCTGACCTATGAGCACCGCACGGTCCATATCCTGCAAGGCACCCGCCACGATCTCCGACGAAGATGCCGTATTGCCGTTCACCAGCACCGCCAGCGGCGTTGAGGGCAACAACGGTTCGTGAGTCGTGGAGTATGTGCGCACGGCATCCACGGCACGTCCCTTGGTAGTAACCACCTCCGTACCCTTGGGTACGAACAGCGAAACGATCTTCACGGCCTCCTGCATCACGCCGCCCCCGTTGTTCCGATAGTCGAGGATCAGCCCCTTCAGCTCGCCTTCGCCCTGCAACCGCTCTATGGCCGCACGCAGTTCGTCGTAACTGCCGTCGGAAAAATCGGCATGCTGAATATACCCTATGCCGTCGGCTACCCATCCGGCATATGTTACGGCGGGGATGGATATGCGCTCACGGCGTATGTTCATAGTCTCGCGCGAACCGTCGGCGAGACGCTCGACGGTGATTTTCACCGTCGTATTCGGATCTCCTTTAAGTCGGGAGCTGACCTCTTCGGTCGAGAAGCCCTTCGCATCCTCCCTGCCTATGGCCACGATCTTATCCCCGACCCTGAGACCCGCGCGGTCGGCGGGCGAACCCTTGTACGGTTCGGCTATAACGACGTAATCGCCGCGCTTGCGGATAAGCGAGCCTATGCCCCCGTACTTGCCCGTGGTCTGCAACTCGAATTTCTTCGTCTCCTCCTCCGACAGATATGTCGTATAGGGGTCGAGCCGCCGCACCATTCCCTCGGCGGCGCCCTCCATAAGTTCGTCGGCATCCACGGCATCCACATAGTTACGCGAGAGCTCGCGCATCATATTTACCAGCAACTCCATATTCCTGCCGAGGCCGAAATCGTCCTTTCCGGCGAATATCAGCAACCCTGCGGCCGCAACCGCCGCAACGGCCGTCGCCGCATATTTCAAAGTCTTACGAATCCCGTTCATCGCGTCTTTTGTTATTCATATAAGTTTTCAATCGCATCTCCGCGTCGGCCACGCTGCGGCGTATCCCCTCGATCACCACCCACTGCCCGTACTGCGACACCGTCACCTCGTCCTCGAAAAGCAGGCGCAGTTTGCGCAACAGCCCCGCGGCGCGGAACCGCAGGCACTCGCCGTCATCGCCGACAAGAGTGTAACCCGCCGACAGGAATGCGTTCACTATCCGTTCGCGGTCATCCGTAATATCGGCCTCGACGCGTCGCGATACGAACCCCACTTTGGGATATATCGCCGCCCACACAACGACGGCCGCTATCAAAATCCGACCGCGCACGGTCAAAAACATTACGGCAACCATATCGCGTGCCGAAAGCATCGTGGACCCCGTTTTTACCATAATCCACATAACAGCCGCATATAGAACGGCCAGTGCGAGCAGAAATTTTACGGAACGAATGAAATATCTCATCTTGACAATTATATTACGGGTTTTACACTGACATTATTCCGAAACCGCGCAGCCTCGCAGGTTTCGGCGGCATCACCTCCCGCCTGCCGCAGCGACGGCATCCGCAACCTCCCTCATAAGCCAATGCGGCGTAGAGGTCGCTCCGCAAATCCCCACCGATTCCGCCCCCTCGAACCACTCGGCGAGCAGTTCCGACGGCTCCTCGATGTTATGGGTCCGCGGATTCGCGGCACGGCACACCTCGGCCAGTACCCTGCCGTTGCTCGACTTGCGGCCGCAAACGAATATCACGACATCGAAACGCCGTGCGAACCCGTCCAGATGACGTTCGCGCGACGATACCTGACGACATATCGTATCGTCGGCCGTAAGCATCCCGGGCGACGGCAGCCTCGCAGCCATAATGTCGCGCAACCGTTCGAAACTCCCGACGCTGCAAGTCGTCTGGGAAAGAAAATATATCGGCCGCGAAAAATCTATGAGTTCGAGATCGTCCTCGCCCTCGACCACTATCGTCGGCTCCGCAACCTGGCCCGTAAGCCCTACGACCTCGGCGTGGCCGCGCTTGCCGAAGATAACGACCTGTCCGCCCTCCCTGCGCATACGCTCGTGCGCCGCAACCACCTTGCGTTGCAGTTTAGCCACCACGGGACACGTAGCGTCTATTATACCGACCCCCGCAGCCTTCGCGGCCGCATAGGTCGAGGGAGGTTCTCCGTGGGCACGTATCAACAGCCGCCCGCCGCCGAGCGAAGGAATATCGCTATGCGAAACGGTGCGCAGGCCGAGAGTCTCGAGCCGCTGCACTTCGATGCGGTTATGGACGATATCGCCGAGCGAACACACCTCCGTACCGCCCTGCGACAAAGCCTTCTCGGCCTCGTCTATCGCACGCACCACTCCGAAGCAGAACCCCGAATCGTCATCTATTTCGACCCTCATATCCTCCGCCGTTACCGAATCATCCCCTCATCACTTCGTCGAAACGCTCGCGGAACCACTGCATCTGTTCGGCAACGGTCATATGGCTGTTGTCCAACACTATGGCATCCTCGGCCTGCCGCAGCGGCGATATGGCACGCGTCATATCGGCCCTGTCGCGCGACAGTACGTTCGCTTCGATCTCTTCGAGCGACACGTCGTCGCCCTTGGCACGCAGTTCGTCGTAACGCCGCTGCGCGCGCACCTTCGGGTCGGCCGTCATAAATATCTTGAGTTCGGCATCGGGGAACACCACCGTCCCGATATCGCGGCCGTCCATAACCACCCCGCGTTTGCGCCCCATAGCCTGCTGCATAGCCACCAGTTTCCCGCGCACCTGGCGTATCGAGCTCACGGGGCTTACGCAGTTGCTAACCTCTATGGTGCGTATCTTTCCCTCGACCAGATCGCCGTTCACATATATGTCGCTGGCGCCGCGTTCGGGATTGAAGCGGAAATCGATGTCCATATCCCCCAACAGCGCAACCACGGCCTCCTCGTCTACGATGCCCGAACGTATGGCACCGTGCTCGAGAGCATAGAGCGTAACGGCGCGATACATCGCTCCCGTGTCGATGAATATATATCCGAGTTCGGCCGCTATGGCCTTCGCAAAGGTACTTTTGCCGCACGACGAGAATCCGTCCACGGCGATGATTATCTTCCGTTTGTCAGTGTACATCGGGCATCGTGTTAATGAATGTCGATAAGATAGTATATACGCCGAGTATCGAGATGACGACACCGGCTATGTGGTTTATCGTAAGCATATGGCGCGGGCGGAACTTGCGGCGAAAAAGGCTTATCAGCGACGTAAGAGCACCCCACCACGTCACCGCCCCGCCGAAAAAGCCCATTATTATCAGTACGCTCCCCGCAACGGACGCGACATCCGTCACCCCGCCGTGGCCGGCCCCGACGTTGAACACGGCGAAGAAGGCCAGCAAATAAGGGATGACTATCACGAAATTGGCGAGCGTAAACCCGAAAATCGACACGAAATCCTGCCACGGCGAACTTTTGCCCGCACGGTTGCGGCGAATCTGCGGCACGGGGTTCTGGAAAAAGATGTAAACGCCCACGATGACGACGAATATTCCTCCGCCGACCCGCAGCAGCGACGAATATTGCTCTATCTGTGCTTCGAGCATAGCATAAAAAAAGAAGGCGATGACGGCCATCATCGTATCGGCGCACGCCACCCCCAATCCGGATATAAGCCCCGAACGGCGGTTCTTGCTCAGCGTACGCTGAATGCACAGCACCGCCACAGGCCCGACCGTAATCGATGCTGCCAGACCCACCGCGAACCCGCGAAACAGCAATTCTATTATCCCGACTCCCATTGTCTTCGCATTTTCAACCGCGCCGCACGTTCCGACCCGCACGAATGCGAGCCGTTTCCGGTTTCGGCGCATACCCGTTCCGAACTCGGAACGGCATAGTATTCATTTCGGCAAAGATATGAAATAAATACGTAATTACGCCCTCATCATACCTAAAAGAACGCTCCGCGAGACACGCCGAAATACAACGGCACAAAAAATCACCGTTTTGCGTTGCCGTTTCGCACATATTTATTATATTTGCGGCGAAAATCAGGCATTTATGGGGATCGTACTTCGGGTACGGACTGAGCGATGCCGCAGGTAACACATTAAAACAAAACATTTTATGAAAACAATCCAGATCAACGCCGTAAACCGCGGCGATTTCGGAAAGAAGGCAGCCAAGGCCGTTCGCCGCGAGGGTCTCATCCCCTGCGTACTTTACGGCGGCGGCGAGAACGTGACTTTCGCTATCGACACGAAAGCTGTCAAGCCCCTTATCTACACGCCCAACTCGTACATCGTCGAGATCAATATCGACGGCAAAGTCGAGAAGGCCGTTATGCGCGACGTACAGTTCCACCCCGTCCGCGAGCAGATTCTCCACATCGATTTCTACCGCGTACAGGAGGGCAAGCCCGTTTCCATCTCGATTCCCGTACGTCTCTCGGGTAATGCCGAGGGTGTGAAGGTCGGCGGTAAACTGGCTCTGTCCGCCCGCAAACTCGTTGTCAGCGGTATGGTAGAGAACCTGCCCGACGAGCTGGTAGTGGACGTAACGCCGCTGAACGTAGGCCAGACCATCTTCGTGGGCGACCTCAAGTTCGACAACCTGAAGTTCATCACTCCCGCAACGACTGCCGTTTGCGCGGTTCGCGTAACCCGTGCTTCGCGCGGTGCCGCAGCAGCACAGTAACGGTCCGTATATGAAATATCTGATCGTTGGATTGGGTAATATCGGCGCCGAATATGCCGATACCCGTCACAACATAGGATTTCGAGTGTTGGACGCCTTGGCCGAGGCGTCCGACACCGTTTTTACGGCAGGGCGTTACGGTTCGACGGCGACGATAAAATACAAGGGTCGCACGCTCATTCTGCTCAAGCCCTCGACATATATGAATCTGTCGGGCAAGGCCGTACGCTACTGGCTCGATGCCGAGAAGATCGACATCGCCAATCTGTTGGTAGTGGTAGACGACATAGCTCTTCCGTTCGGCACGCTCCGTATGCGGCCGAAAGGCAGCGACGGCGGCCACAACGGATTGAAGAACATCAACGAACTGCTCGGCCGCAACGACTACTCGCGCATCCGCTTCGGCATAGGCGGGAATTTCGCCCGCGGGCAGCAGGTAGACTACGTTCTGGGCGAATGGACAGACGAGGAACGCAAGGCGCTGCCCGAAAGGCTGAAGGTATTCGGCGATGCGGTGCTGTCGTTCGCGACGATAGGGGCGGAAAGAACCCAAAACCTGTTCAACAACAAATAGAAACGAACATCATCGGGCGCGGAGCCGTTCTGCCCCGCACACCGATTGCGACCGATATTTCGAAATGCGTAACGGTATGTTTTCAGATGCAGATACCCCGTGCATCGGGAAACGACGTGCGAATATCGTTGCACATTCGGAATATCCGTCGGAATAATGCCGAACATCCGCGAAATAAAATCTGCAAGGGTCGCATCAGCAAACGATCCGCATCCGTAACAACAATCGAAGACAATATATCGGACGCCCGCAAGCCTAAAAGCCGCACCGCATCCGATACACCGCCCCGTCCGAATCGGGTCATTCGTCCTCCGCGTCATAAAACCCGTCCATAAGGGCGTCTATCTCGCGACGCTCCTTTTTCGTCGGGCGCCCCGTACCGCGGTCCCGAAAGACGAAAACCGTTTCACGCGGTGCGACGAGCTTGTCCAACTCCTCCTGAGGGGTCGTATTCAGACAGAACTGCGGCACATTCTTGGCGGGCTGTCGGCTCGAGACATAATCGAGCACCTTGTAGCTATACACCACGGGCATCCGCCTTACCGTTATTTCGTCGCCTATTTTCACCTCGCGCGAGGGCTTGCATGTATTGCCGTTCACCGACACCTTGTTGTTGCGAATGGCATCGGCGGCATCGCTGCGCGTCTTGAAGATGCGCACCGCCCACAAATACTTATCGAGTCTCACCTCATCCATAATCACCTCTCCATCATTGATTCGCCGCGCGGCTTATCGTGCGACTTCTCGTCGTTCTGACGGCTGACGCTAAGCACCATACCTATGGCTATGGCCGTAAACAGCATCGACGAGCCGCCGCGCGAGATGAGCGGCAGGTTCTGCCCCGTCTCGGGGATGATATTGACTGTCACCATAATATGCAACAGTGCCTGACACGTTATCAGCAGCACCAACCCCAATACCAGAAGCCCGGGGAATGCCGTTTCGCAGCGGGTGAATATCTCCATCCCGCGAAAGAATATCCACAGGTAGAGCATCAGCACCGCAAGCGCCAGAATCATACCGTACTCCTCGACGAAAAAGGCATAGATATAGTCGCTTTCGGGATGCGTCATCTCCACACGCACGGCACTGCGCCCCGCCCCGCGGCCGAACAGCCCTCCCTCGTGAATGGCTATCATCGACCGCTCGGTATCCGTCAGGTTGCGCACGTCCTTATCCACCTGCGAGGTCGTCCACAGATCGAACCACGTGCTTACGCGCCCGCTCGCCGTCTCGGTACGTCCGAGGTTGAGCAGTGTGGCGAGCAGCAGCCCCGCGACGGCCAGCCCCACGACCTTCAGCAGTTCGGACATACGGACACGCCCTATGAACATCATAACCAGCGATACGCCGAAGACGAGTATCGCCGACGAGGTATGGGCCTTGAATATCACGAGGCACGATACCACCACGGGAGCGAGCACGGGCAGCGTGCCCTCGCGCCATATCTTTTTCTGCTTCGGGTCTCTGAACCACCGCACGGGATTGAGAGACGGCACTATGCGCAGACGGTCGATAATGCTCTGACGGGCGGCCAACTGGCGTGCCAGCAGAATGACGGTAGCTATTTTCAGCGCCTCCGAAGGCTGGAACTGAAATCCGAAAATCGAAATCCAACGCGCGGCACCGTTGGTTATGTTGTTCGTAAAATAGACCGCGACCGTCATAATCACCCCGACGACATAGAACAGCACGGCGAAACGGTTATAAATGCGGCAGTTGATTTTATGGACGACCAGAAGCACCGGTACGCACATAGCCAGCAATATAAGGTGCTGACGCAGGAAATCGGCCGTCGTACGCGCCAAACGGGGATTATAGCCCATCTTCGCGGTGGACGAGTAAACCACGAGCACAGATATTACCGCCAATGCGGTGACTATCACCCACAGCACCTTGTCGCCCGAAAAAATCTTGAATCCCGATCGGTTGTCGTTCGCCGCCTGCATATTCTCCATTCGGTTTACAGGTTATCGTTTACCCACTGTTTGAACAGTTCGCCGCGGTTCTCGTAATTCTTGAATAAGTCGAAGCTCGCGCAGGCGGGCGACAGCAGCACGGCATCGCCCTTTTCGGCCGCCGCCACGGCCGCACGCATAGCCTCGTCGAGCGACGAGGTCGAGACAACCTTCGGCACTACGCCCGTGAACTCGCGGACGAGTTTGTCGTTGTCCAATCCCATACATATCAGGGCCTTGACCTTTTCGCGTGCAAAGGCTTTCAGCGGCCCGTAGTCGTTGCCCTTGTCCGTGCCGCCCGCAATCCACACTACGGGGCGGGTCATACTTTCGAGCGCATACCACACCGAATCGACGTTCGTAGCCTTCGAGTCGTTGATATACAGCACGCCGCCGACTTCGCGCACGGGTTCGAGACGGTGCTCGACGGGCGAAAAGTCATATATCGACTGCCGTATCGACTCGGGTTCCACGCCCGCCGCGAGCGTCGCCAAGGCTGCCGCCATAGCGTTGTAGGCGTTGTGCAACCCCTTGATTTTCATCTTTGCGGTGTCGATCTCCACCGACTTGCGGCCGACCGACGCCGTAAACGTCCCGTCGGGCGACAGCCACGCATCGCCCGCGCCGCTCGCCACGCCGTTATGCGCCATAAACGGCAGCTGCCGCACCCGCATCTCGGGGCGTTTGGCCACCTCCGCCCAGACGGTCTCGTCATCGGCCGAATAGACGAACCAGTTGCGCGAATTCTGGTTCTGCGTGATGCGCATCTTCGAATCGACGTAGTTCTGGAAACAATAGTCGTAGCGGTCGAGGTGGTCGGGCGTGATGTTCGTCAGCACACTTATGTCGGCGCGGAAACGGTACATCCCGTCGAGCTGGAACGAGCTCAATTCGAGGACGTACCAGTCGTATTCGCCCGTAGCGACCGAATAGGCGAAACTCTCGCCGATATTGCCTCCCAGAGCCACGTTCATCCCCGCGTCGCGCATAATCTTGTAGATGAGCGACGTGGTGGTGGTTTTGCCGTTCGAACCCGTTATACAGATCGTCTTCGCGCGGCCGAGATAGCGTCCCGCGAACTCCATCTCCGAAATTATCGGAATGCCCCGCTCGCGCAACGCTTTCACTATCGGCGCCTTTTCGGGAATGCCGGGGGATTTGATCACCTCGTCGGCCGCGAAGATACGCTCCTCGCTGTGGCCGCCCTCCTCGTAGGGTACGCCCCATTTGTCGAGCACCGCCTTATAGCGGTCGGCAATACGTCCCGCATCCGACAGAAAGACGTCGAAACCCTCTTTTCGGGCCAATACGGCCGAACCGTAACCGCTTATGCCTCCGCCCAATACGACTATACGTTCCATATCCTATCTTATTTTCAGTGTTACCAGACTTATCGCCGCCAACAGCAGCGATATGATGACGAAGCGCACGACGATCTTCGTCTCGAACTGCCCCTGCTTCTGGAAATGGTGATGCAGCGGCGACATCAGCAGCAGACGCCGCCCCTCGCCGTACTTGCGTTTCGTATATTTGAAATAGCTCACCTGCACCATCACCGACACGCTTTCGGCCAAAAATACGCCGCACATCACGGGCAGCAGCAACTCCTTGCGAATGCAAAGCGAGAAGACGGCGATTATGCCGCCTATGGCCAGCGACCCCGTATCGCCCATAAATATCTGCGCGGGGAACGAATTATACCACATAAATCCTATCAGCGCCCCCGCCATAGCCGCCGCGAAGACGACTAATTCGCCGCTGTCGGGGATGTACATTATGTTGAGGTAGTCGGCATAGACGATATGTCCCGAAAGATAGGCCAAAACTCCTAAAACCGCGACTATCGGTATCGAAACGCCCGTCAGCAGCCCGTCGAGCCCGTCCGTTAGGTTGGCACCGTTCGATACGGCCGTAACGATGAATATCGCCACTATGACGTATAGCAGCCACGCCGCCGTTTCGTTGCCGCCGACGAGCCAGCCGTAGTCGAGTTCGTTGTTTTTGACGAACGGTATCGTCGTCTTGGTCGTTTTGGTGCTTTCCGAGCTTACGACCACGTGCTGCACGACGGACGCGACCTCCTCCCCCTGCTCGTCGATATAGACCGTCTCGACGGGCGAGGTGACCTTTTCGCGTATGACGATCTCGGGCGAGAGCCACATCGTAGTGCCGACGATTATGCCCAGGCCCACCTGTCCGACTATTTTGAAACGCCCCTTGAGACCGTCTTTGCGGTGGCGGAAAACCTTTATGTAGTCGTCGAGGAAACCGATGCCGCCGAGCCATATCGTCGATACGAGCATCAGTTGTACATAGACGTTGTCGAGCCGTCCGACAAGCAGCATCGGCACCAATATGGCCAGCAGAATGATTAGCCCGCCCATAGTCGGCGTCCCGCGCTTTTCGAGCTGACCGCTCAGTCCGAGGTCGCGGATCTCCTCGCCTATCTGGCGGCGTTGCAGCAGCCGGATTATGGGCAGACCGAAAAATATTACGATGACGAGCGCCAGAATTATGGCCAGAGCCGCACGGAACGACAGGTAGCGGAACATACCCGACCCCGGCAGGTCGTACAGCTCATCGAGACGGTTGAAGAGTGAATAAAGCATTGTTTTATCAAGTTTTTTTTCTGTTTTCGAAATTTATGCGCACCTGCTCGCGGTCGTCGAAATGTATCTTCTCGGTACCTATCACCTGATAGGTCTCGTGCCCCTTGCCTGCAAGCAGTATTATGTCGCCCGCGCGGGAGAGCATCACGGCCGTTCTTACGGCTTCGGCGCGGTCGGCGATCTTCAGATAACGCGCATCCGACGGCAGCCCCTCAACCATATCGCGCAGGATGGCTTCGGGGTCTTCGGTACGCGGATTGTCCGACGTGAATATGGCCGTATCCGCATATTTAAGGGCTATCCGCGCCATTTCGGGACGCTTCGTGCGGTCGCGGTCGCCGCCGCATCCGCAGACGACTGTCAGCTGCTGCCCCGCGCCGCGTATTTCACCTATGGTCTCGAGCACGTTTTCGAGCGCATCGGGCGTATGGGCATAATCCACTATGGCCGTAGTGCCGTCTTCGGCGCGAATGTACTCCAGACGTCCGCTTACCGAGTGCAGGGCGCTCATCGCCGTGAGCACCTCCTCTTTGCGTTGTCCGAGCATCATCGCCGCGGCATAGATGGTCAGCAGGTTGTAGGCGTTGAAGCGCCCGAGGAACTTCACCCACACCTCGCTGCCGTCGATGCGCAGCAGCATACCGTCGGGCAGCATTTCGATGACCTTGCAGCGGAAATCGGCAGGGGAGCGCAGCGAGAGGGTCTTCACCGTCGCCCGCGTGTTCTGCACCATAACGCGCCCGTTGCGGTCGTCGATATTGACAACGGCAAAGGTTCCCTCAGGCAGGTTGTCGAAGAAGAGCTTTTTCGCGCGCAGATACTCGGCGAAAGTCTTGTGATAGTCCAGATGGTCGTGCGTCAGGTTGGTAAAAAGCCCGCCCGCGAAGTGCAGACCGCGTATGCGCTCCTGAACTATGGCGTGCGACGAGCACTCCATAAAACAGTATTCGCAGCCGCTTCCGACCATTTCGCGCATCATCGCATTGAGCCGTACGGCATCGGGCGTCGTGTGCGTGGACTCGACCTCGCGACTGCCGATGCGGTAAACGACGGTCGAAATCAATCCCGCCTCGTAACCCAGAGCACGGAACAGGTCGTAGAGCAGTGTCGCTGTCGTCGTCTTGCCGTTGGTGCCCGTAACGCCGATGAGCTTCAGCTCGCGGCTCGGATGGTCGTAAAACGCGGCCGCCATATCGGCCAGCGCACCGTTGGTGTCGGCCACCTCCACATAGCAAACGCCCTCCGCCCGCTCTTCGGGCATACGCTGGCAGACCACTGCACGCGCACCGCGCCCGACAGCCGACGATATATACTCGTGGCCGTCGCTTTTTGCGCCTACTATCGCAAAAAAACAGTCGCCCGCGCCGACATTGCGCGAGTCGTAAACCAGTGCATTTATTTCGGCCTCCGTATCCCCGGCCGTACGCAACACCTCGGTCGCCTTAAGCAATTCACCTATCTTTTTCATACTATTTCAATGTTATATGGACCGCCGTTCCCCGTCTCACCGGCTCGCCCGCACGGATGCTCTGACTGCAAACGGCGCCTTTGCCCGAGAACGTGACGGAAAGCCCTCTGTTTTCGAGTATGAAGAGCGCGTCCTTCAACCCCATACCCTTCACATCGGGCATCTGCATACCGTCGGATATCGAACTTATGATAACCGTCGATACCGAGTCCACACGTGCCGTACCCCACCCCCTGCGACGGTCGAACGAGGTGCGGGGAGAGAACTTGTCGGCGATCTTTCGCGTCTGAACGATGTTGCCGCCCTTGACCGCAACGGGATAGCGTTCGGCAGAAGTGCGGGTAACGTGCCCGCACCAATCGTGTTCGCGGTTGTAGACGAACGTAGCCACCTTTCTGTTCACGGGCCCCGCGAGCCCCGCCCCGTAAAATGTCGTACCTCGGCCGTAACGGGTATATACGGAGGTATATATGGTATATCGCGGTTCGTCCGACGGGAAATATGTCGCCATAGAGCCGAGATAATACCCGTCGCCGTACTTGATGCCGCCCTGCGCGAACTGGGCCGTGCCCGTCTTGGCGCCGACGCCGAAAGGCACCTTGTCGCCGAAATATTCCTTGGCCGTCCCGCTTCTGGCCGTCTCCTCCAGACACTCGCGCACTATCTTGAGCGACTTGTCGGAACATATCTTATCCACGAGCACCTCCGTGTCGAATGTCTCGACCGTACGGTCGTCCTTGCGCAGTTCGCTGACCAGACGCGGCGCAACCATACGTCCGTTATTGGCGACGGCATTGTAGAGCGTCAGCATATGTATGGGGGTCACTTCGATACCGTAGCCGTAGCCCAATTTCACGAGAGTGACGTGCGGATACCATATGCTCGATCCGCGATAAGGGAAACGCGGTACGGCCTCGCCCATATCGGAGAATCCGACGCACACCTTGCGGTCGAGATGCAGATGCCGCAGGTATTCGACATAACGGTCGGGATTCGAAGCGTATGTCTCGTAAACGGCCTTCGCGAAATAGACGTTCGCCGACTCGGCCACGGCGGTTTTCAGGTCGATGACGCCTCCCGCGTCGTGCGAATCCCTGACGGGGACCTTGGCGGCCCCCACGTTCACCGACTTACCGCTGCCCGAATCGTAGGTACGCGACATATCCATACCCGCCTCATCCACCAGTGCGAGCATCGCCGCCAGCTTGAACGTGGAACCCGGCTCGGCACGCGACATCAGCGCGTGGTTGAAATTCTCGACATACTCGCCTTTGGCATTGCGGCTCAGATTGACCATCGCCAGAATATCCCCCGTCGCCGCTTCCATAACGAGCGTGGTGCCCCACAACGCATTCTGCTTTGCGAGCTGCTCGCGCAGGGCACGGTCCGCTACCTCCTGAATATCGATGTCGAGCGTGGTGACCACATCCATTCCGTCCTCGGGGTCCGTGTTTATCTTGCTGTCCACACGCCCCCAAAAACCCGGAGCTATGCGCTGGCGCAGTTCAACACCGTCCCTGCCGCGCAGCTGCTCGTCGAAAAGGCTCTCGATGCCGTAAGCCTTACCCGATTCGTTGCGGCGTCCCACCGTATATCGCGCCAGGTCGTGATGGGGGAACGCCCTGTCGTCGTGCTTGTCTATATCGTAAACCACTCCCAGATTCCAGTTGAGAACAGGGTATGTCTTCAGCGTCTGCCATTCGTTGTAATCCACGTCGCGGAATATCCGCACGGGGGTATGGTTGCGCATCGTATCGTACAGCTTCACCGTCTTGAACTCCTCGCCGCGCAGACGATCGACCACTCTGTCGAACCAACCCTCCGAACGGGGAACCACGGTATCCTTTATATACCTGACCTTGAAATGTTCGGCTCGTTCGGACAACATACGCTCGCGATATTCTTTGGCCGATTTGTCCTTGAAAAAGGCGGCCAGCAGCTTCGATAAAGAGTCGGCCTGCTCGCGGAAACTCTCGTCGTTGTCGAACCCCTCGCATCCGAAGTCGAAAAGCACCGTATAGCGGAAAATAGACGTAGCCAGCGGATCTCCCGTCCGCGAAAATATCGTTCCGCGATGGGCGTGTATCACCTGCTCGGTGAAGATTTTCCTGTCGAGCTTTTCGGCGTTCACGCGAATCTCCGTACTGAAAAACTGCACGCACAGCAACCGAACGAAGACAAGGACGCCTATAAGCACGAAAAGCAGATACAGCACCCGCACCCGCAACAAAATATCGTCCTTTATCCTTTTAGGTCCCTTTGCCATCGTCCTCCGTCGCCCCTCCTATTCTATGACGTCGCTCGGTTTGAGCGGGTCGTAAAGTTTTATTCCGCGTTCGCGCAGCCGCTCGACCACGGCCGAGTGCGAAGAGTGTTTGTAACACTCCTCCTGCATACGTATCGACCGTTCGTGCAGCAGTTGCACCTCGCTGTCCAGCCGCGCATACCGTATATCGAGCCGCAAAGCGGTGAACAGCATAACTATGCTCACGAAAAACATACCCGCGATCAATGCCAGATAGCGGTAATATTCCGTCGCCCCGTCGCGTACGAGTATGGTCCCCGACAGCAGCTGCCACCAGGCGCTCGCGTGACGGCGACGGCGCTTAGCCTCGGCCGCTTCGCGCTCCTCTCGCTCTGCGGCATCGCGCTCCTCGTCGGCACGAATATCGTCGTCGGCCTCGCCGCGCCGTATGCGCAACACCTCGCGACGTATATTCCGGGCCAGCTCCTCCCGTTCGGCCGCCTGCCGCTCTTCCTGCTCCCTGTCGGGATTGAAATCGGTATCCTGATACATAAATGTCAAAGTTTTACGGCGGCGCGCAGTTTCGCGGAACGCGACCGCGGGTTGCGCGCGACCTCTTCGGCCGACGGTACGACGGCCTTGCGCGTCACGGGTCCGAACGGCGACGCGGAATGTCCGAAGAAATCCTTCTCGACCTCACCGTCGAAATTGCCGCTGCGCATAAAGTTCTTCACCAGACGGTCTTCGAGCGAGTGATAGGATATGACGACCAGACGGCCGCCGGGCTTCAGCACCTTGAGGCTCTGCTCCAAAGCCATTTTCAACGCCTCCATTTCGCCGTTCACCTCTATGCGCAAAGCCTGGAACAGCTTGGTGAGAAATTTCGCCTCGTCCTTCTTAGGCGTGCACGGCGCCACGGCAGCCACCAGCTCGGCAGTGGTCGTTACGGGACGTTCGCGTCGGGCGCGGTCTATGCAGTTCGCTATCTTCCACGTAGTGTCCAGCTCGCCCCAGTCCTTGAATATCTTCGCCAGCGCGTCGGCATCGTATCCGTTTACTATATCGGCGGCCGTAACGCCCCCGCGACGGTTCATACGCATATCCAACGGCGCATCTCCGCGGAATGAAAACCCGCGCTCGGCAGCGTCGAAGTGGTGCGACGAAACCCCCAGATCGGCCAGCACGCCATCCAGCTCGCGCACGCCGCGCAATCGCAGCGCCCCGCGCATAAAGCGGAAATTGCTCTCGACATAGACGAACCGCGGGTCGTCGGGACAATTCGCACGCGTATCGGCATCCTGGTCGAAGCCGTAGAGCCGCCCCCCCTCGCCGAGCGACGAGAGTATGCGGCGCGAATGACCGCCGCCGCCGAACGTAAGGTCGGCGTAGCAGCCGTCGGGACGTATGTCAAGCAGGCTTACCGACTCCTCGAGCAGAACAGGTATGTGGTACTCCTCCGAGTGTGTTTTTTCAGGGTCCATACGACTTTCGTATCCTATCTTCAACATCGCGTTGCGGCCCTCTTGGCCGCAGGCGCACATTCGGTCGTAAAGTTAGGGATTTTAGCTCTAATGTGCCAAAATAACTCTTCGAAATTTTTCGACAGCCGCGAAATACTCCCGAAAACGAACGTGCGCGCACTCCCGAGGTACATAAATTGCCATTTATTGCCCACGCCCGCAATTATATCCGAAAAAATAGCTATTTTTGCGGCATACAAAAACGCTCGGACGCACCGTCTCTCCGCAAGTCCTGCGGCTCACGGACCGCGCGGTACCCGCAGCGCAAACCGTAAAACCCTCTTCGATGTCGCGCAAACTGACAGCCGTCTTTCTCTCCGCCCTCCTGCTATCGTTGGGGTGGTTGGGCTTCAGCGGCTTAACTCTTTCGGTCGCATTCGTTCCGCTGCTGTGGATAAGTTCGTCTTACGACGATTCGCGGCGCTCGTGGTGGAAGGTCTTCGGCTGGGCGCTGCTCACGTTCGTGCTGTGGAACGCCGCCACGATATGGTGGATATGGAATGCCACGTGGGTAGGACCGTTCGCCGCCACGCTCGTCTCGACGACACTCAATATGATTGCTTTCATGCTGTTCCACACGGTGTCGAAAAAGGCGCCGAAAGCATTGGCATACACCATACTGGTCGCAGCATGGATAACCACCGAATACTGGTACACGACGGGCGAATTTTCGTTTCCCTGGCTCATCCTCGGCAACGGATTTTCCGAAAGCGCGTGGGCGGTGCAGTGGTACGAATATACGGGCGTATTCGGCGGGTCGCTGTGGGTGTTGGTTACGAATATCCTCGTCTTCGAGGCTTGGCGCAGCCGCAAACGGTCGGCGGCCGTAAAGGCGGCTCTCGTCGCGACGGTGCCGACAATGGTCTCCGCGGCGATATACTTTACATACAAACCCTCCGAACGCTCAATGCGCGTCACGGTCATACAGCCCAATGTCGATTGCTACGACAAGTTTCACGGCGACATTGCGCGGCAGGAGCGCAACCTGCTGGAACTTATCGCCGAAGCCCCTGCCGACGTACGGTTCATAGCTATGCCCGAAACGGCCCTCACTAACTATCTCTACGAACCCTCCGTAACGGCCGCGCCGATAGTCGATTCGATAGCCTCGCTGCTGCGCGCGAAAGGCTCCGACGCCATAGTCGTTTCGGGGGCGAACACGTGGCGGAGGTACGACGACGGCACGCAGACCGAAACCGCACGCCGCAACGAATACGGCTACTACGATCTGTTCAACTCAGCCATAGCCGTGTCGTCCGACGGCGAAGTCGATATATACCACAAGTCGCGTCTGGTCATCGGCGTCGAGAAGACACCGCTGCCGAAACTCTTCGAGTGGCTCGAATTTCTCGTGATAGATCTGGGCGGTACGGTCGGCCAGTTGGGTGTCGGGACGCATCCCGAAGTATTCTCGAGCGGCAACGTAAAGGCAGGGCCGTCGATATGTTACGAGGCCATATACGGCGACTTTTACGGCGGGTTCGTCCGCCGCGGAGCCGAAGCGATGCTCGTCATATCGAACGACGGCTGGTGGGGCGATACCCCCGGGTACAAGCGGCTGTTCGCATTCTGCCGTCTGCGCGCCATCGAGCACCGCCGAGCCATAGCCCGCAGCGCCAACACTGGCATCTCGGGCTTCATATCCGAACGCGGCGACGACGGCCAGCGCTTGGGCTGGGACAGGCGCGGAATTCTTACCGACGAGGTGACCCTCAACGCCCGCCTGACATTCTACACCCGCTACGGCGATTACATAGCGCGCATATCGCAATATCTGACGCTGCTGTGCGTGCTCTATTTCATCGCCTACCGCGTGAAAAGGAAGAACTATCTGGTAAAGTAAATCTCTCGCATATGAATTACAACCAAACTCTCGAATTCCTCTTTTCGGCGATGCCCTCGTTTCAGGAGAAGGGCGTATGCGCCTACAAGCCGGGGCTCGAACGCATCACCGAGTTCTGCCGTCTGTTGGGCAACCCCCAGCGCAACTACTTCACCGTACACGTCGCGGGCACGAACGGCAAAGGCTCCGTATCGCATATGATAGCGTCGGTATTGCAGTCGGCAGGCTACCGCACGGGACTGTTCACTTCGCCCCACTTGCAGGATTTCCGCGAACGCATCCGCGTAGACGGCGAGATGGTATCCAAGCTCAAGGTGGTGAACTTCGTGGACAAGCACCACGACGCGATGCTCGAATCAGGGTTGTCGTTCTTCGAGATGACGGCCGCACTGGCGTTCGACTACTTCGCACAGAGCGATGTCGAGGTGGCGGTCATAGAGACGGGGCTCGGCGGGCGTCTCGACGCGACGAACCTTATAACGCCCATAGTCAGCGTGGTGACCAACGTAGGACTGGAACATACCGCTCTATTGGGCGGCACATTGCCCGAAATCGCGGCCGAAAAGGCGGGCATCATCAAAAAGAGCATCCCCGTGATAATCGGCGAACGCAACGAAGCCTACAACGATGTCTTCGAGCAGACGGCCGCCGCCCTGAAATCGAAAGTCATATATGCCGAAAGCGTCTGCGGAGTGACGCAACAACACCCCGAGGGCGACAAACAGTTTTTCGAGGTCATTCGCCATCGCGACGGCCACACATTCCCCATACTGCTCGATCTGGCGGGCGAATACCAGCGCCGCAACGTGATAACGGCCTGCGCCGTGGCCGACTTCCTCCACGAAGAGACGCCGCTTACAATCAGCCGCCGCGCCTTTATGAACGGAATATGCGAAGCAGCGGCGACAACGGGTTTGCGCGGACGTTGGCAGACCATAGGCGAATCTCCGCGCGTGATCTGCGACACGGGGCACAACGCGCACGGTCTCAAATATGTAACCGAGCAGCTCAAAGGGCTGAAATGCAACCGTCTCTACTGCGTGATAGGGTTCGCCAAAGACAAGAATATCGACGAGATACTGCCGATGTTCCCCGCCGATGCCTACTATATCTTCACCCGTGCGGATGTCGAGAGGGCGGTGGATGCCGACGCGCTGGCGACGAAAGCCACGCAATACGGCTTGCAGGGCGAAACCGCAGGGAGCGTCGGCGAGGCTTTAGCACGTGCGCGCGAACTCGCGACGGCCGACGACACCATATTCGTCGGCGGCAGCACGTTCGTCGTGGCCGAGGCCCTGTAACGGGCCCGACGCAATGCGAAAAATATCGCCGCGGACGCAAATCCGCGGCGATATTTTTCAAGGTAACCGTATACGACTTTACACTAATCGGTTATAATACTCGGCTCTCGCTACCGACGGTCGTGCCGCCCGCGGCGAACCCCCGCCTTGCCTATGTCGGCGGCTGCACCGACCGAAACATACACGACGAACGCAGCGGTCGCGACATAGCCGAGTGCACGATTGCGTCACTCCCCTACTTCACTATCGTCATCTCGTCGAGCAGACGGCCCGCGCCCGCGAACTTGTCGATAACGAACAGCACATAACGCACATCCACGCCTATGCAGCGCTGCAATTCGGGTTCGAACGCTATGTCGCCCGACATAGCTTCCCAGTTGCCGTCGAAAGCAAGACCTATCAGCTCGCCGCGCGAATTGAGTATCGGCGAGCCCGAGTTTCCGCCCGTAATGTCGAGGTTCGAAAGAAACGCAACGGGCAGCTCGCCCCGACGGTCGGCATACTGTCCGTAGTCGCGCGCGGCATAAAGCTCCTTCAGCTTCTCGGGCACGGTGAACTCCGTCGGATTCGAGGGATCCTCCTTCTCCATAACCCCCTTGAGGGTGGTGTAATAGTTGTATTTCACGCCGTCCTGCGGGTTATAGGGCAGCACCTGCCCGTATGTCAGACGAATCGTGAAGTTGGCATCCGACGCCCACGCCTTTTCGGGTTTCATACGCATAAGGCCGTCGATATAGAACCTGTGCCCCTCGCCGTACTTCTCCGTATACGCGGCCGCCTGCTCCGAAAGCGAGCGGTACATATCCGTCACCGACTTGGCAACGGGCACGGCGGGGTCGGCGGCGACCTTCTCGGCCGAGAAGTCATCCAACAGCGCCATAACCTTCTCTTCGGATGCGAAAATCGAGTTGTCGTACAGGTAATCGACGAAAGCATCAGTATCGCCGCCGAAATCCTTGTCCACTATCTCGGCATAGAACGACGGCAGGGTCTTCATATTCTCGCGCGCGATTGCAAGCATACGTTTCGCCACCTTACGGTCCGTCGGCTCGTTGAAATCCTTGTACCAGTCGGCGAAAGCCTTTTTGGCCGCCCCGACATCGCCTATCTCGTCTTTCGACATCAGCGAACGCGCAGGCATCAACAGCTCCACGGAGGTCAGGAACGCTTCGGCCAGATACTGGCGGTCGTGGTTCACTGCCGACGACGCCGTTACGGACTCGCGGATAAGCGGCAGCGCCTCGGCATAGCGGGTTTCGGGCTGACGGTCGGCCCACGCTTGGAACTCGGCCTCCTGCGCCTCTTTTTTCGCCTTTACGCCGAGCTTCTTCACGCCGCGCGACATACCGATAGAGTTTTTCCAATAGTTCGACGAGCGGGCGTATTTCGAGGCATACTGAATGCGCACCTTGTCGCTCGCAGCCATATCCTCCTTGAGTATCTTCTGACGCTCGCCGCGGATGAATATGCGGTTGGGGTTCGAGACGTTCAGCATATCGTCGATTTCGTACGAGGTCATATAGCGCTTGGTCGAACCGGGGAAGCCCATAACCATAGCGAAATCACCCTCGTCGTAACCCTTGAGCGACACTTTCAGATACTTGTCGGTACGCAAAGGCACGTTCTCGGGCGAGTAGGCGGCAGGCTTGTTGTCCTTGTCCGCATATACCCTGAACACCGAGAAGTCACCCGTGTGGCGCGGCCACATCCAGTTGTCGGTCTCGCCGCCGAACTTGCCTATCGAGCTGGGCGGCGTACCCACCAGACGGACGTCTTCGTACACCTCCATAACGAACGAGAAATACTGGTTGTTACCGAAAAACGGACGCACGATGCACTCCTTGTCGGGGTTCTCCTCGAACATACGCTTTTGCAGCGCCTTGATATTTTCGTTCACTATGCCTTGGCGTTCGGCTTCGCCCGCCGTCGAGGGAACGTTGCCGAGAATTTCGGCCGTAACGTCGGCGATCTTGCGGATAAAACGCACCTTAAGCCCCGGAGCGGGAATCTCCTCGGCATCGGACTGCGCCCAGAATCCGTATTTGAGGTAGTCGTGCTCCACCGACGACAACTCCTGAATGGAGCCGTAGCCGCAGTGGTGATTCGTGAAAAGCAGGCCGTTGGGCGAGACGATTTCGCCCGTACAGCCGCCGCCGAAAATCACGATCGCGTCCTTGAGCGACGATTTATCGACCGAATATATATCGTCGGCCGAGAGTTTGCACCCTTTCGAGCGCATATCCTTGATATTCATTTTCTGAAGATAGGGCAACAGCCACATACCTTCGTCGGCCGCAGCCGTGAAGACAACGCAGGCGGCAAGCAGGGTTGAGAGAACTTTTTTCATATCCGATTTCATTAGGACGGACACGTGTCCGTCGCCGTGAACGACAAAATTAAGAAGTTATATTCGGAAATGCAAAATTTCCGCGGGGAGGGTTATACGAACTCGCATAACAATGCATCACAATGCAGAAGCGTTGAAACCGAAAGCCCCTGCCTGAGGCGGGGTCTACGGCGCAAGCGCCGTTTCTGCCGTGGCGGCTCGGCAATCCGCAAGCGATTGCCCACACCTGCTGCCGCAGTCGGGGGGAGGTCGAATCTGCAAACGCGGCTCCGCCGCGAGCGACCCGACCGTCGGTAGCGAAACCCGATTATTGAAATCGATTCGGCGGAAAGTTGTATATAGTTACTTTTTTATTATATTTGCAACGGAATGATACGGCGTAAAGCCGCAAACATATCAGATTTATAAAGGGTAAACAACTCTTTATACCTTTGGATTACTTGGGAGCCCCTTCGGGGGTTGTTATGCACGGTATAAATGTTGTCAGTCCTTGTACATGTCCCGCTCTATTGTGAACGGGACAGACAAGGGCGCAGGACAGTTCCGTGCAATGGTTCCCAAGACCTATCCAAAGGAGCTGACACCGCGCCCGTTTTTGTGTCCGCGAGCGAGCGAATACGAAAAGGGGGAGGAATCGCGATACGTATACGAAAGCCCTGAATCCCATAACACTTTCGCAGCGAAACCTCCCCTTTTTCCGTTTCGGACACATCTCGAACGGCTCCCGACACGTTTCGGGCAGGCCTCGAATATCCGCAAACCCTCACTCAACCGAAAATCACTCGCTCAAATAGTTGCTGAAGAACCTCCATATTTCGGCCGTCGTGTCGATGTCTTTGTCGCCCCACGAATGTTTGCCGCCGATGATCTCGTAGAGCCACACCTCCTTGCCGTCCGTACCGCCGACATAGCGGTGCAGCAGCGTGCGGCGGCTTTTCTGCGGGTCGCGCGGCGCAACCTCTTCGGTAATCACGTGCGTGCATCTGTTTGCGGCCGCCCAATAACCTACGGCCTGCTCTACGGCTATGTACCTGCCCCAGCCGCCCGTATTCTCCGAATCGCCGTTCCACATCGACACCTTGTCGGCCGTGCCGTGGATCTCGCATATGGCCACAGGCCTTTTCGCGCTCTTCGTCCGATAGACCCACTCGAAAGTCAAGCCTCCGACAGGCGCCAGCGCCGCGAATACCTCGGGGCGCTCGAAAGCTATCTGGTAACATATGTCGCCGCCGTTGGAAAATCCCGTGCAGAAAGTGTTGCGACGGCTCAATCCGTACTTTTTCTGAAGATGCCGCGCAAGACTGCAAACAAAATCCACGTCATCGGTCTTCATATCCTTCTGCGAATCGTAGCCTACGTTCCAGCCCGTTTTGCCGATGCCGTTCTTTTCGCCTTGCGGATAACAGACCGCTACCCCGTACCTGTCGGCTATGCGGGAGAAATCGTAACGCTCGGGATCGGCCTTGCCGCCGTAACCGTGCAGGACGACAATCAGCGGAGCGCCGTCCCCGAGGTTCTCGGGCATATAAAGAAAGAACTTGCGGAGCAGACCCTGATGCCGCATAGTCTCTTCGCTCAATCCGCATACGTATTCCCGCCCCGACGGCGTAGTGCGCATCTCTTTTTTCAACGCGGCGCCTGCGGCAGGGCCTGCGGATGCCGATACGGCCGCAAACATAAACGCTAAAAACAGCAACATTTTAATTTTCATAGTCTTGCAAATATTTCCCATTTTTTACACATCTCGGAGCCCGGCACGGCCCGAACAAGTTCGGCTCTGCCCTCGGCTTATCGAAAAGGTTCATCGTTTTCGCATCCTTTCGGCTGCCCGCCGATTATGCCGCAAACGGTCAATAAGCCCCGAACGCAATCTCATCGATTACAAAATTAACAAGTTATATTCAAAAAGCAAACACCCCGAACCTGTCCTTACACATTCCGAACCCGCCCATAACAGCCACCGAAGCCTGCACGAGCAGTCCCCGCTGCGGCCGCGGTCATCCACTTAAAACACGGCCTCCCGCCTCTTGAGAGACGGGAGACCGATTCTGCAAAGCAATGACAAGGTTATTCGACAACGGTCACCAAAGCACCGCCGCATACGGCAGCACCCTCCTTGCCGCGGATTTCGAACGTATCGTCCCACACCACGTCATTCGCATCGGGGAAATGTACCTGCACGGCATAGTCCAGACGCGGATTGACAGTCTCGCGGAATATCGTACCGTTCTTGATTTCGAGGCTGTTATGCTCTCTCGAACGGATAGACGCCATATACTGCCGGTTGGTATCGGTCTGGGGATTATTGTCGCTCACTACGTCGCAACCGTCCAAAACCACCGATTTATTTGCCGCTTCTTGCGACAAATTTTGGCTGTTCCAGTTATAAACCAACGTCGCGAACTCTTCGGTCGGACCGCCGAACCAGTTGCGGCCTATGAGTTTCGAATCCTTGATATTGAACGTACCGACTCCCTTGCCCCAAAGATTCAAGGCAGCACGGCCGTCGAATACGCAATTATCGACATCGACATCGATAGTCGAGTTGGTAGGCACGACATTGATGCAGTAATAAACTCCCTCGATAGCCGAATTTTTCATCGTCAATTTGATCTTGGAAGTCTTCGTTTCATCGATGCCTCCGAGGAAACCGAAAGTAATACCGCGCGAATATGCGGGTACAAGCGATTTCTGCGCTTCGGAATATTCGTAATCTTCGGTCTTGTCTACATTGAAAAGTTCGGACGACGAGCTGATGAGGACATTGTCCAACGTTATCTTCATATCGGCCTTTCCGCTGGCTGCAACAAGATTGAGACCCGATTTGTCCGAAACATGCGTCGGAGCGATGAACTTGCCGTTCGTGAAAAGACAGTCGGCATTTTCGCACTCCACCCACGCCGTACGGTCGGCGTTTTTCGTAGAACTTACGACGAAATTGTCGATTGCGACCTTGTCGGCGCCGCTGACGATCTTAAGGCCGTATGCACCCTTGTAATCGACGGCGATATTGAGGTTGCTGATGGTGGCGGGAGCCGCAACCGTCAGCTGACGGGTCAGCGCCGCATTTTTGGCATCGACGGCAGCAACGGGTTTCTCGACGAGGATTTCGTCATATCCCGATACGTTGTCGGCAACCAGTCTGTCGAAGCTCGTCTGCGAGTCGAAGCAGCGATAGACCACACCTTTATATCCGGCGGCCCTGACTACGGCCTTCACCTCTCCGTAGAGTTTGGCATTGCCTTTCACAAGCGTCAATTCCCCGATAACCACATCCTCGCTTACGACAAGAGTATTATCGGCCGTCGAAGCGCTTACCGTATTGTATGCAGCACCGTTGAGAGTTACGGTGGTATTGGGCGTTACGATTTCCAGATCCTCCACCGAAGGAATGGTCAAATCGAGCTTTTCGGGATTCACCTCGCCTTCGGAGTATTTTACAGTCAGCTTATGGGTCAATGCAGGCAGCAATACCGTTACGGGCGAAGTCGATTGAGGAAGGATGAGTTCGGCATCCGCGGTCGGAGCCTCGGCTACCGATACTATCGTCTTGCCTGCCGCCAACGCCTCGTTGGCCTCGGCAACGGTTACGACATCCGTAATCGGATAGTCTATATCTTCATCCTCGAAATCGGGAACCACGTCCACGGTGATATCGGTCTTCTTGGTCAAAAGATTACCCGATACGTTAGTGCGGTAGTTGCGCTGCAAGGGAATGTTGGTGAACTCGTAGTCGGCAGCAGCTTCGCCGCCCTCGGCGTTGAAGAACGACATAGTGAAGTCGGCAAGGTACTGCTCCGTACCCTTGGGTGCGAAAACGTAGTCCATAGACAACGTACCGTTCTCGTCGATGACGGCCGATTTCTCCGCGTAAACTATCGCGTCGGTCGTCTCAAGCAGTTCGCCAGTCAAGAGGTTGATTCCCATAGGAACGTCCTTGAAAGCTATCGACACATGCGACGGGACGAGGGATGCGATATTGGCATCCTTGACCTCCTGAATGTCCAGCGTCTTGATGTTGAGCTGGCCGAAAGGACGGTACATCTTGACATTAACGGAAGAAGACTGCTCGACGTACAGCTGCTGCGTAGCGAAGAAAGCGTCGCGCGTATCGTCGTTGCCGTTATACGCATCGGCATCTTTGACGGTGACATTGGTAAGCGACGAGGTAACATAGTGATTGTCCTCGAAATCCTCTGCCGTAGTACCCTTTGCGGCATCGGCCCAGAACACGAGGTCGTAGGTCTTGCCCGAGATAAGGCGTGCGGAGAACGTAGCCTGTTTGTTAGAAATGACAGCGACAGAAGGCTGACCGTACAAAACGCCGTTGAGATATATCTCCATAATGCAACGGTTTACCTGAGTGCCGTCGCCTGCGGCGCGGGTCCCGTCCATCTCGGCAGGAAGAGTCGCGGAGAAAGTAACTATGCTCTCACCGCCGGCAGCGATTCCGTCGATATCGGCGTTCTGGCAAGCAGTAAACCCGAACAACATCATCGTAGCCGCAAAAATCAGTTTTTTCATAAATGTATGTTTTTTAAGAATTACTCTATTTCGAAAACGGGAATCAGTGTAATCAGACTGTTATGTTTTTCGATATGAAGCGCGGAACTTTGCAGCTCCGCGCCGTCACAGTCCGTTATCTGTACCCTTCGGGATACTCCGCTACGACCGTTACATTAGTCTCGACATAGTCCCCCGCATTGAGAGATTTGCCGTAAAGGCTTCCGACGAAGAAATTCCCGAGCTGTTGCTGCGTAGAATTCCACGTCAGGCCGTCGGTATAGAGTTCGACATTGGTTGCCGAGCAGCCGCTGCCTACTACATCCACCTGTCCCAGTCCGAACATCGTACCGCTCGTGGCATTATAGCCGCCCACGAAGCTGTCGGAGATAGAGCAGCCGTTGAAGACGGGGGCATTGCCCTCGGCGTATCCGCACAAACCGCCGCACTGCCAGTTGTTGATAACGATGGAATTGGTTACATGCACCTGCTCGAACGTAACGACGGAATAGTTCTTACCCATAATCACGCCTGCGTAATGCTGATTAGCATTAGTCTTGTCGATAATGCGTGCATCGTCGAACGTTATGTTCTTCACCGTCATCTTGCTTGCATTGTTATTGAAGAAGCCCAGGGAAATACTTGCGGTGGCAGTATTGTTAATGTGCATACCTGAAACGGTGTAGCCTGCGCCGTCCAGTACCAGACCGTTCAGAATACCGTTCCACGAATTAACGGGCGTCCACTCGGCAGCCGACAGATCGATGTCGTTTTCGAGTGCGATAACCTTGTTCGCAAAATTCGTGTCCCCGCCGTTCACGAGAGTAGCGAAATACCTCAACTGCTCGGGTGTGGAGACGTAGATATTCGTATCGCAGCCTGTAATGGTAACCTCGCCTGCCGCGTTGCGCTTTCCGCCGAGCATATCGCCGTGAACCGACAGATAAGCCTTGGCATTATCGTTCAAACGGTTGAGCGTGACATTATTTACGCTGCAATTATCTACCGTCAGAATATCCGTAGCCGCCGAAGCCTGCATACAGCCGATAAACTTACCTATGGCGCGCTTCGTGCCGAGCTCGCCCATATGGGCATTGATAACACAATCCTCTACCGAGCAGTTCGCAAACGAGCACGTCGAATTGTACTGGGAACCGAGATAGCCCGCAAAACCGCCTATCTGTCCCGACTCTCCGTCTACGTATTCGGTAGAGATGACACTTCCGACGACCTTGCAGTCAGCTGCTTCTATATGATTCTCGGCAACGAACCCTATCATACCGCCGACCTTGTTCACTCCCTCGACTTTCGAATTCATAACCGTACAGTTGTCGAATACTATCGTGCCGTAAGAACGGCCGATGATCGCACCGGCATAAGCATTGCCGCCGCCGTCATTTACGGCCTTGACATCGGCTCCGGACACGGTCAGGTT
The DNA here is from genome assembly GCA_017937125.1 of Alistipes sp. Taxonomy (GTDB): domain Bacteria; phylum Bacteroidota; class Bacteroidia; order Bacteroidales; family Rikenellaceae; genus Alistipes. The sequence continues at coordinate 33,647 of JAGBEH010000012.1, read as the reverse complement.
GCGGAACTTACTCGAAATCGCCTCTGCAAAAAGACCTGCCGCCTGAACATTAGACGCCTTGTAATTGCTGATTTTATGATTATTGCCGTCTAATGTCACGCCGACAGCACGTTTGATGACGAACGCATTGCCGCCCATATCTATATCGGCAGCCAGTTCGATGAATTTCACGGCGGCGTTGTTATTGTTGAGCTGCTCACCCACCCAAGCCAGTTGCGCAGGAGTATCGACAACGTACACCGACCGCATTGCACCGTCTACCTCTTTTTCTACGGGAGTAATCTCTACCGTCGCCGAGCCGTCCCACAAAAGAACATCTATCTCTTCATTCTCGAAATCGGGAATCACGTCTACGGTGATATCGGTCTTCTTGGTCAAAAAATTACCCGACACGTTGGTGCGGTAGTTGCGCTGTACGGGAATAGTCGTAAACCCGTAGTCGGCAGCCGCTTCACCGCCCTCGGCATTGAAGAACGACATAGTGAAATTCGCCAGATACTGTTCTGTGCCGTCGGGTGCGAAAACGTAGTCCATAGACAGAGTACCGTTCTCGTCGATGACGGCCGATTTTTCGAAATATGCCACAGGGGATGTCGCTTCCGTGAGTTTTCCCGTCAGCAAATCGATACCCGTAGGAACGTTCTCGAAAGCTATCGACACGTGCGACGGGATGAGAGATGCGATATTGGCATCCTTGACCTCCTGAATGTCCAGCGTCTTGATGTTGAGCTGGCCGAAAGGACGGTACAGTTTCGCGGTCACGGGCTGCGAAGCGGTAATCTCCACGGTCTCCTTGCCGAAGAACGCGTCGCGCGTGTCGTCGTTGCCCTTGTATGCGGCCGCATCCTTGATTACGACATTCGAGAAGTCGCCCGTGTCGTAATGGTTGTCGGCAAAGTCTTCGACCGCAGAACCGTTGGCAGCGTCGGCCCAGAACACGAAGTCGTAGGTCTTGCCTGCGACTACGCGCATCTCGAACCGTGCTATGCCGCCCGATACGACGGCTACTTTACGCTCGCCGTAGAGCTGTCCGTCGAGGTAAACCTCCATTTGGCAACGGTTTACCTGAGTGCCGTCGCCTGCGGCACGGGTCCCGTCCATCTCGGCGGGAAGAGCCGCGGAGACGGTAACGGCGGCTTCGCCTCCGAACGGCGAATCCAAGTTTTCATTTTTCTGGCACGAAACGATGCCGAGCATCATAACCGCCGCTAAAATCAATTTTTTCATAGTTGGTTGGGGTGTTTAACGGAATCACTACCCCCCCCCCGCAAAAAACGGAAGGTCTTGTAATTCACTTGATTATATTCATATTGCTTCGGCAGGAACGGCGAAGTCCCCGCCGAAGTATTTTTTCCGAAATGTTCGAAATTCCTGAATTACTCGGCTACCACCTTGAATTTATAGGTCGCGTCATCGTTGTCGGCGAAAACATAACCTGCCGCAGGAACTACCTCCGAACTCGTATTGGCGTCGTATCCCTTGTTTTGGAACTCGCCGCCCGTAATATTCAACGTACTGCCGCTGTTCACATACATACAGACATTGGGGTTGCTCGTACTCGTACTGCGGAACTTGCCTCCCGAAACATTGGCTATCGCATTGCCGCCGTAATCACCTCCGACGAAAAGCGCATAGTATCTGCCCGTACAGATAAATTCGCCGCCCGAGATGTTTACGGTAGTACCGGAGTGAGTGCGGATGCAGCCGAAGTTGCCGGTAATCTTGCCGCCCGTAATCGTCAATACGCCGGAGCCGTGCATAAGAATGCCGTAATCCCCCGCACCTCGCGACGTAATGGTACCGCCGTTGATGGTTACGTTCCTGCCGTAAACGCTCTGAATGGCGAGACTGCTGTTCGTGTCGAACGTACCGCCGTTAATCGTCACATCGCCGGTACTATATATGACAGCGCCGCTATTGACATTGGTAGCCTTGAAAGTTCCGCCATTGACGATTACGTTACCGCCATCATTGTCGATAACAATGTTGGGAGCCGTCATCGTACCCTCGCCGTCTATCGTCAGCGTCACACCCGATTTTACCACTAACTGATCGGAAGACAGCGTGACCTTCTTGCCGTTCAGGTCGATATTGGTATCTCTCTCGACATTGAACGTTCCGCCCATAGCGGCAAAATCCACGTCCGCATCGAGTTTGACATCGCCGCCCTGTGCGAGCTGGTCGAGAACGAACTCTTCATCGGAAGGGGTATTGCCCTCCAAAGTAACATATTCCGCATTGTTGATATATACGAAACGATCTTTCAAACCGCCTGTCATATCGTTCATCGGGGTCGATGAATAGTTGTTCTTGACATTGAGCATATAAGGATCGGTCATACCTGCGGGCGTCTCGGCGAACTGCGCATTGCCCACGATGCCGGCGACGAAGTTGCTTCCGGACAGCGCGGGAGCATAGTTCTTGTTGTCGTTCACGTTGCCGTAGTTGTAAGCCGTACCGACGATACCGCCTACGCCCGAACCGCCTTTTATCGAACCGTAGTTCTTGTTGTTCGTAACGTCTATGATGTTCTTCGACGGATAGGCGCTCGTGGCACCGCTGTAACGCATCCAGCCGATGATGCCGCCCGTTCCGTACGAATTCGTATTATTCTTGTTTTCGACATCGGCCTTGTTTACGCAACCTATCACGCTTCCGGCGTTCTGCTGCTCGGCAACGACACCTCCGATGCTGTTGCCGTTACCCGTAACGGCTCCTTCGTTGGTACAGTTCCTGACATCGGCAGCCGACAGACCGACGATACCGCCCACGACATAGTTCGTACCCGTTACGGCACCGTGATTCTCGCAATTCTCGATAGTCATCGTCTTGCCTTCGGCAGTATAGTAGGCAGCACCGACTATGCCGCCGATATTGGCTTTCGTACCCGACACTGCGGCGTAGTTCTTGCAATCGACGACTGTACCGTCCTTTATAACACGACCTACGATGCCGCCGCCGTTCTTCACGGATACCTTACCGCGCACCTCGACGTTGCTGACCGTACCTCCGTTCAGAAGAACACCCACGGCCGCACCGCCCAACTCGCTCGTCGGAACATTTATATCGGCATCTATATTGAGGTTCTTGACAGTACCGCCGTCCACCGCTCCGAAGAGGGCGACTGCATGGTCCGCACCCTGCGTGGAAGATATTTTCAGATTGGAAACCGTATGTCCCCGGCCGTCGAACACTCCCTTGAAACCATTGCCCGAAACTACGTCACCCGAACGTTCTCCGCTACCTACGGGAGTCCATTCCATATTGTTCAGATCCAAATCCACGCCGAGCGAAACGGTGTAACCTTCGAGACTGTTGCCGCCGTTTACCAGTTCGGCCAAGCCTGCCGCCTGAGCCGCAGAATTTACCGCTACGGTCTTTGCCTCTTCGTCGATATCGGGTGCGGATACCGTCCCGTCCCAAGGACCTACGCTTATCTCATTTTCGAAACCGGGGATGACATTTACGGTAATATCGGCTTTCTTCGTCAGCAGATTACCCGACACGTTCGTGCGATAGTTGCGCTGAACGGGGATATTCGTAAACTCATAGTCCGCAGCCGCTTCGCCGCCTTCGGCATTGAAGAACGACATAGTGAAATTGGCCAGATACTGTTCAGTTCCCTTAGGTGCGAAAACGTAGTCCATAGACAACGTACCGTTCTCGTCGATAACGGCGCACTTGTCCGTATATGCAACGGCGTCTGTAGTCTCAAGCAGTTCGCCAGTCAAGAGGTTGATTCCCATAGGAACGTCCTCGAAAGCTATCGACACGTGCGACGGAACGAGGGATACGATATTGGCATCCTTGACCTCCTGAATGTCCAGCGTCTTGATGTTGAGCTGGCCGAAAGGACGATAGAGCTTCGCGGTCACGGACTGCGAAGCGGTAATCTCCACGGTCTCCTTGCCGAAGAACGCGTCGCGCGTATCGTCGTTGCCCTTGTATGTGGCCGCATCCTTGATTACGACATTCGAGAAGTCGCCCGTGTCGTAATGGTTGTCGGAAAAGTCTTCGACCGCAGAACCGTTGGCAGCGTCGGCCCAGAATACGAAATCGTAGGTCTTGCCTGCGACTACGCGCATCTCGAACCGTGCTACGCCGCCCGATACGACGGCCACTTTACGCTCGCCGTAGAGCTGTCCGTCGAGGTAAACCTCCATTTGGCAACGGTTTACCTGAGTGCCGTCGCCTGCGGCGCGGGTCCCGTCCATCTCGGCGGGAAGAGCCGCTGAAATCGTCACAGCGGTTTCGCCTGAAACGGCAGCAGAATCCAAAACATCGTTTCGGCTGCAAGATGTTATTCCTGCAACAAGAATAACAATCGATAAGAATAATTTTTTCATTGGTCAGATATTGATTTGATTAATTCGGATAATCGTCAATCGGGCAATACGATATCTATATCGCCCTCGAAATCGGGATCGATAACCGCTCCGGAATCCTTGCGGTTCGTAAGGTATTCGCCGCGGATAATCGTCGTCTTGCCGCGTCGCAGATGTACCGGAATATCGGCATATACGTTCAGTAGTTTCTCCGTCTTGCGGTCGTAGAGCAACAGCGTGAGCGTCACCTGCGACTCCTCGCCATTAACGAAAATGTAGTCGAATCCGAGCGATGCTTCGTTCTCGTTCTGCTGGGTTATGTCGCTGACGAATCCCACCTGCGTCTCGGCCTTGTTTGGACGTCCCGTATATACGTTGTAACCCACGGGGAAATACATTCCGTACATCCATTTGATTATGTAGTCTTCCCACGTGGCATCCGAGCGCAACGCCGCCACACGGCGGAAAAACTCATTGACATCGGTACTTATCACCTCCACGCTACCCATCGGGCAGTACATATTGCGGTCGTATGTCTGTCTGGAATACCAGTCGTTCGACGAGATAGGCATATCGAAGCGCACCTCATAGCACTCCTTGCGGTCGTCGCTGCCGCGATAGGCATCGAGATAGCCTATGTTCGACAGATCGTCCGTAGAGAACAGTTTGCCGCTGCCGTCGGCCTCGTCGGCACATACGGCCCACGCGACGACCTTGTAATTGCCGGCATTGAGGAACTCGGTGAATTCCAGCGTTGCCGAAGCATCGAAATTACGGTCGGCACCTACCTCCTTGCGGATTACGGGTTTGCCCGTGTAGTCATCCTTGTAGATTTCGACGATGAAATAAATGTACTCAGCCTCATTACGCGAACCGATGAACGAGCTGTGTGTAAATTCGGGACATGTAGTCAGACGTATTGTGGTCTCGATACGCGTAGGATCCTCGCCTCCGTTTTCGGGATATTCGTGTACGCACGCCGCAGTGCAGAGAGCGGTAAGTGCCGTAAGCAGTATTTCTTTCAAAAACCTTCCCATAGCACGTGCGTTATTTGATTCTGTAAATTACCGAAATACCCAACCGTGTGACACCGAAATAGTTCTTGCGGTCGGTATCGAACCGCGCACCGTTATCGATGTTGTAGTAGGTATTGTATTTCGTATAGATATATCCGGCACCTATGTTGAACTCCATACCCCACCGATCATTGAATTTCAACGCATAGCCGTAATCGATACCCGCACCGTACATACCGTTCACATCCTGATAGCGGTTTTTCTTGTCTACCGAGATGTTGAACTGTCCCGCCGACAGATGTACGCCGAAGAAATGGCCGTTCATCTCGGGCTTGAGCCAGTAGCGCACCGACGGCTGCACCGCAAGCGTACGGAAACGATAATTGCGCGCAACGGTTCCGGCCATATAATATATAGGTACGTCCACCGACCAATGGTCTGCGAATCTGTACTCTACGGCTATATTCGGAACGACCAGCGCCCAGAACGGGATATTAGTCTTCAGGTTCCAGCGGCCGTCGCGCCATACGCCAGCGTTTTCCTGTCGGGAAACTCGGGAAACGCTCTCGCCATGCGCATCGTCGGAAGTAACCGAAGTATGCGCAACCGTTTCCGAAGAGGGGTTCGTAGCCGCACCGTTATCGGCGGACAACGGTTCCGCATTTGCGACGGTCTCGGAAGAGACGGGTACGATTGCGACGGAATCCGCCGCAATCGCCGTATCTGTTTTGCCGCCCGATACTATATTCGCTTCAGGTTCTACGGGTTCCGTTCGTTTCGGCGACATTTCGATCGTCGATTCGACGGCAGATTCCGTTTCACGGGTAAGGTCGGTAGGTGCTTGTTCTTTTGCGAGATTCATAGACCCAACGGTATTTGCAGTTTCTGCAACCGAAACCGTCGTGTCAGCGGCAAAACATTGATTTTCAGATATTTTTCGGGGGGGGGTCGAACCGTACGCCACTTCGAGACGCATCATAGCGACGACATCCTTATCGCCGTTGTAAGGTACTGTATGGTTCTTGGTGCGGTAATTATCCTCCTTCAACCCGTGATTCGTAATATAATACGATTTCACCTGGTTGCTTCGGTTGCGAGCCATAGCCATATTCGAATATTCGGTAAGGAACGACGAACAGTAGCCGTGCACGACCACATACATATCGCCTTTCCTGATGGCTTCACGGTTGCGCTCTATCATTTCCGCGGCAGCACGAATCGTAGGTTCATTATCATCGAAATGCATAAAGAACATACTTGTACGGCTTTTGAAACGGAACAAAAAAACGGTGTCGTCCCGAACTACGGCAGTAGAATCGGTATGATGAGAGGCGTCGCAGACTTCTCGGGCCTCCGAAGCGAAAACAGCCGCAATGACTATTGCGGTTATCAACAATATTCGTAAATTACGCATATGGGGCGTCAGCATAATTCATAAATGTTCGCAAATGTATATATTTCAATTTAATAAAACAAATTTTAGCCGTTATTTTTTATAGTTGATAAAATTTCGGATAACTGAAAAGACTTTACGACAAATCGGTTTCAATACCCGTTCGCACATCCGACGGTCGTATCGCTCGCGTCGAAGCCGCATTCGATCGAAACCGCATAATATAACGGTCTTTTCAAAAAACGACTTCTTTTATACGTTTACTTTTGAAACGGAACAAAAGGAGCATAATACGACTTGCCCTACTTCACCGCAATCATATTGAGGATAGATCTCTCGGCCGCTTTGCGCGTAACTTCGTCGATGACTATCTCGGGCGCCTCGTCTCGCAGGCAGTCGCGTATGTTTTCGAGCGTCACCATCTTCATATAACGGCACTCGTTGCATCCGCAGGAACCCGTCGGAGGTGCGGGAATGAATTTTTTATCGGGATAGCGTTTACGCATCTCGGCCAGTATACCGGCCTCGGTGACCACTATGAAAGTATCGGCACCGCTCCGCCCGCAAAAATCCAAAATGGCGGCCGTGGAGCCTGTAAAATCGGCGATACGGACTATATACTCGCGGCACTCGGGGTGCGCGATGACGGCGGCTTCGGGATTTTCGCGTTTGAGTTCGAGAATTTTTTCGAGCGAGAACTCCTCGTGCACGTGGCAGGCCCCGTTCCACAACACCATATTTTCACGCCCCGTAATACGTTGTATATAAGAACCCAAATTACGGTCGGGCGCGAAAATCACAGGCTTGTCGGCAGGAATCGACTCCACGACCTTCAGCGCGTTCGACGACGTACAGCAGATATCGGTCAAAGCCTTGACCTCCACCGACGTATTCACATACGAGACGACCGTATGGTCGGGATATCGTGCCTTGAAGGCTGCGAAATCGGCCGCATCGCACGATTCGGCGAGCGAGCAGCCCGCTTCGGAGCAGGGTATCAGCACCTTTTTGTCGGGCGAGAGCACCTTGGCCGTTTCGGCCATAAAATGCACGCCTGCAAACAGTATTATGTCTGCGTCCGACTTTCGAGCCTCGACGGACAATGCGAGCGAATCGCCGAGAAAATCGGCCACGGCCTGAACTTCGGGCGTAGTGTAGTAATGGGCGAGTATGACGGCATTTCTGCTGCGCTTTAGCTGCTCGATTTCGGCAGCCAGCGACGAGTTATTATCAACCATCTTCTTTTTACTATTTTATTTATATATATTTATAAAAAACAATAATAATTATAATGGCTGTCGATTGTGTCGATAACTTTTTTCAAATATATTTACCGACACCTGACGTCCGAAATTGTTTACAACATATCGGCCCTAAAGCGGGTCGTAATACGTATTTTCGTTTTTTATCATCATATGTCGATAAAGTTCCGTACATATTGACATCTCTTTTTTGTAAACATTTCCTCGGTTGCGGTCCGCAATTACGGTGACGATAAAAAATCAAAAATAAATTTGCATTTTGCGATCGGTAATTCGTATAATCGATAAATGTCGGATTCCAAATTTCGGAACCTCTTTTTACCGACTTTTTATGCATACCTTATCAACCGTTTTTCGATAGTTTATAAACAACTTTTTCGGCTGCCTGTCGATAAAACCCGCTCACTGCACCGTCGGTTTCGACAGCCGGGATACCTTCGTCGGAACCCTCCATAACCGATTGTATTATAGGTATATCGCCGAGAAAATCGACATCGCATTCGGCCGCATAGCGTTTGGCGCCGCCGTGTCCGAAGATATAGTATCGGTTGTCGGGAAGTTCGGCGGGCGTGAACCACGACATATTCTCGATGATGCCCAGCACGGGGATGTTCACATTTTCGTGACGGAACATCTCCACGCCGCGCACTACGTCTGCGACGGCTACCTGCTGGGGTGTCGAGACGATGACGGCCCCGTCGATTTTAAGTTCCGAAATTATGGACAGATGTATGTCGCCCGTACCCGGGGGCAGGTCGATGAGCAGAAAATCGAGCTCGCCCCACAGCGTCTGGTGTACGAGTTGCTTCAATGCGTTGGTAGCCATAGCTCCGCGCCACAACAGGGCGTCCGTAGGTCTTATGAAGAAACCTATGGACATCAGTTTTATGCCTTTTACCTCTGCGGGAACTATGTAATCCTGTCCGTCGATGCGTTCGGCGTCGGGTATATAGCCTTCGCAGCCGAACATCTTGGGTTGCGACGGTCCGTAAATATCGGCGTCGAGAAGTCCTACGCGGTAACCCATATTGCGGAGCGTGACGGCCAGATTGGCCGTTACGGTCGATTTCCCGACACCGCCCTTGCCCGAAGCCACGGCCACTATCTTGTCTATCCGTTCGGTGGTCGTACGGCGTTCGGGCCGCGGGGCCGCGGCGGGTGCCGCCTCCTTGACGAATACCGTGATATGTTCGGCCACGGCAGGGTAGTGCTCTGCCAAGAGCGTCTGTACCTGGGTTTTGATTTTGGCTGCGAACGGATCGCGTGCCTTCTTGAAACGCAGGGAGACGGTTATTTTCGTATCGTCGGCCGAGATGTTGTCCACGAAACCTCCATCGACGATATTTTCACCCGTTTCGGGGTGTATGACGTTCTTTAACAGTTCTGTTATTTCGGTTTGCACGTTGTCTGCGTTTTATTCGATGATAAGTTGATAGGGGCAATATGCCTGCACTCCGTTCTTGGAGAGTATCTCTTTGGCCTTTTTGTATTGGGTGTACATTTCGCCTAATTCATTGCGCAGCGAGCGTTCGCGTATTTGTGCGTTCATCGCCGAGAATATGGCCATAAACCCTTCGGGTGCTTCCACAACTTCGCTTACTCGGAAATTATCTCCCAATTCGGCTTTGTCGGCAGCAATGGCTATGGCCGTTTTAAGGCCGCCGCACGTATCGGCAAGTCCTAAGTTCTGTGCGTCGGCTCCCGACCATACGCGTCCGCCCGCAATGTCGAGAACCTTTTCGAGCGGCAGGTTGCGACCCTCGGCGACGAGGGACGTAAAGCGGTCGTAAACCTTGTCCACGCTGCGCATAATCACGTTTCGTTCTACGGAGGTTATGGGGCGTACGGCGCTGCCGAAATCGGAATAGGTGTTGGTGTTCACGCCGTCGAAGCTGATGCCTAATTTGTTGTTGAGCAGTTTGCCGTAGTTGAGGAACATTCCGAATACGCCTATTGAACCGGTAAGCGTCATACGGTCGGCGACGATGACATCCGCAGGAGCGGATATGTAGTAACCGCCGCTGGCCGCATATGAACCCATAGATACTACGACGGGCTTTTCGGCTTTCAACAACTCCATCTCACGCCATATTACGTCGCTCGCCAGAGCGCTGCCGCCGGGGGAGTTTACACGCATTACTACGGCCTTCACCTTGTCGTCCTTACGTACCGACTTGATGCTCTCGGCCAATGTATTGCCGTAAATCTCTTCGCCCGCGCCTTCGCCGTCCACGATCTGTCCTTCGGCATAGATTACGGCTATCTTGTCGGCCGAAAGGTTTGACGTATCTATCGTTTGCGCCGCGTATTCGCCCAATGTGACGAATTCGTATTCGCCCTTGCGGTTCTTCTCCACTCCGTACGATGCGAAGACGTCGTTCATTCCGTCTTCATATATCAGGCTGTCTACCAATCCGTATTTTACTGCATCTTCGGGAAGGGCTATCGACAAATTGTCTGCAAGTTTGTTCAGCTGTGCGACATCTTTGCCCCGTGCTTCGGCGACGGCCTCCGTTACGGTGGACCACATCGAGGCGGTGAGTTCCGATATCTGCCTGCGGTTGGCATCGGACATCCGCGTTAGGAAATACGGCTCTACGGCGCTTTTGTATTTGCAGGCCGTGGGGCGGAATATTTCGGGCTGAATGTCTAACTTGTCGAGCAGACCCTTGTAGAATGCGATGTTGAAGGAGAGTCCCTGCCACATCATACCGCCTTCGGGCTGCATATATATTTTGTCTGCGACGGATGCGAAATAGTATCCTAACTGGCCGTATGTTTCGTTGTAGGAGACTATGAATTTGCCGCTCTCCCTGAACTCTGCGAGCGACGACCGCAGCTCTTCCAGCGTCGTGACGCTTACGGACCCGCTGCCGTTCATTCTGAGGTATATGCCTTTTATGCGGTCGTCCTCCTTGGCTGTGTCTATGGCGCGCAATGCCGAGTAGAGCGACAGCGACGTGCGCACCTCCATCGTGCGGAAATCTATCTGTTGGAAAGGGTTGCTGTTGGGAGTGTCGGTTATGTCCTCGTTGAAATCGATAACCAGCACGGAGTTGGGGTTGATGAGTTTCGTGCTCTCCATAGACCCTGCAATGCCTATCAGAACGAGTATCCACATTATACCCGTGAGCAAACTGCCGGCGATGACTGCCAGCAGCGCCGCCAAAAATGTTTTCAGAAATTTCATAGTCTTTATTTTTAATTGTTCAACATACGTTTTCCGTTTCGGGACCGTATGCCGTCTTTTTACTGCCGTATCCGTTTGCGGCTTTTGCGTTCCGTACGGCCGAACCGTACCCGTCCCGATTGCAAAGATAAGTAAAGTTACGATATATTTATCGTTTTTCGATAAATCTTTGCAATTCCGCCGTTGCGAAATATTTGCCGTAAATTACTTTTTTATCGAAGCGGGAGATTTTATATTTCGAATTGTTATAAAAAATTGTTACTTTTGGGTGATTTTTAAGTAGTTTTTTATGGCAAAAGAATTCAAACGCTATCTCGTTACCTCGGCTCTGCCCTATGCCAACGGTCCCGTACATATAGGCCATTTGGCGGGCGTTTATATTCCTTCGGACATCTACGTACGTTATATGCGTCTGAAAGGCAGGGACGTAATCTCGATTTGCGGCAGCGATGAACACGGCGTGCCCATCACCATCAAGGCTCGCAAGGAGGGTGTAACGCCCCAGCAGATAGTCGATCGTTACCATAATATTATAAAGAACTCGTTCGAGGGGTTGGGCATATCTTTCGACATCTATTCGCGTACCACGTCGCCGACCCACGCCAAGACCGCTTCGGATTTCTTCCGCAAGCTCTATGACGAGGGCAAGTTCATCGAGAAAAGCTCGATGCAGTATTACGACGAGGAGGCAAAGACCTTTCTTGCAGACCGTTACATCGTCGGTACGTGTCCGCGCTGCGGTTACGACCGCGCTTACGGCGACCAGTGCGAGAAGTGCGGTTCGACCCTCTCTCCCGACGAACTCATCGAACCGCACAGCGCCGTTTCGGGTTCCGTGCCCGTGAAGCGCGAGACCAAACACTGGTATCTGCCGCTCGACAAGTATGAAAGCACTTTGCGCAAATGGATACTCGACGACCATAAGGAGTGGCGCAGCAATGTCTACGGACAGTGTAAAAGCTGGCTCGACGGAGGTCTGCAACCGCGTGCCGTCAGCCGCGATTTGGATTGGGGTATTCCCGTACCCGTTGAGGGAGCCGAAGGCAAGGTGTTATATGTCTGGTTCGATGCTCCGATAGGGTATATATCTGCTACTAAAGATCTTACGCCCGATTGGGAGAAATATTGGAAAGACGGGGAGACCAAATTGGTGCATTTTATCGGCAAGGACAATATAGTTTTCCACTGCATAGTATTCCCGTCGATGCTTATGGCTCACGGCGGTTATATACTTCCCGACAACGTGCCTGCGAACGAGTTCCTCAATCTCGAAGGCGATAAGATTTCGACTTCGCGCAATTGGGCGATATGGCTGCACGAGTATCTCGAAGAGATGCCGGGCAAAGAGGATGTTCTGCGCTACGTCTTGTGTGCGAATGCTCCCGAAACGAAGGATAACGACTTTACGTGGAAAGATTATCAGGCGCGCAACAACAACGAGCTGGTTGCCATTCTCGGCAACTTCGTCAATCGTGCGCTGGTGCTTACCAAGAAATATTACGACGGGGTAGTGCCCGAGTGCGGAGAACTTACCGATTACGACCGCGAGACGCTGGCCGAGCTTTCGACCATAAAGGCGTCGATCGAGAACAATATCGAGAATTACCGTTTTCGCGAGGCATTGAAAGATGCGATGAATTTCGCGCGCATAGGCAATAAGTATCTGGCCGATACGGAGGCTTGGAAACTTATAAAGACCGATCCCGAGCGCGTGAAGACCATTCTCTATATCGCTTTGCAGATTACGGCCAACTTGTCCGTGGTTATCGAGCCGTTTATGCCTTTCACGGCCGGGAAGATATTGAATATGCTCGATATGCCGAAATTCGACTGGGAGCGTATAGGTTCCGTAGACCTTATTCCTGCGGGACATAAGATAGGCGAGCCGTCGTTGTTGTTCGAGAAGATAGAAGACGACGTGATACAGCGTCAGCTCGATAAGTTGGAGGCCGTAAAGCGGGCGAATGCCGCTGCCGAAGCCGCGCAGAACATCGAGCCGCAGAAAGCGAGCCTCTCGTTCGATGAGTTCGGCAAGGCCGATATACGTGTTTCGACCATTCTGGCTGCCGAGCGTGTGCCGAAGACCAAAAAGCTGCTTAAACTTTCGATCGACACGGGTATCGACAAGCGCGAAATTGTTTCGGGTATCGCCGAATACTATTCGCCCGAGGATCTTGTGGGCCGCCAGGTTCTGGTGCTCGTGAATCTCGAACCGCGCGAAATAAAGGGCATCGAGTCGCGCGGAATGATACTTATGGCAGCCGACGCATCGGGAAAACTCGTACTTCTGCAACCCGAACAACAGATTGTCAGCGGCGCGGTAGTGGGGTAGATGATTACGATCGCACGGGCGAATTCGGCGTTGCGACGGTCGCATAATTGTATAATATTTGAACTACGACACCGAATTTGTCGCATTTATATTGATTATGGAGAATTTGGATTGGGGGGCTTTGGGTTTCGATTACCGCAAAACGGATTTTAATGCACGGTTTTATTATCGCGACGGGAAGTGGAGCGATATGGAGATATGCGACAGCGAGTATATAAATATGCATATGTCTGCCGCCTGCCTGCACTACGGACTCGAACTGTTCGAGGGCTTGAAAGCTTTTCGCGGCAAGGACGGCAAGGTGCGTCTGTTTCGGGTAAAGGATAATGCCTTGCGTATGCAGAGCTCGGCGCGACGCCTTTGCCTGCCGGTGCCTACCGTAGATATGTTCGTCGATGCGTGCTGCGAGGTCGTCCGCCGTAACGAACGTTTCATACCGCCTTACGGTACAGGAGCTTCGCTCTATTTGCGTCCGTTGCTTATCGGCACCAATGCTGTTTTGGGTGTCAAGGCGGCAACCGAAGCTATGCTCGTTATATTCGCTTCGCCTGTCGGAGCCTACTTCAAGGAGGGTTTAAAGCCCATTTCGGTTATTATCGACCGCGAACAGGACCGCGCTGCTCCACGTGGAACAGGCGATGTGAAGGTCGGCGGCAATTACGCCTCGAGTATCCTTTCGGGTTCTCACGCCCACGAAAGGGGCTATTCCAATGTACTTTATCTCGATACTGTCGAGCGTAAATTCATCGAAGAGTGCGGTGCCGCAAACTTTTTCGGCATTCGCGACGGCAAATATATCACTCCTAAGTCGGGCTCTATCCTGCCTTCCATTACCAATAAGAGCCTTCGGGTGTTGGCTGCCGATTTGGGTCTGGAGGTCGAGGAGCGTCCCGTTTCTATTGAAGAACTTTCCACTTTCAGCGAGTGCGGGGCCTGCGGAACGGCGGCGGTTATCTCTCCTATAGGTAAAATCGTCGATATGCAGACCGATGATGTGTATGATTACGGCACTGAAGTCGGTGAATATTCGCAGAAAATGTTCAACACATTGCAGGATATACAGTACGGCCGTGCCGAAGACAAGTATGGCTGGTGCACTGTCGTCGAGTAGCGACGCAGTATAAAAAGCAGGCGGACGACAGAGATATCGTCCGTCTGCTTTATTTGTTCCACGTGGAACATTAAATTCCACTCCTTGCCGGCCACTCACTTTTGTTGTTTGCCCGCTCTTTTGCAGAGTGTGCTTTTTGCTGTTCGCCTGCTTGATTAGTGGTCTGCTTTTTGTGCGGGGCGGTGCTTTTTTGTTGCCTGCCTGCCTTGTTGGTGTGGTTGCTCTTTTGCGCAGGGTACTGTTTTCTTTGTTGTTTGTTCTGCCATGTAGGCACCCCTCTGTTCCCCGTCGCGCTGTTCCACGTGGAACGAAAATGGCAATGCAGGGAGGAATGATTTTGCTCCGAAGTATTCGTTCGATGCGGCTATCTCCCGAATTTTACGAGCAACACATTGACATCGGCGGGCGATACGCCCGGGATTCGCGATGCTTGCCCGATGGTCGCGGGACGTATGCGCGAGAGTTTTTGACGAGCTTCTATCGTCAGCGAGTTCATCGAATGAAAATCGAAATCACTCGGAATAACGATATTTTCCAATCTGTGCAGCTTGTCGGCAATCATTTTTTCACGCTCGATATATCCGCGATACTTTATCTGTATCTCCGCTTCCTCTATCGCTTCTTCGCCGATTCCGTTCTCAACGATGAATTTGTCGAGTTTTGGCAGCGAGCCGCGAAGACCCGCGAATGTCACTTCGTTGCGTAAAAGTATGTCGTATAGCTTGCGGCCTTGCGTCAAAGGTTCGGAATTTATCGATTTCAAATAGCTCTCGATTTCGCGTGCTTTGATACTCTGCTCGCGTGCGAACGAAATAAGCGATTCTACGGATCGATTTTTTTCGACGAAAATTTCGTATTGTTTTTTCGAAACGAGCCCTATTTCGTACCCTTTCGGCGTCAGTCGTGCATCGGCATTGTCCTGTCTGAGTAAAATCCGATACTCGGCGCGCGATGTGAACATTCGGTACGGTTCATCGACACCTTTCGTTACGAGGTCGTCTATCAGCACTCCGATATACGCTTCGTCGCGGTGCAGGATGAACGGCGACGCACCCGACAGTCGGCGACTTGCATTTATACCTGCCATAAGGCCTTGCGCCGCGGCCTCCTCGTATCCCGTAGTGCCGTTTACCTGCCCTGCAAAGTAAAGATTATCAACGAGTTTCGTTTCGAGCGTGTGCTTCAGCTGCGTAGGCGGAAAGTAGTCGTATTCTATGGCGTAACCAGGTCTGTATACGTGTACGTCTTCGAGACCTTCGATTTGATGCAATGCATTGATTTGCACGTCATAAGGCAGCGATGACGAGAATCCGTTGAGATAATATTCATTGGTCGAGCGGCCTTCGGGTTCCAGAAAAAGCTGATGCTGCTCTTTGCCGGCGAATGTACGCAGCTTGTCCTCGATGCTGGGGCAGTAGCGTGGCCCTATGCCTTTTATCGTGCCGTTGAACAGCGGCGAGTCGGCGAACCCTTCGCGCAGCGTGGCGTGAACCTGCGGCGAGGTGTAAACCGTGAAGCAGGGTAGTTGGTATTTGACGGGTTGCGTGTCGGGCGAAAAGGAGAATTTCGAGGGATGTTCGTCGCCGTACTGCGGCTCCAGACGCTCGAAATCTATCGTGCGGGCATCCAGTCGTGCGGGTGTCCCCGTCTTCATCCGTCCCGCTTCGAATCCGATACGGAGCAGCGACTCCGTTATTCCGTGCGATGCCGCGTCTCCCGCACGGCCGCCTTCGGCGTGCGAGCGTCCGCAATGCATCAGCCCGTCGAGAAAAGTGCCGCTCGTGAGTATTACGGCCTTCGCACCGAAAACCACACCCATTCGCGTTTTTACGCCCTTTACGCGCAGTTTCGGCCTTGTCGCGGGGGTGTTGTCGCCTGCCGTGGAAGCCGCCGTGAAATCGGCCGAATTTTTATCGGCAGGGGAGCCTTTGCCTATGGTGGCGGCAACATCGGCGGAGTGTGTCGCTGGGGTGTGGAATGCCGCGTCGGCGGGAGTAGTTATCGAGCGTTCGACATAAGGGTCTGTCGGACGGTCGGAACTTGCGTCGGCGGAGAGGGTTCGGGAACGATTTGCAGGTGTGTCCTTCGAACACTCCTCCGTCCCTGCGGGATGGGTTTGGGAATAATTCAAAAGGGTGTCTGCCGAACGGTTCCCGACTTCTGCGGGTGCGGCTGTCGGGCAGTTCGCATATGTATTTTCCGAACAGTCTGAAGCGACCTCTTCGAAGAGTATCTCGTCGGCCGTATCCTGCCATATGTAGAGATTCGTCGTATTTTCCAGCGCGCGGCGCCACTCCTCCGAAAAACGGCTCTTGTCGCACTGCGCACGCGGGCTCCACATCGCCGCCCCTTTCGAGCGGTTGAGCATACGGAACTGTATGGTCGTCAGGTCGGTAATACGTCCCATCTGGCCGCCTAAAGCGTCTATTTCGCGGACTATCTGCCCCTTGGCAACACCTCCGACGGCGGGATTGCACGACATCGCCGCGAACTTGGTCATATCCATCGTCAGCAACAGCGTGCGCGACCCCAGCCGCGCAGCCGCAGCCGCAGCTTCGCATCCCGCGTGTCCGCCGCCTATGACTATTATGTCGTATTCCGTGATCATTGCCCGACGTTTTTTTTCGCTGCGGAGGACTTTCCCGAAATATTCTGAAAAGCCGCTTGCGATCGGTATTTTTGCAGGTATTTGTCCTCCTTGCGGTGCATCTGCGCATTGGTGCGGGGGGTCTTGTCGCCCTGCCCGCAGAGGTGCAGCAGTCCGTGGACTATGACCCTCAACATCTCCTCGCGCCGCGTGGCGCCGTATTGTGCGGCATTGTCGGCAACGGTCTCGACGTCGATGAATATGTCGCCCGAGACGTATCCGGCCTTGCGGTCGCCGTAGTCGAACGTTATCACGTCGGTGTAGTAGTCGTGGCCGAGAAACCGGCGGTTCATATCCAACAGCCGCTGCGCCGAGCAGAATATATAGCTTATCTCGGTTATCCCGTACCCCTCTTCTTCAGCGGCGGCGGCGAGCCATTCGCGTACCTTGCGCCGCTCGGCGAGACGGTATCCGCAATCGTCGTTATAGAATCTTATCGCAGGCATATTGCAGTTATTTTTTGAAACAATCCGAAGCCTTGAGCGTTATGTCGGGAGTCGGGGCGTAGATGCCGAATACGAGTTTGTATTCCATTTCCATTGTCGCTAAGTTCACCGACGAACCCACGGTGCCTATCTTGCGGTTTTTGGCCACCTTGTCGCCTTTGGCCACACAGACGTCCGACAGATTGGCGTAGGACGATATGTATTCGCCGTGCGCTATGTAGACATCGTATTTGTTGTTTATCTTGTTGCGTTTTATCTCCAGTACCTTGCCTTCGTATATCGAAATCACGTCGGCATTCTTGCGTCCGATGATTTCGGCCATATTGCCCCTGTATTTGCGTACCGTGCCGCCGACTAACGGGAGGTTCAGACGCGAGGTCTGCTTCGAGAAGGAGGCTCCCTCCCTGTTGCCTTTCGTCAGCTTGCGCAGCTCGCTTATGGCCACGTTCAGCTGCCTCTCTCTCTCGAGCTTCGTGCGCAGTGCCTGCTGCTCCTGCTTCGAGAGCTTGTTTACGGTGCTCTTGGCCGAGAGTGCGTCGCGCTGCAACCGTTTTTTCTGTGCGCTGAGACTGCGTTTCACCGAGTCGAGCGACGCCTGACGGCGCGTAAGTATGTCGCGTTGCTCGGCGACCTGCGAACTTAACGAGCGTATCTCCTCTATCTTCTCGCCGCGCTTTACGGCGACTTCGCGCAGAACGGTTATGCGGCGCGCCACGTCCAGAAAGTCGCCCGACGAAAAGATGTACGAGAGATAGTTGTTGTGGCGGTAGTTGCGGTACGATTCGCGCACCATTTCGGCATATCGGGCCTTGTCGCGCTCGAGTTTCGCCGCAAGCAGGGTGGCCGTGCTGTCGGTGCTGTTTATCTCGCGTTGAAGCAGCCGCAGCTGCCGCTCGTTGGCACTCAGCAGGTCGTCGCGGTTCTGTATCTGGCGGGTCAGTATGCGCACCCTCTCCTGCGTGGAGGCCTTGTTGTTTTTGAGGTTGGATATTTTGCGCTCTTCGTCCGCGATTTTTTTCTCCAGGTCGGCTATTATGCGGCGCTGTGCCGCTATTTTAGTATTGTTCTGTTGTGCCGACACGGGCAGCGCCGCGGCAACGGAGAATATCGCCGCGAGTATCAGGAGGATATATGTTGCGCTTTTCTTCATTGTCGGGGTTTCTGCTCGGTGAGTTTCTGTATTCTGCGTTCCACCTCTCCGCGATCGTACCCGTTGTCGAGCGCGCGGCGCCAATATACCTCGGCCATATACTTTTCGCCCAATGCCGCGAGGATGTCGCCGTAGTGCACCTGCAATTCGGGACTGTTGGAGCGGTCGAGCGAAATCGCCTGACGCATAATGCGCTTGGCCTCGTCGTAACGCCCCAGTTTATACAACACCCAAGCGCGGGTGTCGAGGAACGTGGGGTTGTTTTCCGAGAGCTTTATCGCCCGCGAGGACATCTCCGAAGCGCGTTCCAGATCGCGCTCTTCGAGGCTCAGGAAATAGGCGTAATTGTTCAGTACGCTTGCATTGTCGGCGAACGCTGCAAGAGCCTTGTCATAGGCTTCGTAGCACCGCTTCATATTGCTGCGCACCGCCCCGCTTTTCGACCGCAGACCGAACAGGTGCGCCGCGGAATCGGCCGAGGGGCGTTTCAGTTCGGCCATACGGTGATAGACGTCGCCTATATAGCCCCATATCTCGCCTTTCAGCGTGTCCGTTTGCGCCATTTTCATCGACAAACGGTAGCTTTTGAGCGCCTGCTCCGACTTGCCGTCCATTGCCAGTATATGGCCGCGGCGCAGATGCATATTTATGTCATCAGGGAACAGCGCCAGCGCCTTGTCGAGGTAGTGCGATACCGAGTCGGGGTGCTGGAGATAGGCCTCTATCTCCATAACGGCCGTGAAGTAGTCGGCGTCGGGCGGAGTGTCGTCGGTATGGCGCTTGTATATCTTCAGAGCCTCTTCCAACTCGCCCGAACTTATGAGGTGTCGGGCGTACATCTCTATCACCGGCTTTCGGTCGGGGTATTTTATGAACAGCGTGGCAGCCAGCAAATTCAGCTGGGGATAATACTCACGGTAAAACTTGCGGTTCGCGGTCAGCTGCCGAAACATATTGATCTTCTCCTCGAGCGGCAGGTTTTCGAGGCTGAAAAGCCTCTGTGCGACCTCGAGATATGAACGGTGGTCGTTGCGTCGGCTGTAGTATTCTCCGAGCGATGCCCACGCCGCTATACTCGTCGAGTCGGTCTCCACGGCGCGCAGAAACGATGCGCGGGCCAGCGAGTCCTCGCCCCTGATTTCGTAGACTTCGCCCAGCGCTATGTGGTTCTCGGGCTCGTAGGGTATGGCCTCTGCCGTCTTGCGCGCCTCGTCGAGCGCCTTGTCGAACTGGCGCGTCGAGAGCAGCAGGCGGCGTTTGATGTCGGTAAGCATCCGTATCGGACCGAAGCGGTTGTCGGCCGAGTCGAGTACGGATATGGCCGAGAACGGGCGTTCGTTCTGCTCGTAAAGTATGGCCAAAATACGGTAGTTGTCGGGATTCCCGTCCGTGCGTATCAGCTTTTCGTAGACGGGTATGGCTTCGCCGTAACGCTGCCCTGCGATCAGCATCTGGCCGTACATCCGCAGATACCATTTGTTCGTCGTGTCGGCTTCTGCCGCACGTCGCGCATACTCTATCGCCTGTTCCGTGGACGTGTACATCATTATGCCCGCCAGTTCGTAGCAGGCGGGTGCGTATGTGCTGTCCAGCTCGACGGCTTCGAGCAGCAGTTTGCGTGCCGAGAGCGTGTCTCCGTCTATTATGTGGCGCTTGAGCCCTTCGGTGTAGAGATGAAACGGGGTGCGCAGCGAGTCGGCCCGCGTCATGTCTGGCAGGGCGGAGAGGTGCGGGGCCTTTATGAACCCGCACGAAAAGACGAGGCACAGGGCCGATATGGCGGCAAATCTACGCAAGGACTGTTTTTATAAGGTTTACAATGCGCTGTCGAACTGGTGAAGGAACCTGATGTCGTTTTCGAAATAGAGACGCAGGTCTTTCACTCCGTACTTGAGCATCGCTATACGTTCAACTCCCATACCGAAAGCGAATCCCGAATATTTTTTCGAGTCTATGCCGCTCGCTTCCAGAACGTTGGGATCGACCATCCCGCAGCCCATAATCTCCAGCCAGCCCGTGCCCTTGCATACGTTGCATCCTTTGCCGCCGCAGAGGTTGCACGAAACGTCCACTTCGGCCGACGGCTCGGTGAACGGGAAGTATGAGGGGCGCATACGTATCGTCGCATTCTCGCCGAACATCTCCTTTGCGAAATAGAGTATCGATTGCTTCATATCGGCGAACGAAACGTTCTCGTCGATATAGAGCCCCTCGACCTGATGGAATATGCAGTGTGCGCGATAGGATATCGCTTCGTTGCGGAAGACGCGGCCCGGACATATCACGCGGATGGGCGGTTTTTGGCGTTCCATCGTGCGCACCTGAATCGACGAGGTGTGCGTACGCAGCAGGATGTCGGGATTCTTCTCGATGAAGAAAGTATCCTGCATATCGCGTGCGGGATGCTCGGGCGGGAAGTTCAGGGCCGAGAACACGTGCCAGTCGTCCTCGATTTCGGGACCTTCGGCCACCGTGTAGCCCAATCGTCCGAAAATGTCCGTTATCTGATTTTTGACAAGCGAAATGGGGTGGCGCGAACCCAACTCTTCGGCCGATGCGGGGCGGGTCATATCGCCTGCGCTTTCGCTCGGCGCACATTGGTTGAGATACTCCTCCTTCAGCGAGTTTATGCGTTCCAATGCCCTGCTCTTCAGGGTGTTGATCTTTTGCCCGAACTCGCGCTTCTTCTCGGGAGCTATGTTCCTGAACTCTTCGAGCAGGGCGTTCAGTTCGCCTTTCTTGCCCAAAACCTTGATTCGGAACTCTTCGATGTCGGCGGCCGCTTTGGGCGAGAACTCTTCGACACGCTTGAGCAGATCGTTAATTTTCTCGTTCATATTTTGACATTTTTTGCTTTTTACCTATTTTTATGGCGATATAACGTACAAAGTTATAAAAAATCGGGAAACTGTATGCAATTTTGCGCCTCATATATTTTGCGGGCCCTTTTGCACCGCATTTCCCGACCGTCGCTCCGTATGACTGCCGGGTGCGGATACGGCAAGGCCGCCGCCGCGGAGACAGTTGCGGGCGCTTAAATATTTTCGGGATATGTCAGCTAAGAAACTCTCATCGATGTTCATCGCAATCGCCCTGCCGTTGTTGTCCGTTGCCGCAACCCCGAACCCCGAGGCTGCGTCCGACGCGGACGGTCGGGCAATAGGTCTTGCTGCGGGTGCCGCAGCAGGTCATTCCGAAGCCGTGCCCTCCGAAAAACCGCAGCGCATAGGCGTCGTGTTGAGCGGCGGCGGGGCCAAAGGCCTCTATCATATAGGCGTCTTGCAGGCTTTGGAAGAGGAGTGCATCCCCGTAGATTATATTGCGGGGACGTCTATGGGCGCCATTATCGCGGGTCTTTACGCTGCGGGATACTCTCCCGAAAAGATGTGCGAAATCGTCGCGTCGGGCGAGGTGAAACAGTGGGTTTCGGGGCGTATAGACGACAGCCACCGCCATTATTTCCGCCAGATGGAGAAGATGCCTTCGGCCGTCACCCTGCGATTCGACTTCAAGAAACGCGGGCAGGGCGAGAAGATGTTCATCCCCTCGAACGGGTTGATATCGTCCACGACGGTGGATATGGCGCTTGCGGGGCTGTTCCAACCAGCATCTACGGCTGCGGGCGACGATTTCGACCGTCTGATGATACCGTTCCGCTGCCTTGCGAGCGATATGAACGCCCGCGGACCCGTGGTCTTCAAGCGCGGAGATTTGGGGCTCGCCATCCGTTCGTCTATGTCCATACCTTTGGCTTTCAAGCCTGTGCGCATCGATTCGATGCTGCTCTACGACGGCGGTATGTTCGATAATTTCCCGTGGCGCAGCCTCGAAGAGGATTTCCGCCCCGATTTTTACATAGGGTCGAAATGTACGGCGGGGAACAAGGCCGTGACCGAGAACAGCGGGCTCGTCGATCAGACGATGATGTTGCTGATGTCGGCGACGGATTATACCCTGCCCGAGGGGCGCGGCATACTGATAAACCGTGCGGTAGATGTCGGTATGCTCGATTTCGACAAGGGCGAGGCCATTATCCGTTCGGGTTACGAGGACACGAAGGCCGCGATGCCGCAGATCAAGGCGGCGATAACGGCACGCCGAAGCGTCGCCGAGGTGGAGCGCCGCCGCAGCGAGTTCCTCGGCCGTGTGCCTGAACTCGTCTTCGACAAATGCGAAATCGAGGGCATTACTCCTGCGCAGCAGGCCTATGTTACCGACCTTATGCGGCTCGGGGAGCACGCTAAGGGCAAAAGACGTAAGGGGGAGGACAACGGCCGTGCGGTGGGCAATTTCTCTTTCGACGAGTACCGCAACGGGCTGTACGACCTTTTGGTCGAGGACGATTTCACGACGGACTATCCTAAGATGACCTACGACCCGTCGAACAAGTGCTATACGGCAGGCATTACGCTCAGGACGCGCCCGCAGTTCAAACTGTCGTTCGGCGGCAATATATCGTCTACGGCCTTCAACCAGGCGCTGATAAGTGCGCGTTACGAGACCGTCGGCCGCTTCGCGCAGTCGGGGTTCGTCGATCTTTATCTCGGTGCCATATGCAACACCGTGCGTGTGGGCGGCCGTACCACGTTCTTTACGAGGTATCCCGTATTTATCGACTACTCCTATAATTTCGGTATTATGAACACCCTCCACGGCAATTTCGGCAACCTGACGGCTGTCGATAATACGGAGAGCGTGAAGAACAAGGAAAACTTCGGTTCCGTGGCCGTCGGTGTGGCCCTTACGAAGAAAACCGTGTTGCAGGCCGTGGTGAACGGCGGCGAGAACATCTATCTGATGAAGGGGTGGCGGAATCCGTCGCGCTTCGTCTTCGTCGGCACGCAGCTGGAGCTGCGGCGCAGTACGCTCGACACCTACTTGTTCCCTACTCACGGCACCCAGCTGTCGCTGTCGGGCATCTACGTTTACGGGCAGGATAAGTACAAGCATCGCGGCTCGATGACCGATGCGGTGGCGGGCGATGAATTCAAACGTAAGCAGTGGCTCGGCACCAAGGTCAGCTGGGAACAGTATTTCGACCTGCCGTCCGTCAAGTGGCTCTCCGTGGGCTACCGTGTGGACGGCGTGCTGACCAACCATCCCGAATTCGACAGCGCCGAGACTACCGTAATGTCGTCGCCCGTTTATGCGCCGATACCTCATTCGAAAATGATCTATATGCCCGATTTCCGCGCAGCGAAATATGTGGCTGCGGGTATTATGCCGACGTTCAACATCATCGAGAATCTGATGGTCCGTGCGGGCTTCTACACGATGTTCCGCGACGATCGTCATACCGACTCGCGATGGCGCTACATAGCCGATCTGTCGGTCGTTTACCATACGCCGATAGGTCCCGTGAGTCTGGCCCTTACGAAGTACGACCTGTCGAACTGGAACAAT
Source organism: Alistipes sp. (assembly GCA_017937125.1). Classification (GTDB taxonomy): domain Bacteria; phylum Bacteroidota; class Bacteroidia; order Bacteroidales; family Rikenellaceae; genus Alistipes. Next base: position 9,372 of record JAGBEH010000012.1, on the reverse strand, counting down.
ACTTACCTGACATTCAACTTCGGGTTGCTTATCTTCTCTCCTAAAGGGCTGTTTTATTGACTTCGGTTCGGGCGCGGCTTTTGCGGAGCGCCCTCTCGACCGTCCGTTTCGCCTGCAAGATTTTTCCGCCGACCGAAAAAAGAACGGCGGAAAGGCGTTGAGGCGTGCATATTCTGCGGCCGTATGTTTCCCGATGCTATCTGTCGGCCGTGCCTGCTATTTCTTCAGTTTGCGACGGCCTTTCGACTTGAGATAGGAGATCAATGTCGCGGGACGGTCGGTCTGTATCATCGTCGCCCCGAGTTCGAGGTGTTTGCCGTAGATTTTGTCGGGGTCTTTGACCGCCGCATCGTCCGAATAGCCGCCGCTGACGCTGTCCCACAGGGTGTCGGTCCAGACGTGCGAACCGTGCGCTATTATGTCGCGTATGCAGTCGGTTTCCGACTGCCCGACGGTCTTGTACATACACACCTCGTAAGCTATGCAGGGGTATTCGGCCAGATAGCGTTTGAGCGTCGCTACCGAACGTTCGCTGTTCGGGCATATGATAGGCATAAACATCACCTTGCGACCCTTTATTACCTTGCGCGCCCTATCGACATCGGCACCGCATTTTATTATCACCTGCTCGAGCGTCCCCGTACGTTCGAGCAACTCGTATATGCGGTCGAAATAGGGCCAGCCGTTGCTGTCGATATTGACTATCGCCTTGTCTTTGCACAGCAGCAGCATCTCTTCGAGCGTAGGGATTTTGTAGGCCGTCGTCACCCCGTGTCCCGATTTGAGACGGTATTTGCTCAGTTCGGCATAGTCGAAGTCCGAAACGAGGCCTTTGGCTTTCGTCGTGCGATTGACGCGGCGGTCGTGCATTACGATAAGGACGCTGTCGCGTGTCATCGCTACATCTATCTCCACGATGTCCACACCCATATCTATGGCGCTCTGTACGGCTTCGAGCGAGTTTTCGGGCCAGTTGCGCCAATCGCCGCGGTGCGCAGCCACGAACACGTATTTCGATTTCGGGTTTTTCATCTCGGCGAGCAGACGTTCCGTTCGCGTACCGGCGGCGAACGATCCGTAGGATATTGCGGCCGTTGCCAAAATAAGGAGCAGTTTTTTCATAGGTTTGCCGTTCGGTGTTTATGTTAAGAACACATCGGCTGCGTCGTTTGCCCAACCGTATGTCGTTTTTATTCGGTAAATATACGTATATGCCTGCCTTTATTTTACGGCGATAAAAAACGGAGCCTTCCCTTCGGGAACAGGCTCCGTACTATCTCCCCTTCGAGGGCGGTTATTTGCCGAAATGTTTGGCCGACAGTTTTGTCGTGACCGTTTTGCCGCCGCGTGCGATGCGGTTGCAGATGCCGAAACCTTTGTCGGTATTAGCCGCCGTCTTGGTTACGGCCGCCCTGCGGGCAGCATTGGCCGCCGCGTGCGTCGAACTGAAACGGTGGAGGGTTTTGATCGCCCCGCGACGGTTGCCGACGCTTTTCGACGAGACGGCGTCCGTCTCTTCATTGCCGTCGTATATCGAGAGGGCACCCGTATAGTTGCACGAAACCGTGTGCCCGAGGTCGTCGATCAATTCTACCGATACGTTGTATCCGCTGCCGTTCTGCTCTATCGCAATCGACCCGTAAGCCGCTGCCGCATAATCCGATACGTCGCCGTTGCAATACCACGATCCGTAAATATACCCTTCGGAATCGACGTCGCCTGCCAGACCCGTTCCTGCCGCACCGGTGACTACCTCCCAGTCGATGTCGTATCGGCCTGCGGGATTGTTGTTGCCCAGTTCGGTGAAGAACTCGCACATTATCTCGTAATCCGAACTGTTGCTCAGGATGAGCATCCAGTTGTTGGTCCCCGTCTCGTAATAGTCGCCGTAGTATCCCGCTTCGGCTTTCGTCGCCGTATATGCGACATCCTGCGTCAGCGTGGTGAAATCCGAGCCTTCATCGCCGCCTTCGCCGCCGCCCGAACCCGAACCGGAGCCCGAGCCGTTGCCGCCTTCGCCCGTGGCGTTGGTCCACGAGATATTGCCTATCGATATGCGGCGTGCGGAGGATACGTTTACGAACTTGATTACGGCATTCGCCGAAGCGCCCGTAATGTCGAACGAGAGGGTTTTGGGCGTCGCTCCGGAATTGTTGTCGAGTTCGAGTTCGCCGCTCGTCCATACTACCGAGCCTCCCGAGAGAACCTGCACTTCGAGTATTTTGCCCGCATTGGCGATGTACGCGAACGAGAGTTTCGTGATTCCGTCATTGAGTACGCTCGATGTGATTGTGGACTGTCCGTCATCGGCTTTGCCGCTCTTGCCGCCCATCGTGAGGCAGTTTTCGTATGCGAACGAGGCATTGTCGTTGTCCTGCGATATTACGCCGTACTCTATCGACCACGTTACGCCCGTCGCGGTGCTCGTGAAGCTGTCCGACGCCTTGTAGGGAGACTGCGGACCTCCCGTGTAGCCTGCGAAAGTTTCGCTGTAGACGCCTTGTCCCGCACCGATTTCGCCGCCGCCTTCGCCGCCCGAACCGCTGCCGTTGTATGTGAATGCGTATTTGGTGAGAGCCGTGGATGCCGCGCCGTCGTAGCCGAATACGATGACGGTGTATTCGGTCCCCGAAGTCAGCCCTTCCGAATAGTCGTATTCGTCGGCGCCTTTTACGGCGTAGGACGAAATTTCGTCTTCCTCTTTGAGGTATGCTATCTCATCGGCGATGATTTCGCTGTCGGTCGCGCCTGCTATCTCCGCCGATTCGAGAATATCCCAGATATATACGTCGTTGTTGTCGGACGGCGTTACCGTGACGTAGCCGTTGCTTTCGGTCACCCTGAACGTGTTGTTCGACTTCTTCGGTGCCGTGGTCGAGAACGGGAATACCGAAACGTCGGTCGTGACCGCTCCGTCTGCCGAAACGCCGGCTGCGAATACGTAATAATCGGTCGAAGGTTCGAAATATGCCATATAATCGTAGCTCTCGTCGCCTTTCGACAGCAGGTCTTCCAATGTAACGCCCAGAATGGCTCCGTACATATCGGCTAACTCCTTGAGCTGGGCGACATATTCGTTTATAAACGAGGTCTTGTCGTTATAGCCGTCCAATACCGACTTTTCGATGACATCGTAGCAGTATGTCGCCGTTTTGTCCGTCGGCGCCACCTGTACCGTTGCGCTCGCACCCGATATTTCGGATACGGTGAATTTGAAGGATCCGTCGCCTCCGACGACTTCTCCCCCCCCCTCGTTTCCGCCGCCGTTACCGCCGTCGTCGATGTGTACGCCGTTGTCGGACCCGCAACCTGCCAATGTCAGTGCAAGGGCGGCAAAAAGATTGAGTGTCAGTGTTTTGATAATTCTCATAATGATCGCTTGTTTGTTTGATTTTTCCGAATATGCTTGATACTCAACTGCAAATGTATAAAAATAGACGGTTATATACAATTTTACACCGATTTTATTCCGAATCCCTGCAACTTTCGCGGTTGTGCCGAAAGCCGCTCCACGAGGGGAGGGCGGCGTTTCTGTGCGGCGGCTCGGCAATTCGCGAGCGATTGCACATCCTACCGCGTGCCGTCTGCAACGGTTTTTTCGGGTTTCGGCATCCGATTTTCGAACAGGTGCATTATATTTGCAATGCAACGGAAATTATGTTCAACCGAAAAACGGATATGTTATGAAAAAATTGATGGTTATGATCGTTGCCCTTCTGGGAGTGGCGGCAGCGTGCGCGGATGACCGCCCGATAGCGGTCGAGAAATTGCCTCAGGCGGCACGGCAGTTCATTGCCGACCATTTCTCCGCCGAGAAGGTGGCTTTTGCCAAGGTGGACGGCGGCGTGACGGGGCCCGAGTACGAGGTCGTTTTCAACAGCGGGACGAAAATCGAGTTTCTTAAGAACGGCGAGTGGAAGGATGTCGATTGCCGTTATTCGGCCGTTCCGTCGGCAATCGTTCCGCGACAGATCGTTGCTTATGTCGGCAATAACTATCCCGATGCCAAAATCGTGCAGATCGACCGCGACCGTCGCGGCTGGGAGGCGAAGCTTTCCAACGGTCTGGAGTTGTCGTTCGACCGCGAGTTCAGGCTTGTCGATATCGACGACTGATTCTCCCGACACCGTACGATAAGGGGCTGTCTGCAATTCAGCGGACAGCCCCTTTCCTTTGCTTAGACGATTAGTTTTTCGGCGACATACGGCCGTTTACAGAATCTTCTTGACCAGCCCGAACAGCTTGTAGGGCATATATCTGAACGGCAGGTCTATACAGGTCGGCGTAACTATTACCGGGCGGCGGTGCGAAAAGGCGTCGAAACTGTCGCGGCCGTGATAGTGCCCCATACCCGAGTTGCCGACACCGCCGAAAGGTACGTTTTCGTTGGCGATGTGCATTATCGTATCGTTTATGCAGGCTCCGCCCGACGATGTGCGGCGTATTACCTGCATACCGTTTTTGCGCGACCCGAAGTAGTAGAGAGCCAGCGGTTTTTCGCGGTTGTTGATGAAGCCGACGGCTTCGTCCGTCGTTTCGAATGTTATGACGGGAAATACGGGGCCGAAAATCTCCTCCTGCATCACGGCGGCATCGGTCTTAACGCTGCCCAGCAACGTAGGCTCTATATAGCGTTCCGCAGCGTCGGTGCGGCCGCCGCTGAGTACGACGCCCTCGTTCAGATAGCCCTTTACCCGTTCGAACGCACGGTCGTTCACCATACGTACGTAGTGGCGGCTGAGCTGCGGGTCATTGCCGTGCAGGCGTTCTACGGCGCGGTCGAAGGCCTCTGCGAACCGTTTTGCTATCGAGCTGTGGAGCAACAGGTAGTCGGGGGCGATGCAGGTCTGCCCGGCATTGAGAGTCTTGCCCCAGGCTATGCGGCGTGCGGCGACCTCGATGTCGGCGTCCCTGTCCACTATGCAGGGGCTTTTGCCTCCCAATTCCAGCACTACGGGCGTAAGGTTCTCGGCCGCCGCACGCATAACCGTGCGTCCCAGCGAGGGGCTGCCCGTGAAGAAAATGATATCGTACCGCTCGGAGAGCAGGTCGGTATTGACCTGTCGGTTGCCCTGTACCGTGCATATGTATCGTTCGTCGAATGTCTCGGCTATCATACGTTCCAGCGCGAGCGATACATTTGGCACGTACGGCGAGGGCTTCAGCACGGCCGTGCATCCTGCCGAAATGGCCCCTACGAGAGGGTTGAGGAGCAGTTGCACGGGGTAATTCCACGGAGCTATTATCAGTGCGTTGCCGAGGGGTTCGCTGACCGTGCGGCTGCGCGACGGAAACATCTTGAGCGGTGTCGGGCGGCATTGCGGGCGCATCCAGCGGCCGAGGTGGCGCAGGTGGTTGTCGATTTCGCCGAGCACTATGCTCAACTCGGTGAGGAACGCCTCTTCATAGGATTTGTGCAGGTCCTCCCACAAGGCCTCGCACAGAGGTTTTTCCCACCGCTTCAGCGCATCGCGCAGGCGGCGCAGCATCTCGCGGCGGAAAGCCTTGTCGAGGGTGGCTCCCGAACGGAAGAACTCCTTTTGCCCGCTTACTATTGCCGAGATGCGTTCACGTGGCGTGTTTTCGAGTTTCATAGCCTATTTGTTTTTGCGTCCGGTGAAGTTGTCCATCGCCGAGAAGATGCCGAAGCAGCGGCCGAAGATGAAGTCGAACCACGACACGGGCAGCAATCCCTGACAAATGCGTATCAGGTGGAATCCCAACGGTATGCCGCTGAAATTTTTGTTGCGTTCGATTGCGCGCAGTATCTTGCGCGAGGTGCGCTCGGGGTCGAGAATGGGGAATATGCGCGAGTGCACGCCGTCGAACATCCCCGTATTGATGTAGTAGGGGGCGATGGTGGTGAAGCGCACTTTGCTGTGCGCCTGCGCAAGCTCTATGCGCACCGAATCCGACCAGCCGATTACGGCCCATTTGCTGGCTACGTAGACCGACATTTTGGGGTTCGAGATCATACCCGCCGCCGAGGCGATGTTGCATATGTGCCCCGAGTCGCGGGCGATCATATCGGGCAGCGCGTGCAGTGCGAGCACCATAGGGGCTATGGAGTTGATTCTCATCGTACGCTCGATGTCGTCTGTCGTCTGCTTGTCGAAGGTCTTGTTTCCCGTGACTATGCCGGCGCAGTTTATAAGTATGTCTACGTTGCCGCACTCGTCGCAAACGCGCCGATAGGCCGCCGCGACCGCCTCATTGTCCGACACATCCACACGATAGCCCTTTACCGTGCCTATGGATTCGTATTCGGCCGCCGTCTCGGCTATGGCCGTTTCGTTTATGTCCCAAATCACGAGGCAGCGCGCCCCTTTTTCCAACGCCATGCGTCCCATAATGCGTCCTATGCCCGAAGCTCCGCCCGTGACGAGTATGCATTTGTCCTTGATTTTAGTCATAGTCTGTATCGTTTTTTGTCGATTGTTTTCAGATCGGAAATACGGCGGTTCGGAATCTCCGCCGACTGGTTTTTCCGCTGCAAAAGTACGAAAAAAGGAGTTGCTCTACAACTCCCTTTTACTCGGCATCGGCTGTTTTCGCCACTCTTTCGGCTGTTTTCGCCACATTTTCGTTTGCGTGTCGGCGGAACGGCGCACGCGTTCCCGCCTCCGTCTTTTTCGGGCGAACCCCGATGTGCGGTATGCATATTTACCGTTCCCGTCCGTGCATACGGCGAAGGAAACACTCCACGGTGTTCTCCATAAGGCAGCATATCGTCATAGGTCCCACGCCCCCCGGAACGGGGGTTATGACCGACGCTTTGGGCTCTATGGCCGCGAAATCGACGTCGCCGCACAGTTTCCCGCTTTCGGGGTCGCGATTGACGCCGACATCTATTACCACCGCCCCTTCGGCGACCATATCGGCCGTAACGAAGCGCGGGCGGCCTATCGCCACGACTAAAATTTCGGCCTGCGAGGTCACCTCGGCAAGATTCCGCGTACGGCTGTGAGCCACGGTTACCGTCGCATTCTCGTCGAGCAGCAGTTTGGCGACGGGCAGACCTACGATATTGCTGCGGCCTATGACGACGGCGCGTTTGCCCGCTATCTCTACGCCTGCGGCCTTCAGCATCTTGATGATGCCCTTGGGCGTGCAGGGGAGGGTGCAGGGCTGTTTCTGCCACAACGCCGCCACGTTCAGCGGGTGGAACCCATCGACGTCTTTGGATACATCTACCGCTGCGATAACCTTGTCGGTATCGATATGTTTCGGCAGCGGCAGCTGCACCAATATGCCGTCCACTTCGTCGTCGGCATTCAGCTCGGCGATGAGTGCCAGCAACTCCTCTTCGGATATGGTCGCCGGACGGCGCAGCGTGGTGTTGCGTATCCCCACTTCGGCCGACGCTTTGGCCTTGCCCGTGACGTACGAGACGCTGCCCGCGTCGTCGCCCACGAGAATTACCGCCAGATGCGGCACGCGGCCGTAGCGTTCTTCGAACGTCCCCACCTCTTCGGCCAGTCGCCGCTTCAGCGACAAGGCCAACTCTTTTCCGCTTATTATCATAGTATTATGGTTTTTCTTGTTAGGTGCTTAAATTCCCTGTTTGCCTATATCCGTCCGGTGGAACAGATTGTCGCACTTTATCTTGGCTATCTCGGCCAGTGCCTTTGCGCGCGCTTCGGCGACCGTCGCACCCTCGCATACCACTATCGCCACGCGTCCGCCCGCCGTAACGAACTTGCCGTCGCGTTCGGCCGTACCCATATGGTATACCTTGCCGTCGATATCTTCCAGCCCTTCGATTACGAACCCTTTTTCGTAGGCATCGGGATAGCCTTTCGATGCGAGCACTATGCCGAGCGTCGCGCACTCTTTCCACTTCAAAGATACCGATTTTCCGTCGGCTATGGCACAAAACAGGTCGAAAATATCGCTTTCGAGACGCGGCAGCACCACTTCGGTCTCCGGATCGCCGAAACGGGCGTTGAACTCTATCACTTTTATGCCGTCGGCCGTCTTCATCAAACCGCCGTACAGCACGCCGCAGAACGGGTATCCCTCCTCGACCATCGCGGCTGCCGTCGGGCGCATAATCTTGTCGAGCGCGTATTGCCGATCCTCCTCCGTGATGAACGGCAGCGGCGAATAAGCACCCATACCGCCCGTATTGGGACCCTCGTCGTTGTCGTAGGCGCGTTTGTGGTCCTGCGACAGCTCCATAGGCGTCACCTCGCGTCCCGACACGAAGCACAGGAACGAGAATTCGGGGCCCTCGAGGAACTCCTCGATAACGACCTTGCCCTCGCCGAACTTGTCGTCGAGCAGCATATCGCGCAGAGCCGCGTCGGCCTCCTCTTCAGTGCGGGCTATCACCACGCCCTTGCCTGCGGCCAATCCGTCGTATTTGAGTACCGTCGGCAAAGAGTGTGCGCGTACGTACGCGGCGGCGGCTTCGTAGTCGGTGAATGTCTCGAAACGAGCCGTCGGAATGCCGTATTTCGTCATCAGGTTTTTGGCGAACTCCTTGCTCGATTCGATTTGCGCGGCCGCTTTCGTCGGGCCGAATATGCGCAGTCCGTGAGCCTTGAACGCATCGACGACGCCCGCCGCGAGTGCCGATTCGGGACCTACGACCGTAAGGTCGGGACGCTCCGCGAGCGCCAGTGCGAGCAACCCCTCGACATCGGTATCCTTTACGGATGCCGTGCGTGCCTGCCGTGCGATGCCCGCATTCGCGGGGGTGCAGATTATGTCGTCTACCTTCGGCGAGCGGCCGAGGGCATCGACTATGGCGTGGCAGCGTCCGCCGCCGCCGATTACGAGTACTTTCATAGTTCTATAGTTTAATAATCATAATTTTATACAAAATCGAGATCGGTAAAATTCGTTTTACTTGAAATTTCTTTTGTCGTAAACTCTTCGCTGTCTTTGTCTTGCCGCTCTTGTCTTTTGCAGACGCAGTCTGCTGCGATTTATTTTCGCGGTCGCAGCCTGCGAAGTGCGTGCTTCTTCAGAAGCAGGCCTTCGCCCGCCGAAGGCTGCGGACTACGTGGCTCTTGGAACCGCAGGTTGTCGGCAAAAACTCTTTTTCTCAATAAGCTCTTCGCCGCCCTCCGCCCCCTTTAGGGCGGCGAAGCGAGTTTGCGGGCAAACTCGAAATTCTTTTCTTTGGCATCTTTGCCTGCAAAAGTTTTTTCTTTGCCACTTTTGTCCGCAAAAGTGGCGCAAAACTCCCGCAATGCGAACTTTCGCGGGTTCGTTCGTTTGTCGAACGGCTCAGGATGCTTTGCAAATTTGTAAACAAATTGTCTCCTTCGCATTTCGTTCGACTGCACTCCGAACTGATCCTTAAAGTTCGCGGTGCGGTTTATCGGAACCCGCGCTATCCGCGCGGGGGTTCTTTTGTCGATT
>JAGBEH010000011.1 GCA_017937125.1 Alistipes sp. | reverse complement strand
TGCATACGAAGAGTTCTTTGAAGGTTACGCAACGCGCAGAAGGATAATGCAGTAGATAACTAACTAAATCGTAACCTATTACTATCAAGAGCAATTAACCTACGCTCATTTCCAATAAATTACACTCTTTTCGTAACTTCTCCGTGCAAACATACGAAAATAGTTGGTAAAACCCAACCTTTCGGCTGACTAAAATGCGGTTTCGAAGTTTTTTGTGCCGACAGGCGGTATCTGTTTGCCGAAAGCGGGGAAATGGTTATTTTTGCCGTGCGGCTTCGAACGCCTGCGGGCCGTGCCGTCGGATGCGTAACGGCAAATGACGGCGGTGCGGAAAGATCTGTTCGATACCGTCGGACGGCAATGAAAGGCCGTCTCGCAAACACACTGTACGGATTTATGGAAGGAGTCATAGAGTTTTTCATAGAATGGGGGTATGTCGGGATTTTCCTTTCGGCGTTTCTGGCAGGCAGTATCCTCCCGTTCAGTTCCGAGTTGGTCGTGGTGGCTCTCGTACAGGCGGGGCTGTCGCCGCTGTGGTGCGTCGTGTGGGCTACCGCGGGCAATACGCTCGGAGGTCTGACCTGCTACCTTATCGGCCGCCTCGGCAAAACTGAGTGGATAGAACGGTATTTGAGAATCAGCCGCGAACATCTCGACCGTGCGGAACGGTTTATGAAGGGCAAAGGCGCGTTTATGGCGCTGTTCGTCGCATTGCCGTATATCGGCGATGCCATAGCCGTGGTGCTCGGCCTGATGCGCAGTAACATTTGGATAACCACGTCTGCTATGGCCGTAGGCAAGGGGCTGCGTTATGTCGCGCTGCTGTATGCGGCCGAGGGGCTTATCTCCCTCTTTTGACTTCCCGATCCGCTGCGGGCGTACGGATCCGGCTATTCCGCCGAATCCGATTCCGCCATCTCTTCCAGCATTTCGGCACGCGAACTTATGGCCTGCGCCAGAAGCGGATAACCGCCGCTTTCGTCGATGAACCGTTGGAACGACTTCATTATGTTGCGCGATTGGAGCACCATCGTCTTGGTCTCATTCAGAATATTGAAGTACAGCACGCTGGCCGAGGTGGAGAATTTCCCCTCTTTCATTCGGCGCAGCTGGTTGCGCATAACCGCGTCTATCGTGTCGAACAGGTGGTCCCGCATCTCGAGTATCATCGTCATATCCGAGAAATATTTGCGGCGCAGCATCTCGTTTACGGTAACGAATATGGCCTCCACCTCGTCGTTCACCGTCTTGAGGTCGGTTATCTGCTCTTTGGTGAAACCCTGATGGTTGTCATTTATGTGGTCGAATGCGGGGCGCGTGATATGCAGCAGCGATTTGCTTGCTTCGGAGATATAGTCCACGACTTGGACATAGAACTGGCTCGTGGCGATGTCGTGCTCCTGCAACGTTCTCAGTGCGGGCAAAACCTTGTATTTGCGTTCGCGCGCCTCTTGGAACAGTTCCTCCGATTCCCTGACCATATCGCGCAACACTTTGCGGTTCTCGCGGAATACGGCCACGATGGTGCGGCTGTAGATGCGGGTTACCCGCTCCATAGTCTTGCAAACCTCGTCGATGCATTGCAACTGTATGTCGGTCGAGTCCTTGCCGATGAGCGTCGGGGACGCGTCCTTGCCTTTCTCGTCTTTCTTTTTCGTGAAATTGCTCTTGATTATCAGCCACGAGCATAATACGACCGTAACGGCCGCCGCTATCCATCCGCCCCACATAAGGACGAGCGTGACGACCAGGGCGATGACGAATCCCGCCAAAGCGGTTATGAACCAACCCGAAATGACGGTCATAACACCCGTGATGCGATAAACGGCGCTTTCGCGTCCCCAGGCACGGTCGGCGAGCGACGAACCCATAGCAACCATAAATACCACGTAGGTGGTCGAGAGCGGCAGCTTGAACGATGTCGCTATGGCTATAAGAATCGATGCGCACGTCAGATTGACCGTCGCGCGGATGAAATCGTACGTCGCCGAGCCTTGCTCTTCACGAGGCAGCGGTTCGAAGCGGCGGTTGATGGCGTTGCGTACGCGTCGCGGGAAGAGACGGCCTACTGAGTTGTTGAGGGCTATTGCACCGCGCACCAGACCGCGCGATATGAACGTCGAACCGAAACGTTCTTCTCCCTCCTCGCTGCTGTTCGAGAGCGACAGCTCCGTCTCCGTGACGGCCATCGCCTTGCGCGAGAAGAAGAGCGTGAATGTCATTATCAGGCCGGCCGCCACCATTATCCAGAAATTGGCTTTCGCGGGATTGGCCAGTTCGCCCATCAGCATATTTTCGTCGCCCGAAGCGAGGGCGAGCTTGTACGAATCCAGACCCGCTAACGGCACACCTATGAAGTTCACTAAGTCGTTGCCGGCGAATGCGAGTGCCAGCGAGAACGTTCCCGTCAGGATGGTTACCTTGAGGATGTTGATTTTGAACAGTTTGAGGAACTGGAGTATTGCCGAGCCTATAAGCCACAGCACCAGCAGGAAGAGTGCGAGGTGCGAGTTTACGTATTCGAACACCTCGGCGGGGATGAACCCCGAGCCTTTCAGCCCCTTGAATACGGCGAAATACACTATGCAGGCGAACGACACTCCGCACCACAGCGCGCCGTAGCGGTCGAAAGTCTTATGGTAGCGGAACGAGAAGAGCAGGCGCGAGAGATACATGACTATCAGTCCGACCGTAAATGCCGCCACGACGGAGAGCAGAATGGCCGATATGATTACGAGCGCCTTTCCCGAGTTTATGAATTGCGACAGGTCGCTCAGTTCGTACTCATCGGTACCCGCGATTTTGAAGAGCGCCACGGCCATAGCCGAGCCCAACAGGCCGAAGACGAGCGATACCGTCGTGGATGTCGGTAGCCCGAGCGAGTTGAAAATGTCCAGCAGGATGATGTTGCCGAGCATCATTCCCAAAAAGAGCACCATAATCTCCGCGAATGTGAACTGTTCGGGGTGGAACACGCCGCTGCGGGCGATCTCCATCATCCCGCTCGACGTGATGACGCCCACCATAATACCTGCGGCCGCTATCGAGAAGATGACTTTTTTCGGGGCGGCTTTCGAGCCGAGTGCCGAGTTGAGGAAGTTCACGGCGTCATTGGTCACGCCCACTACGATGCCGAGAACGGCAAGCACCCCGAGGGTGATGAGGATGAAAGTGAAAAAAGGTGACATAGTCGTTTCATTGCGTTTTTCCGATTGCAAATATAATTCTCGATCCGTCTGCCGTACGGCTTCGTATGCGGATTTAACCATAATGTAACGAAAACTTAACGAAAATGTAACAGTGGGCGTATCATAATCGTCGGGACGTTGTATAATTCGAAAAATAGTTCTATATTTGCACCCGCAGGGAAAGATGCAGGAGTGGTTGAACTGGCCCGCCTGGAAAGCGAGTAAACCCCTAAAGGGTTTCAGGGGTTCGAATCCCCTTCTTTCCGCAAACGACGGGGGCTTGTCCCCCTGACGACGAATCGCCGCGAGGAATTTTCCCCGCGGCGATTTTTTTCGGCGTTTTTTGCGCCCGTCATTCTTTGCGTGTGTCGGCTCCTCTATTTCGTCTTCGAGAACGGGTCTTGGATCATTTTGAGCACCAGGTCGCTGCGGTGTTTTATGTCTTTGTTCCTGCCCGAGAAATGACGCAGGTTGTAGGTGAATCTTATGAGTACGTAACGGCCGATGACGGTGTTGTACCGCATTTGCGAATAACCCGTCCAAACGTAACGGCCGAATGACATATTGTTGTTCAGAATGTCGTTTACCCCTATCTGTATCTCGGCCAACTTGTTGCGGAAGAGTTGTTTGCCGAGCCATGCATTCAGCAGTACGAAACTGTCGTTGAACCCGTTCGTGATGCCTATGTATTGTGTGTAGAGACAGTTCGCCGTCAGCGTGAACCCGAGCGGCAGGACGACTTTCAGCTGCGCCGAAGCCTTGTGCGAGAAATAATCGTTGGCGAAGGCCTCGAGCGAACCCGTGACCGTGTTATACGTACCGTTCCACGAGGCCGTGAAATCTACGTTCTCGGAGATGTTGCTGCCCAATACGATGTTGGCCGTATAGCTCATATTTTCTATCGTATTGCGTTTTCCGTCCACGCGGGTGGGGGAGGATGTGTAGTTTACGCTGCCCGTCAGGTTGAGGTTCGACCGCATGAACGTCAGCGGCACCCCGAAACTTATGCGCCCCGTGAGTTGCAGGAAGCGGTTCATATTTATCGGTTGCGAGAACTGTATCGGCGTGTATTTCTTGTAGAACTCGTCGCCCTTGTTGCCTATCTCTATCGTGGGGTCGAACTCGATGCTTGAGGTTATGCAGTTGGAGACGGACTTCATTTGGAACATAGCCATAAACGTACGCCCCTTTTCCGCCACGGCACGGGTGTAGCGGATGAAGGCCGTCTGTTCGTAGAAAGGCCGCAGCGACGAGTTGCCTCGTGAGATATACTGGGAATTGGAGACGTTGTAGAAATCCTGCAACTGCCCCATACTCGGCGGTTTGACTTCCGAATTGAGACTGACGCGCAGGGAGTTGCGCTTGTCGAAACTCCATTGCAGGGTGGCATTGTAGACGGCATTGTGATATCCGTGGCGGCTGCGGCTGGTCTTTATCGTGCTGTCTCGGTTGGCCAGCTGCGAGAACTGGTAGAACGCCGACAGCGTGAACCAGTTGCGTTTGCGGGCATAGCGGTATGCGACGCCCGCGCGATGATACGAGAACGAGCTGTGTGCGTCGCTCGACGTATAAGGGTTGCGCTTGGCATCCTCGAGACTGTGGGTGTTGTCCGTCGAAAACGAGTTGTAGTCGCGTTCTCTGACGTTGATGTACGGGCGGTATATGAAACTTATCTGCGAATATTTGGTCAGCGGCTCACGCCAGTTCATCGTTACGTAACCGCCGTAGGTCTTGGTGTCGCTGTATGACCGCGTGTAGGTCGTGTCTATGGTCGCGAGCATCGGATTCTTCTTGTCGGTCCTGCCTTTGCCGTTGGACCAATAGTCGCGGTCGTCGTTGCCGTGATTGCGCCATACGCTGAAATCGACGAGGAACAGCCGCATCCTTTTCTTGAGGTTCACGCTGTATCGGCCGTATAGCCCCATATTGAACCCATGATACCAACCGTTGTTGCCGCTCGGTATCAGCCTGTAGCCCGATACGCCCCACCGCTGCCCGTTCGTCACGTTCACCGATGCGTTGTTCGTGTAGGTGATATTCGGTATGAATACCATATTGTGGTTGCGCTTGATGCGCCAGTCTATGCGCGCACGGAAACGCGCCGTATTGTTGTCGGGATTGGAGAACGACAGCATAGCCATAGTGTCTACCTTTGCGGGTGCTTCGTACCATCGGTCTACCGTATAGCGGTTTTTCGCATTCGTGTGGTTGAAAAATAGGCTGCCGTCGAACTTTACGTTTTTTCGCCGCCCCCATTTGTCGTTGAGGTTGAATGCGAATATCTGCGACTCGCCGACGCCGCTCTGGGTGTTTACGGAGTAGTTGCGCGAAGCGTTGCTGCGGTTGCTGCTGCTCGAAATGCTTATGTCGTCCGACGAGAAATTCTGCTTGTTGAGGTTGTTCACCAGCCCCATAACCGTCATCCTGCGGTCGCCGTCGAAGATGTTTACCGCCCCGCCGCCCGTATATTTGTGCTTGGAGGTGATTACGGGATCCGCGTCGGGCTCATATCCGTAGCCGACGTGCATTTTGCCGAACTGACTGTGTTTCATCGAACTGCGCGTGACGATGTTGATTACCTTGCCCCCTCCCCCGTCGGCTATGCCCGTCACCTGCGCCGTTTCGCTCAGACGGTCGTAGACCTCGATGCGGTCTATAGCCTGTGCTGGCAGCGTTTGCAGCGCCTGCGCCACGCTCCCGCCGAAAAATTCGCTGCCGTCCACATACACGCTGCGTATCGTTTCGCCGTGCGCTTCTATGGTGTTGCCCGAAACGGTTATACCGGGCATTTTGTTGAGCAGCGACGACAGGTCGGCATCCATCGCCCCCTTGAATGCGTCGGCATTGTATGCCAGCGTGTCCCCCTTCTGCACCGTACGCATCGAGACTACCTCTTTGACCACGGCGTCGATCTTCACGGGCGACTCGGAAATCACCAGCGTGCCGAGATTGAGGGTGGGCGCCTGAAGGGTGAATGTTATTTCGGTGTTGTCGTAGCCGAGAAACGATACCGTCGCCTTGTAATCGCCGTATTCGAGCCCGTCGATGGAGAACCGTCCGTTGTAACCCGATGTGTAGTATCTGGGTTCGGCAGAGCTGTCCTTGCTCTCTATTTCTATTACCGCCCCGGGTATTCCCGAATTGGTCGCGCCGTCGGTTACGATACCCGTCACCGAACCTTTGATTGCGTATGCCTGCGCTCCGATTGTGAGCATAAAAAGAAAGGTGTATATTTTCTTTCGGAACGGAAACATCGCCATACGGGTTAATTTTTACAAATATATGTTTTTTTTGCGTAAGTCCGTATGTCGGGAGTGTTTTTTCGGCTCTTTTTGTCTTGCGGGTCTCGCCGTACGGCGGCAACGGCCTTGTCCGTCGGAAGACAATGCGTTTCGTGCCTGTTTTATCGTCCCCAGCTTTCGCGGTCGAGCGTGCGGTAGGTTATCGCTTCGGATATATGTGCGGCGCCTATGTTCTCGGCACCTTCGAGGTCGGCTATCGTGCGTGCGACCTTGATTATTCTGTCGTAGGCGCGCGCCGAGAGGTTCAGCCGCTCCATAGCTTTTTCGAGCAGCGCGCGCGTACGCCCGTCGAGCGGACAGTATTCGCGCAGCATCTTCGGGCTCATCATCGCGTTGGTGTGTATGCCCGTTCCCTCGAAACGCCTGCGCTGCACCTCCCGTGCCCGCATTACGCGCTCGCGCACCTCGGCGCTCGTCTCCTCCCCGCGTTCGGACGCCATCTCGGCTATCGGTACGGGAGTCACCTCGATATGGAGGTCTATGCGGTCGAGCAGCGGTCCCGAAATCCGCGACATATAACGGTGTACGGCACCCGCAGGACATGAACATTCGCGTGTCGGATGGTTGTAATATCCGCACGGACACGGGTTCATCGCCGCCACAAGGGTAAAATTCGCGGGATATTCGACGCTGTAACGTGCGCGCGAGACGGTGATTTTCCTATCCTCCAACGGCTGGCGCAGCACCTCCAGCACATTGCGGCCGAACTCGGGCAGCTCGTCGAGAAAAAGTATGCCGTTGTGCGCCAGCGACACCTCGCCCGGTTGCGGCGACTGCCCGCCGCCTATCAGAGCGACCTGCGACGTCAGGTGGTGAGGCGCACGGAATGGCCGCCGCGACATAAGCCCCGACCGCTTGCCCAATTTTCCCGCCACGGAGTGTATCTTCGTACATTCCAACGCTTCGGCGGCACTCATCGGCGGCATAATAGTCGGCAGACGCCGCGCGAGCATCGTCTTGCCCGACCCTGGGGCGCCTATCATAATTACGTTATGTCCGCCCGCAGCCGCGATTTCGAGCGCACGCTTCACGTGGGCCTGACCGCGCACGTCGGCGAAATCCTCAGCATATCTGCCTTGATTTCCGACATCATCGTCATCCAGCGACGTTTGCGCGGGTTCTATCGCGATATCGCCGTTAAGGTAACCTGCCGCCTCGGCCAGAGTATTTACGGGTATTATCTCGATGCCGTCTACCACGGCACCTTCGGCGGCATTGTCGGCAGGGAGCAGGACCCTCTTCAACCCCTCCTCGCGGGCGCGTACGACCATAGGCAGTATGCCTTTCACGGCCTTGACGCTCCCGTCGAGCGAAAGTTCGCCGAGCAACATCGACTCCGCCAGCATTTCGGACGACATCTGCTGCGTGGCGGCCAGAATACCGGCCGCAATGGGCAAATCGAACGCCGAGCCCTCCTTTCGCAGGTCGGCGGGCGCGAGATTGACGACGATTTTTTTTGCCGTCATCCGCAAGCCTGAGTTTTCGAACGCCGAGCGTATGCGCTGCTCGCTCTCCCTGACGGCATTGTCGGGTAAGCCGACGAGAAACAGCCCCAGACCGCCTCCCGCGACATTCACCTCGACCGTCACCGTAACGGCATCTATACCCGTTATCGCTCCCGCATAGGTTCTGACGAACATAACTCACCGATTAAAAAGGTACATCGTTTATCGGCGGCTGGGCGTCGATATTCCCGAATTCCGTGTTCGGTCCCGCGCCGAGTGCCGTACCGCCGCCGAATGACGCACCGCCCGACATCCCCTCGCTCGCATAGTCTTCGTACTGCTGCGCGCCCGAAAGCGGCATATCGGCCGTGTCCAGATCGGCGAAGCGCGCCTGCTCCTTGATGAAGCGCAGATTGACGTCCGTAACGGCACCGTTACGGTGCTTGGCCAGAATGATTTCGGCCACGCCCGCCGTCGGCAGGCCGTCTTCGGTCTGCGTAAATCCGTAGTATTCGGGGCGGTGGATGAATGCCACTATGTCGGCATCCTGCTCTATGGCTCCCGACTCGCGGAGGTCGGAGAGCTGCGGCCGCTTCGAGCCGCCGCGCGACTCGGCGCTTCGGTTGAGCTGCGACAGGGCTATTATAGGCACGTCCAGCTCCTTGGCTATGGCCTTGAGCGTTCGCGAGATGAATGCCACCTCCTGCTCGCGGTTGCCTTTGGAATCCTGTGTTCCCGTCATCAGCTGGAGGTAGTCTATGATGATGATTTTTATGTCGTTGTGTATCTTCAGACGGCGTGCCTTCGAGCGGAACTCGAAGACCGAAAGGGCGGGGGTGTCATCGATGAAAAGCGGTGCCGTGCCGAGCGGTTTTACCGACGTTTCGAGGTGGCGCCACTGTTCGGGTGTCAGGCGGCCGCTTCGTATGTCGGTACTGCTCAAGCCCGTTTCGGCCACGACTAAACGCATCATCAGCTGTGTGGCCGACATTTCGAGCGAAAAGAACGCAACTCCGTTTTCGTGCTCGACGGCCATGTTCCGCGCCATAGAGAGCACGAAAGCCGTCTTACCCATAGACGGTCGCGCCGCGACGATGATAAGGTCGGAGGGCTGCCAGCCCAACGTTATGCGGTCGAGAGCCATAAATCCCGACGGCACGCCGTTGAATGCGCCCGCGCTCTTGCTCGCCTCCTCGATCTGGCGTATGGTACGCTGCAAAACGTCCTGCGCGGCCTGCACCGAACGTTTGACATGCCCTTCGGCGACGTTGAAAATCTCGCTCTCGGCGAATCCGATAAGTTCCGTAACGTCGGCTTCGTCGTCGTACGACCGCCGCTGTATCTCCGTGGCCGAACGGATAAGTTCGCGCTGTACGTATTTCTGCGCGACGATCTTCGCGTGGAATTCGACGTTGGCGGCCGAACCCACCTTCTGCGTCAGCTTGGCCAGATATGCCGCACCGCCGACCTTCGTAAGCTGCTTTTTCGAGCGGAGCTTCTCGGTAACGGTGAACAGGTCTATGGGTTTCAACTCCGCCGACAGGTCCTCTATCGCACGGTAAATCAACTTGTGTTCTTCGGTATAGAACGCATCGGGGACGATGAATTCCTGTACGGTTATGATACTGTCGCGTTCGAGCATCAGCGCGCCGAGCACCGCCTCTTCCAACTCGACGGCCTGCGGCGGTACGTTGCCCGCAGGGTCTGCCATCGTATCGTACGCCTCGCGATTGCGCGACGAAGGAGTATTGTATTCTCTTGCCATTTCTGTCTTGTTTCAGCTAACAAAATTATGCAATTAAGGGCAAAGCTACAAACGTCTCTCCGCAGTTTTTGTTGAGAAGTGTGTTCATTGGCCGCGGTCAGTGCCCGACGCTGCGTGCAAAGCGCTTCCGGCTGTTGAAAAGTCGTGGAAAAGTTTTCAGCTGTGCCTGTCCGAAACCGACGGATGCAACCGAAAATCCGAGGAATGTACGCCTGAAGCCGCCGAAAGCGCGCCTTACAATCCGACACCCGCCCGAAACCGTATGTACCTACTCGTCTATGCCCAGTCCCCGCCGCGATGCGGCAAGTGCAGCCACGCTCAGCCTTGCACCCTCGACTGTTTTCAATATCGCCTCTCCGCAGGAGACGACGGTGGCTCCCGTAGTGAACACGTCGTCCACCAGCAGGATATGTTTTCCGCGCAATGCCCCGACATCGCGTACGGCGAAGATTCCGTCCACGTTGTCCCAGCGCTCGCCCGCCGAACGGCGGGTCTGGCTCGGATTGTCCACACGCCGTATGAGACTGTGCCTCCCGACGGGAACGCCCAGCACCGAAGCTATTCCGTCGGTTATGTACTCGGCCTGATTATATCCGCGCGACAGTCGTTTGCGCCAATGCAGCGGCACGGGAACGACTATATCCACATCATCGTAAAGCCCGCTGTCCCTCAATGCGCAGCCGTACCACTCGCCCATACTGCGGGCGAACCGCCACATACCGTCGTATTTGAAACGGTGAATCATCCGACGCCAATCGCTGCCTTCGACGAACCATATGAACGCCGATGCGTTTTCGACGGGCAGCAATCCCCATAATTTACGCTTCAACGGGTTGTCGGCCTCGGCGCAAAAACCCGTAAGCGGCACCCGAAAACGGCATGCCGTGCAGACGAAATACTCCCCGTCGCACAACGTGTCGCCGCAAACGGGACACGTCGAGGGAAACAGCAACCCGAAAATGTCGGCCGCGAGCCGTCTAAACATCGACATTGCAGATAACGGTAAGGTATTTGTATTCGGCGCGCCGCAGCGTCTCCGCCATAATTCCGCGCAGCAGCATACGGGCACGCGACATCGAAGCGCCGCCCTCTATCTTCAGCAGGATTTCGGTTATGTACTCGTCCCGCACACGGTCTACGGGCGGCGTATTCGGGCCGAACACGCGGTTCGAGAACTTCGCCCGCATAGCCGCAGCGAGATCGTCGGCTCCGCGGCGCAACACGGCACTGTCCCGATGCCGTAGCGTAACGGCTATCAACCGCGCATAAGGCGGATAGAAGAATGCCTTGCGTTCGGCAAGCTGCTCGCGCGCCATACCCTCGTAATCGCTGTGCGCTATCTGCCGCAACAGCGGGTGCTCGGGTTCGGCCGTCTGTACGATGACCTCACCGCGGACATCGCGCCGCCCGCCTCGCCCCGCGAACTGCATCATAGTCTGGAACGCCCGCTCGCTCGCCCTGTAATCGGGGACATTCAGCAGGTTGTCGGCATTGAGGATCCCCGCAAGCGTGACGCGCGGGAAATCGAGCCCTTTGGTGATGATCTGCGTGCCCACCATAATGTCGTACTCCCCGCGCTCGAACGCCCCGAGAATACGGTTGTAAGCCCCCTCGGACGAGACGGCATCGCGGTCGAGCCGAACGACACGCGCTTCGGGGAATATCGCCGCGATTTCCTGCTCGACCTTCTCGGTCCCGAAGCCCATAGGCAGCACCTCGGCGACCTTGCACGACGGGCACCGTGCGGGCACAGGTTCGGCATAACCGCAATAATGGCATACCAGACGATTGCCGCGATGAAGCGTCAGCGTAACGTTGCATCGCGGGCACCGCGCCGTCCAGCCGCACTGCGTACACGACACGTAGGGAGAGTATCCGCGGCGGTTCTGGAACAGCAGCACCTGCTCGCCCCGTTCGAGCCGCTCGCCTATCTTGTCGAGCAGAATCTTGTTGAAATGCGAACGACGTTCGCCGCGCTTCACGGCCCGTAGCGTGTCGGATATTATTATCTCGGGAGGCTGCGTATCGCCGTAGCGCTCGGAGAGGACGACCTCGCGGTACTTTCCCGTGCAGGCGCGCACATATGATTCGAGCGAAGGCGTGGCGCTCCCCAACAACGTATGCGCTCCGTGCAGGCGCGCCAGCATCATAGCGGCATCGCGACCGTGGTAACGGGGTGCGGGCTCGGTCTGCTTGTAACTCGAATCGTGCTCCTCGTCGATGACCGCCAGACCTAATTTATGCAGCGGCAGGAACAATGCCGATCGGGCGCCTATTATGAAATT
This sequence comes from Alistipes sp., assembly GCA_017937125.1. Taxonomy (GTDB): domain Bacteria; phylum Bacteroidota; class Bacteroidia; order Bacteroidales; family Rikenellaceae; genus Alistipes. The sequence goes on along the minus strand of JAGBEH010000011.1, from coordinate 5,609 downwards.
GCCACCCTCGGAGCGGTTCAATGCGAGATATATCTCCGTGCGGCGGCGGTTCGGGAGTTTGGAATGGTAGGCTATGACCCTCTCGCCGAACACCCGGCGGACCCGTGCCACGAGTTGTGTGGTAAGCGCGATTTCGGGTACGAGCCACAGTACATCCCTGCCTTCGGCAAGAGTGCGCGCGGCAAAGTACATATATATCTCCGTCTTTCCCGAGCCCGCCACGCCGCGCAACAGCACCGTCGGCACCTCGGCAAAGGCCGCCGATATGTTTTCCGCGGCTGCGGTTTGGACATCGGTAAGACGTTCCGACACCGTTCGCAAGGCCTCCGTCACGGCGGGTGCGAGTCGCGATGTATCGTCGGCCGAATCAGAAACGGCCCCGATACCCGACGTTTCGCGTTCGACGATTGCGACTAACCCTTTGCGCCGCAACGCCGCAAGCGCGGCGGCATCGCAGTCGCGGCGCGGCAGTTTGCCCGCCGCGGCGACGGCGGCAAGCAGCTCCGCCTGTTTGGGAGCGCGTCGCCGCAGCCGCTCCGTCTCCTCCTCCGACGGCGAGCCGCACGGTACGGCGAAAGAGACCGTACGAGGTCGGAACCCGTCGCGGTCGAACTCCTCCTCGTCGCCGCCCTTGGGTTTCATCATCGACGGCAGCGCCATACGCATAACCTCGCCCAAAGTACACATATAATAATCGGCCATCCATTCCCAGAAGCGCATGGCAGTCGGCGAAAGAAGAGGTTCGGGGTATAGTTTCCGTCCGACGGTCTTCACCCGTTTGGCATCGGGGCGACGGTCGTGAAGCCGCCATATGATGCCGGTATATATCGATTTCGGGCCGAACTGCACGGCAACGGCATCGCCCTCCGACAGCTCCGCGTCGTCGGGTACGGCAAACGTGTAAAGCGGCTGGAAAAGCGGCAGGACTATGTCGGCATAACGGCTCATAGCATCATCGCCGCGTGGGCGACAGCCGTTTTCGGGAGATATTCGGGCGGTCGCGCTCATACCTTGTTGAGCGCATCGAATCCCTTGCCGTAGACGCCCATAACCGACCCTACGGAGATGAAGGCGTTCGGGTCTACGGTCTTCACTATTTTCAGAATCATCGAGGTGTCGCGCTTGCGGCATACCACCATAACGATCTTGGAACACTCCTTCGAGTACCAGCCCTGTGCATCGATGACCGTCGCGCCGCGATTGGCCTTGTAGAGCATCGCGTCGGCCATAGCCTGATAGTCGTGCGTGACGATGAATATCTGGCTCGACTGCTGGTTGCCCGCCATAATCATATCTACCGTATATCCGAACACGGCGACGAATACATATCCGTAGATAACGCCGTCTATGCCCAGGTCGCTGACGAACAGAGCGGATGCTATGATGACGAAATCCGACGAGATGACTATGCGGCCGTAGCTTATCGTGCGATACTTGTTGATTATCATCGCGACCACGTCTGTACCGCCCGTCGAACCGCCCTGAAGGAAGCATATCGCCACGCCGATACCCGCCAGAATGCCGCCGAGAATGGCCGACAGCAGACGGTTCTCGAGATGGAAGATATCCACGTCCGCAGGCATAACGTTCTGCAATACTGACATAAGCACCGACATAACGACGATGCAGTATATCGTCTTTATGCCGAACCTCCAGCCGACGATGAAGCCCGCGATGAGCAGCAGGACTGCATTCAGAATGAAGATGATGACGCCGACGGGCAATGCCCCTCCTATGGCATAATAGATGAGCAGACTCAAACCGCCGGCACCGCCGCCCATACAACGTGCCGGAAGGATGCAGCCTATCCAGCCGAAAGAGTACAGGAACATACCCACAGCCATAAGCAGGTACTCCTTTATACCGGTCAGAATGCCGATACCCGTCAAATGTCTCATCGCAACAGTCGTTTATCTCTTTGCAAATATACGAAATTAGACGAAAAAAACGAGTGTCCGAATAAAGATTTGCCCGTGGAGCGCCTGTTTTTCCGCACCCGAGGGCGATTCGCGGTCGGCCGCGCTCCGCCTTATGGCTGCAAAGCTATGCGGCCGACCGTTTTCCGTGCGTCAGGAAGCGTTCGGTAAGCCATCGGCGCACGGGAATGTCGTACAGTTTCAGGCACGCCCACGCCAGCAGCACGGAGAGTACGAACACCCCTGCGGCCGTCATAATATGCGCATACAGCGGTGCATCGGGATGTTCCGCAGCCCAGTTCGTCTGCATATATATCAGAGGATAGTGGGTTATGTACAGAGGATACGATATTTCGCCGAGAGCATTGCATAGCGCGATGCTCTTTTTGCCTTTCAACGCGCTGCCCGCACCCGTGACCACCACGAGAGGGAATACCAGCATTATGCAGGCGGCATTATACGCTCCGTTGAAGATATTCGCGGGACGGCCGATGCACGGGAAGGCCAAAGCCGCGACAAGGACGGCCGCACACCACCAGAATCCGCCGCGCACCTTTATGAAACGTTTGACACGCGACAAAAGCAATCCGCAGAGGAACGGGTAGAACAACCGCGTGGCTCCGATATACAGCTGTTCGGGCGTCAGGCTCCAACCGCCGATGACCGTATATGCCTGCGCGCTGCGTCCCTCGGACAAAAGACCCCACACATTCATATCGAGGCACAGGTCGAGAGTGCAAAAGCCCGCGACGGCCGTACAAAGTCCGAGCAGGGGCAGCGACAGCCTGCGGAATACGAACGCATAGAGTATGTTGGCCAGATACTCCCACGTCAAAGACCAGTTGGGGCCGTTGAACGAATTCATCTCGCCCCAGCCGCGTATGTCCATTTTCGGACCGCAGGGTATCATCAGACATCCCATAACGAAAGCCGCGAGCACTTTCCAACCCGACACGTGTCCTATGTGCGGAAAGACATCGCCCTGGCCGAAGAAATAGAAGCAGGCACCCAGTACCGTGCCCATAATAACCATAGGGTGCAGTCTGACAAGACGCCTTTTGAAGAAGTCCCATATCGACATCCTGTCCCAACGGTCGTCGTAGGCATATCCGACGACGAAGCCCGACAGTACGAAGAAGAAATCGACGGCAAGGTAACCGTGGTTGATGATTTGCGACGAAGCGGAGGCCGCATAAGTTTCGAACAGATGGAAGACCACCACTGTCATAGCGGCCACGCCGCGCAGTCCGTCCAGAATTTCATAACGCGGTTTCGATGCCGCATACGATTCGAGCGCCATAGTTGTATTCAAGATTCGAGGTTAGCGATACGTACGGCAAAGATACGGATTCCCGTTTTGCCCTATTTGCACTATCGTAATATATATTTTAACTATATTTGCAATATGAACCTTTACGACTACCATTACGTCCATCTCGCGCCCGACAGACAGATAGCCGTGCATACCCAGCCCACCTGGGAGTTGTCCTGCGTCATAACGGGACGCGGCGAACGCACCGTCGGCGACATACGCGAACCGTTCGTGGCGGGCGACCTCGCACTGATCCCGCCCGACATCCCCCATTGCTGGGATTTCGACCCGTCGCACACCGACAGAAACGGCAGGATAGAAAATATCTCGATATCGATGCGTCCGGAATTTTTCAGGAAGATCGTCGCAGCTTTTCCCGATATGAAACCTTGCATCGACCGCCTGCTCGGATACGACGATGCCGTAACGTTCACTGCCGAGCAATCGGAACGCATCATTGCCGTAATGGCACGTATGCGCAACGAGAGCAGGTCCGAACGCGCCGCCTCGATGCTCGCGCTCATAAATATGATAGCCGAGCCCTACGACCGCAAGATAAGCTGCTGTGACGGACGCGACGTCTGCGACATCCGTCTGTCGGACGTCCATATATATGTGGTATGCAACTATGCCCGCGCCGTAACCGTGGACGAGGCGGCGCGTTGTGCAGGGATGAACCGCTCGGCATTCTGCACGTTTTTCAAGAGACACACTGGACGGACGTTCATCGAATACCTGACCGATTATCGTATGGATACGGCGGAAAAGCTGCTGCGCGAAGGGTCTATGTCCGTAACTGAGGTCTGCTACGCCTGCGGCTACAACAACATATCCTATTTCAGCCGTGCGTTTCGACGGCATCGCGGGCTCTCCCCGTCGAAAGTAAGGAGAACGGATAGGGACTAACGGGCAGAAGCATCCCGTATCCCGTACGACGAGTACCTATCGCCCTGATACGCCCCGAGTTCGCACAATCTCTTTTCGAGCATCGACCACAACGTTTCGTTGCGTATGAGCCCCCAGTTGCGGCCGTAATGGTATCGCGGCGGCGCCTCGCTCGCGAATCGTTCGACGACGATGTCGGGGCGCAGGCGGCGCAGTATCTCTACGACCAGATCGATATACTCTCCGACCTCCCAGAAACGGAAACGCGCGGGATCGGCATCGTACTCGCGTGCCATAGCCGTATCGCGGAAGACCTGCAACTGGTGGAATTTCACGCTCGTCAGCGGCAGCGAATTGATAATCTCCGTCCGTGCTATCAGGCTCTCGTCGCTGTCGTCGGGAAATCCGAGAATGAAATGCGCGCCCGCGTGCAGGCCGCGAGCCGCCGTCATCTCTACCGCCCGTCGTGCCGTTGCGAAATCGTGTCCGCGATTCACGGCACGCAACGTTGCGTCGTCCGTAGATTCGATGCCGTACTCCAAAGCCACGTATTTGTCGCGGGCAAGCTCCGCGAAATAGTCGAGTTTATCCCCGTCTATGCAGTCGGGGCGCGTCCCCACCACGATGCCTGCGACGAGCGGATGCGACAGGGCCTCGCCATACAGTTCGCGCAACCGCTCCAGCGGCGCATATGTATTCGAAAACGATTGGAAATAGGCCAAATAGCGGCCTGCCGTGCGATAGCGGCGGACGTGGAACTCTATCCCCTCCTCGATCTGCTGCGTGATGCTCTTTGCGGGGCGGCAATACGAAGGGGTGAATGCGCCGTTATTGCAGAACGTGCAGCCGCCGGTGCCGACCGTCCCGTCCCGATTGGGGCAGGTGAAGCCCGCATCGACGGATAGTTTTTGCACACGCCCGCCGAACACACGGCGGAAATAACCCGCATAACTGTTGTACGGACGTCCGTCGCCCCATTCGTGGATCATAATCTGCATTCATATTCGCCCCTTTAGGGCGGCGAAGCGGGGTTGCGGGTATCCGCGACCGTCGCCGTGTTTTTGTTCTCGGCCGCAGTCCGCTGCGATTTATTTTCGAGGTCGCAGCCTGCGAAGCGCGTGTTTCTTCAGAAGCAGGCCTTTCGCCCGCCGAAGGCTGCGGACTGCGCAGCTCTTTGAGCCGCAGGTTGTCGGCAGAAACTCTTTTTCTCAATAAGCTCTTCGCCGCCCTCCGCCCCTTTAGGGCGGTGAAGCGAGTTTGCGAGCAAACTCGAAATTCTTTCTTTGGCATCTTTGCCTGCAAAAGTTCTTCTTTTGCCACTTTTAACCGTAAAAGTGGCGTAAAACTCCCGCACTGCGAACCTCTTCGGGGTCTGTCGCTCGCTTTCGGGCTACGGACGCATACGCGGTTTTGTAAACAAAACGTCTCCTCCGCTTTTCCTCAATCTTCGCTCCGCCCTTTTTCCTCGAGTTTCGCGGTGCGGTTTATCTGAACCC
>JAGBEH010000010.1 GCA_017937125.1 Alistipes sp. | reverse complement strand
AGGTTGCATACGCGTTACGCACCCGTGCGCCGGTCGCCATCATAAATTGCAAGCAATTTATATGCTGCCCCTCGACTTGCATGTGTTAAGCCTGCCGCTAGCGTTCATCCTGAGCCAGGATCAAACTCTCCATTGTATAAAAATATAATGTTTTGTCAGAGCCTGACTACTCAATTCCAAATAAAGGAAATTGACAGATAAATACTACACTTTCTCTCAATTTTAACCAGTAATTCAAAGAACCGTTTGAAAAAACCGCATCTCCATTTTGCGATGCGAAAGGACTGCAAAGATAAGTCATCTTTTCGAATCCTGCAAATATTTTTTCAAGAACTTTTGCATTCGGTCTGATTTTTGCCTTTTCAACCCCTTGCGTCATCGCTCGGGCGGCGTTTATTTCTCAAATGCGGATGCAAAGGTAGCGACTATTTTTTAATCTGCAAATATTTCGCAATCTTTTTTTGTCATTTCTTCAATATTTTTCAAAAACGCCCCATATACCTATTTTTATATAGCAATCACAGACGTTTTTTCGCGGGCCGCGGCCAAAATTTTCACACTTGCGAAAGCCTCGCATATACAAAATCAAAGGGCGCATACTTCAAATCGGATATAATTGCATATTTTTGCATCGACAAAACCATTTACGATATATGGAACTCGAACAGAATACCGAGAACGGGCAGCTCGACATCGAACGAAGAGTACGACTGGCCCGCGAGAATTTTCGGAACGGATATAATTGCGCACAGTCGGTAGTCTTGGCTTATCACGATTTGTGGGCGCTCGACCGTGAAACCGCAGCCGCATCGATGTCGGCATTCGGCGGAGGAATGGGGCGTATGCGCGAGGTCTGCGGCACGGTCAGCGGTATGGCCTTTCTTGCAGGGATGATCTCACCCGCGACCGATCCGAAAAATATGGCCGCACGCAAAGACAATTACGCCCTGATACAGAATTTCGCGGGCAAATTCCGCGAGATGAACGGCAGTATAGTCTGCCGCGAGCTGCTCGGGCTCGTTCCCAAGAATCCGCAGCCCGCGGCTGACGGCAGCGGGTCTCGGCAGGCCGCCGTCGGCATCGAATCGCCCGCGCCGTCGGAGCGTACGGCCGAATACTACCGCAAGCGTCCGTGCGAGGAGTATGTCGCCGATGCCGCGCGTATCGTCGGGGAATATATAGCCGCAAAACGGCGGGAATAGCCAGCAAACGTCCGAGAAAGACAAAAGACGACCGCGCCGCGCAACATTCGGCCGCGCAACGGTAAAAACTATCCGCTCCCGAAGCGGGGAACGGGACAGGAAACGTAGCGAGGAAACGAGGCAAGAGCCAAGACAGAATTCGGGGCTGGGGACGAAACAAGGAACGTGGCTGAAAACGGGACAAAAGCCAAGACAAGGCGGAGCTCGGGGCTGGAAACGTAGCGGGGAATGGGACAAGAAACGTGGCAGGCCGCCGCGCAACACGCCGCTGCAAGATATTCGGCCGCGCAACGACGGGAACGGCCGACGGTGCCGAAAAGGAGCAGGAGCGGCGAAAAGGAGCTGGAACGGCGAAAAGGAGCTGGAACGGGCGGGAGCGCCGAAAAGGAGTGTGAGCGCCGAAAAGGAGCGGAAGCGTCCGGCAATCTTTGTCTCTTTCGGTTTTTATCCATATATTTGCGCGTCGAATATCCGCGTGCCGTGCGCAAACGACGGCTCGGGGTACACACATACGATTATGAACGCAAAACGCATTACCATACTGGTCGTATTGCTGATTCTCGCCGACCAGATTCTGAAAATATGGGTCAAGACGCATATGACCCTCGACGAATCTATCATCGTATTCCACGACTGGTTCCAGCTGAGGTTCCTCGAGAACAACGGAGCGGCCTTCGGTATGCAGTTCGGCTCGACGGGCGGTATGGATTGGGGCAAATTGATATTGAGCCTTTTCCGCCTGCTGATGATCGGCGCCCTCACGTGGTTCATACGGCATCTGTTGAAAAAAGGCGCTCCCGCAGGCGTGCTTGTCGGAATGGCGCTGATTCTCGCAGGGGCGATAGGCAATATGATCGACAGTGCGTTTTACGGGCTCGTGTTTTCGGCGTCCACACCCGTCACGGTGGCGCACTTCGGCGGGCATTATGCAGGTTTTCTGATGGGCAAAGTCGTGGATATGTTCTACTTTCCGCTGTTCCGCTGGGACGGGGTCCCCGATTTTCTCAGGTTTCTGGTAGACGGCAACAACTATTTCTTCGGCGCTATTTTCAACCTCGCCGACACCTATATATCCGTCGCCGTGGTCTACCTGTTGATATTCCAGTACAAATTTTTCAAATAAACGTCCCGCAGATGCGGCAAGGCGAACAGAAACACGGCAACAGAGCGAAAAATTTGAATATAAACGGATTTTATTGCTAACTTTGCGACAAAATAATTCGGTGTAAGCCGACGTACATACTTAAAGAACAGCAACTCTTTATACTTTACTGAAAAATTAGGAACTTTTCAAAGGTTAGGGTATAAATGTTGCCGGTCCTTGCTTCTGTTCCGTCCGAAAGGACGGGACTTGCAAGGGCGCGGTACATTTTCTAACCTTGGGTCTCCTAATACCTTCAGTAAGGAATGTTATCGCGTCCCTTGCTTTTTTATTTTCTACGCTACGGGGACGCGATAGGACGCCGACGGCACCGAATGCAATTGCGGCACGAATTTCGAACGGCTTCGTCACGAAAACGGACGGGTCGATGACCGACACACAAACGGAAACCGATTCGGGTTCGTGCCGTTTTCCGAAACAGCCTAAAAAATTACCCCTATGGCATCCTACAATAACGACAAAGTAAACGAATTTATAAAGACGTTGAAAATGGAGCATCTCGACAAAGAGACGCGCGACACTATATATACGAGTATGATTTATCTGGCGCTTAATGATTTGCGGGCTATGTCGAATGACGTTCCCGACGAGTTGCTGGACCGCTGGGTAGACGAATGGCAGAAGGACGGCGAGGACATACCCGCAAAATGCAGGGCGGTATCGGTATTCGGCCGTGTATTTATGTTCGTGCAATTCGCCCGTCAATATCTGGACGAGAGCTATTTCGACCGTACGCGCGATGCCGATCCGCAAGCGATGCTGCACGCAATCACCCTCGTACAATACATCAGGCTGGCGCGGGAGACGGGACGGATAATGCCCGATTTCGACATATTCGACGTCGAGAGATACGACGAAATAACGGCGGCAATCTTCGCAGGCAGGAAGCGGCAATCATAGACGAGCACCGCGACCGCGAACCGCCGCGACCTCTCAACCGCGAAAACCGCGCAAATCACCGCGACCTCTCAACTGCGCAAACCGCGAAACCACGCAAATCACCGCAACTCTCACACCGCGAAACCGCACAAACCGCCGCGAATCACAGCGACCTCTCGCACACTGCAAACCACTGCAAACCACTGCAAATCGCCGCAAACACGGGAACTGTAACCTCAACTACGACCAAGAATACAGCAAACAGCAGGACGGCTGCACCGCACGGGCGAGACGGGAAAAGAGAAAGGCGGGGAACGGAAGAGACGGGAAACCGGCGAAACAGGGAACGGAAGAGGCGGGAAATTGTATACGGGCACAAGACAAGCCGTCCGAGAGCTCTCCGAAAACTCTACAAAAGCCGTCCGAGAGCCGTCTGAAAGTCATCCGCAAGCCGTCCGCAAGCTCCCCGCAAACAGCAATCACCCCCGTCGGAGTTTATTCCGACGGGGGTGATTCGTTGAAAGCGGGCTTGTCGAACAGCCCTATCCGATAATGCTGCCGACAGTTCGTCGGCGGGACATTACAACTTCGGACCTGCCTCAACCAAAGCCTTGCCGGCCTCGTTGTTGGTGTACTTGCCGAAGTTCTTGATGAAACGGCCTGCGAGGTCTTCGGCCTTCTTCGTCCACTCAGCCGCATCGGCATAGGTGTCGCGAGGGTCGAGGATCTTGGGATCTACACCGGGAAGTTCGGTCGGAACCTCGAAGTTGAAGATAGGAATATTCTTCGTCGGCGCGCTCTTTATCGAACCGTCGAGAATAGCATCGATGATGCCGCGCGTATCCTTGATAGAGATACGTTTGCCCGTACCGTTCCAACCCGTGTTCACGAGGTATGCCTTCGCACCGCTCTTCTCCATACGCTTAACGAGCTCCTCCGCATACTTGGTCGGGTGGAGTTCGAGGAACGCCTGACCGAAGCAGGCCGAGAAGGTCGGCGTAGGCTCGGTGATGCCGCGCTCGGTACCTGCGAGTTTCGCCGTGAAGCCCGACAGGAAGTAGTACTTCGTCTGCTCGGGAGTGAGGATCGAAACGGGAGGCAGCACGCCGAATGCGTCGGCCGAAAGGAATATCACGTTCTTGGCCGCGGGAGCTGCCGAAATGGGCTTTACGATATTCTTGATGTGGTCGATAGGATACGATACGCGGGTATTCTCGGTAACGCTCTTGTCGTCGAAATCGATCTTGCCGTTCTTGTCCACCGTAACGTTCTCGAGCAGCGCATCGCGTCGGATGGCGTTGTAAATATCGGGCTCGGACTCCTTGTCGAGCTTGATTACCTTGGCATAGCAGCCGCCCTCGAAGTTGAAGATGCCGTTGTCGTCCCAACCGTGCTCGTCATCGCCGATAAGCTGACGCTTCGGGTCGGTCGAAAGGGTGGTCTTGCCCGTACCCGAAAGGCCGAAGAAGATAGCGGTCTCGCCCTTCTCGTTGGTGTTGGCCGAGCAGTGCATCGAAGCGATGCCCTTCAAAGGCAGGTAGTAGTTCATCATAGAGAACATACCCTTCTTCATCTCGCCGCCGTACCACGTATTGATGATGACCTGCTCGCGCGAAGTGATGTTGAACACGACTGCCGTCTCGGAGTTAAGACCCAGCTCCTTGTAGTTCTCGACCTTAGCCTTCGATGCGTTGTAAACGATGAAATCGGGCTCGAAGTCCTTGAGTTCCTCCTCCGTGGGACGGATGAACATATTCTTCACGAAATGAGCCTGCCAGGCAACCTCCATAATGAAGCGCACGGCCATACGCGTATCCTTGTTGGCGCCGCAGAAACCGTCCACCACATAGAGTTTCTTGCCCGAAAGCTCCTCCTGTGCGATCTTCTTCACGGCAGCCCAAGCCTCCTGCGAAGCGGGCTTGTTGTCGTTCTTGTACTCGTCGGTAGTCCACCATACGGTGTCCTTCGAGTTCTCGTCCATAACGATGAACTTGTCTTTGGGCGAACGACCCGTATAAACGCCCGTCATAACATTGACTGCGCCCAGCTCGGTCAGCACACCCTTGTCATAGCCCGTAAGGCCCTCTTTGGTCTCCTCCTCGAACAGCAGTTCGTAGGACGGGTTGTAAACTATCTCCTTAACGTCGGAGATACCATACTTCGATAAATCGATCTTTGACATAATTACTGTATGTTTTGATTAACCTCTTTTCCTTTCCGTTTGCCGTAGCTGCACTTTTCGCGCCAATAAATCGCGAGTGCGAGACTGCATTTTCACGGCTCAAAGATACGTTAATATTTTGGATTGTGAAAAAAATAACAACAATTTTTCAAGATTTTTACTAAATGCTTTATCCTCAAAGCGGTGACAATATGCCCGGGAGTTGCGGAATTGACGCCGCATGCGGTCCATTTATGCGATAATTTACTATCTTTAACTACGTTTTAGATACTCCCGCCCGGCAATGCTCAAATAAATTTTGCATTGCCCTCGCTTATTCGTATCTTTGACTCTGTCGAAGATACTCCGTCTCGGAAAAAATGCAAGCAAGCTTGCTTTTTTCTCTCGGCTTATTCGTATCTTTGCGACGTCTAAAACCGATTGGTTGTTTATGAAAACGGATTTTCTGGTTATCGGTTCGGGCTCCGCAGGACTGAGCTTCGCGCTCAAGGCCTCGCGCCACGGACACGTTACGCTCGTCACGAAAGGAGAACTGGCCGAGTGCAATACCAATTACGCGCAGGGCGGCATATGTTCGGTGACATATCTGCCCGACACGTTCGAGAAACATATCGAGGACACGCTCGTCTGCGGAGCGGGGAAATGCGACCGCGAGGCCGTGGAGCTCGTGGTGCGCCGTGCGCCCGAAGCGGCCGAAGACCTCATAGGCTGGGGCGTGGATTTCGACAAGACCCCCGACGGACGCTTCGACCTTCATCGCGAGGGCGGCCATTCCGAGCACCGCATACTCCACCACAGCGACCTGACGGGTGCCGAAATCGAGCGCGCGCTCATCGAGCAGGTGCGCAACAACGCAAATATCACCGTGCTGGAGCACCATTTCGCCATCGACTTGCTGACGCAGCACCATTTGGGCGAGATAGTCACGCGCCACACGCGCGGTCTGGCCTGCTTCGGGGCTTATGTCCTCGACACCGACACGGACGAGATAAAGACCGTGCTGGCGAAATTCACCGTCGTGGCTGCGGGCGGCTGCGGCAACATCTACAACACGACGACCAATCCGACGGTAGCTACGGGCGACGGCATAGCTATGTGCCACAGAGCCAAGGCATTTACCAAGAATATGCAATACATCCAGTTCCACCCGACCTCGCTCTACCACCCCGGGGAGCGTCCGTCGTTCCTCATAACCGAGGCGATGCGCGGTTACGGCGGTATTCTGCGGCTGCAAAACGGGCAGGAGTTTATGGACAAATATCATCCTATGCGCTCGCTCGCCCCGCGCGACGTCGTAGCGCGTTCGATAGACCACGAATTGAAGATACGCGGCGAGGAGTTCGTCTATCTCGACGTTACGCATATGCCCGCCGAGCAGACACGACACCATTTCCCCAACATATACGAAAAATGCATGTCGATAGGCATCGACATTACGAAAGATATGATACCCGTATGCCCTGCGGCGCACTACTGCTGCGGCGGCGTGACGGTGGACAGCAACGGCGAAAGCTCGATAAAACGGCTCTACGTGCTGGGCGAAAGCTCCTGCACGGGGCTGCACGGCGCCAACCGTCTGGCATCCAACTCGCTCTCCGAAGCGTTCGTCTACTCCGATCAGGCGGCACGCCACGCGGCGCAGTTCCTCGACAGGGTGGATTTTCAGGAGGGCATTCCCGACTGGGATTTCGAAGGCACGGCCGAAGCCGAAGAGATGGTGCTCGTGTTGCAGAACCGCAAGGAGTTGCAGAACATTATGTCCAACTACGTGGGTATCGTGCGGTCGAACCTGCGTCTGGAACGGGCGATGAAGCGTCTGGCGATAATATGGCAAGAGACCGAAGAGCTTTACAACCGCACGCGGCCGTGCCGCGAGCTGTGCGAGCTGCGCAATATGATCGCCGTGGCCTATCTTACGATAAAGCAGGCGCGCGAGTGCAAGGAGTCGGTGGGCCTGCACTATACCATAGATTATCCGCCGAAAAAATAAGAGTGATACGATGACTTTACAGGAAGAGATTGCACGCAGGCGTACGTTCGCCATAATTTCGCACCCCGATGCGGGTAAAACCACGCTTACCGAGAAGCTGCTGCTCTTCGGCGGCGCAATACACGTCGCGGGGGCCGTCAAGAGCAACAAGATACGCAAAAGCGCGACTTCGGACTTTATGGAGATAGAGCGCCAGCGCGGTATCTCGGTCGCAACGTCGGTTATGGGCTTCGAGTACAGGGATGTGAAGATAAACATTCTCGACACGCCCGGCCACGAGGATTTCGCCGAGGACACGTACCGCACGCTGACGGCCGTAGACTCGGTAATCATCGTTATCGACGGTGCGAAGGGCGTCGAGACGCAGACGCGCAAACTGATGAACGTCTGCCGTATGCGCAAGACTCCCGTAATGGTCTTCATAAACAAGCTCGACCGCCCGTGCAAGGACCCGTTTGACCTGTTGGACGAGGTGGAGCGCGAGTTGCAGATAAAGGTGCGCCCGCTGGCGTTCCCCATATCGAGCGGCACGACTTTCAAGGGCGTCTACAATCTCTACGAACACAACCTCTCGCTCTTTACCAGCGACGAACGCCAGACGGCCGACGCCTCGACGGTCGAAATCGACGACATCGCATCGTCGGAACTCGACGGTTACGTGGGCGAGCGTTATGCCGCGCAGCTGCGCAGCGACGTAGAACTCGTAGACGGCGTTTACGATGCTTTCGACCGTGAAGCCTATCTGCGCGGCGAGGTAGCGCCGATATTCTTCGGCTCGGCGGTGAATAATTTCGGAGTACGGGAGCTGCTCGAATGCTTCATCCGCATAGCTCCGTCGCCGCGTCCGTCTGTTACCGAAACGCGTGCCGTAGAGCCTGCGGAACCGAAAATGACGGGCTTCATATTCAAGATACACGCCAATATGGACCCGAACCACCGCGACCGCATAGCCTTTATGAAGATATGCTCGGGGCAGTTCGAACGCAATAAGAATTACCTGCACGTCCGCAGCGGCAAGCAGTTGAAATTCTCGGCGCCGACGGCATTTATGGCCGAGAAGAAGTCGGTGATAGACTTCGCGTTCCCGGGCGACATCGTCGGCCTGCACGACACGGGCACATTCAAGATAGGCGACACGTTCACCGAAGGAGAAAAGTTGAAATTCACGGGTATCCCGTCTTTTTCGCCCGAATTGTTCCGCTATATCGAGAATGCCGACCCGATGAAGTTCAAGCAGCTGTCGAAAGGTATCGACCAGCTTATGGACGAGGGCGTGGCGCAGCTGTTCACGTCGAACCTGAACGGCCGCAAGATCATCGGCACCGTAGGAGCGTTGCAGTTCGAGGTTATACAATACAGGTTGGAGCACGAGTACGGGGCTATGTGCCGCTGGGAACCCATCTCCATTTACAAGGCGTGCTGGATAGAAAGCGACAATGCCGAGCAGCTGGCCGATTTCAAACGGCGCAAGCATACGAATATGGCCGTAGACAAACACGGCCGCGACGTCTTTCTCGCCGACACGAGCTACGCACTGGCCTTGGCGCAGGAGAATTTCAAGGATATACGGTTCCGCTTCACGGCCGAATTTTAACCCGCAATTTGCTAATATAAATATCAGTCAATCAAATAGTTATGATAGTTTGCCATAGGGGGGGGGTATCTCACCGATTCGCGAAAGGCATCCCTTGCAGCGATCTGCGCAGGGCTGTTTTTTCTTAAATTCCTGATCTTCGACGCGATTTGGTGCTTCGCCACCACATTCTCGTCATTCTCCTACCCCACCACCTATCTGAGCAAGGCGTTCATCGCCTTATGTCTCATTTTCCCGCTAATACCCCGATTTCCGAAAACGGCAGCCTCGGTCGCAATCGTCATCGAAGCTGTGGCCGTCGATATCTTTTTAGTTGCCAACCTGCTCTATTTCCGCACCTATTATACCGTCATTCCGCTCGATAGCTATCTTCTGGTCGGGAATATGACGGATTTCGTCTCCAGTATCTTCGCTTCGTTCCGCTGGTGCGACCTGCTGTTCCCCGCAACGACGGCGGCAATGATTCTCGCCCTGAAGAAATTGCGCTTCGATCGGCAGACGTTGCGCAGAGCGGGGATATATGCGGCAGCGACGATTCTGTGCGGCTGTACGATCTGGGGGCTGATGCTGGCGCAGGGAGGATTCCGCAAAAGCTACGGGAAAATGCTCATACATCGACAGCTGAGTGCGACGCCCACATATTCGATCTTCGGGACGCTGATATACGAAGCCTTGGACAACACCCCCGAGATGACGCCCGAACTTACGGCCAAAATCGACGAGTTCGTATTCCGTGCACGCAACCATACGCCCGCGCCCGCATTCGCCGTGCCGCATACGGTGGTGGTGCTTATTCTCGAATCGTTCGAAAGCTGGGTGCTCGAACGTTCGGTCGAAGGCATAGAGATCACGCCGAACCTCAACCGCCTGCTGGCGGCTTCCGATACTTTCTATGCGCCGAACGTACTCACGCAGGTCAAGGGCGGCCGTTCGATAGATGCGCAGCTGCTGCTTACGGCGGGGCTGCTGCCCATATCCGACGGGTGCTTCAGCTCGCGCTATCCCTATTCGACATATCCTACCGTCGTCAAAGCCTTTCGCGAGCGGAATGCCGATTTGCGGGCATATTCGTTCACGCCCGACAAGGCGACTATGTGGAACCAGATGATCGTCGCCGGACAGTTCGGTTTCGACAGATTGTTCGACCGCTCGGATTTCGGCCGCAGCGAACAGACGGGACACGGCAACCACAAGCGTGCGGCCGACGGCCCGTTTCTGGCCGAGTGTCTCGAAAAGTTCGACGCCCTTGCCGCCGATAACGACGCGCCGCTCTATCTCCAGTGCATAACCTACTCGGGACACACGCCGTTCGTACTTCCCGAAAAACTCAAACGCGTATCGTTCCCCGACGACATTCCCCGGCTGATGGACGACTATATGACGACGGCGAACTATACCGACGCGGCCGTCGGCGCTTTCGTAGACGGGCTGCGCGCACATCCCCGCTTCGCGGATGCCGTCATCGTCATCACGGGCGACCACGAGGGTCTGGCTTCGGACCGAGCGATGCTTGCGGCCGACAAAGCGGGTGCGGGTATCGTTTCGCCAGAATGTTTCACGCCTTTCATCATACTCGGCGCACCCGTCGGCATACGCTATGAAAAGGTTATGGGACAGATAGACATGTATCCCACGCTGCTCGATATGTTCGGACTCGGGGAGTACGGATGGCGCGGTCTCGGGCGCAGCGTACTGCGCGACGATGCGCCGAAATGCGCCGTAGACGCTTCGGGGCGCGTATTAGGTGACGACAGAGATGCCGAACGGTTGAGGGAGGCGTGGCGTATGTCGGACGTGATGATTCGCGGCGACTATTTCGGACGACGGGATGCAGATGCCGAATAACGGCCGTTTCGGACGATTTACTTGATTATCATATTCCGCACGATAGGGACACGCGAACGCTCATTGACCGCCGCCTGCAATGCCGCACGCCGCAGCATCAACTCCGACCGTACGACGCTCGACAGGACGTGTACGTACATCGTTCCGCGGATGAACCGTATCTGCGTGGTCTGGTCGGCTATGCGGTCGCCGACGACCTCGCGCCACGTGTCGGGCAGACAGCCCTCGGCGATCTTGGCGGCGATGTTCGGACTGCGGAACAGTTCGTCGAACATATTCCCTATGAGTTTCGGCTCCGTACGTCTCATATCCTTATCTCTCCGTTTTCGACCCTGAAAAGTTCGTATCCGCATCCCGCCCTGTCGAAGAGCGAGCGCAGGCGCGGTTCATTGCAGTCGGTAATGATTATCTGCCCGAACTTATCCCCTCCGACAAGCCTTATGAGCTGTTCCACACGCTGCTCGTCGAGCTTGTCGCACACATCGTCGAGCAGAAGTATCGGACGTTCGCCCTTGCGGTCGGCGAGTATGGTGTACTGTGCCAGCTTCAACGCTATGAGGAACGACTTCTGCTGCCCCTGCGAGCCGTACTTGCGCAACGGCATACCGCCGATGGTGAAGACCAGATCGTCGCGGTGAATGCCCGAGGTCGTGAACTGGTTTACTATGTCCTTCTGTCGCGCGCGTTCGAGAATTTCCCCGAACGGGGCGTCGTTCAATTCCGATTTGTAGTGCAGTTCCACCGTTTCGCGGTCGAGCGACAACATACGGTAATACTCCGCAACGACGGGCTGAAGCTGCCCGATGATCTCGGCGCGGCGGATATGCAGGCGCTCGCCGTGGGCGGCCAGCTGCGAGTCGTACACCCCCAGCATAGCCTCGTCCGACGACATCTTAAGGAACCTGTTACGGTCTGCCAGAACGGCGTTGTAGCGCATCAGCGTATCGAGATACTGCCTGTCTATCTGCGAGACGAATCCGTTGATGTAGCGCCGCCGTTCGTCGGCCGCATCGCTGATGAGCATAGTATCCGAAGGCGACACGACGACTACGGGCACAAGTCCCACGTGGTCGGCCAGACGGTCGTAAGCCTTGCCGTTGCGTTTCAGGCTCTTGCCGCCGCCGCGCATAAACGAGCACGCTATCTGCTCGTGCCGCCCGCCGTCGGTGAGATACCCGCCGTCGATGACATAGAAATTCTCGCCGTGACGGATACTCTGCCCGTCGGTCATACCGAATGCCGACTTGCCCATAGACAGATAGTGGACGGCATCGACGACATTGGTCTTGCCAGCGCCGTTGTCTCCGACGAAACAGTTTATGCCGTCGCCGAGCTGCACCTCCGCCTGGGGGATGTTCTTGAAATTGATTAACGACAATTTTTTCAGATACATATCCTAAAATTCCACTCCCCAAAGGTAGAAAAATCCCCGCACATTGCCAAGTTTTGAAAAAAAAGAGCCTCGCGAGAGGTTTTTGCACAAAAAAAACAGTATATTTGTAATTCGAATCGGAAATTCAACTAAAATACGCAATACAACTTATGTCAAAACAGAATGTAACGCCCCAAGAGGCGGCTATAGGTGAAGCTGTGAACAAAACAGAATCATTTTTCGAAAACAACAGCAAATTGGTGACGGGCATACTCTTAGGAATATTCGTCGTCGCAGGTCTCGTTTACGGTTACAGGAAGCTCATTTCGGAGCCGAGAGCCGAGAAGGCCGCGAATATGATCTCCGAAGCGCAGTACCGTTTCGAGGCCGAGAATCCCGATTACGAGCTCGCCCTCAACGGAGACGAGAACGGTGCGGGTTTTCTGGACGTGATAGACAGCTACGGTTCGACTCCCGCAGGCAACCTCGCAAAACATTATGCGGGCATCTGCTATCTGCATATGGGAGATCTGGAGTCGGCGGCGCATTACCTGTCGAAATATTCGGCTGTAAGGGGTTTGGCCGGACAGATCGTCAATGCCCAGAACCTTGGTTTGCAGGGCGACATCGCGGTTGAGAACGGCGATATGGAGAAAGCCGTAAAACTCTACGGCAATGCCGTAAAGGCGTCGGACAACATCTACACGGCACCCCTCTTCCTCCGCAAACAAGGTCTGGCACTTCAGGCTTTGGGCCGAAACGCAGAGGCGACAGCCGCTTTCAAACGCATTCTTGCCGACTATCCTGCATCCGCAGAGGCTCGCGAAGCGGAAAAGCTGATAGGCTCGGAAGAGTAAACCGTACAATCTTTGAGGTTAGGGAGGGGAGAACGAATGGCAGCAAACAGAGACTCGATGCTTGATATCCAACGCGTATCTATGTCGGACAAGATGTTCGGCGTATTGTCTGCGGGGTACGGAACGAATGACGTGGAGATAGTCGCGACTATCGTACGCAATTTGCTGTCGTCGGGATGCTTCGAACAGAACATCAAGATACGCAAAGTGCCCTCCGTAGACGACATTCCGCTCGGAGTACAGTTTTTCGCCGAATATACCGATGTCGATGCCGTGATAGTCTTATCCTACGACGACACGTTGCCGGATTACATAAAAAGCGCGGTTATCCAATTACAGATACAGTGGAATATGCCCGTTGTCTTCGGTTCGGAACTGAACACCTACTGGAAAGCGCACGGGACGGCGATGGATATGGTATCGTTGCAGGTGATGATGGAGGCCGAGTCGGCCGAATCCGTCAAATCCAATCCCCGCTCGATAAATTAGGAGTTGCCGGCATCGCAAACCGCAGGCCGAATATACGCAGTAAAAATATCTCCCGTCGGAATATCCGACGGGAGATATTTTCTTCAGCAGTATCGCCCGACAATCGGCACTGCGCCATTGTGCATCGGCCGTTATTTAACATCGTATCGATATGACGACATCCGACAGCCGATGCCACCGCCGTGGTATTGAGAGCATCGAGGATTTCGAATAGCACTCCGCCTTACTTTACACTCTCACGGCGCCCGTCGGTTCACGGAACATCATCGCGTCAGTTCACAGGACATTCCGCCTTACCCGACGCTCTCGGCAACCAGCCGCGGCGTAAGCACCCTTATCATATCCTCCGTCATCCGAGGCAAATCCCATTGCGGATTCCACCCCCACTCTTCGCGCGCACACGTGTCATCGAGCCTGTCGGGCCAGCTGCGCGAGATGGATTCTTTCACGGGATCGACATCGTAAGCCAGAACGAAGTCGGGAATATGCCTGCGTATCTCGGCGGCTATTATCTCGGGCGTGAAACTCATCGACGCTATGTTGAAACTGTTGCGATGCACGAGTTTCGACGGATCGGCCTCCATAAGTTCCACGCAGGCACGCAGGACATCGGGCATATAGATCATATCCATATATACGTCGCTCGGCACGGCGCAGGTATAACGGCGGTTCTTTATGGCTTCATAGTAAATTTCGACCGCATAATCGGTGGTTCCGCCCCCTGGGTGCGTCAGATTCGAGATAATGCCGGGGAAACGTATCGAGCGCGTGTCGATGCCGTATTTCAGCGCGTAATAGTTGCCGAGCAACTCGCCCGTCACCTTGCAGATGCCGTAAATCGTCGTCGGCTGCATAATGGTGTCCTGCGGCGTCATGTCTTTCGGCGAATTGGGACCGAAAGCGCCTATCGAACTGGGCGTAAAGAGCGCGCAGTGATGCTGGCGGGCAACCTCCAACGAGTTCATCAAAGCCCCCATATTCACGCCCCACGCCATCTGAGGGTTACGCTCCCCTACCGCCGACAGCAATGCCACGAGATTGAAAATCGTATCGATATGATGACGCCCGACGGCCGACGCCACCGCCGTGGCATTGAGAGCATCGAGAATTTCGAACGGGCCGTTTTCCGCCAAACCTTTGCATTCGCGCACATCGGTCGCAACGACATTGGCATCCCCGTAGATTCCCCGCAAATACGTTGTTAGTTCGGAGCCTATCTGGCCTCCCGCGCCTATAATCAATATCTTTTTCATCATTCAGAGTTGTAATCCGAAAGTAAAGATATAAAAAATCGGGTAATCGTGTACAATTTTTTCGCTGACTTTATTCCGAAACTCTGCCGCCTTGCAGATTTCGCCCGAAATCCCAGTCTCGTGCAGGAATTACGGCGCAAGTGCCGTTTCTGCCGTGGCAACCCGACAATCCGCGAGCGATTGCCATCGCCTGCTGCCGCAGTCGGGGGAGGGCGGAATTATAAACGCGGCTCTGCCGCGAGCGACACGACCGTTCGACAAATCATCCTTTCTGTTTGCGTTTGGCAATATGGATTAAGGAAAAAACAATCAGCAAAAGCCCAATCCTATAATGCCATAACCCAATAACTGAGTTCGCCCCGTCCACGCACGCTATCAACACTATGCCCGTAACCACGACAATCAGGAAGACAACCGACAAAGCAAGGGTCATTCGGCTTTTCTTGCCGATACCCTTTGAGGCGATTGCCTTATACCAACGCCCATACCGCTTGATGTGAAAGACCACGAAAATGAGCCAAAGCAGGCTCGACAGGACATGAGCCACAGCCCAGTTGTGCCACACCTCATGACCGGTTCCATGTCCGGCGATGTGCAGACCTATGCCACTGACGGCTGATGCCACGAATGCCAATGGCAACATCCGTTTTGTCATAAAGGATATTTTTCGGGTCTCCATACACTCCCGGCACGCCGCGCAACGGCGTGGATGCATAGCTGCATACTTGGTTGCGATTCTTTTCATTGCCATCTCCTTTTTGTCCGCAAAGTTATGCGGTTCAGACGAAAAGGGGATAGACAGAACGAGGCGGCACTTGGACTATTCAAGGTTTCTTTTCCGAAACAAAGTCGGACTAATGCCCGTTGCCTGCGTGAACAGACGGGAAAAGTAGGCGTAATCGGCGATGCCGAGACGGTCGGAGATCTCCTTCACGGCAAGGTCGGTATGGACGAGCATACGTTTGGCTTGCAGCACCGCTTCGTTCTTTATATACGAGGTTGCGTTCATACCGGTGACACCTTTCACCGTTTCGTTCAGATAGACGGTAGAGATATTCAGGAGCGAGGCATAATAGGACGGTTGGCGGCTCGTGGCAAGATGTGCGGCAAGCAGGCGGCGGAACGACAAGACGATTTCTATTTGCCTGCGGCTGTGCTTCGTCTGTTGCAGGTTGATGTTCTGCACCGCTTCGGCAACAATGCCAATGAATGTTTCCGCCAAGCGCCTTGCTGTTGTCTTTGTCTGCTTGTCCGTGATGCTATCCACTCTGTTTGCGAGGATAGAAACTATCTGCACCAGTTCGTTCTGCCGCCGTTTGTCTATCAGAAGCGATGAAGCAAACAGCGAGAAATCATCAAAGATACACTTCTCGGCACCGCCCAACAAACTGCTGTCGGCAAAAAGCATCCAGCCTTCGGCATTTGCCGAACTGATGAAGCGGTGTACTTGTCCCGGCCGTATCAGAAATACTTCGCCCGAAGAAAAGTGTTGCTCCTTGAAATCAATGATACCGCATCCTTCGCCGTATTCCACCAGCCCGAATATGTAATAATCGTCCTGATGGGCGTAAGTTACAGGGGTATGGCTGCTTGCAGGAGATTTAATCCGGCGCAAATGAACCCCGAAATCGGTGTATTGCGAAGCTTTATGTTGCGGCAGTTTGTTCATATTCCGTTTTCTGCAAAGGTATCGCTTTATCCCGAGAATAAAGAACCTGTATACAAAATTTGCTGTTTGAGGGGGGCTTCGGACTCGACTATCGGCAAACGCATATTTTAATTTGGCGATTATATACGACTTTACACCAAATCGATTTCAATAACCCGTTCTCTCTCCCGTTTGTCGTATTGCTCGCGGCGAAGCCGCGTTTACGTATGCGCCCTGCCCCGACTGCGGCGCCAGTTCAGCATACGCCTCGGCGTGAAATCGCACATAATCACCTAAAATAGTTCAGAAAGTCTTCTATTTTTTTGGACTTTTCATTTTTGTTGCCTATTTTTGCACCGCTTTAATGCGAAAGCAGATTGCTGTTGTAGCTCAGTGGTAGAGCACTTCCTTGGTAAGGAAGAGGTCACGAGTTCAAGCCTCGTCAACAGCTCCAAGTTCCGAAGCAGAGTTCGGCAAATCAGAGCAAAAAGCCTTATGTATCAGCGATATGTAAGGCTTTTTTCTTTTTGTACCCGGCAAAACGGTGACATTCGATGAAAGGTTTTCACGACTAATTAGTGACCTGTTCCCGAAAACCGACGCTTTCAGACCGCAGGGTGAAACTTTCGGCTGAAATATTTCATCTTCGACTTTATTTTCTTATATTTGTAAATATGTCCGCTCTGTATTTCCATATACCGTTCTGCAAGCGCATCTGCTCGTACTGCGATTTTCCGAAGTGCGCAGACCTGCGGCTGATGCCCGCAACCATAGAGGCTATGCACCGCGAAATGGACAACACCCGCGATTTCCTGCACGATACGACTGTCGGCACGATATATTTCGGCGGCGGCACCCCGTCGCTGCTGCCTCCCTGCGAATTGCAGCGATTCATCGACCACGCCGCAGATATTTACGACTTGTCGCAGGTCGAAGAGATAACCGCAGAGGTCAATCCCGACGACATCGACCGCAAATATGTCTCCGCGCTCCGTACGACCGACATCGGCCGCATAAGCGTAGGCATACAGTCGTTCGACGACGACGCCCTGAAACTTATGAACCGCCGCCATACGGCGAAACAGGCGGAAGAGGCCGTAAAGTCGTTGCAGGATGCGGGTTACGGCAACATTACGGTCGATATCATATTCGGCATCGAAGGCTTCGGCGACGACTGCCTGCGCCGCAATCTCGAACACGTACTCGCTCTCGGCATACAACACGTTTCGGCATACCATTTGACTATCGAACCATCGACGCGCTTCGGCCGTATGGCGGCACGGGGAGACATACACGCCGTAGACGAAGAGCGCAGCGAACGCGAATTCCGAATCATACACGACACGCTGACCGACAGCGGTTTCGAGCACTACGAAGTATCGAACTACGCCCTCGGCGGCTACCGCTCGCGGCATAATTCGTCGTACTGGCTCGGTACGGAGTATCTCGGCATCGGCGCAGGCGCCCACTCCTTCAACGGCAACTCGCGACGTTGGTGCGAACAATCGGCCGACAAGTACGTCCGCGGATGCGAATACGTATCGGAACGGCTCGACGAGCGCGATCGCCGCAACGAAACCGTAATGACATCATTGCGCCGCATCGAAGGTATCGACCTCGCGGATTTTGCCGAAAAGTTCGGAGCCGAATACGCCGAACGGCTCGCCGAAGAGGCTGTAAAACTGAAAGGTTACGGCGTAGAATGCGACGGAAACAGCATCCGTATCCCGCCCGAACGGATGCTCGTGTCGGATGCCGTTATCGAAAGCCTGTTCGACGTATGACCCCAATGTTAATTTATTCTTAAATATTTTTAGTATATTTTGATAAAAATTGTTTAATTCATCCGATAATGCTAACTTTGCGGCAGATTTTCAGATAGTAAGACAACGATAACAAACGATAGGATATGAGTAAAACCAATTTTACGCCCGACTACCTTTTCGAGGTCAGCTGGGAGGTATGCAACAAGATCGGCGGCATACACACGGTCATCGCCACCAAAGCGAAGACCGTAAGCCGCAAATTCGGCGACAAGTATATCGTCATAGGGCCCGATTTCGCGGGCGAGAGCAGCAACGTCGAGTTCGAGGAGGATACCAACCTTATGAAACAATGGCGGCAATCGCTCTACGAGGAGGGGCTGCGCATCCGCATAGGACACTGGAAAATCGAGGGATCGCCCATAGCCGTCCTCGCCGATTTCACGTCGTTTTTCCCGCAGAAGGATGAGATTCTGGCCAAATTATGGGAGAGCTACCACGTCGATTCGATTTCGGGACAGTGGGACTATGTCGAGCCGGTACTTTTCGGACGCGCCGCGGCGATGGTCATCAAATCCTTCGTCGAGAACTTCTGTTCCTCGACAGATAAGGTCGCAGCCCATTTCCACGAATGGATGACCGCCTCGGGAGGTCTCTATCTGCGCGAGAATGCGCCCTATATAGCTACGCTCTTCACCACGCACGCCACGGTTATGGGACGTTGCATCGCGGGGAACCGACTGCCGCTGTACAACGATCTGGCGAAATTCAATGCCGACGAGCTGGCGCACCAGTTCAACGTCGTATCGAAACACTCGCTCGAAAAGACGGCGGCGATGAACCACGACGTATTCCTGACGGTCAGCGACATCACGGCCAACGAATGCGAACATCTGTTGGGATGCCGCGTCGGAGGCATCACACCCAACGGCTTCGAGGACGACATAGTCTGGAGCGGCGGGGAGTACGATGCCAAACGCGCCGACGCCCGCAAGTCTATGATACGCGTGGCCGAAGCATGTCTGGGACACAAGTTCGCCGAAGAGCCCGTAATCATAGGTACGAGCGGCCGTTACGAATTCCGCAACAAGGGTCTCGACATATTCCTCGAATCGCTCAAGCAGCTGGAATCGTCGGGACGCCTCAAACGCGAGATTCTGGCCTATCTTATGATCCCCGCGGGCATTACGGGTCCGCGCGCCGACCTTCAGGCGCATCTTCGCGACGACAACAGCCCGATCGACCCGACGAAATACAAATACACCACGCATACGCTCGAAAACATCAGATGGGACCAGATAGCGCAGACCATAAACGGCAGCGTGCTTGACCGTCCCGAGTCGAAGGTAAAGGTGATTTTCGTTCCGACATACCTCAACGGCAAGGACGGCATTTTCAACAAGAGCTATTACGAAATGCTGTCGGGTATGGACCTCACGGTCTTCCCGTCGTACTACGAGCCGTGGGGATACACGCCGCTCGAATCGATAGCGTTCTCCGTACCGACCGTCACCTCGTCGCTCGCAGGCTTCGGCGCGTGGGTTCGCGGCATGGGCGGCAACGACGGCGTGAAAGTCATAGACCGCAACGACTACAACGACAAGGAGGCGGTAGCCGCGACCACGGATACCATAGCGCGTTTCGCGGAGATGTCGGCAGAACGCAAGGAAGAACTTCGCAAGGCGGCTTTCGAGTTGTCGAAATCGGCGCTGTGGTCGCACCTCTTCACCGCTTACGAGGAGGCCTATTCACGTGCCGTCGAGAACTCCATCGCCCGCACTAACCGTGCGGTTCTGGAAGACGGCGGCTCGTCGAACGACCAGATAAATTTCGTCCGCCAGCAGCTGATATCCGAGCGTCCGACGTGGCAGCGTATGATGATCGAAAAGAGCCTGCCCGAACGCCTGCATCCGCTCGAGGAGCTGTCGCACAACCTGTGGTGGTGCTGGAACTCTGGGAGCCGCGACCTGTTCGAGTATATCGATCGCGAACTGTGGGTCGAGGTGGACCGCAATCCCATCGTGCTGCTGGACAAGCTCTCCGTGGAGCGTCTCAAGGAGCTGGAGAAGGATACCGTGTTCCTCGAAATGCTCGATATGGTATATGCGAACTACAAGAAATATATGTCCGAGAAACCCGACCCGAAGAGCGCGAAAATCGCCTACTTCTCGATGGAGTACGGACTGCACTCGTCATTGAAGATATACTCGGGCGGACTGGGCATACTCGCGGGCGACTATCTGAAGGAGGCATCGGACAAGAATGTCCCGATGGTCGCCGTCGGCCTGCTCTACCGCTACGGATACTTCACGCAGCGCCTTTCGGCGCAGGGTGCGCAGGAGGCCGAGTACGAGGCGCAGAACTTCTCGAAACTCCCCATTTCGCCGGTGCGCGACGATGAGGGAAACTGGGTTACCGTTCAGATAGCATTCCCCGGACGTATGCTTTCGGCACGCGTATGGAAATGTCAGGTCGGCCGCACCGACCTGTTCCTGCTCGACGCCGATTTCGAGGCCAATCTGGCCGAAGACCGTCAGGTTACCCACCACCTCTACGGCGGCGATTGGGAAAACCGCCTGAAGCAGGAGCTGCTGTTGGGTGTCGGCGGCATACGTGCGCTCGTAAAGATGGGCATCAAGCAGGACGTATATCACTGCAACGAGGGTCACGCGGCTTTCATCGGTCTGGAACGCATCCGCAACCTCATCGACCGCCAGCGCCTGTCGTTCTCCGAAGCGCTCGAAGTCATCCGTTCGTCGTCGCTTTTCACGACCCATACGCCCGTGCCCGCAGGACACGACGCATTCCCCGAATCGATGATCCGCCAATATATGTCGCACTATCCCGACGTGCTGAAGATTACGTGGGAACAGTTCATCAATCTCGGCAAGACCAATCCCAACGACCCGAACCAGAAATTCTCGATGTCGGTGCTGGCCTGCAACCTTTCGCAGGAGGTAAACGGCGTATCGTGGCTGCACGGCGAGGTCTCGAAGGAGATACTGGGCAATATGTGGCCGGGTTATTTCAAGAACGAGCTGCACATAGGCTACGTTACCAACGGCGTGCACTTCCCGACGTGGACGGCATCCAACCTGCGGCGTCTCTACGCGAAGTATTTCCCCGCCGGCTTCGAGGGACACATATATAATATTCCCGAATGGCAAAAGGTCTGCGACATCGCCGACGAGGAATTATGGAACGAGCGCATGTTCCTAAAGGACAGGCTCGTCAAGACCATACGCAAACGCTACAGCGATCCTAACCAAGTGCGTTTGGAGTCGCCCCGTCAGATGGTGCAGATCATAGACGGCATCCGTCCCGACGTACTGACGATAGGCTTCGCACGCCGTTTCGCGACGTACAAGCGTGCATACCTGCTCTTCACGAACCTCGAACGGCTGTCGGCCATAGTAAACAACAAGGAGCGCCCCGTGCAGTTCATCTTCGCGGGCAAGGCTCACCCGAACGACAAACCGGGGCAGGACCTCATCAAACGCATCGTCGAGGTGGCCGCTATGCCGCAGTTCGTGGGCAAGATAATCTTCCTCCAGAACTACGATATGGAGCTTGCGCGCCGTATGGTGCAGGGCGTGGACGTATGGCTCAACACGCCTACGCGTCCGCTCGAGGCATCGGGTACGTCGGGCGAGAAGTGCGTGATGAACGGCGTGCTGCAATTCTCGGTGCTCGACGGCTGGTGGGTCGAGGGCTACAAGGAGGGTGCCGGCTGGGCGCTGCCTATGGAGCGCACGTTCGCCGACCAGCATTATCAGGACGAACTCGACGCCGAGATGATATACAACACCATCGAGGAGCAGATAGCGCCCAAGTATTACGAGCGCGGAGCCGACGGCATACCGCACGCGTGGGTCGCATCCGTCAAGAAGTGCATCGCCGACATAGCGTCGAACTTCACGACCAACCGTATGCTCATCGACTACGAGGACCGCTTCTACAACAAGCTCTGCAAGCGCAAGCAGAAACTTACAGCCGACAATTATATGGCTGCCCGCGAGATAGCTTCGTGGAAGCGCAAGGTGTCGGCCGCGTGGGACAACGTGAAACTCGTGGACGTGAAACGCCCGCGCATCGAGACCGAAGCCATCAAGGTGGGCGAATCGTATCATTTCGAGGTTACGCTCGACATCGCCAACCTCCAGCCGTCGGACATCGGGGTGGAACTGGTGGTCGCCAAGCAGATAGAATACGGACAGGGGGCCAACGTGGTGGCGTCGGCGGAGCTGAAGCATATCAAGTCGCTCGGCAGCATCGTAACCTATGCGCTCGATTACGTTCCCCAGCGCACGGGTATGTTCGATATGGCGCTCCGTATCTTCCCGAAAAACGCCGAATTGCCGCACAGAATGGATTTTGCGCTGGTAAAATGGGCATAGCCGAAAAAAAATCGGCATAACATTCCGTTTATGCCGATTTTTTTCGTAACTTCACTGAAAAGAACGAGAAACGACATCCGGTTCGGAAGGTCCGAACCCGTAACCGACCTGAAAATTCCCGATAAGCAAATTCGGGGGCGCAAGAAAGCGCCTTTACGGAATCAGGCATCCGCAAGTGCCCAAACAAGAGTTCGGCGGATTCCGTAAGGGCGGCTCTCTGCGAAACTGACGACAACCGCACCGAACTCACACTGAAATTATGTCAGCTCTCACATTCGACAAAGAATTGCTCGGCAATCTGGAGTATTCGCTGCAACGCGAAATGTTGGCGACGGACCGACGCGGCGGATATATGAGCACGACGATAGTTTGCTGCAACACACGCAAGTACCACGGCCTTATGGTCGCGCCCGTCGATGCAGGCGACCGTACCTGCGTACTGCTATCGTCGCTCGACGAAACCGTCGTGCAGCACGACCAGTCGTTCAATCTGGCCCTGCACCGCTTCAACGGAGTGTATGAACCCCGCGGGCACAAATACATCACCGACTTCCGCTACACGCCCTGCCCCACGATAACATACCGTGTAGGCGGCGTCATACTGCGCAAGGAGCTGCTGTGGATACACAAGCGCACGCAGCTGATGATACGCTATACGCTCGTGGATGCGAATTCCGCGACCAAGCTGCGCCTGCGCCCGTTCTTCGCATTCCGCGACAAACACTCCCTGACGCACGCCAATATGGAGGCCAACGGGCGTTCGTATCCCGTAAAATGCGGCGTGAAATGCCGTCTTTACGACACATACCCCTATCTGTATCTGCAAACCAACCGCGAAGATGCCGAATTCATACCCGCACCCGACTGGTACTACAATTTCGAATACAGACAGGAACTCGAACGCGGCTACGAAGGCTACGAGGATCTGATGACTACGGGATATTTCGAAGCGGACATCAAAAAGGGGGAAAGCATCATCTTCTCGGCCTCGACCGACGAGATGCCGTCTTGCGAGAGCATCACCGAATTTTACGAGACATCGCTCGCCCGCAGGACCCACAAGATAGACTTCATCAGCTGCCTGCACCATTCGGCACGCCAGTTCGTCATACGCCGTCCGAACGACCGCACGGAAATGATCGCGGGCTATCCGTGGCTGGGCAACGACGGCCGCGCGACATTCATCGCCCTCCCCGGCATAACGCTCGAACAGGGTTACAAGGAGGATTGCATCGATGTCCTCGACACTATGGTCCGCGATATGCGCAACGGCGATTTCGCGGGTTCGGCATCTGCATCCCGCGAAGCGGGAGCACCGCTGTGGTTCTTCTGGACCTTGCAGAACCTCGAAAAGCATATCGGCGCGGCAGAGTTGTGGAAGCGTTACGGCGGAGCTATGAAGGAGATACTCGAGGCCTATCGCCGCGGGTTCGACGGACGCGTCGCCGTACACGACAACGGACTCGTCTGGGCTGCGGCCGAAGGCGAGGCACTCACGTGGATGGACACCAAGGTGGACGGCCGTCCGCTGACGCCGCGGAGCGGATACACGGTCGAGATCAACGCATTATGGTACAATGCCGTGTCGTATGCGCTGGCCTTGGCGAAGAAATTCGGCGACAAGGAGTTCGTCACCGAGTGGAAGGCGATGCCCGCAAAGACCAAATCGTCGTTCCTCGAGAAATTCATCCTGCCGGACAAGGATTATCTGGCAGACTACGTAAACGACGCCGAGACCGACAGTTCGATACGTCCCAATATGATTATCGCCTGCGGTCTGGACTACTCGATGCTCGACGACGAGCAGGCCGTAGGCATTATGCTCACCGTCCGTCAGCACCTGCTCACCCCGCGCGGCCTGCGTACGCTTTCGCCGCTCAACCCCGCATATGTTTCGGACGCGGGCAAAGACCACCGCTCGCAAGACTTCGCACGTATGAACGGGGCTGTATGGGTATGGCCGCTGATTTTCTACATACGCACGGGATTGCGTCTGCACGGCGAGACTTTTGTAAATACGGCAAAGGAGATAGCTGCCGGTTTCGAGGAGGAGATACAGACGGGCTGCATAGGGTCGTTGGCCGAGTATTTCGACGCCGACCCTCCGTTCCAGGCGAGCGGGGCGCCTTCGTCGGCCTTGAGCGTCGGTGCCGTATTGCAGATATGCGATATGATCGCACGGCACGGCAAGCCTTCCCGCGCCAAAATCAGGAAGGCCGCCGTCAAGAGAGAAAAATGTAAAAAATGACTGATATGAGAGTATTGATGTTCGGTTGGGAGTTCCCTCCGCATATTGCGGGAGGTCTCGGAACAGCCTGCTACGGTATGACGCGCGGACTGGCACGTAACGGCGTGGATGTCACGTTCGTTATGCCGCACGCATCGGGCGACGAGGACAAGCGTTTCGTAAACGTGGTCGATGCCAGCGACGTGGAGGCGGTATACGGAGACATATATGGCGGCGCGGACGATATTATGGACAAAATCTCGTTCATACATATCGACTCGAATATGGTCCCATACATTTCGCCCGAGGAGTATCGCTCGTATCACGACGAATTCGTCAAGTCGGGGAAAAAGGTATGGGAGACCAAAGACCTTTGGAGCCAGCGGTATACGTTCTCGGGCAAGTACGGCGCCAACCTTATGGAGGAGGTGGCGCGCTATGCCGTCGTCGCCGCACAGGTGGCACGCAACCTCGAAGGGCAGTTCGACGTGATACACGCCCACGACTGGCTTACGTATTTCGCGGGTATCGCCGCGAAGCGCGTGTCGGGCAAACCGCTGGTCGTGCATATGCACGCCACCGAATACGACCGCAGCGGCGAAAATATCAATACGCAGACCTACGCCATCGAGCGTGCGGGTATGCATGCCGCCGACAAGGTCATCGCCGTGTCGAACCTCACGCGCAAGATCATCATCGAGAAGTACGGGGTGCCCGCCGACAAGGTGGTGACCGTACATAACGCCGTGCGTTTCGCCGAGAAGCAGGACGAGGCGCCCGAGCGCGGCGTAGAGGACAAGATCGTGACTTTCCTCGGCCGCATAACCTACCAGAAAGGCCCCGATTATTTCGTCGAGGCTGCCGCGAAGGTATTGAAACGCGTGCCGAACGTCCGGTTCGTTATGGCCGGTTCGGGCGATATGATGAACCATGTGATACGTCGTGTGGCGCGTCTGGGCATCGCCGACCGTTTCCACTTCACGGGATTCCTGCGCGGCGACGACGTGCACAAGATGTTCCGTCTGTCGGACGTGTACATTATGCCGTCGGTATCGGAGCCGTTCGGCATCTCGCCGCTGGAAGCTATGCGCTCGAACGTACCCGTGATAATCTCGAAGCAGAGCGGTGTGGCCGAGGTGCTCGACTATGCCGTAAAAGTGGACTATTGGGACGTAGACGCTATGGCGGACGCCATTTACGGGCTCATAACCTATCCCGCACTGTCGCATATGTTCGCGAAAAAAGGCCTTGAGGAGGTTACGGGTCTCAAATGGAACAATGCCGCCGCGAAGATAAAGAAGATTTATCAGGAAGTGATAGATAACCAACGAAGATAAAAATCCACCTATATGAAAACCGTTTGTTTGTACTTTCAGGTACACCAGCCTTGGCGATTGAAGACCTACCGATTCTTCAATATGGGCAAAGATCACAATTATCTCGACGATCTGACCAATCGTTCGATTATGCAGAAAGTGGCACGCCAATGCTACCTGCCGATGAATGCGCTGCTGCTCAAACTCATCCGCGACAACAAGGGCAAGTTCCGCTGCACCTTCTCTCTCACGGGAACGGTCGTCGAGCAGTTCCGTGCATATGCTCCCGAGGTGCTCGAATCGTTCAGGGCGTTGGCCGAGACGGGCTGCGTCGAGTTCCTTGCCGAGACATACTCGCACTCGCTGGCATCGCTGGCATCGAAAGAGGATTTCGTCGAACAGGTGAAACTCCATACGGCGATGATAAAGCGCGAGTTCGGAATAAAGCCGACCGCATTCCGCAATACGGAGCTGATATACTCCGACGACATCGGCGCTATGGTCGCCGAGTTGGGATTCAAGGCTATGCTGGCCGAGGGCGCCAAGCACGTGCTCGGCTGGAAATCGCCCGATTTCGTCTATACCAATGCCATCGACCAGAAACTGAGGCTGTTGCTGCGCAACTACAAGCTGTCGGACGACATAGCGTTCCGATTCTCGAACCGAGGGTGGAGCGAATATCCGCTCACGGCCGACAAATACGCATCGTGGCTCGCGCAGGAGAACGGCGAGATAGTCAATCTGTTTATGGACTACGAGACTTTCGGCGAACACCAGAAAGCAGGGACGGGCATCCTCGATTTTATGAAAGCGCTGCCCAAGGCCATTCTCCGCTATGACGACATTGAATTCGAGACCGTCACCCGTGCCGCCGAGAAGCACCAGCCCGTATCGGTCCTCCACTGTCCGCACGTAATGTCGTGGGCGGACGAGGAGCGCGACATCACGGCGTGGCTCGGCAACGAGTTGCAGAACGAGGCTTTCTCGAAGCTGTATGCGCTAAAAGATAAAATCAAGTCGCTGAAAAACTCCGACTTCGATTACGTATGGAATTTTATGCAGACATCCGACCACTTCTACTATATGGCCACGAAATGGCTGTCCGACGGCGACGTGCACTCCTATTTCAACCCCTACGGTTCGTCCTACGAAGCGTTCATCAACTATATGAACGTACTCTCGGATTTCGAAATAGAGTTGGGCAAGGCACTGGCCGCAAAGCAATCCCGCAAGAAAGCTAAAGCGACGGTAGCCTGAACCGATTTTCGCCGAATAAGAAGATTTACGGCTGCCAGAAACGGATTCCCTTTTTTATTTTAACTGATCGATTTTTCAGTGTCAGTTTATAAGAAAATTGCGAAATCCTACAAAAAGTCATAATTAAACCTATTAAAACTGCGAGTACAAATATACTAAACACCTTGAAAGAAAACACTGACATCAAACATTTTCCAAAGATACAATATGAATAGACACCGTGGCGTATGAAGGAACTACACAATCTCCTACATACGCCACTTATTATTAAACCATCAAATTATTGTGCTACAATCAGAACTTCCTTACTGCGCTTTGTGCTTAACACATATTTAATATCACAACTTTGATGAATTGTAACTTCCTTACCTATATCTTCCAACATTCCAACAATCTCATCTATCGAAGGAATACCATTGGAGCGATATGATATTGCCATTGTCGTATGTTGGAATCTATCAAACAATCGTTCAAATGCACTATGTATTGTTTCCGGATTATTCCATACATTTGGTTGGCGCAACAATCTTAAATGTTTGCTATTATAATCAATATGATTATGCCAATTTTCATAATCTACAAGGCCATTTAGAAAATGGTAAAAATCTCCATAATCAACACCTATTCCGCTATCATTTAGATATGGAGTATCTATATAAACCAAGTCATAGTTTGGTTTAATATCAAATACATCTTGATTTATTGAGCGACAATTTTCACCATTATTAAAAATCGCCGCATTAGCCTCTTCAACAAATCTTCGAAAGTGTACTTCGAATGGAGTATCCCAAGTTTTCTTGTTACCAAAACTACGTTCTACATCTTGTAGGCGAACATATAGATTTTTACGATGAAAAAGATTGTATGGACGCTTTATTATACAAGATTGAAACAAGGCAAAATAAGCAATAGCCTGTTTATACGGGTTATCCATTCTGCGAATATTTGTAGAAACAACATCCAACCATCGATTTTCTTCATTAGTAAAATATATATCGCTAAATGTATCTTCTACAAAAGTTGGATATACAACATTATTATGTTTATATAGCAATGCATCAACCTCACTACTTTCCAACCTAACATTCGAGTTTTCTATTATAGCCCTACCGATAATAAAGTTAAATGGAAGAATATCGTTGTATGTTACACACTTGCCTTCTCCTTTTAATCGGAATGAAATACATCCTGTTCCACCAAATGCGTCTAATGCAGAATGGAAAGGAATACGCTTAATACATTCCCATATCCAATCTGCAAATTTCTGTTTACTACCTTGATAGCGAGTAGATGGAAATTTGGCAATATGTGGTACTTGTTCTGAAAATAGGAATAACTGAGACAACATTACTCAATATGTTTAAACTTTTTATACTCTGCTATGTTCGTATAATATGGTTTGGGTAATTCAGCCTTTCTAGCCATATCTGCCGTTAAATAATACATCCAATAATCATTAAATACATCTTCTCCAAGTTCTGAGAATATCCCTTTTCCATTCAGTAAGTCATCTATTTTATGAACAGAACCGATATTCTTAGTATTCCCGCTACCAGGTCGATCTATAGCAATCTCCCATTTTTCGCGCACAAAAAATTGAAAGTTTCTAATAACAGATACGATTTCATTTAGTTGATCTAATGTATATGTTTTACACTCATCAATCCCCGAAGCCATATCATAAATTACTCCTAAAACAACATGTGCTTTATAAGCATCATATGGATGCGTAATGTTCTTTAGACTATTTCTTTCACGAAAATATCCTGTAAAAGCCCCTAATGTCAAACCATTTATGTTGGTTGCATTTTTTCGGTAACTGCTTTTCAAATCAACCGCAAAAAGATTCCCTTCAGCATCCCTGAATGTTATATCAGGGTAAAAATTCTGCTCTTTCGTCAGTTCAATTTTCAAATTATTTGCAACTGCGAACTCAATGATCTTTGGGAAAATATAAAGTTCAATTATTTTGGAAATAACTTTTGTATCTGCTGATATAGTATAGATATTCTTATAAATATCCACAAAACCCTTTACTACCCAATTACCATCCTCCGTGCTTATGGCTTCTCCAAAGTTACAAACGGCATCACGTAGTAATTCAATAAATTTTTCTTTAGTCATAGTTGCTATCAAATATTAATGTTGCAATATAACAAATTTCCGTTAAAAACACTAAGTCATATATGCAATGATCTGCACGCTTAATTATGTTTAATTGAGTTAAATTAGACTACATAAGAAGAATGGGATCTTTGTAAAATAAAGGTTTTGACGATTTATGCCCGGAAGGCCGTTTCACAAACCTATAAATTAACTCTTTAATAAATCACTTCAAAAATAATTTACATTTTACCCACAAAAAGGGGCAGCCGTAAATCTTTTCGTATCTTTTCCGCAAAACAGACAACCGTCATAATCAGAAGTCCGCAAATCCGATATTACGGATGCCTGTCTATCTTATCTTTAGGCTTGAATATCCTGTATCCTATCGACAATCCCAACTTGTTAGGGAGCCACTCCGACGAACCGTTGAACGGGTCGGGCGACGCAGGCTCTTTCCACGCAGGGCGATGCGGATACATATTTATCACGCCGTCGGAGGAATAACCGTTATACATACTGCACATAAACGCCATTCCGACATAAGCGTCGAGCACCCAGCGCTCCCTGAACACGTACTCGTAGCCTATACATATGCCGAACATAAAGCCGTAACCCTTGCTGTAGCCGTTCCGCAGACGCAGATGCCCGTGCGAGAACTCGGGCTTGGAGAGATTGAAAGCCATAATACCGACATTGGCGCCCATATATAGACCGGAATTATGGCGTCGGATATAATAGCGGTATTCGTTCATAAATATGCCGAAATGCATCGGGTGCCCGCCTGCAATCGACTTCCACGGCGAATATACCAATTCAGTCTGGAACGAAGAGTGGTTCGACAGACGGAACTCCACCTGCGGATTGATCACTCCCACGCACGCATACAGCCCGTTGAGTTTAACGTATATCTGCGCACGCGCTTCGCCGGCCGCACATAAGGCCAGCACACATATCGCAACCGTTCCGACAAGTTTTTTCATCCGCCGAGCGACCGCCGTCAAACGGTCATTATCTCTTTCTCTTTCTTATCGACCACGGCGTCGATCTGTTTCGAGAACTTCTCGAGCATCTTCTGCGACTGTGCCTCGCCGTCCTTCGACTCGTCCTCGGGCATACCCTCCTTCAGAGCCTTCTTGAACGCCTCGACCGCATCGCGGCGTGCATTGCGCAGACCTATACGGGCATTCTCCGCCTCGGCACGCACCTGCTTCACCAGCTCCTTACGGCGCTCCTCGGTCACGGGCGGCATCGACAGACGAATCTGCTCGCCGTTGTTCGAGGGGGTAAGGCCGATGTTCGAATCGAGAATCGCCTTCTCGATGGTACGTATCATATTCTTGTCCCAAGGCTGAATCAGAATGGTCTTCGCATCGGGGACCGTTACGCTCGCCACGCCCGACACGGGAGTCTGCGAGCCGTAATAATCGACGAATACGCCGTTCAACGCATTGGTAGACGCCTTGCCGGCACGGATGTTCAAAAGGGTCTCTTCCAGAAAGGCGACGGACTTCTGCATACGTCCCGAAGCCTCATCGAGAATTGTCTTGGTATCCATAAGTTTATCTCTGTTTGATTGTTTCGTCTATTTTCGCTATCAGTTCCGCAAACTCCTTCTCGTCATAGCCTATGCCGATAAACGCCACGCGTCCGCGGGCATCTATGAGGAAATTACGCGGAATATAGTTCGTCGCGAACAGATGATATATCTTCTGTTCGGGATCGAGCCCAACGGGGAAACGGTAGCCGTTGTCCGCAATGAAAGCCTCTACTTTCCCGCGGGTCTCGCCCCGCGATACGGCTATCATCGCAAAGTTATCGCCCGCGAAACGGTCGGCGATCTGCTTCTGCATATGCTTCAGCTCCTCACGGCACGGAGGGCACCACGTAGCCCAGAAATTCACCAACACCACCTTGCCTTTCAGTTCGGAGAGCGTTATCCTGCTGCCGTCGAGCATCTCCACCGTAAAGTCGGGCGCCGCATCGCCGATTCTGACCAATGTCGTCGCCGCAATCTCAGGGTTCTGTTCCGCTTCGGCGGCAGGTTCGGCAGCCTTCTCTCCCGCTCTCGTGCCTGCATTCGCGCCGTCAGGCAAAAATATTACCAGCAGTGCCACCGCAACGGAGAGCACCAGCAACAGCACTAATCGTACATTTCCTTTTTTCGTTGCCATAAGTCTTATGATTTTACGAGCGTACCGACACGGCCGTCGGCCAGCACCTTTTCGAGATTGCCGCGCGTATCCATATCGAACACTATGATATTCAATCCGTTTTCCTTGCAGAGCGTGAACGCCGTCATATCCATAATATGCAATTCGCGTGCATATACCTCGTCGAACGTTATCTCGTCGAAACGCGTTGCAGAGGGGTCTTTCTCGGGGTCGGCCGTATATATGCCGTCCACGCGCGTACCCTTGAGCAGCACATCAGCCTCGATCTCCACGCCGCGCAACGCCGCCGCCGAATCAGTCGAAAAATAGGGGTTTGACGTACCTCCGCCGAAAATCACCACATAACCGTCGTCCATATACTCGAGGGCTTTGGCTTTCGAGTAATACTCGCCTATAGGTTCGGTGCGTATCGACGTGAGCACCTTGGCCTTCACACCGTTATCCTCCAACGCCGACTGCAAGGCTATGGAGTTGATGATAGTAGCCAACATACCCATCTGGTCGCCCTTCACGCGGTCGAATCCGCGTTTTGCCCCCTGCAAGCCGCGGAATATATTGCCGCCGCCGATAACGATACCTATCTGCACGCCGCTCTCCGCCACCGATTTTATCTGCTCGGCATACGACTGCAATACATCTGTAGATATGCCGTAATGCTGCGGGCCCTGCAACGACTCGCCGCTCAATTTGAGAAGGATTCTTCTATATTTCATAAATACCGATCTGTTTACGTCACCTGAAGGCGCCGCACCGTATTCCGTACAAATCCGACGCAACGTTTCACAATGCGAATATACGAAATATATTCCAAATTTATTAACTTTGCATTCCGATGTATGAAGACAAGTACATATTCCTGCCTCAAATCGACTCGCCCGCAGACCTGAAAAAGCTGTCCGCAGACGAGCTCGAGATTCTATGCGGTGAATTGCGCCGTTACATCGTAGACGCCTGCGCCGTAAATCCCGGGCATCTCGGGTCGAGTCTGGGAGCAGTGGAAATCGCCGTGGCATTGCACTATGTCTTCGACACGCCGTACGACAAGCTCGTCTGGGACGTCGGACATCAGGCATATGCCCACAAAATAATCACGGGTCGCCGCGAGGCATTCCTCCGCAACCGCCGCTCGGACGGCATCAGCGGGTTTCCGCGTATGGCCGAGAGCGAATACGACGCCTTCGGCAGCGGTCATTCGTCGGTATCCATCTCGGCCGCCTACGGCATAGCCAAGGCTGCCGAACTGAAAGGCGAACACCGCAAGGTAGTCGCCGTAATCGGCGACGGGGCAATGACGGGAGGATTGGCATTCGAGGGGCTGAACAATGCGGGCGACGGCAAGAACACCGACATTCTCGTCATCCTCAACGACAACAATATGGCCATAGACCGTCCCACGGGAGCATTGGGACGTTATCTGGTCAGGGTCTCCACATCGCGGTTCTACAACAACCTCAAACAGAGGCTGTGGCGGCTGCTCTCGCATACGCCGTTCATCCTGCGTCTGTTCCGCAAGGCGGGCAATGTGGTGAAGCAGGGGCTGCTACAAAACAGCAACCTGTTCGAGAGCCTTAATTTCAGATACTTCGGCCGTATCGACGGCAACGACATACGCGAACTCGTACGGGTGCTGAGCGACCTGAAAGAGATCAAGGGGCCGAAGCTGCTGCACGTTATGACCGTCAAAGGCAAGGGATACGCACCCGCCGAGCACAACCAGGCCGAATGGCATGCTCCGGGACGTTTCGACCCCGCTACGGGGCGCCGCGCGACTTCGCGGAAAGCCGACCGTTATCAGGATGTCTTCGGGCAGACACTGCTCGAACTGGCCCGCAAGGATGCACGCGTGGTCGGCATAACGCCCGCAATGCCGTCGGGATGCTCTATGACGGTTATGATGAACGAGATGCCCGACCGTTGTTTCGATGTCGGCATAGCCGAAGGCCACGCAGTAACATTCTCGGCAGGGCTTGCGGCCGCGGGAATGGTTCCGTTCTGCAACATCTATTCATCGTTTATGCAGCGCGCCTACGACAACGTAATTCACGATGTGGCCATACAGCGGCTGCACGTCGTCCTCTGTCTCGACCGCGGGGGATTGGTGGGCGAAGACGGAGCGACGCACCACGGGGCATTCGACCTTGCATATTTCGGATGCGTACCCAACATGGTGATAGCCGCACCGATGAACGAAGCCGAACTGCGCAATATGATGTTCACGGCACTCGAAACTGATGCGCCGTTCGCCATACGCTACCCCCGAGGTGCGGGTGCGGGCGCGGAGTGGCGCGATATGCCTTTCGCAACAATCCCCATCGGCAAGGGGCGCTGTCTGAAAGAGGGGCGCGACGCAGCCGTAATAACCGTCGGCACCGTCGGCAATTTCGCTGCCGAGGCCGTCGCGCGGGCAGCCGGCAACGGTATCGACGCCGCCCACTACGACCTGCGCTACGCCAAACCGTTAGACGAAACCCTGCTGTCCGAAATAGGCGCCAAATTCGACCGTGTCGTTACCGTCGAGGACGGCATACTGCGCGGAGGCGTAGGCGAAGCCGTTACGGCATTTTTCAACTCGCACGGATTCAATGTGCATGTCCGTCCGCTCGGCATAGACGACCGTTTCGTCGAGCAGGGTACGCCTGCCGAACTGTACGCCCAATGCGGCTACGACGCCGACGGCATTTACCGTGCGCTCGTCGAGATTGCCGCCGACGGGGAATAGGTTCATTTTCATGCACCTTTTCTCACCGCGGCAAACCGCAGTAAGCTTTGCTCGTTCGGCTTATCGAAAAGGTTCAAATTCTTGCATCTTTTCTCGCCTCAGCATAGCCCCGAGCAAGCTCGGCTCTGCATTCGGCTTATCGAAAAGGTTCAAATTCTTGCATCTTTTCTCGCCTCAGCATAGTCCCGAGCAGGCTCGGCTCTGCATTCGGCTTATCGAAAAGGTTCGTTTTTATTGCCGCCTGCCCGTTTCCACATCGCCCTCAACGATTCTACATCCGAATATATTGGCACAATAAATGCCGTCGTAAAGGGAAATCTCCGACGGTATGCTCACTGTACTCATAATCATCCTCGCATTATCGGGTGTCGTATACGGCCTGAAAAACAAATCCGTACCATACACCCCGCTGCCGCATTTCGAAATCGAACGCTATATGGGTCTATGGTATGAGATCGCCCGTATCGACCACCGTTTCCAACGCGATACGGAGCATGTGACGGCCGAATACCGCCTCCTCGACAACGGGTCGATAAAAGTGACCAATACGGGATACGACAAACGTACGGGGCGTCGGCGCCGAATAGTCGGCAAGGCCAAGGCCACATCCGTCGTCGGGCATCTGCGGGTTTCGTTCTTCCCGTTGGTCTACGCCGATTACAACATCATCGCCCTCGGCGACGACTACGAATACGCCTTGGTCGGCGGCAGCTCGCCGCAATACCTGTGGATACTCGCGCGTACGACCGACCTGCCGCCCGCCGCCGCGGACAAACTCGTCGCCATAGCCCGCGAAAAGGGATACGATACGGACAAACTGATATTTACGGGCCAAAAGCGGATGTAACCGCGCCCGCAACGCATTCGCCCCGACTTTCGAAAGTCGGGGCGAATTACATCACGGAATTCCGTAAAGGACTATCTTACCTTGAAATCGGGATCGGCCTTGTCGGGAATGGGCATCGAGCTGTAATAGCCCGCCTCGAACTTGTCGCGTACGGCCTTGAAAGCGTTTATCGTGTACTCGACATCCTCCATAGTATGCGCCGCCGTCGGGATGATGCGCAGGATAATCTCGCCTTTCGGGATAACGGGATAGATAACTATCGAGCAGAAGACACCGTAGTTCTCGCGCAGATCGACGATAAGGTTGGTGCCCTCCTCGTTGCCGCCCTTCATATATACGGGGGTAACGGGCGACTGGGTAACGCCTATCTCGAAACCGTTCTCGCGGAAACCCTTCTGAAGTGCGCGGGTTATCTCCCACAGTTTCTCCTGATATTCGGGGTGGTTGCGGATAAGCTCCAGACGCTTCAGTGCGCCGATAACCATAGGCATAGGCAGCGACTTGGCATAGAGCTGCGAACGCATATTGTAACGGAACAGGTTTATCAGCCAGCGGGGACCCGAAACGAATGCGCCGATACCTGCCATCGATTTCGCGAAGGTATTGAAGAGCACGTCTACCTGATCCACCACGCCGAAATGCGCCGCCGTACCGCGACCGCCGGGGCCCATCGTTCCGAATCCATGCGCGTCATCGACCAAAAGACGGAACTTGAACTCTTTCTTCAGGCGCGTAATCACGTCGAGGAAACCCAAATCGCCCTTCATACCGAACACGCCCTCGGTAATCACGAGCACGCCGCCGTTCTGTTCGTCGGCAAGCTCGGTAGCGTGCTGCAACTGAAGGCGCAGCGACTCCTCGTTGTTATGGCCGTAAACGAAACGTTTGCCCTTGTGCAGGCGCAGGCCGTCGATAATGCAGGCGTGAGCCTCGGCATCGTAAACCACCACGTCGCGCGGGGTGAGCAGGCAATCGATGATAGAGATCATACCCTGATAGCCGAAATTGAGCAGGAAAGCATCCTCCTTGCCCACGAACTCGGCCAGTTCGCGCTCGAGCTGCTCGTGGTACTTCGTCTGGCCGCTCATCATACGGGCACCCATCGGGGCCGCCATACCGAACTCGGCAGCGCCTGCGGCATCCGCCTTGCGGACTTCGGGGTGATTAGCCAGACCCAGATAGTTGTTGAGGCTCCAGTTGAGCATCATCTTGCCGCGGAAACGCATATGGGGGCCGATTTCGCCTTCCAGCTTGGGAAATGCGAAATAGCCGTGCACGCTTTTCATATACTGGCCGATAGGGCCGCCGGCATTTTTCTCCAAACGATCGAAAATATCTACCATAATTTTATGTGAATTTTTAAGTAACTATATGCGAATTTTGCCTTTTTCGAATATTTATGTACCGTTTTGCGACCCAAAGATATGAAATAATTGCCAATAACGGTCGATAAATGTCGTTTTTTTACGGGTATGGCGGCTTACGCCACGGAACACGGGATGCCGAGCGCCTCGACACGGGCGGCTATGCGCAGCAATTCGTCGCGCGAAACCTTTTCGAGCGTCGGGCAGGGCGTATCGCGATCGAGAGAGTAGACCATAACCTGCTTGGGATGAAGCTCCCCCACTATGCGCAGCCACGCATCCACCTCGATGTCGGTCGTATTGTCCACCCTGCGGCCGTCGTATGTTCCGCGCAGGAACATCGTCTGCATAATGAAATCGCCCCCGAAGAGCGCCATATTCCCGACGGTCTGCGCCACGGTATAATCGCCGCACGGCCCGTTTATGAGCCGAACGGTCTCGTCGAAAGCCGAATCGAGCTTCAGAATATTGTTGTCTACGCGCATCAGGGTGCGGCGGACGCTCTCCCTGCCGATCTGCGTGGCATTGCTCAGCACCGACACCTTCGCCGACGGGCACAATTCGTCGCGCAAAGCGAGCGTATCGCCGATTATCTCTTCGAATTCGGGGTGCATAGTCGGCTCGCCGTTGCCCGCGAAAGTAAT
This sequence comes from Alistipes sp., assembly GCA_017937125.1. Lineage (GTDB taxonomy): Bacteria > Bacteroidota > Bacteroidia > Bacteroidales > Rikenellaceae > Alistipes. Next base: position 66,656 of record JAGBEH010000010.1, on the reverse strand, counting down.
CACGTCGGGAGGGGTGCCGTCGGCAGCCATACGCCGCAATGCCGCCGCAAGACGGGTACGCACGTCTTCCCGCGCGTTGAACCGTTTGACGCCTTCATGGTCGCCGTTCCAGCCGCATTCGCAATATATGCAGTCGAAGTTGCACAACTTCACCTTCAAAGGCAGCAGATTGACCCCGAGCGACAGCCCTAATCGGCGCGAATGCACGGGACCGAATATTATATCTTCGAACAGAGCAGTCATAGTTGTGCAAAGATACGAATAAGCGAGGGCAATGCCAAATTTATTTGAGCATTGCCGAGCGGGAGTATCTTCGGCGAAGCCAATGTACGAATAAGCGAGGGCAAAAGCAAACCTGTTTGCGATTTTGCCGAGCGGGAGTATCTTCGGCGCAAGCCAATGTACGAGAAGTTCGTAAAAATCCCTACCTTTGCATCGTGATTACAATAGACGACATACTCGGCATCGACGGCGACGGCGCATTCGAACGGACCGCATTGGAGCTGTTCCGCTTTCAGGCGGAACGGTGCGCTCCATATCGCGAATATATCGGGCTGCTCGGCATCGACGCGCAGGACATCGACCGTCTCGACAAAATACCGTTTCTGCCGATAGAGCTTTTCAAGACACACGAAATTTATTGCGGCGACAAGGCGCCCGAAACAGTCTTCACGTCGAGCAGCACGACGGGAATGACGCCGTCGCGCCACCCTATGGCGCGGCTTTCGGCCTATGAGAAGACTTTCACGGCCGCATTCGAGCGCTTCTACGGCGACCCGTCGCAATACGGCATCTACGCCCTGCTGCCGTCGTACCTGCAACGCAAGGGATCGTCGCTCGTATATATGGCCGACCGACTGATAGCCCGCGGCAATTCGGGCGGATTCTATCTCGACGACTACGAAAAACTTCTCGGCGACATGGCCGCCGACCCGAAGCCGAAAATACTCTTGGGCGTCAGCTATGCCCTCTGGGACTTGGCCGAAAAATATTCTCCTAAACTGCACGACACCATAGTAATGGAGACGGGAGGTATGAAAGGCTATCGCGAAGAGATTCCCAAAAAAGAGTTCCACAAAATATTATGCGACGGCTTCGGCGTCGAACGCATACACTCGGAATACGGAATGGCGGAGCTCACGTCGCAAGCCTACTCGGACGGCAACGGAATATTCCGTGCTCCCGAGTGGCTGCACATCCTCACGCGAGACATAAACGATCCGTTCGACATACTGCCGACGGGCTCGCGGGGCGGCATAAATATAATAGATCTGGCGAATCTGCACTCCTGCGCCTTCATCCAGACCCAGGATGCGGGACAGACGTTCGCCGACGGCAGTTTCCGCATCGACGGACGCATCGACCGCAGCGAAATCCGCGGCTGCAATCTGCTTGTACAGTAGGAATCGGGGAAACTGCAAGATTCACGGCACGCCCCGCCCGCCTTTCAGGTGCAGCTTGAGGCTGCTACTCTCTCGGATAGCTGTCTATCAACGAGTTCGCAGTATGGTTCACTATGCGGACGCCGCACGCTTCGGCATAACGCGCGAGTACTTCGTGCCCTCGGAAAACCTCGCACTTGTCGGACAGATATTCGTACATCGACAACGGCTTCGGAGGGTCGGCGGCAGTCAAAACGACCCGCTTCAACCGAGGCTCGGTATCATAGAAATAGCCCGTCTTCAGACACAGCTCGTTATCGGCCGTCACCGTCAGCCCGTCGAAAAAGGTATGGTCCACACCGTAAAGATGCAGGGTCTTGTAGCCCAAAAGTATGGCGATGAACTCGCCGTTCTGTATCACCGACCCGAAATTGCCGCTCCCGAGCCCCCGACGGTAACACGCATATTCGAGCGACGGGAACCCGCGATACGTCTGCGAGTGAAACGGCACTATGTCGATATTCGGATTGGGCAGTGCCCTGCGGTAATCGAACCTGTCGGGATTATAATACTGGACATAGAGTTTCATCGGCCACGCGACTTTCGCATCGAGCGTCGCATAGAGCTTTTCGACACGCTCCCAGTCGCAGCGGCGACGGAAAAACGTAGGGTCGGAGAGAACGTAATATTTCGGCCGTATGACCTCGAACCGCTCGTCGCAGGCGAAATAATTCACCGCCAGCACGTCATTCTCCAAATGGTCGCCGCGGGCTATTATCCGCGGCAGGTCGTCGGCAAGCGAAGGCCCGTTCGCCAGCAGCAGGATACCGCCCGAACGAGCCGGATCGACAGCTCCGGCTCGCCCGACATAGTTGCGGAAATCCTCCTTCACGGCCTGCACCGCAAAGAACAGTGCCGTGTCGAAAGCATTGCGCACGAACTCTATTATCTTCTCCGAAACGGTCATACGACACAATTTTCCGCACCGCCCGAAGGACGGCGCATATCATTGCAAAACTAATAAAATATCGCTATTTTTGCAATTAAATGGATATTAACAGCAAAATATCGGTCGTAATTCCGCTCTTCAACAAGGAACGGACCATACGCCGCGCCGTAGAATCGGTACTGTCGCAAAGCGTCGCCCCCGCCGAGATAATAGTCGTCGATGACGGCTCGACCGACGGCAGCGCAGCCGCGGTCGAAAGCATAGGCTCGCCGTCCGTGCGTCTGCTGCGGCAGGCCAATGCAGGCGTCAGCGCCGCCCGCAACCGCGCCGCGGCCGAAGCGACGGGCGAGTTCATCGCACTGCTCGACGGCGACGACGCGTGGAAGGAGAACTACCTGGAGGAGATCTGCCGCCTGATAGAGGAATACCCCGACTGCGGCATCTATGCCACGGGGTTCGACATTATCGACGGTACGCGTTCCGTACCCGGCAATACGCCCGACACAGAGGGTATCATCGATTTCTTCACCGCCTCGCTTACCGAATACGTCGTCATACCGTCGGCCGCCACGCTGCGGCGCAGCACGTTCCTCGACGCTGGAGGTTTTCCCGCAGGGATGCGTATGGGCGAAGACCAGTATCTGTGGACTAAAATGGCACGTACGGCCCCCGTCTGCTTCTCGCCCAAACGGCTCGTATGCTATTCGCGCTCGGCCGACAACCGTTCGGCCGCCATATTCCGCGCCGAGGATACACCCTACTCGTTCGAAGACCTGTACGACGCCTCGGCCGACGACGCGAGCAACGAATACATAGCACGCGCAGCTCTGGGCAAGGCACTGGTGCAAAGCGCCAAAGGCGGAACGGCCGAGGCCGCGCGCGCCATCGGATTTTTCGGATACACATCGCGCAACCGCCGCGCACTCTGCAAACTGAAATTCATCAACTCGCTGCCCGTAGCATGGCGGCAGCCCGTATTGAGGTTCTACAACGCGATGGCGTGGCTGACGGCACGCAAAGGGATGTAAAACAAAGAGAGGGAGATGCTTTTGCATCTCCCTCTCCGTTACTATCGGCAACGCCTATTATTTGTTCTCGAACGTCAGCGCGTCATCGGCGGCATCGATACGTATGGGGTATTCCCGATCGATATGCCCCGCGAGTATCTCTTTCGACAACTCATTGACTACGCTGCGCTGGATGGTACGCTTGACGGGACGCGCGCCGAACATCGGGTCGTAGCCCGCTGCCGCTATCCATTCGCGTGCAGCATCGGTATATTCCAATTTTATGCCGTTCTGTGCAAGCATACGGCCTATCGACTTCATCTGTATGTCTACTATGCGCTCTATGTCCTTGCGCGTGAGCGGTTCGAACATCACGATTTCGTCGATACGGTTCAGGAACTCGGGTTTGAGCTGCTGCTTCAGCAGTTCGATGACATCCCTGCGGGTATTATCGATGACCTCGCGGGGCAGTTTCCGCCCGTCGAACGCGGCCGCGAAATTCTCCTGAATGATGTGCGAGCCCATATTCGACGTCATTATGATTATCGTATTGCGGAAATCCACCGTACGCCCCTTGTTGTCCGTAAGACGCCCGTCGTCGAGCACCTGCAACAGAATGTTGAAGACATCGGGATGCGCCTTTTCTATCTCGTCCAGCAGTACCACCGAATAGGGCTTGCGCCGCACGGCTTCGGTGAGCTGTCCGCCCTCGTCGTAACCGACATATCCCGGAGGCGCTCCGACGAGCCGCGAGACGCTGTGGCGCTCCTGATACTCGCTCATATCGATACGGGTAATCATATTGTCGTCGTTGAACAGGAACTCGGCCAACGCCTTCGCCAGCTCGGTCTTGCCGACACCCGTTGTACCGAGGAATATGAACGAACCGATAGGCTTGCGAGGGTCGTTCAACCCCGCGCGCGACCGCCGTACGGCATCGGAAATCGCCGCTATGGCATCCTCCTGCCCGACTACCCGTTTGTGCAGCTCGTTCTCCATATCGAGCAGCTTCTCGCGCTCGGAGGCCAGCATCCGCGTCACGGGAATGCCCGTCCAGCGCGACACCACTTCGGCTATGTCCTGCGCATCGACCTCCTCCTTTATCATCGAGCCGTTCGCCGATGCGATTTTCAGTTCGTCCTGCAAAGCGTCTATGCGCTTCTGCGCCTCGACGATCTTACCGTAGCGTATCTCCGCCACGCGGCCGTAGTCGCCCTGACGCTCGGCCTGCTGCGCCTCGATTTTCAACCGTTCGATAAGCGCCTTGTCCTCCTGTATCTTGCGCAGCAGGGTGCGCTCGCCCTCCCATTTGGCGCGCAGTGCCTTGTCGCGCGAGTGCAGGTCTTCGATCTCCTTGGTCAGCGACTCGACACGCTGTGTGTCGTTCTCGCGGCGTATGGCCTCGCGCTCGATTTCGAGCTGACGCATACGGCGGTCGAGAGCGTCGATCTCCTCGGGTACGGAGTTCATTTCGAGCCGCAGCTTGGATGCCGCCTCGTCCACGAGGTCGATAGCCTTGTCGGGTAGGAAACGCGACGTGATGTAGCGGTGCGACAACTCTACGGCAGCGATTATCGCCTCGTCCCTGATACGCACCTGATGGTGGTTTTCGTACCGCTCCTTCAGACCGCGCAGGATGGAAATGGCATCTTCGGTAGTAGGTTCATCGACCATAACTTTCTGGAAACGACGCTCCAACGCCTTGTCCTGCTCGAAATATTTCTGGAACTCGTCGAGCGTCGTGGCGCCTATCGTACGCAGTTCGCCGCGCGCGAGGGCGGGTTTCAGGATATTTGCGGCATCCATCGCGCCGTTCGACTTGCCCGCACCGACCAGCGTGTGTATCTCGTCGATGAAGAGCAGTATCTCGCCGTCGCTGGCGATAACCTCCTGTACGACGGCCTTCAGACGCTCCTCGAACTCGCCCTGATACTTCGCACCCGCGATCAACGCACCCATATCGAGCGAGAATATCATCTTCGATTTCAGGTTCTCGGGCACGTCGCCATCGACGATACGATGCGCGATGCCCTCGGCTATGGCCGTCTTGCCGACACCCGCTTCACCGACCAGAATGGGATTGTTCTTGGTGCGGCGCGAAAGTATCTGCAACACGCGGCGTATCTCCTCGTCGCGGCCGATTACGGGGTCGAGTTTCCCGTTGCGCGCCTGCTCGTTGAGATTTACGGCATATTTGCCCAATGCGTTGAACTCCTGCGAGGCGGTTTGCGAATCGACCGTCGCTCCCTTGCGGAATTCGCGTATGGCAGAGGTCAGCTCCCTCTCGGCAGCACCGCTGCGTTTGAGAATGTCGCCCGCCGTGCCGCGTTCGGCCACGAGCGCCAGCAACAGATGCTCCACCGACGCATATTTGTCGTTGAAGTTCTTCGTGAAATCGACGGCGCGCTGAATGACCTTCGACGCGTCGCCCGAAAAATACTGTTCGCCGTTGCCGCCCGAGACCTTCGGCAATGCCGCAACAGCCGCATCGACCTCGCCGCGCAGATTGCGCACGTTTACGCCGACACGCCCGAGCAGGAAAGCCGACAGCGAATCGTCCTCGGCTACGAGCGACGCGAGGATATGCAACGGCTCGACGGCCTGCTGGCCGTTACGTTGAGCAAGCGAGTAGGCATTCTGCAACACCTCCTGCGCTTTGACTGTTAAAGAATTGATGTTCATATCGTATATGTTTTTATCGTTTCCGTTTCGCCTTCGTACGAGCAAAATACCTGCCAGCGGCAGAAATATGACACAATGGCCGCAAAAGTCTGCCAACTTATGACACTTGGCGACAAACAGTCGCGAAATCCTGCCGAACGACAAAAAAGCCGCCCCGAAACGGGGCGGCCTGCGACTTGCCGTAAGCAGCGGCTATTTCACCTCGAACACGAGCTGCACGGGATAGTGGTCCGATATGAACGGAACCCCGTAATCGCCGTCGAGCGTACGGTATTCGAGACAGTTGAGATTACGCACGAACAGATGGTCTATAATATCGCCCTTGCGCCGTCCCCACGAGTTGAATGTCGGGCGGGAATCCGTAACGGGCGCTGCCGTACGCGCAAGTGTGGAGACCTCCTTTACGGGCGTGTAAATGTCATCGTTTATCAGCGCATTGAAGTCGCCGCCCAAGATGACGGCCGCATCCTTGCCCGCAATCTCGAAAATCTTGCGTACGATGAGTTTCATCGACTCCTTGCGGGCAGTTACGCCCTTGTGGTCGAGGTGGCCGTTGAAGAAGAAAAACTCCTTGCCCGTAGCCTTCTCGCGAAGTTTCACCCACGTAACTATGCGGTTGTACTTCGCGTCCCAGCCGCGCGAAATCGCATCGGGCGTCTCGCTGAGCCAGAAAGTACCGCTGTCGAGCAATTCGAATTTCTTTTTCAGATAGTAGATGGCGCACATCTCGCCCTTGTCTTTCCCGTCGTCGCGGCCGACGCCGACACGTGCGTACTGCGGCATATTCTCCTCGATATATTGCGCCTGGTCGAGTTTCACCTCCTGCATACCTATCACCGACGGCGCCTCGCGACGCATCATCTCGACAGTTGCGGGACGGCGGTTCATCCAACAGTTGTCGCCGTCGTTGGCCCCGCTCTGACGGATATTGTAGCTTATGAGCTTCACTTTGCCCGCAGGCGTGTCGTAACGGAATTTCTTGGCTGAACAATCGGTCGCTCCGACGAGCAATGCCAAAGCCGAAAGAATAAGAAGTTTTTTCATAACTAAGGTTGTTTGGTTTTTCTGTAAAATATGACACATTCGGAAGCAAATCCGAACCTTTGTCATATATATGACGGCCGACTGCCGAAAAACCCACATATCGGAATCGAAAAAAAATGCGATAATATCCGTTTCGGGCTTTTTGATGTCGCCTAAAGGCTCGATTCGCCCGACGGCATACCGGCGGCACGGGATTTGCGACAGTTCGGGCAACTGCGTCGAAAAACTGCACGGCGCAGTGAGGTTTCTTCATTTATTTAAGTTTGGGTTAGTAGAAGGGCTCGCAATGAGTCCTGGGGTAGGCGACAGTCGTGACGACTCTCGCCTATTTTTGTTTTATGTTTCTATTATTTGATTTTTTCGGCAATCATATTCTTCGCAGAAGCCATTTTGTTAACCAACAAAGATAATGATGCTGCATCAAAAAACTCAGCTGATCGACTTGTGTAACTTTTTATATAAACATATGCAGTCCAAGAAAGTTTTTTTTCATTATAATAAGCACCTACCTTTATATTATCTCTAGTGCTATATTCCACTTCTGTGTATGTGCTAGGTATAGATGGAAGAATGTTATCTTTAATATGATTAAGAGATTTAATACAATCTTCTATTTCGTCGTAATCGAGGGTACCAATATAAGTATCGGTAGAATAGCTACTGGTATATTTGGTTTTCAGACGAAGGCAACCCATTTTCTCATTTTTAAGCAAATCAGTAACAATCAATACTTCACATTGAACCCCTTTAACTGACCCCAAATCATAGAACTCCTTTCTAATAAGAGAGCTTCCGCGAGAAATAAACTCTAGTGTTTTACTTTCAGTCTTATCTTCATTTGTGCTTTTTTGCGCAAAACAAGGAACTGATAATAAAACCGTAATCACCAAAAATAAAAACCTTTTCATAGTACTTTAATTATTTAAGTTAAACATAGGTGTCGTTGCTCTTTAGATAGCAACTGTTTAACTCTAAAAAAGAGAAGCGTGAGTGCGCTCATTGTAACAAGGTACGACCAAGCACCTACAAAAACACAAGCACAACCCACGCCAAAACGGCGTGAGCACTTAGTGTGCCTGTTGGTGTTTTTGTCTCTAAAATTGGTCGTTTTTGTTACAAATCCAACAGCCTAAATGCCATCCAAAACATTGCGTATTCCGCAATGATACCACAAATATAGATAATTTATTTACAAAAACAAAATGAAACCTACATAGGTGTATCAATAAATGTTTACAACCTTTGGGTTAGTAGTTTAGGGGTGCAAAGCCCCGAAGGCAGGCGGCAATTGAGAGATTCCCGCCTGTTTTTTTATACATCACCCCGCCGTCCGCTAACCGAAAATACCGACGTACGTATGCGGCGTCAGAGCCGACAGCTCTTCCTTCACGCTCTCGGACACGTCGAGCGATGCGATGAACTCGCGTATCGTCTGCTCGGTAATATGCTCGTTTTTGCGCGTAAGGGCCTTAAGCGCCTCGTACGGTTTGGGATAACCCTCCCGTCGCAGAATAGTCTGAATACCCTCGGCGACGACAGCCCAGTTGGCATCCAAATCGCGGTCTATGGCTTCACGGTTCAACAGCAGCTTGCCCAACCCTTTCAGCAGCGACCGTATGCCGATAAGCGAGTGCGCGACGGGCACGCCCGTATTGCGCATAACGGTCGAGTCCGTCAGGTCGCGTTGCAGGCGCGAGACGGGCAGCTTGGCGGAGAGGTGTTCGTAAACGGCATCGGCAATACCGAAATTGCCTTCGGCATTCTCGAAATCTATGGGGTTCACCTTGTGCGGCATAGCGCTCGAACCCACCTCGTTCGCCTTTATCTGCTGGCGGAAATACTCCATAGATATATATGTCCACATATCGCGGCAGAGGTCTATGAGTATGGTATTTATGCGTTTCAGCGCATCGAACGTCGCCGCGAGATTGTCGTAATGGTCTATCTGCGTGGTGAACTGCGAGCGGCGCAGTCCCAGACGCCCACCCACGAAACCGTTGGCGAACGCGGCCCAGTCGATTGCGGGATATGCCGCGTGATGGGCGTTGAAATTGCCCGTAGCCCCGCCGAACTTGGCCGTCAGCGGAATATCGAGCAGCTGCCCGTACTGTTCGTCGAGACGTTCGGCGAAAACCAGTATCTCCTTGCCGAGCGTGGTGGGCGATGCGGGCTGGCCGTGCGTGTGCGCGAGCATCGGTATGCCGCGCCACTCTTCCGCCAGAGCCGCGAGCCGCTCCTGCAACTCCTCGACGGCAGGTATGTATATGTCGGCCAGCGCCTCCTTGAGCATCAGCGGCATAGCCGTATTGTTGATGTCCTGCGAGGTAAGGCCGAAATGGATGAATTCCGAACAGCCGGCCAGTCCGAGCACCGCGAATTTCTCTTTGAGCAGATACTCGACGGCTTTCACGTCGTGGTTCGTCGTAAGTTCGATCTCCTTCACGCGTTCGGCATCCTCCTGCGTGAAGTTGCGATAGATGTCGCGCAAAGTGTCGAAAAGCGAAGCGTCCACACCCTTCAGTTCGGGCAGGGGAAGCTCGCACAGGGCGATGAAATACTCTATCTCCACACGCACGCGGTAACGTATGAGCGCATACTCGGAGAAATAGTCGGCCAACGGTTCCGTTACTCTGCGGTAACGGCCGTCGATAGGCGAAACGGCCAATAATCGATTTAACATAAAGCGTAGGATTTGACGCCAAAATTAGTAATTTATAATGAAACCTGCCACTTTTTCGGCGACTATATGCATAATCTGCACTGACGTTCTTCCCAAGTCCTGTTTTCCTTACGGGTTTCACCCGAAGTCCCTGCCTGAGGCGGGGATTTAGGGGCGGGTCAAATTTGTAAACGCGGCTATGCCGCGAGAAACCCGAAAAACCGGAGCGGGAACGGGAACAGGAACAGGAACGTGAGCGGGATATTAAAAACAAATGAGGTGCAATATATATATAGTTGCCACTTTTTTTGTACCTTTGCAAAGGTTTTGCATATAGAACCGTTTTTAAGACGATGAATTTCATTACCGTACTTTTCGATACTATCGTCGGCTTCATCCGCCGCAACCCGCTGTTCTGCCTGCTTATGCTGCTGATAGCGATAGCAGCGCCGTGGGTCTTCAGTTTTATGCTCTATGTGGTACTGGGCATAATCCTGCTGTCGCTGATCTCGACCGCCCTGTTCGCGTGGCATCTGCGCCGCGTGCAGCGCCGAATGGAGGACGAACTGCGCAATAATGCCGACTACACTGCACGCGGCCGCCGCAAAGAGGGCGACGTACGCATTTATCAGACAACGGACGCCCCCGAAAAGAAGGTGAACGACGACGTGGGCGAATACGTCGATTTCGAGGAGGAGAAAAATCCCGACGGCCGCAAACGATAATTTCCAAAACCATCCGCTCGTGTTGAAGATTTTCGAACTGATAGGACGCTATTTCCTGCTTATGGGCAAGGTCTTTTCGAGACCCGAGAAGATCTCGATATACCGTCGCCGCGTCATATACGAAATGGAGGCCTTGGGTATGAATTCCATAGGGCTGACGGCCATAATATCGGTATTCATCGGCGCCGCCATAACGTTGCAGATGTCCATAAGTCTCGAATCGCCGTTCATCCCGCAATATCTCATAGGTTACGCCACTCGCGAGACTATGACGCTCGAATTCTCGTCTACCGTGGTCGCATTGATCCTCGCGGGCAAGGTAGGCTCGAACATCGCCTCCGAGATAGGCACTATGCGCATCACCGAGCAGATCGACGCGCTGGAGATTATGGGCATCAACTCCGCCTCCTATCTCATCCTGCCCAAAATCATCGCGACGGTACTCTTTTTTCCGTTTCTCACGCTGCTCAGCATTATGATCGGCTCGATCGGCGGCTACGCCATAGCCGTGCTTACGGGCATAATGATACCGAATGATTATATCGAGGGTCTGCTCTTCGACTTCCGCGTCTATTCGGTTGTCTACTCGCTCATCAAAATTGCGGTCTTCGCTTTCATCATCACTTCGATATCGGCATTCTGCGGCTACTATGCCAAGGGCAACTCGCTCGAAGTGGGCAAGGCATCCACCCGCGCCGTGGTCGTAAGCTCTGTCGTGATAATGATTTTCAACCTCATACTTACACAACTGCTGCTGACGTGATAAAGTGCGAACACATATTCAAATCGTTCGACGGGCGCACGGTGCTCGACGACATCTCGGTCGAGTTCGAAACGGGCAAAACCAACCTCATCATCGGGCGCAGCGGCTCGGGTAAGACCGTGCTGCTCAAGACGCTCGTGGGGCTGCACACGCCCGACTCGGGCGACATATACTACGACGACACCTGCTTCTCGTCGCTCGACTTCACCGAGCGCAAGACCGTGCGTCGCGACATAGGTATGATATTTCAGGGCGGGGCGCTGCTCGACTCCTCAACGGTCATCGAGAACGTCAAGCTGCCGCTCGACCTCTTCACCGACCAGAGCGAGGCCGAGAAGCGCGAGCGCGTCGATTTCTGTCTCAAGCGCGTGCGTCTGGATGGTGCCGACAACCTCTATCCCTCGGAGTTGAGCGGCGGTATGATCAAGCGCGTGGCCATAGCCCGTGCGATAGTCATGAATCCGAAATACCTCTTCTGCGACGAGCCGAACTCGGGTCTCGACCCGCAGACCTCCGTGGTTATCGACAACCTGATTCACGACATCACCCGCGAATACGACATCACCACCATCATAAACACCCACGATATGAACTCCGTGATGGAGATCGGCGAGAAGATTGTATATATCCACGAGGGGCACAAATGGTGGGAGGGCACCAAGGACGACATCCTGCAAGCCGACAACCGCGAACTCAACGATTTCGTCTTCGCCTCGGCTATGGCCAAGCGGGCGCGCGGTGCCGAAATGCGGGAGGACCGAACGCGATAGTGCGAAGTCCCATACGCTTACGGTCCGAAACGAAAAGCACCATTTTAATAAAAAAATTTATTTTTTATTTGGTTAATATATACAAAGTATATACTTTTGCGTGACTGAAGACAGAAACGTATTCATTAACATAAAACATTTTCAATTATGGCACAGATTAAGATTGGTATCAACGGTTTCGGACGTATCGGCCGTATGGTATTCCGCGCAGCTTGCACTCAGGCTGACAAGTACGATGTAGTAGGCATCAACGACCTTTGCCCCGTAGACTACCTGGCATATATGCTCAAGTACGACACGATGCACGGCCAGTTCAACGGCACGATCGATTTCGATGTCGAGAAGAACCTGCTCATCGTAAACGGCAAGTCTATCCGCGTCACCGCAGAGAAAGACCCCGCCAACCTGAAGTGGAACGAGGTAGGCGCAGAGTACGTCGTAGAATCGACGGGTCTGTTCCTCACCGAGGAGAAGGCTCAGGCTCACATCGCAGCCGGTGCCAAATACGTGGTTATGTCGGCTCCTTCGAAGGACGCTACGCCGATGTTCGTATGCGGCGTGAACACCGACACTTATGCAGGTCAGAAGATCGTTTCGAACGCATCCTGCACCACCAACTGTCTGGCTCCCATCGCCAAGGTTCTCCACGAGAACTTCGGTATCACCGACGGTTTGATGACCACCGTTCACTCGACCACCGCAACCCAAAAGACCGTAGACGGTCCCTCGTTGAAAGACTGGCGCGGCGGCCGTGCTGCAAGCGGCAACATCATCCCCTCGTCCACGGGCGCAGCTAAGGCCGTAGGCAAGGTTATTCCCGAGCTCAACGGCAAACTGACGGGTATGTCGATGCGCGTTCCCACGCTCGACGTATCGGTTGTGGACCTGACCGTAAACCTCGCCAAGCCCGCTAAGTACGAGGAGATCTGCGAGGCTATGAAGAAGGCATCGGAGGGCTCGCTGAAAGGCATTCTCGGCTACACCGAAGAGGCTGTCGTTTCGTCCGACTTCCTGGGCGACGCCCGCACCTCGATCTTCGACAAGGCTGCCGGTATCGCACTTACCGACACGTTCGTCAAGGTCGTAGCTTGGTACGACAACGAGTGGGGTTACTCGAACAAGGTTCTCGACCTCATCTCGGTGATGAAGGCTTACAACAAATAATCGGTAAACCTTTCGGTCCTTTTCGCCGAACGCAGAGCCGAGCTTGCTCGGGGTATGCCGAGGAGGGAAAAGGTGCAAGAATCGAACAAGAGCTCCGTTACGACGGGGCTCTTTTGTTTTCGTTCGGGGTTGAAAAATCGGCCGTCGGGCAGGTCCCGTCTTGCAGACGAAAAAGTTATCCAATTTTCGTGACGAACCTGCCGACGGCCGAGCCCCAATATCTATTCGACAATTATATACCTTTGATTTTTCGGACGTTCCCGCCGCACCCGCATTCCGCTCGTGCGGCGGGCGTCCTGCACCGACTTTTGTTATAAATACTTGTTATGGGTTGGTAGAAAACGGTGCATAATAATGTTCTATATTCTGTTGTTCATTCAATTCAGCACCCAATAATAAATAAAAAAGGGGCGCGGTGTCAGCCCCTTGTGTCGGTCTTGGAGAACCTTCGGATGGAAGCTGTCCTGCGCCCAAGTCAGTCCTGCCCGAAACGAGCAGGACATAACTTGAGACTGACAACCATTATACCATCCGATTAAACAACCTCCGAGGAGGGTTCCAAGTTTACACAAGGTATAAAGAGTTGTTTACCCTTTATATATATCTTTATCGGCCTGTGCCGAATTTATCCGAATACAAATATAGCATAAATTCCGCTTATATTAAAAAATCGCGACGCAAAAATTGCGTTTTCCTCTCCGAGCGGCAGCCCGTACGACGAAAAAAGGCTGCTCCCGCGAGGTTGCAGCCCTTTGTATTCCGTCCGACGACGAACCCTTACGCCTTGAATGCGTTCTGCAATTTGGCGGTGATATGCGATTTTATCGTGCGCTCGGTAGACAGCACCATATTCTTGATGGCCAGCGGCGTAGATTTGCCGTGACCGATAGTCACGGGAGCATTGATGCCCAAAACGGGCGTGCCGCCCGCATTCTCGTAGTTCATAGATGCCCAGAAAGCATTATCGACACCCAGACGCTTGTTTATCTGGTAAAGTCCCTCGACCATTTTCAGAATCGTATTGCCCACGAAACCGTCGCACACGATCACGTCGGCGACTTTGCCCGAGAAGACGTGCGAAGCCTCGACATTGCCCACGAAGTTGAACTTGCCGCCCTCGCTTTCGGCCTTCATAAGCGCATAGGCAGCCTGCGCCTGCGCATTGCCTTTGGTCTCCTCCTCGCCGATATTGAGCAGCGCCACGCGCGGATTGTCTATCTTGAGCACCGATTCCGCATAGATCGACCCTATAAGGCCGTACTGGCACAGCACCTCGGGCTTGCAGTCCACGTTCAGACCGACGTCGAGCAATACTATGGGCGTACCCTTGGCATTGGGGACGACGGTGGAAATAGTCGGACGGATAACGCCCTCTATCGGCTTCACGGCGAACATCGAGCCGACCATCATCGCGCCCGTGCTGCCCGCACTGGCGAATCCGTCGATAAGCCCCTTGGCCAAATAGCCGAAGCCTACGGTGATGCTCGAATCGCTCTTCTGCTGGAACGCCTTCGCGGGATGGTCGCCCATCTCTATGACTTCGGTCGTATTGACTATGTCTATCTTGTCGGTATTGCAATTTTCGGCAGCGAGGATCGCGCGGATGCGCTCTTCGTCGCCGAAAAGCACTATGCGGCTGTCTTCGCCCGTTTCATTTACGGCCATTGCGGCTCCTTTGACGGCTGCTTCGGGGGCGAAATCGCCGCCCATCGCATCCAAACCTATCTTCAACATAAATTTCCGTATGTTAGTATTTACGCCGTAAAGGTACTATTTTTTTATGAAAAAAGGCACTATCCGATATAATAGTGCCTTTTTTGTCCATATCGACCCGATTATTCGGCCGCCTTCTTTTCGATTGCGAGCTTGCCGCGATAGAAACCGCACTCGGGGCAAACGCGATGGTAAAGTACCGATGCCCCGCAGTTCGAGCATACGACTACGGTCGGAACTTCGGCCTTGTAATGAGTTCTTCTCTTGTCCCTTCTCGTAGATGAGACTTTGTGTTTAGGATGTGCCATATTTCAGTAACTTTTATAAATTATATTTATTTCTCTTCGTACGTCTCGTCCCCGCCGTCCCCCTGCGTGTCGGCAATCGTGAAACGCGCCAGCATATCGGGATTGCACCCCCCGTCGGGATGTACGCGGCGGTAAGGCAACGAGAGCACTATGCTTTCGTAAATGTACTGCGTCAGGTCTACCTCGCCCTCGGCACGCGAAATCCACATAATTTCGCCGTCGTAATCGCGAACCTCGTCCGAGAACTTGACCGCCAGCACCCCTTCGTAATCGATAGGGACGGGGCAGTCCTCAAGGCAGCGGTCGCACTCGACGACGACCTCTCCGCGGATTCCGACCGTCAGCTCGAGCATCGTCTCGGTCTTGTCCATCCGAACCCGTACGTCGCAGTCGCCTCCCTTGATCTCGCCGTTCCCTTCGGCCTCGAACAGCCCCTTATCGACCTTGAAGCCGAACTCGTGAACGCCGTTTTTCAGCCCCTGGAAAACTATGGAATATTTTTTCGCAGTCTCCATTTGACGCAATTAGTCCGCAAATGTACTATAAATTCGCAAATTGTGCAAAGTTTTCAGCTTTTTTAACGCTAAAAACCGCGACACGGCGAGAATAAACCGCGGCCTTATTCGTGCACTTGGAGTTAAATGACTATTTTTGTACGGATTAAATATGAAGATATGAAGATTGTGAACGGCCGTTTCTCGGTCGAGATTTCGAGCGGGTTCGACAAATTCTGGTGTTACAACATCGCCGTGACGTGCGGGTGTTTCGACGGCGACGGCAAACGGACGGGTTTCGCCTCGGCCGAGGATACCGTCGCGGATGTGGGAGCGAATATGCAGGCGCCGCCCGCAGGCTACCGTACGCCGCGCACGGTGACGTTCGAAACGGAGCCTTGCAGCAGGCTGCTGATGTACATATATATTATACCCCACACGCTGCCAGCCGACAACGACATCGCCGAATCGAAGCCCTTCGATCTGAAAGTCAGGGTTTCCCGCGACGGTGAACGCGTTTTCGAACGCACATACACGATAAACCGCTGGTCGGGGGCGTCGCTCGAACTGAGCATACCGCCCGAGGAGTAGCGGCGGTGCGGTTCGGGAATTTCGGGTGCAGAATGGCCTGAATCCCGTCCGAAACCATACTCCCGCAAATTGAAATAACAAAAATTCGGTGCAACGGCATAAACCGTTGTATTTGAACTTTGTTTTTCGCAATTTTGCATTGCAATACCTCACACGGGCGTTGTAATTTCGAAAACATTGTCTATCTTTGCAATGCCGACAGTTTCGGCAACATATTTGGTAGAAGTGTTTAGCTTCATCCTTCTTTGGAATCTGGCGATCGATAGGACAGGGATAAGCAATATGAACGCTCGGTGCCGTGTATAGTAGTATCTCAATACTATATCATCGGTGTGGGGTATTGTTTATTTGTCCGACGGCTTGCCAGAGCCTCCAAAGAGATAAACTATCGACCTCACACTTCTTGTTTGCATATTCGAACCGTTGCTTCAGGGGTCGCGGCGACACAAAAACGAATGGAATGAAGAAATTTCTTTTACTGTCGCTCCTCGTCTTCACGACGAGTACGGTATTCGCTCAGGAGGAAAAGACATCGACCGTAAAACTCAAGAGCGGCATTTCGGTCGAAGGACAGATCGTCGAACGGACATCGGACGGCTCGGTCAAGGTGAAGACCAAAGACGGCGATGTATTCGTCTATCGCGCCAACGAAATCGGCCGCATCGAAACCGACGGCGAAGAGATGCGGACAAATCCGAAAGCAGAGAAGAGAGCCGAACGCGGGCTGGGCAATTTCAAAGGTTATAAGGGTATCGTCGAGATAGGCGGCGTATACGATCTCTCGTGGGAAGGCGGCGGTGTTCAGTTCACGTTCATCAATGGCTATAATTTCGGAGCGCACTTATTTGCCGGTATAGGTGTGGGAGTAGATTATATGGCTTACAGCGGAGGTGAGAACATAATCAACGTACCCGTTTTTCTCAATCTGCGTGCACCCTTTCTGAAAAACACTAAAGTATCTCCGTTCTTCGGCTTCAGCATAGGTTATAATATTACCGTATCTTCTAATTTCACTACTCTTTCGTATGATATCGGAGGTTTTCACTATTCCGAAGGAGGGTCTTCTAACGGCGTATATATCGAGCCTATGATAGGTATAGATTGCCGCATCAAACGTAAAACGGCCTTTACCGTCGGCTTATCGGGTATATTCATCCCCAATGCCGATGTGGATATGGCAGGTCTCGCTCTCAAACTCGGTTTCGCGTTCTAACCAGCTACCGTTATGCGAATATCGACTTTACTCGCCGTATGGGCGATATCGATCGTCCCGACGGCCGCGGCAGCCCAAGAGCTCGAGCCGAAAAAAGACGACGCGAGCGGCAAATGGGGATATATGAAGTACGACAGCTGGGTCATAAACCCCCGTTTCGAGCGCGCTTTCTCGTACTCGGAGGGGTTGGCCTGCGTACGTCTGAACGGCAAGTACGGGTTCATAAACAAAGTCGGAGAGTCGGTCATACAATATCGCTTCGATACGGCGTGGCCTTTTTCAGAGGGTCTTGCGCTCGTCTCGGTGAACCGCAAATGCGGCTTCATCGACCGCAGCGGCGCATCGATCATAGAGTATCGGTTCGACGACGCGAAACCCTTTTCGGACGGGATGGCAGCCGTGCTGAACAACGGGAAGTGGGGTTTCATCGACCGCAGCGGGCAGTGCGTAATCCCGTACGGCTACGACCAGGCGAATGCCTTCTCCGAAGGGCTGGCATCGGTAAGGCGTGGCGACACGTGGGGGTTCATCGACAAGAACGGCAAATGGTATGTTTCGAAAGACGACTACATAATGCCTTTCTCCGACTATGCCAAGCGTTTCGTCGAGAGACGCATCGTCAAGTGGCAGGCCAAAGGCAAGTACGAAAAGACCGTCGATTGGCAGGCGCGCGTAACCGACGAGACCCGCAAAGCCAAAGTCACGGAGCTGACGCACGAGGCCGAGAAGGAGTATATTGCCGAAATGGGCAAGACGATCGAAATAAATCAGAAGCTGAACGACTACGATGCCGACAACGAGATATTCCTCATCAAGGACGAAAATTTCGGCGACCTGCTCGTTCCCGTACCGATAGCCGAAGCTCCCGCGTTCGAGAATTCGTTCTACACGATGAAGCGCTTCGTTAAATACTTCGTCGCCGACGACCGCCTCGCATTGGCCGAGATGACCCTCACCACCAACGACGGCAAATCCTATACATACAGCAATCGGGCGTCGCTCGAATACTTCGTCACCAACATAGACTATCGTTTTGCGCCCATCGAGATAGATGCGGATGCCGTTACCAAGATGCAAAGCGGCGAGCAGAGAATCAAGTACGCGCAACTCGAAAAGACCGTCAAATCGGACGTAGACGTCAATATTCCGAAATTCAACGGTATGAACGACAATACGTTCGCCGTAATCATCGCCAACGAGCTCTACAAGCACGAGGAGAACGTACCCTATGCAAAGACCGACGGCGAAAGTTTCCGCAACTACTGCATACGCACGCTGGGACTGCCCGAAAACCGTGTGCATTTCTGCACCGACGCCACTCTGAACGAGATGCGTATGGAGATGAACTGGCTGCGCAATATCGGCGAATCGTTCGGCGGCGATGCAAAAATCATCTTCTACTATGCGGGACACGGTGTTTCGGACGACAGTTCGCACTCGGCGTTCCTGCTGCCTACCGACGGCGCGGGCAACGACATAGAGTCGGGTTATTCGACGGACAAGCTATATGCGCAGCTGGGAGCGCTGCCCGTAAACTCGGTAACGGTCTTTCTGGACGCCTGCTTCAGCGGCGCCAAGCGCGACGGCGATATGATGGTCGCTTCGCGAGGCGTGGCGCTGAAACCCAAGAGCTCGACGCTCGATAAGGGCAATATCGTCGTCCTGTCGGCCACTACGGGCGACGAAACGGCCGCTTTGCATCCCGACGAGGGACACGGGCTGTTCACCTATTTCCTGCTGAAGAAGCTGCAGCAGACGCAGGGCGCCTGCACGCTCGGCGAACTTGCCGAGTACGTCGAGACGCAGGTGAACCGTGAATCGGTAGTCGTGAACAAACGCTCGCAAAGACCGACCGTCATCTATACCCCCTCTATGGCACAGTCGTGGCGCAGCCTGAAACTGCGCTGATACCGTTCCGCCATACGCGAATTAGGCAGGCCATATGATAAAGGCCTGCCTAATTCATTCAAGCGGTACAGACTGTATCGCCGATTCCGTCCGAACGGACGGCGAACAGACGGCGAGCGAACGAAAAAAGCGGCCGAAGATCTTCGGCCGCTCGCGTAAAGTCAAGTGCGGATAAAGGGACTCGAACCCCCACGCCTCTCGGCATCAGATCCTAAGTCTGACGTGGCTACCAATTACACCATATCCGCAAATGTCCGGTCCGAAGCGCCGCATAAGCCCTGTTTACGCAGCGCCGACGCCCCGACTTGCACAAAGGTAGGAAAAATTATGCGAAAGCGGGCTACGAACGAGGATATTTTGCGGAAATACGGGGATATTTTATATAAATATGGTTACTTTTGTAAGATAAATTCGAAATTATGCCCAAAACCGTAACGCTCGTACTCTCGCCCAAACAATCCGCCGATGCCCATACGTATACGGCGGCAGCGGCACGTACTCTGGGCATCGACGAGCGCGACATCGCGCTGGTACGCACCGTCAAGCGATCGATAGACGCCCGACGCGGGCGCCCCAAAGTGAACCTCACGCTGGAAGTATATGTCGATTGCGAACCGCAACCCGCACCCGTGCATTTCGATTACCCGTCGGTTGCGGGGCGTACTCCCGTCGCAGTCATAGGTGCAGGCCCCGCAGGAATGTTCGCCGCGCTGCGGCTTATCGAGCTCGGGCTGCGGCCGATAGTGTTCGAACGCGGCAAGGAGGTGCTCCCGCGCAAACGCGACATTGCCGAGATAAACCGCAACGGGGCGATCGATCCCGACTCCAACTACGCTTTCGGCGAGGGCGGTGCAGGAACTTTTTCCGACGGCAAGCTATTCACCCGCAGCAAGAAGCGCGGCGATTACAATAAGGCGCTGCAAACGCTCGTATTTCACGGAGCGTCGCCCGAAATCCTCTACGAAGCGCATCCGCATATCGGCTCCGACCGACTGCCGCGCATCGTCTCGAACATCTGCCGCACGATAACGGAAGCGGGCGGCGAGGTGCATTTCGGGCACCGTATGACGGGATTGAAAATCCGCAACGGCAAGGTCGAAGGGGTATACTGCGGCGATACGCTCGTCGAAGCCGCCGCAGTGGTAATCGCTACGGGGCACTCGGCCGACGACATATATATGATGCTGCACGATGCGGGCGTACGGCTCGAAGCCAAGCCTTTCGCTATGGGCGTACGCATAGAACATCCGCAGGCGCTTATCGACTCGATACAATATCGCGGGTCTAACGAGACGGAGTACCTGCCCGCCGCATCCTATTCGCTCGTGTCGCAGGAGGGCGGACGCGGCGTCTATTCGTTCTGTATGTGTCCGGGAGGCTTTATGGTCCCCGCAATGACGGACGCATCGCAATCGGTCGTAAACGGTATGTCGCCGAGTAACCGCAACTCCCCGTACGCCAACTCGGGCATCGTCACGGAGGTGCGGCTTTCGGATTTCGAACACCTGCGCGCGCAGTACGGAGAACTCGCGGGTCTGGCATTCCGCCGCGAGGTCGAGCAGGCGGCACGACGCAACGGCGGTGCACATCAGACAGCCCCTGCGCAGCGCGTGGCAGACTTCGTCGGCGGACGCCGCAGTGCGACGCTTCCGTCGGTGTCGTACATCCCCGGGGTCGTTTCGTCGAACCTCGCAGAGTGGCTGCCGCCGTTCATCTCGCAATCGCTCCGTGCAGGCATAGCGACATTCGGCAGACGTATGCACGGATTTCTCACTAACGAAGCGGTCGTGGTCGGCGTCGAGTCGCGCACATCCACGCCCGTGCGCATTCCACGCAATGCCGAGACGCTTATGCACCCCGAAACCGAGGGTCTGTTTCCGTCGGGCGAAGGGGCAGGCTATGCGGGAGGCATAATCTCGGCGGCACTCGACGGGGAGCGCGCGGCCGATGCGGTATATAAATACGTTGAACAGAGATGGAAAAGAGATACAAAGTAAAGGTCGTAGTGCCGATATACAAACCTACGCTGTCGGAACTTTACGCGAAATCGCTGCGCAATACGTTCGAGGTGCTCGGAGCCTACCCGATAGTGTTGCTCAAACCGCGCGGTATGGATATTTCGAATATCGTGCGCGACCTGCCTCCGTTCGAGACGGTCGAAGTGTCGGACGAATGGATAGGTCCGAAAAACGGCGTCCGCGGCTACAACGATATGATGCTCTCGCGCGCATTCTACGAGCTTTTCGCCGACACGGAATACATCCTTATCTGCCACACCGACGCGTGGATTTTCCGAGACGAACTCGACGCGTGGTGCGACAAGGGCTACGACTGCACGGCAGCCCCGTGGATACGCCGCCGCGTCTACGACCTGCCGATAATCAGACATTTCTTCGCATTGAAAAACCGTCTCGCCGCACGCAACGGAGGGATAACCAAAGCGGACATATACGACAAAATCGGCAACGGAGGGCTGTCGCTGCGCCGTGTCGATGCATTCGTCGCCGCGTGCGACCGCTACGCCGACAAAATAGAGACGTTCCGTGCGAACCGCCATCACCTGTATAACGAGGATGTCTTTTGGGCGATCGTCCCGACGGAGTTCCGCTATCCGCCGCTCGACGAGGCTTTGGCCTTCGCATTCGACACCAATCCGAAATACTGCTACCGTCTGCGGAACGGGCGCCTGCCGTTCGGATGCCACAGCTGGACCAAGCCGCGAATGTTCCGCTTCTGGCGCGACATCATCCCCTGGCAGGAGAACGGCGACGGAAAGGATAGGTAACAGCGTACATCAGATTGTTCATCGCATAGTGGAAAAGGTAGCTCGCCGCGCCTTTCTTTTTGCGGTCGTCTACCATTACGACCGTGCGGTACGATATGCGCCAGCGGTTATGCCGGGCGTAGACCATAAGCAGCCGCTCGCTCATATATCCGAAAATGCGTGCCTGCACGGGGTCGGACGGGATCTCCACACGCCGTTCGACTTCGAAAAGTATGTCGAACAGCCACTCCGAATAGGCATCGAACTTCGCACGCTGCATTACGAACATATTGAAATGC
The DNA here is from genome assembly GCA_017937125.1 of Alistipes sp. Lineage (GTDB taxonomy): Bacteria > Bacteroidota > Bacteroidia > Bacteroidales > Rikenellaceae > Alistipes. The sequence goes on along the minus strand of JAGBEH010000010.1, from coordinate 44,221 downwards.
GAGAGCCTGTTGTTGCGGAAAAATACCCAGTCGAAAGCGTCGAGATATTCGGGATGCCGCTCGGCGACGACCGTACGCAGTACTTCGAGGTCCTCCTCACGGTGGCATTTCGCATAGTCGCACCACAGATTGTAGGCATATACTTTCGGCTTCGGCATTACGATGTCGAAGTGCCCGAACAGCTCGTCGAAGTCGGGCACGGGATGTTCGGCATCGAAAAATTCCCGTGTACCCGCAGTCACCACATTGCATAAATCGCTGCCGAAATCGAAATAACGGCGGTAGTGGTTGAGACCTATGTAATCGGCATCCTTCAGATTTTTCCAAGCCCAGTAATGCGCCGTCAATTCGCAATAATTGCGGTTGCGGGCACTGATATTGTCGCCCGTATCGTCGGTGCGAAAGCCCAGATCGACACCCGAGACAGCCCTGCCCACCTGCACGGGCATATAGGGCGGACGATTCAGACACTCGTCCTGCTTGTGCGCGCAAACCATTATTACCGTCTTGCTCATAGTATCTCAGTTTTCAGTGCGCTTGCAATCACCTTGTCCATATCGTAATATCGGTATTCGCCCAGACGGCCGCCGAAAATCACCCTTCGGTCGCCGTCGGCCAGCTCGCGGTAACGGGCATAGAGTGCATTGTTGCGCTCGTCGTTGATGGGGTAATACGGCTCTTTACCCTCCCCGAACGTGTCGGGATACTCGCGTGTTACGACCGTCACGGGCTGCGTACCGAAATCGAAATGCTTGTGCTCTATAATACGCGTATAAGGCACCTCGCGCTCGGTGTAATTGACGACGGCGCAACCTTGGAAATTAGCCGTCTCCAACCGCTCGGTTTCGAAACGCAGGCTGCGATAGTCGAGAGCGCCGAAGCGGAAACCGTAATATTCGTCGATGCGCCCCGTGAATACCACGCGCTCGCACCGGTCGAGCAGACGTTCGCGCTCGGCGAAGAAATCGACATTGCAGCGCACCTCGACACCCTCAAGCAGGCCGTCGATAATTCGGTTGTATCCGCCTGCGGGGATACCCTGCCAGCGGTCGTTGAAATAGTTGTTGTCGAAGGTGAAACGCACGGGCAGCCGCTTTATGATGAACGCGGGCAGCGACGCGGCATCGCATCCCCACTGCTTCTCGGTATAGCCCTTGACGAGCGTCTCGTAGATGTCGCGCCCGACGAGCGATATGGCCTGCTCCTCGAGATTCCGCGGCTCGGCGATACCCGCTTCGCGGCGCTGGGCATCTATCTTCGCACGCGCCTGGTCGGGCGTAGTCACGCCCCACATCGCGTAGAAGGTATTCATATTGAACGGGAGGTTATAGAGTTTCCCCTTGTAGTTCGCGACGGGCGAGTTCACGTAGTTGTTGAACTCGGCAAAACGGTTTACGAACTCCCACACCTCACGGTCGGAGGTATGGAATATATGGGCGCCGTATTTGTGCACCTCAATGCCGTCGATGTTTTCGCACCGCACATTACCGCCCGTATGCGGCCGTTTGTCGATAACCAGAACACGCTTGCCCGCACGTGCGGCACGCCACGCGAATACGGAGCCGAACAACCCCGCCCCTACAACCAGATAATCGTATCTATACATATTGCCGTCCTCACGACACAACCCGACGCGCCTCCGCAGGCTTGTTCCTCTCCGTCGGCGCAATGCCGTTTTTATTTTACAAAGATAATACAATAGCCGAAACAACCGCACACAAATCGTCGTTTCTCGGATTCCGCCCCCATTTTTACTCACAAAAACGACACCTTCAAGAAAAAAAGCACCTGTCCGACAAAAAAAACGCATTTTTCCCGCATGCAGCATCCGCATACCAAATAATTGTTCCTCAATCGATTATATCTAAAGAACGCGACGCAGTAATAAAAAATATCAAAAATTTATGAAAATTTTTTACGAAATACTTGCACGGAATAATTTTTAGCCTTATCTTTGCAGTGAAGTTTTAAGGTTCATTTAGGTTAGTAGTTTTAGGTTGGTAGAGGAATCGGAGGTTGCAGTCGATGGACTGCTAAGACTTTCAAGCGGTGCTCGCTTGGGGTCGAATACCTTCGGAGCCTCGATTTTTTTTGCCGTTTTCGACGGCAGCGGTTCGCCGAAAAAGAAATGGAGCGGCTTTCGGAATATTTTTTCGATTTTTACGGTTGCGGATTTTGTAATTGATTTTTTTTGTCTATCTTTGCACCACAAAACTATGGTGGATTCATCTAAGGGTTAGGATACGTGCCTCTCACGCACGACATAGGGGTTCGAATCCCCTATCCACTACTCGAAGCGATTGTCTCGGCAATCGCTTTTTCTTTTTGACAACTATAACTGTTTTTACACTAACCTTATCCCAAATCCCTGCCGCCTTGCGGGTTCCGCCGAAAGTCAGACGCAGGGTATCCCCTGCCGAGAGAAATCCGCAGCGCAGACGACATAAGTTCGGCGGCGGGAATGATACACCCTCGCATTCCCGCCGCCGTCATATCCGCCCCGCAAGCTATTCCCCGTCCTGCAAAACGACTATCATATTATTGCCTACCGTAATCCGCCCGTTGTTCTCGACGAAACGGCGTATATCGTCATTCCTGCGCAGCCAGCGCTCCGACAGCATCAGCACGCCGCCGCGGCTTCTGCCCTCCAGCACCTCCTCTGCCGACAGTTCCCTGACATCCTCGCCCAGATATACATCCATATTCTCGGGGCGGCTGACCTTCCACACATAATATCCGTCCAACCCCTTTTCGGCCGCGACCTCTCGTGCCGTGCGGCACAGCTCTCCGTAACCTATCTCGGCATTCAGCGAATGCAGCGCGAGGCCGCCGAAAAACAGTGCGACGAACAGACCGCCCGCCAACGTACAGATCGAAACATTCAAATTCGGCCGACCGATAAACACCAGAGCGACGATGCCCGCAACGAGCATTACGGATGCGGCGACTATGCACCACGCATTCCCCACGAACGCACCCTCGATACCGAACGCAGGCACAGCAATGACTGGCAATACAACGATATATACCGCAGCGACGAACGCCACGGCACCGCGCATAAAGCCGTTGGTCTTCATACGCGACATAAGCATTGCTGCCAGATAGACGAAGAACGGGAATGTCGGCGCAAGATATACGGCCAGCTTCGAACTGAATGCCGACAGCATCGCCACCGTCGTAACGATTACGGTTACGAATAGCGTCTCCAGCTCCGTCAGTTTCTCGCGGCGCGCGGCTGCCGTTACATATACGACGCAGAACAGCGGCGACCACAAAGCCAGCGAATACCACACCGAAACCAGATAGTACCAGAACGGCTCCTTATGGTGGAAGGCATCCACCGCCCTGTCTACCGTCTGGTGAAAGAGCAGATTGTTCAGATATTCGCTGCCCCCTTCTATCCACACGGCACCGAACCACGCCGCACACCCCGCAAGCAGTATGCCCCATGTCGTCCAACCCCAGTAGCGGCCGATGTCGCGCCATTTCCCGCGTACGACGAGAAACGCTATCGTCGAGACGAGCGGCACGAGCACCCCGACGGGACCTTTCGAAAAGAGCGCCATAAATACGGCTATCGGGAAGAGTATGCGTTCACGACGGCCGCCCTTGCCGGTGTACATCCGCCAGAAGAGCCACAGCGCAAGCGTGATGAACATACACATAAGCATATCCATACGCAGCACGACGGCAAGCCCGAGAAAAAGGCCGCAGCTCATCAGCATCATCGACGCCGTAAATCTCATTTCGTCATCGGTTACCTCGCGTACCCAACGGTTCATAATCATCATTATGACGACGGCGGGAACGAACGAGAAGAGCGACAGGAACCACATCGCGTGGCCGCCGCACAGCAGCCTGCCGAGCATCACTATCCACAGATACAACGGCGGTTTGTCGGCATACGGCTCACCGTGATTGGTGAATGCGAAGACATTCCCCTGTTCGATCGCTTCGTCGGCGATACTCAAATAGCGCAGCTCGTTCGACGGCGTGAAGTCGCGCAGTATCATTACGGGCAGCAGCGCCGCGAATATGGCCAGCGGCAGATAGTGAAGTGCTTTTTTCATCATTTTCCCTTTTTACCGATAAACAAGTTGCGGGTGTATGCTATGAAGCCGACCGACTGGCCGAGTATCAGAACGGGGTCGCGGCGGATGATGCCGTAGAGCACTATCATACCCGAGCCCAGCAGCGACAGCGCCCAAAAGCCCGCAGGCAATACGGACTCTCCGCGACGCGACGAGCAGTACCATTGATATATGAACCTCAGCGAGAATATCATCTGCCCCGCCGAACCGAACAGCAGCAGCCACATCGGCACATCGTCGTTCCGCAGGAAGGCTTCGAAAAACGCGGGCGCATTATGCCCTATGGCTACCGCAACAGCGACGGGCGTAGCCAGCAGCGCCACACGAAACAGGAACGGCACGGGTTTCCACAAACCTTTGGCGTCGAGGTTCCACAGATAGATGTAATAAGAGACGAACTGACCGAGAATTATGGCGAAATCGTCGCGCAGCCAGCCGTATACGAACAGCAGCCACGACCCCGCTAGACTGCATATCCAGTAGGCCGTAGGCGAAACTACCTTTTTGGCGCGTTCCGACAGTATCCACTGCACAAGTATGCGTGCCGAGAAGAATGCCTGCGCCAAAAATCCGATGCCGTATATCCACCAAGCCTCCGTCATAGATCGTTCTCCGCAACGTCGTAGTTTATGTATCTCTTCTTCATCCAGCGGTATGCGAAGCAGTCGGCCAGCGGACCTGTCAGGCGGTTCCACATACTGAATTTCGACACACCCGCCGTACGCGGGAAGTGGCGCACGGGCAGCTCCTTGTAGTCGGCGCCCTCCTGAAGGCGGATAAGCGCGGGCAGGAAGCGGTGCATACCTTTGAAGAATGGGATGCGCTTGGCGGCATCGGTGTGCAACACCTTGAGCGGACAGCCCGTATCCGTAGCGTCGTCGTGTGTCATCATACGGCGGAACCCGTTCGCAAACCGAGACTGAAAACGCTTGAAAACTGTATCCTTGCGGTTGGCGCGGATGCCCGTAACGAGCGCATATTCGTCAGTATAGGGCAGCAGCAGGTCGAAATCTTCGGGCGTCGTCTGCAAATCGGCGTCTATGTACCCCACAAGCGGCGAGCAGGTGTAGTCGATACCCGCCTTTATCGCTGCGCTCAACCCCGCATTGCGGGCGAACGAGATGTAATAGAAGTCGCCGCCGTTCCCGCAAATACGCTTTATATGTTGCAGGCTGCCGTCTTTCGAGCCGTCGTTCACGAACAGCACGCACACCTTGCGCGACGCTCTCGGCATCCATTCGGCGAACGTCTTTTCGATGCGCGCCATATTCTCCTCCTCGTTGTAGACGGGGACGACCACCGTCAGATCGTAATCGGATGTTTTATTCATAATCTCTCTGTTGTTAATCGCGAAGCGGATTTGCGTCCGACATATACCACTCGACGAAGCGGCCTATACCCGCCCGAAGATCGGTTTGCGGAGAATAGCCCGTCTTGCGGGCGAGTTTCGACGTGTCGGCGTATGTGCGGGGCACATCGCCAGCCTGCATCGGCTGCATATCGAGCACGGCCTTGCGGCCGAGCGCCGTTTCCAACGTGCGGATAAAGTCGAGCAACTGCACGGGGTGCCCGCAGCCTATGTTGAATATGTCGGTCGGTATGTCGCCGTCGGGAGCCTTGTCTAAAAGCCGCACGACACCCTCGACTATATCGCCCACATAGGTGAAGTCGCGCGCCATATCGCCGTAATTGAAGACCTTGAGCGGCCGCCCGTCGAGTATCGCGCGCGTAAAGAGCATCGGCGCCATATCGGGGCGCCCCCACTCGCCGTAGACGGTGAAGAAACGCAGACCCGTAGACGGAATTTTATATAGCCGCGCGTATGTTCGGGCTATCAGCTCGTCCGACCGTTTTGTGGCGGCATAGAGCGACACGGGCATATTCACGTCGTCCTCTTCGGAGAAAGGGACCTTCTCGTTGCCTCCGTAGACGGAACTCGACGAGGCGTAGACCAGATGCCGCACGGGATAGCGGCGGCAGCACTCCAAAAGGGTTACGAAGCCCGCGATATTGCTCTCTATATACGCATAGGGGTTCTCCAGCGAATAACGCACGCCCGCCTGTGCGGCGAGGTTTACGACGATATCGAAGCCGTCCTCCGCAAAGAGCCGCTCCATTCCGTCGCGGTCTTCGATACGCAGTGTGCGGAACCGCAGCGACGGATATTTCGCACTGCGCAGCTCCTCGCCGTAGACGAATCCGTCCGCCGCAATACCGAGCGCCGCAAGCCTCGCATATTTCAGACGTACGTCGTAGTAGTCGTTCAGCGAGTCAATGCCGACGACCTCGGCCCCGCCGTCGAGCAGCGCGTGCATCAATCGGCTGCCGATAAATCCCGCAGCGCCCGTAACAAGCACCTTCATACGCTACCCTATTCTGTAATAGGCGAAACCTTCCTCCGCCATGTTCGTTCTGTCGTATATGTTGCGGCCGTCGATCACTGCATTGCCGCGCATTTTGGCGCGTATGGCTTTCCAGTCGGGCAGGCGGAACTCTTTCCACTCCGTAACGACCACGAGCGCATCGGCTCCCGCCGCCGCCGCGTACATATCGTCGGCGAAAGTCACCTTGTCACCCAACAGCCTGCGGCCGTTGTCCATAGCCACGGGGTCGAAAATACGCACCTCGCAGCCCGCTTCGAGCAGCTGCGAAACGAGCACCAACGACGGAGCCTCGCGCAGGTCGTCCGTCTCGGGCTTGAACGCCAAACCCCACACGGCAACCGTCTTACCCGTCGGCTCCCCGCCGAAATGGCGGCACAGCTTGTCGAACAGCACCGTTTTCTGACGGTCGTTCACGCGCTCCACCGAGCGCAGCAGCTCCATAGTATAGCCGTTCTGCTCGGCCGTAGCTATCAATGCCCGCACGTCCTTCGGGAAACACGAGCCGCCGTAGCCGCAGCCCGCATAGAGGAACTTGGGACCTATGCGCACGTCGGCGCCTATACCCTTGCGCACCATATCGACATTAGCCCCCAGACGTTCGCAGAGGTTGGCTATCTCGTTCATAAACGATATGCGCGTAGCGAGCATAGCATTGGCCGTATATTTCGTCATCTCGGAAGTCGCCAGATCGGTGAACAGCAGACGGTCGGCAGTCATCATAAAGGGCTTGTACAGCTCGGCGAGCACCTTGCGCGCCCGCTCGCTTTCGACGCCCACCACGACGCGGTCGGGTTGCATAAAGTCGCGTACGGCACAACCCTCTTTCAGGAATTCGGGATTCGACGCCACATCGAACTCCACATCCGCCCCACGTGCCTGCAACTCCTCGCGTATGGCATCGCGTACGCGTCCAGACGTTCCTACCGGCACCGTAGACTTAACTACTACGACCGTATAGCCGTTCAATACGCGGCCTATCGACCGTGCCGCCCCGAGCACATAGCTCACGTCGGCACTGCCGTCCTCGTCCGACGGAGTCCCGACGGCGATGAACATCGCATCGGCACCGTCGGCGCACTCGCCGATTTCGGTCGTGAAATGCAGACGCCCCGCCGCACAGTTGCGTTCGACCATCTCCGCGAGCCCCGGTTCGTAAATGGGTATCTCGCCGCGCTTAAGACACGCGACCTTCTCGGCGTTCGTATCCACGCAACACACCGTAACGCCCATCTCGGCGAAGCAGGCCCCCGTAACAAGCCCGACATATCCCGAGCCTATAACTACGATTTTCATAAAATCCCTCCTCGTTTATTTTCCGACACCGCCGCCGCTTTGCGCACGGCTTCGGCACCCGCCGACCCCATAGCGGCAATCGGTAAATTTATGCAAATATACGAATAAGCGAGTGCAAAAGCAAACTTGTTTGCGATTTTGCCGAGCGGGAGTATATAAGGCGAAGCCAAATATACGAATAAGCGAGTGCAAAAGCAAACTTGTTTGCGATTTTGCCGAGCGAGAGTATATAAGGCGAAGCCAAATATACGAATAAGCGAGAGCAATGCCAAATTTATTTGAGTATTGCCGAGCGGGAGTATGTAAGACGCAAGCCAAATATACAAAAGGGAACTATATGCAACTTACGGCTACCCATTTTTCAATAAGTATCGGCCGCTTTTCGGCGGGCGAAGCCTGCGAACGGCTGCAACGGACGACAAAACCCCTTCGGACACGCGACACCGTCCCGAGGAAGACGGCACGGCACCTCCTCGCTCGGCGCGGCCGAACACGGGAACGATGCCGAGCAGAAACTTTGCAGCCGCAATACGGAAAACGGGAGGGCACAGAACCGATTTACGCAAAGGGAACCCAACAGGCTAAAGCATCCCCACATCGGCAAACACCCTGCGATAGGCTTCGGCCTTGCGTTCGACAGAGAGCGGATACGCTCGCGACGACGACGGCATTCGGTAAAGCATCATCTCGCGGCCGTCGAATTCGAACGGCTCCCGTTCGCCCGTGCGCGGGGCTTTGCAGCCGAACGATGCCGCCAGTGTTTCGGCCGCCTTCTCGCCCGTAACGACAACGGCCCTGCATAGGGGCAGCCGTCGCAACAGAGCCCCCGTATCGGCAGGCTCGACGACCTCCAGAAATTTGTCCGAGGCATTGCCGCGCAGACGCCGCACGGCACGCGCCGTATCGTAAAGCGCAATTCCCTTTTCACGACAGAAAGCCTCGATGCGTGTCCGGTCGAACCTGCACGCGGACTCGACGAAATACTCCTTGTCGCCGAAAAACAGCAATCCGACGATACGCCACATATCGTTACGGAAATTGGGATAGTAAAACTCCATAGACCAACGTTCGGGCGCGGGAGGGAAACTGCCCAGCATCAACAGCCTGCCGCCGTCGGGCAAAAAAGGTTCGAAAGGGTGATATTCTATCGGTAGCATAAATACGACTTCGGGTATACATCCCGACTTATCCCCGCAAAGATAAACCGTTTTCGGGGCATATACGACACCATTTACAAAAAACAGTCGGTTTTTGCCGCCGACACGACTGCCCGACCGCAGCGAATCCGCACCTGCGATCAGCCTGCCGCTGCCGAAACCGCCGCGCTGCGCAAATGCAGGAAACGGTACTGCAAAAGCCTGCCCGCCCCGCACAAACCGAATGCGGCCGTCGCAACGCGACAGCCGCACCCTCGACATCCCTCGAGACCCGTTACTTGGCGTAACGTTCCTTGAGTTTTTCGTTCTGACGCTTCAGGGCGTCGATAGCGAGATCGACGGCCTCCTCGAAGGTTTTGGCACGCTGCTCCGACACCAAGTCGCCGCCCGGCATATGGAGCGTCAGCGTTGCCACCTTATTACCCTTGTCATAGTCCTTATCGAGTTTCAACACGACGTCCGCTCCCGTCGAACGTTCCGCAAAACGATCCATTTTAGCCAATTTGTGTTCCACGAATTCGACCAGTCTCTTGTCCGCATCGAATTTCACCGTCTGAATGTTTACGTTCATAATAGTGGAGTTTATGGCGGCGAACCGCCTGTTAATAAAAAAGTGGTAACCTCGTTCCCGCACACTCTGCGTCGCGGGTTCGGTCTCATCATCCGTCATTCGCGTACCTTCCGCCCCTTTTCGCGAGGATGCGCCTTGGCGTAGACCTCGCACAGTGCGGTTATGCTGTTATGGGTGTAAACCTGCGTCGTCTTCAGCGACGAGTGCCCCATAAGCTCCTGTATTTCCCGCATATCGGCACCCGCGTCCAGCAAATGAGTGGCAAACGTATGCCGAAGCACGTGAGGGCTCTTCTTTCCCTGAATACCGACCCGTTCGAGTGCCCTGCGCACTATACGGTAGACCGTCGTTCGCGAAATCCGTGCCCCGTCGCGTGTTAAAAATAACGATTTTTCTCCGTTTCTGCAAATATTCTGCCTCTCGACCGTTAGCAGATAGTCCTCTATACGCCCGCCGACCGACTCCACTATCGGCACTACACGCTCCTTGTCGCCCTTTCCGCGCACCTTCAGCAACGAGAAATCCGACGAGAAATCATCCGTATCGATCCCCACCAGCTCCGCGAGCCGCAAGCCGCACATATAGAACATCTGGACTATAAGCGCATTGCGCATACTCTCGAAATCGCCGCTCTCGTACCCGTCGCACAACTCCTCCAGCAAATCGGGCATACGGCTCTCGGGAACGAACGACGGCAAACGCTTCGGGGTCTTCAGCGAACCGATGCCGGCGAAAATGTCGCGGCCGACGACACCTTTGCCGCGCAGATAGCGGAACAGCGAACGTATCGACGACACCTCGCGGTTCATCGACGACGCCCCGATTCCGCACTCGTCGGTACGGTAGATTATCCATTCACGAATATCCTCCGTGCCTATGCGCTCGGGATCGAACGGTTCGCCGCCGCGTTCGGCCCATGCGACGAAATTCCCGATGTCGCGACGATAATTGCCTATCGTAAGCGGCGAAAACCGACGCTCGGCCTCCATATATTTCAAAAAATCGTCTATCGGGGTCATTTCGCAACACATAGCATACTATGTAAACAAAGGTAGGCAAAAAAATCGACATTAACCCTCCGCCGCTTCGCATTTTTTAGTTAGTTTTGTCATACAATTACGAAAACAGATGAGAATCAAAACACTCTCCGCCTCCGTCTGCGCCGCGATGTGCGTCATACCGATCCTTGCGGCCGATTTCGGAAGCATCCGCAGGCTCGCGACCGAACAGGGGACGCCGATTACGCGGAAAACGAGAATAACGGGCACCGTAATCTGCCGCCGCGACTCGCCGAACCGCGAGTACAATCCTAACATAGGCGACGACACAGTCGATACCCTGCCCAACGCCGTCACGTCATACATCCAAAGCCGCGACGGCCGCCACGGACTGCGGCTGCAATTCGACAGCCCCGAAGCGCTCACGCTCACATTCGGCGAACGCGCGACGCTCGACCTGCGCGGCTGTACGGTAACGCGCGAGAACGACCCCGAACGATACACCGTAAGCGGGCTGACGTCCGAAAACATCGTATCGGCAAGATCGGGCGGCAGGATAGCCGAAAAGCGCAAGTCCATAGGCGAGCTGACCGACGAAGACATATATACGCTCGTAACCGTACGCGATGCGGAGTTCGTCTTCGGCAACGGGCGCTATGCCAATGCCGACGAGAGCTGCCTGCGCCGCGCCGACAGCATGCGGGGTATGGCCGACGGACTGCAACGGCTCCTGCGCAACGGAGACAACGAGCAGCTGGCGATGCTGGTAAATGCGGGATGCGGATGGCGGCACGGCGCCGTACCGCGGGGTGCGGGCGACATTCGCGGGATAATAGTACATACCCGTATGCGGCGCTACGGAGACAGCACGGCGCGCTATGCCATACGGCCTAACGACGTCTCGGACATAGACATAGCCCCGACGGCGGCATCGCAGTTCAAAACTTTAGTCGAATGGAACTGGGACGACAATCCGCGCGCCGAATTGAAATTCGAATATCACGGCACGCGCAAGGCGCGCTACGGTTCGATAATCGGCGACCGCATCCTGCCCGACAAGGGGTACGGATTCCTGTCCACCGACAGCGGGGCGTATCTCTCGGCGGGCGACGACTACGACGCGCAACCCGATTCCTCTACGGCGGCCGACAAGCACGGCAAGCATCGCGCCGCCGCGAAAAACGGCATCCGGAAATACGGGGCGCTGCGTCTCGACTCCGATTCGCGGGACTGGTTCCGTTTCGATGCCGAACGCCGATATGCAGGCGGCAATGCCCTCATCGCAGAGACATCGACGGACGGCATAGACGGGACCGTACTGACGCTCGATTTCACGTTCGGTGCGGGCGACGGACGCGCGAAACGCGCCCTGCGCTATCCCGTACGCTGGCGCGTGGAGTACTCGACCGACGGCGAGACATTCACCCCCGTCGATAGCGGACCTGTAATTATGCGGCCCGTGCCGTACAAACCGGGCAAAGACGAATATATGGGCGACATGCCGCTCTACTACGATACATGCACGGGGCTGACCGAGCATTCGGTGACGCTGCCCTCGTCGCTCTTCGGCAGAAAACGCATATTCATACGGATAACCCCTGCCGACAACCGCGTTTCCTGGGCACCCGCCGACGCATCGTCGCCGCTCGCCGAACGCGAAGCCGACTTTATGTTCACCTGCTATCGCGCGAGCCTGCGTTTCGGCACCGTCGCGATAAAATACCGATGACCGAAATGAACAGACTGCTTACATCCGCGGCCGTATTCCTGTGCCTTGCGACATCCGCAACCGCACAACGGCAATATACGGTTCCCACATACGAAGACCGCAAGGAAATAGACCTCAACGATTTCATCGAGATCAAAAACCAGTACTCATGGCACGGAGCGCAGGGTATGGCCATACACGACGGTTACCTGTTCGCGCTCTACCACCTCGGCGACTGCGTGGTCGCAGACCTCAAAAACGGGAAGTTCATCAACGAATACATCATCGCTGGGGCCGCGAAAACCCACTGCAACAACGCCTCGTTCGGTGTGGAATACGCCGACTCGACCTCGCGTTTCCCGCTGCTCTACGTCTCGGAATGCGGACGTCCGATGCGCTGTTTCGTCATCGACGTCTCGACCGAAGGCTCGCGCCACATACAGACCGTACGCTACGTCGGCAGCGGCATAACATCCTACTGCGACTGGTGCGTCGATCGCGAGAACAGGTTTCTCTACGCATTCGGTATGACACCCGAGAGGGGCGTGGTGCTGAAACGGTTCCGCCTGCCGTCGCTCGCCGAATCCGACGCCGACGGCGAGGTGCTGTTAGGCGACGACGACATATTGTGGGAGCACACCTATCCGAAAGGCTTTTTCCACATAACGCAAGGCACCTGCATACGCGACAACTATATGTATTGCCCGACGGGCTACCCCCGTGCGGGCAGCTGCTACATCCACGTCCTCGACCTTACGGACGGGCACCCCGCAGACAAGCACAACATCGACCGCATACCCTATGAACCCGAGGGAGTATGCACGGCAGGCGACAGGCTGTACGTCTTTTTCGGCCACAATCGCGGAGAGATACATTCATTCGACATAGGGACCGCGGCAAATGAAAAATTGGATTATTGAGAATATTTCCATATCTTTACATTTCGAAAGAAAACTAACCGTCAAACCAACCCTCATCCGAATGAAAAAAGCCATACTCGCCGCAGCCGTTCTGACAATGGTCGCCTGCACCGACAAACGCACCGAAATCGAACTGATAGAAGCCGAGAATTTCAGCACGGTCATCGACGACATCCCCGTGACGCTCATAACGCTCGAGGCGGGCGATCTGGTGATGCAGGTGACGAACTACGGCGCCCGCGTCGTTTCGCTGTGGATGCCCGACCGCAACGGCAACTATGCCGACATCGAAATAGGGTACGGGAACATCGGCAGGTATATCGACAACACGGGCGAGCGCTACCTCGGCGCGGCCGTAGGCCCCTATGCCAACCGTATAGGCAACGGGCGGTTCACGCTCGACGGCAAAGAGTACGTACTGCCGCAGAACAACAACGGGCATACGCTTCACGGCGGTACGCTGGGCATCGACCGCATAGTATGGCGCATCGCGCATGTAGACCAGAACAGCATAACCTTCACCTGCACGCTGCCCGACGGGCAGGACGGCTTCCCGGGCAACCGCACCATAGAGATGCGATATACGCTTACGCCCGACAACGAATTCATCGTCACCTACACGGCGACGACCGACGCCCCGACGGTTATGAACCTTTCGCACCACTCGTTCTTCAACCTCAAGGGCGAAGGCAACGGCACGGTTCTGGACAACATACTGACCATCAACGCATCCCGCACCACGCCCATAGACGAATATCTCATTCCTACGGGCGAAATCGCCTCCGTGGAGGGCACTCCGTTCGATTTCCGCACGCCCCGCGCCATCGGGGAACGCATATCGGACGACAATGTCCAGCTCCGCAACGGCAACGGCTACGACCACAACTGGATAATCGACCGCGACAACGACGGCGAGATCGTCAAGTTCGCCGACCTCTACGACCCGACGAGCGGTCGCGGCATCGAGGTATGGAGCGACCAGATAGCTATGCAGTTTTACAGCGGCAACTTCTTCGACGGCTCCTACGGCGGCAAATACGGCAAGCCCATAGGCTACCGCGAGGCGCTGGCACTGGAGACGCAGCGTTACCCCGACTCGCCGAACCACGAAAATTTCCCGTCGTGCACGCTCCGTCCCGACGAGGTTTACAAACACACCTGCATATACAAATTCTACATAAAACGACAAACCAAATGAAACGAACGATTCTTACGGCCGCCCTGGCGATAGCCACGCTGACGGCCGCTGCTCAGACACAGGTAATCGCGCATCGCGGATTCCACGCAGCCGAAGGCTCGGCGCACAACACGATATCGAGCCTGCGCAACGCCCAGAAATTAGGCATATACGGTTCGGAGTGCGACGTGAATATGACCTCCGACGACTCTTTGGTCGTGGTTCACGGCAAATGGCACCGCGGCCGCAAAGACCCGCAGCGCGTACACGTCCAGAAAGACGATTTCAAGACCGTGCGCAGCCGCTCGTGCGAAAACGGCAACATCGTTCCGACCCTGCACGAGTATCTGGAGCAGATGAAGGCCGACGGCAAGATGCGTTTAGTCATCGAAATCAAGAACCACGACACTCCCGAACGCGAGAAGCAGGTTACCAAGGCGATAATCGATCAGGTAAAGGCTGCGGGGCTCGAGAATCAGGTGGATTACATAGCGTTCAGTGCAGTGGTATGCGACGAGGTGGCGCGTCTGGCACCGCATAACGAAATAGCATACCTCAACGGCGACTACGCTCCCGCTGTCGTCAAGGAGCGCGGCTACACGGGCATCGACTACTCCAAAAAGGTCCTCAGGGAACACCCCGAATGGATTGCCGAGGCGCAGAAGTTAGGCCTTAAGGTGAACGTCTGGACGGTAAACGAACCCGAAGAGATTCAATATTTCATCGACAAAAAGGTCGATTTCATCACCACAGACAACCCGCTCAAGGTCATCGAGATGCTCAAGCAGGCGGACAAGGGCGGCAAAAACGGAAAGAAACACAATCAGAAAACAAGATAACCTATGGAAATGAAAGAGAAAGTAGCATCGAAGTTCGAAGAGCTGTTCGGTGCGGGAGCGATAATGTATGCTTCGCCGGGCCGTATCAACCTTATCGGCGAGCACACGGACTATAACGGAGGATTCGTATTCCCCGGGGCCGTGGACAAGGGTATCGTAGCGGCAATCAGGCCCAACGGCACCGACAAGGTGCGCGCATTCGCAATCGACCTCGACCAGAGCGCCGAGTTCGGTCTGAACGAGGAGGACAAGCCTGCGCAGAGCTGGGCGCACTACATCTTCGGCGTCTGCCGCGAGATGCAGAAGCGCGGAGTCAAGGTGAAAGGATTCGACACGGCCTTCTCGGGAGACGTGCCTCTCGGAGCGGGAATGTCGTCGTCGGCAGCGCTCGAAAGCACATATGCGTTCGCGCTGAACGAACTGTTCGACGGCAACATCGACAAGTTCGAACTCGCACGCGTAGGACAGTCCACAGAGCACAACTACTGCGGCGTGAACTGCGGCATTATGGACCAGTTCGCATCGGTTTTCGGCAAAAAAGGCTGCCTTATGCGTCTCGACTGCCGCTCGATGGAGTTCGAATACTTCCCCTTCGACCCGAAAGGCTACAAACTCGTACTGTTGGACTCGGTGGTCAAGCACGAACTGGTAGGTTCGCCCTACAATGACCGCCGCGCATCGTGCGAACGCGTTGCCAAGATGCTCGGGCAGGAGTTCCTGCGCGGCGCTACTATGGAGCAGTTAGACGCCGTCAAGGACAAGATTTCGGACGAGGACTACCGTCGCGCACGCTACGTCATCGGCGAGGAGCGCCGCGTGCTCGACGTCTGCGACGCATTGCAGAAAGGCGACTACGAGACGGTCGGCAAACGTATGTACGAGACCCATTGGGGAATGTCGAAGGACTACGAGGTAAGCTGCATAGAGCTGGATTTCCTCGCCACCGTTGCCGAAGAGTGCGGCGTAAGCGGCTCGCGCATTATGGGCGGCGGCTTCGGAGGCTGCACCATCAACCTTGTGAAAGAGGAGCTGTACGACAACTTCATAGCTACGGCCAAAGCGAAATTCGCAGAGAAGTTCGGCCACGAACCCAAAGTATATCAGGTAGTTATCTCCGACGGTTCGCGCCGGCTGGAATAACCTCCGCATATATCTGCCACCAACGGCGCCCGACGGTTTAGATCGTCGGGCGCCGTTTCGTTTCGGATACCTTTGTGAAGGCGATTCGGACATTTCTACGCGCACAAAGGAAATAAAATGCAAAAGCTTTGCGACAAAAACATATGACAAGCACGAAAATTTATTTGTTTTCTTTGTACATTTTTTCGCGCAAAATATTTGGGGGGGGGAATTTTTTACTATCTTTGTTTCGAGGCAATATGCTCCAACATCCATAAACTTCACATAAATGACTGCAAATCTACTATCTACGCGCCATTTAGCCCGAAAATTCGGGGGGGGGGATTCTGATTCTCCTGCTTACGCTTAGCCCCCTGAGCGTTTTTTCGCAAACGGCGCAAAAGAACGTTACCGTCAAAGGTTTCGTAAAGGATGCCGAAGGCAACCCGCTCATCGGAGCGACGGTTTCGACCCCCGACGGCAAACGAGGCACCACGACAGATGCCCAAGGTGCTTTCCAAATCTCGGTAGAGGCCGAAAAGGGCATTCTCGAATTCTCCTATCTGGGTTATCTCACCCAACAGGTCGTAATCGGCAAACGCACCGTTCTCGACATAGAACTCGCGCCCGATCCGGCACTGGCGATCAACGAAGTGGTCGTCATAGGCTACGGCCAGGTAAAGAAAACCGACCTTACGGGCTCCGTGGCCAACGTCAAGATGTCCGACATCAAGGACTCGCCCGTAACCTCCGTAGACCAAGCCTTGCAGGGGCGCATCGCGGGCGTAGACATTATGTCCACCTCGGGAGACCCCAGCGCCACGACCTCGATACGTATCCGCGGTACACGCTCGATCACGGCATCCAACGAGCCGCTCATAGTCGTGGACGGCGTGATAGATGCCGTCAGCGACCTGTCGGACATCAACTCTGCCGACATCGAATCGGTCTCGGTGCTCAAGGACGCTTCATCGACGGCGATATACGGTTCGCGCGGTTCGAACGGCGTCGTTATAGTGACGACCAAAAAGGGCAGCGGCACCACATCGCGTCCCACGGTGACGGCCAAGGCCGATATCGGCGTCTCGTCCATAGCACGCAAGCTCGACCTTATGGATGCACGGGAATTCGCCCGCTACCAAAACGACCGTTCATATTTCGGCAGCAACTTCAACGACAGCCGTCCGATCGTCCGCGACCCTAACGAGTGGGGCAAAGGCACCGACTGGCTCGACGCCATCACCCGCACGACCATCTACCAGAACTACAACCTCTCGGTAAGCGGCCGCAACAAAAACACGAACTACTATGCCGCCCTCGGTTACAACGACACTCCGGGTATCATCCGCAGCAGCGGTTTCCGCCGCATAACGGGGCGTTTCAACATCAACCACAAATTCGCGAAGTGGTTCGAAGTAGGCTTCAAGGGCAGCTATACGTTCCGTCGCAACGACGCCAACAAGGCGGCTATCGGCGGAACCAATATCTGGGGCGGAGCCATTTACCTCTCTCCGATGATCGGCATCTACGACGACACCAACCCCATCTACGAAAACGGCACGAAATTCAACACGCCGCGCGTCTGCACCGATATGATCGACAACTTCAGCGAGCAGATGACCAACACCGACGTGCTGATATTCACCTTCACGCCCGTGAAAGGCCTGCGCATACGCAGCCAGAACTCGTATATGGTCTACCAGCGCCACGACTACCAGTTCTGGCCCAGCGACCTGCCGAAAAAGACCGAAGGCGAAGGTTCGGACGCCTACCGTTACGAAGGCGATGCACGCCGTCTGACGAGCGAGAACACCATAACCTATTCCCGCAAGTTCCGTTCGGGACACTATTTCGACATAATGGGCGGTTTCACCGCTTCGAGCGAGATAATCAACCGTTTCTCGCTGAAGGCCGTAGGTTTGGTCACCGACGACCTGAAGTGGAACAATATGAACGGCATTATGAGCAAGGACAACTATACCGCCTCGACCCAATCGAGCAAGGTCGTACGCGAATCGGTCCTCGCGCGCGCGAACTATAATTATAAGCAACGCTACTATATCACGTTTACCGCCCGCGCCGATGCCTCGTCGAGTTTCGCCGCCAACCACAAGTGGGGATTCTTCCCGTCGGGCGCCATAAAATGGAACATACGCAACGAGCGGTTTATGAAATCGGCACGCTGGCTCGACGAACTGGCGATACGTTTGAGCGCAGGCCGTACGGGTAACGATGCCATCGCGGCATACCGCTCGCTCGAAGCCTACGGCACGACGACGAACGGCTATCTGTTCGACGGATCGCAATCGGCCGCATTCTACCCCTCGCGCAACGAAAATCCCAACCTGACGTGGGAGAAAACCACGCTCTACAACGTCGCCCTGGATTTCGCGGCATTCGACAACCGTCTGAGTTTCACGGTCGAAGGCTACTGGTCCAAGACCAACGACCTGCTGCTGACGCTCCAAACCCCTCACGTCACGGGTTATACGAGCCGTTATACCAATATCGGCCAAACCTCGAACAAGGGTATAGAGGTCACCATCGAAAGCCGCAACATCGTAAAACCCAAATTCCAGTGGACCACGAGCCTCACCCTCTCGCACAACAAGCAGATGGTGGACGACATCGGCCAGGAGGAGTACGTCAGCGCCCTCCAGAGCGGCGGCAACACCAACTATATGATGTACGGTTACAAATCGGGCTACCCGCTCAACTCGCTTTGGGGTTTCAAGTACGCGGGCGTATGGAAAACGGCCGAGCAGTACGAGCGCAACAACGTCACGCATTCGTACGTCTCGTCGAGCACCAACACCAACCCCAGCCAGATGCGCGGTTATCCCAAATATGTGGATACCAACAACGACGGCATCCTGTCGGAGGAGGACCTCGTCTATATGGGCAACTCCGACCCCGTGCTGTACGGCGGTATGCAGAACACGTTCCACATCGGGCAGCTGAAAATAGGCGTTTACTTCTCGTACTCGCTCGGAGGCAAAATATACAACTATTCCGAGCTGGCGATGGGCGGCGGTTACGCCACCAACCAGTACAGGTATATGCTCAATGCGTGGCACCCCGTGCGCAATCCCGACTCGAATCTGCCCCGCGCGGGCACGGACGACATTCTCGTGCCGAGCGACCTGCAAATCCACGACGCCTCGTACCTGCGCCTGAAGAGCGTGAACATATCCTACACGTTCGACCTTCGCAAGAAGACCAAGGCGCTGCGCGACATAACTCTCAGCCTCAGCGGCGAGAACCTGTGGCTCTGGAGCCGTTACAACGGCTTCGACCCCGACGTCTCGACCGAAAGCGGCGGTTCGACGCTGCGACGCGTGGACCTGGGCGCCTACCCGCGTTCCAGAACATTCGTCTTCAGCCTGCAACTTAGATACTGATGTCGAACTCTTAAAACGAAACATTAAATGAAAACCAAATATCTGTTGCTATCACTGGTCGCCGCGCTTTTCGTATCGTGCAACCTCGAAGAGAAGCCGACATCGTTCGTAAACCACCTGTCGTTTTACAAGAACGAAACACAATGCCGCGCGGCACTGAATTCGTGCTACATACCGCTCAACTCGATTTTCACCGCCAACTTTATGATGGCAGTCGAGGGCTGTACGGACATATGGTACTGCACATCGAGTACGGTAGACGCCGTTCTCGACGTCACGCCCGCCAAACCGCAGATGGGCAAAAACGTCTGGACGCAGGCGTACAAGGGCGTTATGTACTGCAACGAATGCGTCGATTGCATCTCCGCCGCCGACATCGACGAGACGGCCAAGATGTCTATGGTGGCCGAGGCCGTCGTTATGCGCGCATTCTACTACTACATACTTACCTGCTTCTTCGGCGACGTCCCGTTCTACACCGAGCGTGTGGACTGCATCGAGACGCAGGAGAGGCTGCGCCGCTTGCCCCGTATGAGCGCCTACGACACTCGGCAAACGCTCTACGACCAAATCGATATGCACCAGCAGTATCTCGAACAGGTGCGTGCAAACGAGGTCAAGGAAAACCGTGCCGGAGCGGCATTCGGATATATGCTGATGGCGAAATTCGCTATGTGGAACGAGGATTTCGAAAGCGCCCTCATCCCGCTGCACAAGCTCGAGGAGATCTACGGCGAGCTGACCGAAGAGCGCTACCCTTGGGAGAAGAATATGTGGCGCTACAAGAATGTCGATGAATCGATATTCGAACTTCAGCACGAATGGTCGAACACGGGCGTAAAGTACAACGGCAACGTAGCCTGCATAATGATGCCCCGCCACGAAGGCGACGGCATCTTCAACGGCGTATATTTAAGCGAATACGGCACCTCCATCCCCGGATGGAACTCGCTGCGCGGCAACAACTACTACGGCATATTCCGCCCTGCGAACAACGGCAAGAAGGAGGAGACGGCCAGCACCCAAGAGGGCGGGTTGTTCAATCCCCTGCCGCTCACCTACGACGATGAATTGTGGAAAGACCAAAACCGCTACTACACGAAGATTGACCTCGACGCTCTCAAGACATTCGAAATCCGCGGGAAGAAGGTCGATCGCCGCGTGGTCTACAAGCTCGGTCTGGGCAACCTCGAAACGGGCGACACCTTCACGTTTGTACGGCAGTACGGCGTAGTGTGGCCGGGCCCGCAGTTCTGGTGTCCCGACATAGTCAATACGGCCGACGGCAACAACTATCACCTGTTCCGCTATGCCGACGCGGTGCTTATGCTCTCGGAATGCTACTGCCAGCTGGAGAACGATGTCGAATCGATGCGCTACCTCAATATGATAAAGGCGCGTGCGGGCATCGACCTCTACACGAGTTTCTCGGGCTTCGAAGACCTGACGGTGGAGATCCGCAACGAGCGCGCGAAAGAGCTCGGCGGCGAATTCCAACGCAAGTTCGACCTCGTACGCTGGGGCATATGGTACGAGCAGACATACAATTACACCAATTACACCCGCCTCAAGGAGAAGATGCGCCCCTGCCATCGCTACTACCCCATACCCGACACGCAGTGCGCATTGTCCGGCGGTGTGCTGACAAATGACGAATACAAGGCCGCAGGCTTATAACCCAATGAACAACACTATGAACACCGTATATAAAACAAAAAGGTTTCTCGCAGCCGTTGCGCTCGCAGCGGCACTCGCAGCGGGCGGATGCAACCGCGATTTCGAGGAGAAATTCGATATGGCCGTAGATTCCAACGCCCTTATTTTCGATGCCGACGAGGGACGGATAACTTTCGGCTGCTACTGCGACGGGAAATGGGAGGCTTCGCTCTCGGAGGAGATCTCGTGGGGCGCTTTGGACCGCACATCGGGCAAAGGCACCGCTTTCATACGCTTCTCTTACTCGGAAAACACGGGCTTGTCGCGTATGGTGAACGTTATCCTGCGCGGCAACGGCAAGGAGCAGATCATCCGCCTCACACAGCGCCCGGGACTTACAAATCCCAAACTCGCATTCGATAAAAACTCGTTGCAGTTCGCCGCAGGCGCCTATGAGGGGCGTCTGACACTCGACACCAACCTTCCGGAGACGCTGCTCGAAGAGCTGAAGCCCGTCGCGCTCTACGACGAGGGTGAAGGCGGCTGGATCTCCGATTTGCAGTACCATCCCTCGCGCGCTGCAACCGACAGCAGCGAAGATGCTCCCGAAAGCGCATACGTATCTTTCAAGATTGCGGAAAATGCGGGCGACAAGGCGCGTAAGGCGTCGATAGCGATGAGCACGACGGATGCCGAGGGCAAGGAATACCGCGCCGAAACCGTCATAGACCAAAGCAACCGCAAGGCGTACATCGACTTCGCGGACGTGGTCGTTTCGAAAGACGAACATCAAGGCATCGCCGCCTCCTTCGCGTCGAACATCTCTGCGCTCTACGGCGCAATGACGGTATCGACCGCATATGAAGGCGACGCGAAAGATTATATCTCGAACATCGCCGTCGAGGAGGGTGCCGTAACATTCGACTGTGCGGCGAACGACGGCATCAAACGTTCGGCGACCATAACCGTCTCGCATACCGACCTCAACGGAACGGTAACGGAGGGTGTCCTGAAATTCCTGCAACGCGGCGAGGTAATGCCGAGGACGGTTACAGCCGAAGCATTGCGCGCTATGCAGACATCGGCAGGGTCTCAAACCTACCCGAGCGACGAAGATTACCGCGACTACATAACAGTACGCGTCACCAGCGACAGGGACGACCTCAATACGGAGAAGAACCCCAACACGTCGGTGAACAGAATCGACTTCACGGCAACGGCGAAAACGGGATACGCCCAAAGCGAGGACGGAAAATACGGTTTCCGCCTGCAATTCGCAACTGCGGCCGACAACACGCTGCATCGCGGCGACAAGATACGTCTCTATCTCGACGGCAAGACCCTCACTATGGAGGATTCCCCGAAACGTTACACGTTGAGCGGCATAAAGGCTGACGACATCGAAGTCGAAGCGGCAGGTTCGCCCGCAGACATAGTCTCCAAGGAGCGCACCATCGCGACCCTTACCGACGAGGACGTCTACACCTGCACGACGCTGACGGATATGGAGTTCGTCGTAAAGGACGGGCCCTATACCTACACCACGGAGACGATGCTCGGATGCACGGCATCCAATCAATTCCGCGACAATCTGGCGACGATGATGCAGGATGCGGACAACAACGCGATATACGCACTCATCAACTCGAAATGCGCGTGGCGCCGCGACAGCGCAACGGGAAAACACGTCCCGCAGGGCGTAGGTAAGGTGAACGGCATAATCGTCCACACCGAGGATCCCGCCTACGGCGATATGGGCAAATACCAGATCCGCCCGATAGACGAGGCATCGTTCGACATACCCGCCGAAGAGAGTTCGGCGACGAACGTACTGGCACGCTGGTCGCTGACCAAAGAGACCGTATCTATCGGGCAGTACGCTTGGAACGGCGGAGCGGCGACCGTGAACAACGGCGGATACAAGATAGGCAACGCCACGACGATGCAGCAGAACAAGATGCACGCGACGCACGGACTGACCGACGGTTCGGCGGTGCTCTACTCCACGAACCTGACGATAATCAACGGTGCGACTACGGGGCACCCGAAGATTGAGGGAGGAAAAGACGCGAATACGATGAACAACTATTCGTACCAGCCGGGCATCATCAACGGCACCAAAGGCACGAACAATCTCGCCACGGCAACGAACGGGCACAACGATATGCACGGCCAGTCGAAATCGACCGCCCTCATATTCCGCCACGATGTGGCAAGCTACTACGAATGGAGCGGCGGCAACTGGACTGGCGGCACTACGGGTATCGTTTTGGAATTCCCCGCGACATCGGCAACGGGTACTCTCGCCGTATCGTTCACCACGTCGGCAATGCAGGTAGGAACGACGAATAACGCCAACAAATCGACCAAGTATATGTACAAAGGTCTGACGCACTCGTTCCCGCTCTACTGGAAAGTGGAGTGCTCGACCGACGGCGGTTCGACGTGGACGAAATGCACCAATACGGTGAACGGCTCGAAGCAGTTCGAAATGCGTTCGACAGTCAATTATATGAACCCGCAAAGCCTGACAAACCCCGTTACGAGCTCGGCGCTCAACGTCTACACGCCGCTGGCGATGCCCTCGGGCTTCATTCAGGAGAAGTTCACGCTGCCAGCATCGGCCGCGGGAGCCGCGAAGGTGATGGTGAAAATCTCGCCCGCATCGCTGCGGCTGGCGTGGTTCGGTTCGTCGTACACCTCGTCGATAGACACGGGCATCGACTGCACCCCGACACTCAAATATCCGAGCGCATTTATGCTCGAAGACGTGGTAATATCCTATAAATAAGGTCGTAATATGAAACTTATCAGAATATTGCACTTCACGGCAGCGGCGACGTTTTTCTTCGCCGCCGCCGTTGCGCAAACGCCGCAGAGCTTCGACAAGGTTCGCGCTATGGCATCGGCCGATGCGCCCGTCGCCGTAGAAAACGACCTCATAATCGAAGGCATCGTTATCGGCGACTGCGACAGCAAGAATATGGAGCTGAACGTAAACGTATCGCAATCGCAGGTAGACCTGACGCCGAACGACAAGACCTCGTATATCCAGAGCGCCGACGGCCGCTACGGTTTCCGTCTGAAATTCGCCAGCGTCGAGGACAACGAACTGCACCGTTACGGCAAGGTGAAGATAAACCTGCGCGGCACGAAGATAGTACGCGAGAACGACCCCGAGCGTTACACGATAGACGGCCTGACGGCCGAAAACATCGTCGATGCTGTAAAAGGCGACGCCTCGGCTGTCGTACCCAAACAGAAGTTCATCGGCGAACTTACGGACGAGGACGTCTACACGTTCATCACGCTGAAGGAGGTCGAGTTCGTTATCAAGGACGGATCGTACACCAATATCTGGGAGCCGTACTGCATCAAGTCGGAGCTTCATCCCGACAACGAGAAAGATCCCAAATACTACAAGGTCACGAGCCGTATGGACGGCTGGGCGAGCCTCGTTCGCGACTCGCGCAACGACGCGATATATATGCCCGTCAATACGCTGTGCCAATGGCGCCGCACGGGCAAGCGCATCCCGCAGGGGCAGGTCGCTTTGAGCGGTATCGTCGTCCACACCGAGATGCGCCGTTACGGCGGGAATATGGGACGCTACTCGATACGTCCCGTAGACGGCAACGACATCGTCGCCGACAAGAAAGCCAAATCGCCGTACAAGGTGCTCATAGGCTGGTTCCTCGAAAATAACACCGACGCCTCGCTCGACTTCGAGTATATGGGGACTAAAACGGGCATCGAGAACAAGAAGGAGGTGCGCGGCGACCGCATCCTGCCCGATGTCGGCCGCGGATTTATGTGGACCACGAGCAACTCGTACATAATGGTCACCAACGATTTCAACGCCTTGGACACCTACCAGCGCGGTGCCGTCTACAAGGGGGCGCTGTTCTTCAATGCCCCGACTCCCGACTGGTACACGTTCGACGCGGCGGGCAAGGCGAACGGAGTGAATTCGTTCCTCATAGAGTTCTCGACCGCGAAAATCAAAGGGACGGATATGGCTCTATGCTTCGATTTCGGCGCAGGCAATCAGGACGCCAACGGTTCGTGGAACTACCCCGCCGAATGGAAGGTGGAGTGTTCGTACGACGGCGTACACTGGACGCTGCTCAAGGACAGCGCCACGGGCAGCGACAAGACCGTTCTGCGCCCCGTACCGTTCTGGCCGAAAGTCGTCGAAGGCTCGGGCAACCCCAAGCCGCTGCCCACGGGTTACGACTGCGGAATGGGTCTGCAACAGCATATGTATGCCCTGCCGCAATCGATGTTCGGCAGGGATAAGGTGCTCATAGCCATAAGTCCCGCGAGTACGAAACTCTCTCAGATACGCGCCAATCCCGAAAAGGATGTCATAATGGACAACAAGGTGGTAAACAAGAATATCAAGCAACAGACCATAATCAGATTCGGGTCGATATACGTATGTTACAAATAAACAAAAACACTTATCATATGAAAACCACAACTTCGGGACTTTACGCAACCCCGACAATCAGAATCGCCGAAGTACGCTCGGAAGCGGGCTTCGCCGTCTCGTACGACCCCAACGAGAACACGGAACATTTGGGAGAATACGGAGAGGAGACATTGTAAAACGACTTAAAACACTGACGACAATGAAAAATCTGTATCGATCCATACTCGTAGTCGCGACTGCATTCGCGACTACCGTCGGCTGTACGACCGACATAACGGAAGACAATCTCCGCAACGATGCGGCCGCAGGAGTAGCCATGTCCTTCACGGCGGCATTCGACGACACCCGCACGACGCTCGACGGAACTATAGTAAAATTCACGGACGGCGACGAGGTCGGCGTATACGTCGCCAACGCCTCGACACCCACCCTCAACGCCAAAGGTACCGTCAGCCACGTCGAAGGCAAGGCGGTCGTAACCTTCACCGCCGCAGCCTTCGAGGCAGGCGACAAGATTATGGCCTACTACCCCTACACCGCCGACAACAACGGTGTTGCGGCCGACAAAGCCAAAATCACGGTTCCCCACAACCAAAGCCAGGCGCAGGCCGATGTTTTGGACGGCCGCAACTTCCCGCTCGTGGCGGTTGCGACGGCAGCCGAGACTACCGAAGGCACTACGGTGCTCTTCCGCCCGATGGCATCGGTTATGAAACTCAACGTCTTCAGCTCCGATGCGAAATATCAGGGTGCCAAGATTTTGGGTGCGAGCTTCTGGTGCACGAAGTGGTCGAACGCGACTTCGGGCGACAACTGGTGCGTTGGATACGCCCCGTTCGACCTGACGTCCGTCACCGAGACCGGCGATCTCTCGCTTGTCAAGAACACCATCAAAGTAGTGGCAACGGGCGACACCACCTATCAGACCCACCTGTTCGCCGACGGCGACATAACGGTCTCCGCCGACAAACAGAGCCTTTACATCTGCCTTTGGCCGGGCAACTACGGCTCGGATGCCGAAGTTTCGACTAAAAGCTACATCTATATCTTCACCGACAAAGGGCGTTTCCGCTTCGATATGCCCGACAATGCCGACACGGGCGGTTACGAGTTCGCCCGCGCGACGATACGTCCGTTCGCTTTGGACCTCGCAGGCGAGAGTGCAAAACGCTCCGTTCTGCCTACCGCAGAGCAGCTGCGCCGAGACAGCAAGGTAACGGGTACGGCCTACGACGCATATCTCGCCGACGAGTTGATCGTAATCGGCAGCGGCTCAGAATGTTCGAATATAGAGAAAAATCCCAACAAAAGCTGGAACATCTCCGATACATCCATAAACCCGAAGACTGCATACGCCCAGACGCTCGACGGCAAGTACGGGTTCCGTTTAGTCTTCACGAACGTGCTCGACAATAAGCTGCACCGCGGCGACAAGCTGAAACTCAACCTCTACGGAGCGAAAGTATTCAAAGAGGAGAATCCCGACCGCTACTACATAGGCAATCTCCTGCCGAAACATATTCGGAACAAAGAGGCGGGACACGAAAGCGAAATAGTCTCCAAGGAGCGCACCATCGCGACCCTCACCGACGAGGACATCTACACCTGCACGACGCTGACGGATATGGAGTTCGTCGTAAAGGACGGGCCCTATACCTACACCACGGAGACGATGACCGGCGGTATTCGTGACCAATTGGCCACAATGATGCAGGATGCCGACAACAATGCCATATACGCACTCATCAATTCGGAATGCGAGTGGCGCCGCGACAGCGATACGGGCAAACACGTCCCGCAGGGTGTGGGCAAGGTGAACGGCATAATCGTCCACACCGAAGATCCCGCCTACGGCGATATGGGCAAATACCAGATACGCCCGATAGACGAGGCATCGTTCGACATACCCGCCGAAGAAGCCAGTGCGACGAACGTACTTGCACGCTGGTCGCTGACCAAAGAGACCGTATCGATCGGGCAGTACGCTTGGAACGGAGCCGCCGCGCTCGGAGGTTTCAAACAGGGCAATGCCACGACGATGCAGCAGAACAAGATGCACGCGACGCACGGACTGACAGACGGCAGTGCAGTGCTATATACGACGAACCTGACAATAATCAACGGTGCGACTACGGGACACCCGACGATTGTCGGAGGAACCGCGGGCACGATGAACAACTATTCGTACCAGCCGAGCATCATCAACGGCACCAAAGGCACGACCAATCTCGCGACGACGACTACTCCCGTAAATGGTTCGAACGGAAAACCGACTAATATCAACGATATGCACGGCCAATCGAAATCGACAGCCCTCGTATTCCGCCACGATGTGGCAGGCTACTACGAATGGGACGAGAGCGGCAACTGGACGGGCAAGACCAACGGTATAGTCATCGAGTTCCCCGCAACGACCGCTACGGGCACTATGGCCGTATCGTTCACCACCTCGGCTATGCAGGTAGGAACTACGAATAACGCCAACGTATCGACCAAACATATGTACAAAGGTCTGACGCACTCGTTCCCGCTCTACTGGAAAGTGGAGTGCTCGACCGACGGCGGTACGACGTGGGAGCTCTGCACCAATACTGTGAACGGCACTCAGGAGTTCGAAATGCGCTCGTCCGTAAACTGGCTGTCCGCGCAGGCGCTCACCAACCCCGTAACGGGCGAGGCGATAAAGGCCTACACGCCGCTGGCAATGCCTTCGGGCTTCATTCAGGAGAAGTTCACGCTGCCCGCATCGGCCGCGGGAGCCGCGAAGGTGATGGTGAAGATCTCGCCCGCATCGCTGCGACTGGCGTGGTTGAGCGCGACATACACCGACTCGATAGATACGGGCGTAGACTGCACATCGACCCTCAAATACCCGAGTGCATTCATGCTCGAAGACGTGGTAATAACATACTAATCCTTAACAGACCAATCATCCGAAGATGAAACATCTTATGAAATACATCGTATCCGCAGGCACGGCCATGCTGTGCCTTGCGGGAGCAATGTGTCTCAGCTCGTGCGAGATCGACGATGCCGAATATCCTAAGGTAATCGAACTCGTATCGCCGCAGAACGTCTATGAGATAGACGAAAACGGAGGCACGCTCGAAATTCAGGTATATGCCAACGACGGCTATTCGATAAAGTTCGCCAACAAAATCGAAGACGAATGGGCCTCGCTCGACAAACGCCATATGAAGGGTGACGGCACCATCGTCCTCGACTGCAAGGCCAACGAGGGGTTCCGCCGAATGGCGGTAATAGCGTTGCGGCTTGACTCGGGAGCCAAAGCCGACACGGTTTACATAAAACAGAAAGGCATAGTCCCCGCAGTCGAGTGCGAAGCGCCGTTCCGCGCCATCGAGGGCAGCAGCCAGCAGCCCGCCGAATTCGGCATCGACACCAACATCCCGTTCGAAGATTTCGAAATATCCTACTCGAACGGCGGTGAGGAGTGGCTCTCGCAGCCCGTCTACAACGACGGCGTACTGCGTGTAACCCCTCAATACAACAACTCCGCGAACCCGCGCTCGTCGATAATATCAATGCGTTACGTGGACAGCTGGGAGGAAGAGTTCCTCCTGCGCATATTCATCACCCAAGCCGACAAGGACGACAATTTCGGCCGCACGCTGACATTCTCCGAAGCACGTGCCATGGCTACGGAGGCGGGAGCGGAAATCACCGACGACGTAAATATCGAGGGCTGGATAATAAGCGACTACCGAAGCAAGAATATGGAACTGAACCCGAGCGTGAACTACGACAAGGTGGACACCTCGGTCAGCGACCGCACGGCGTATATCGAGAGCGCCGACGGCAGCTGCGGCATACGCCTGCAATTCGACGAAGCGTCGGACAACGTACTGTCGCGCTACTCGTTCGTGCAGATTTCGCTCAAGGATGCCGTGATGGTCAGAGAGAGCGATCCCGACCGCTATACCGTAACGGGTCTTACGGCCGAGAACATCCTCTCGGGACGTGCGGGCGAAGCGTCGGAGCTGCCCGTGAAGCGGAAAACCATAGCCGAACTCACCGACGACGACATCTATACGTTCGTAACCCTCACCGACACGGAATTCCTCTTCAAGGACGGCTGTTACGCCAATGTCTACGAGAACTATACGCTCTCGTCATCCGTGAACGCCTCCCTTTCGGGCAACAATAACCGTCTCGACGGCTGGGCATCGCTCCTGTTCGACCGCAACGGCGACGGCATATATATGCTGATGAATATGCTCTGCACGTGGCGCCGCTCGGGGCTCGGCGTTCCGCAGGGTGCGGGCGACATCAACGGCATAATCGTCCATTCCGAGGTGCACCGCTACGGCGACTACATAGGCCGTTACCAGATACGTCCCGTAGATGAAAAAGACATTCTCACTATGGGCAACGGGGCATCGAACTACACCACTCTGGCCGAATACAACGGCCATACGTACGCCTACAAATTCGGGCAGTACGTCGCCAAAGTCGATGCGAAATACAAGGCGAACGGTCTCGAATCGATATGTCCTCCCGACTACGACAAGTTCCCGAAAAACACCGAGCTGTATTGCGAGAACCACGCCATGCCCGTCACGGCGTCGCTGCGCAACTACCCCATAACGGGCTGCTACGACTACAACGCACGGGATTTGGGAGACAGAGGCATACCCTTCAGTCTGGCATATCCCGACTCCAAGAACACGGCATACGGAATACGTGCCAACGTGAAAGGCTGGTACGAGTGGACGGACGGCAAGATAACGGGCATCAACGGCATACGTCTGGAGTTCTCGACGAGCGAGGTTACGGGAACGCATATGTGTCTGGGCTTCACGTTCTCGGCAGGCACCGTATCCGCCAACACCTCCAAGACATTCCCCGCACACTGGTGCGTAGAGTATTCGACAGACGGAGGTGCCACCTACAACGAAGTCAAGGACCGCGTAGTGTGCGATTCGCACCGCAACCAGCCCTACTTCAAGCTGCGCTCGCTGCCGTGGTGGGATGCCTCCGTAAACGGCAACAAATATTACACCTGCTACGACGCTGGGCTCGGTATGACCGACCATATGTTCGTCTTCCCCGCCGACATCTTCGGCAAGGAGAAGGTTATGATACGCATACGTCCCTACGACAACGTACTCTCGTCGCTGCCCATACGCTGGGACGACAACAGCGAAACGGGTGAGATAAAGATGAGCACCAGCTACGACAACTACATCCAGTTCGGCACGATTACGTTGCGCTATATGTAACGTGAGATATAATATCGAGGCATTTATCGCGGCTGCCAGTCGGGCGGCCGCGATGATTCCCGAAAAAACGAAAACATATTCGATATGTCAGGCAATATATTCCACAGCGCGACATCGCGGGCGGCATTCGTCGCAATGCTCCTGTTCGTCCTCGCAGCGGCCGTCTGCGCATCGGGTTGTTCGGACGACCCGACGAGCAGCGACGGTCCCGAAAAACCGGAGCAGCCCGACGGACCCGACGAAGGCCAGATCGCACTGCGGCTGGAAACCGTCGGCCCGACGACAGGCGGCGGACCGAAAATCGAGTGGCAAAAGGACGATGCCGTAATAGTCAATCGCAGAACGTACTACGTACGGTTCGACAGCGAAAACCGAGCCGTCCTCTATGTCGATAAGGCCGAAGACGATACCTACACGGCATACTATCCCGCCTCGCTATACTCGAAGAGCGACAATACTTTCACCCTGCCGTTCGCACAACTCTACCGCGAAGGCGAGTTCGAAAAGTCGGCGATGCCGATGTACGGCGTCGGCACCGACGGCGAGAGACTCCCTATGGCCGCCGCCTGCGGTCTGCTGCACCTGAACGTGGCAGGAGAAGGATATGCAACGAGCATCCGCATCGCCGAGACATCCGACAAAAATCTGGCGGGGGTATGCGCGTTCGATAAAGAGCGCGGCATCCTCGCGACCGAGAATATCGGCACCCCCTGCTCGGGCAGTGTCGTATTGAACTGCGCGGGTACGGGCGACACGGGCGCCGCCCTCTCTACGGCAGGCACCGACTTCTATTTGGTCCTCCCCGCAGGCACCTACAACGGTTTTTCAGTCCGTATCAGCGACCGCTCGCACAAGTTCGTCGAGCAGGAGTTCGCCTCTTCATATACGGTGCGGGCAGGCGAGACGCTCTCGCTGCCGACCGTAAACTATGCGCCCGACAAGAACCTGCTCTATGCCCAGCATTTCGACAACTGCACGTGGGGCGGCGACATAGTGGCGGGACAGAAAGGTTTGGGGCGCGGCAGTTCGGGCAGCGATTTCGCACCCAAAGCCGCTTCGGGCACCGAGACGGCCTTGCAGGTGAAACTCTCATCGACCGCCGGCACCTCCTTCGTCACCACGACGGACTACACCGACCACACGTACGAAAGTGCGGGGTTGGAGCTTTCGCAGGCATATCTGCGCAATCGCGGTCTCGACGACTGGCGCACGCTCTACTACGTGTCGGAATACAACGGGTACATATGCTGCGGCGACAATGAAGCCAATGCCAACCGCGGCATCATACGCACCCCCTGCGTAACCTCGCTCGGCAACGTACCCTGCACGGCGGAAATATCGTTCCGCCTCTGTTTGGAGGAGGGATTCGAATGCACGCTCGAACTTCAGTCCGCATCGCACGGCTCGGGAGACAAGCTCATCGCGAGCTCGGGAACAGTACCGCTGACGCTGTCCATCGACGGTACGGAACTCGACATATCGCCCGCCACGAGCCGCCGTCTCTCGCAGGCATCGCCCGCACGCCCGAAAATACTGCTGACGACGGGCGACATCGCAGCGGGCAGATGGCACGAAGTGAAACTGACGGTCGGAGCCTTCTCGTCCAACACCTCGCTGCGGCTGATGCCTACGGCCATACGCAATGCAAAGAACATCTATTATATCGACGACCTGATAATCCGCCGCATACCCTACGGCTACGAGGGCGACTACACCGTCGTAGAACCCACGACCGAACCGGGCGATCCCGCCGAGGATATTTCGCGGCTGCGACTGCGTGTCGGCAGCACGATGAGCCTTTACGACGATGCCGCCTATCTATCGACGCGCGCATTGGGCTATACATATATAAGCCCCGGGTTCGGCAGCAAGGAGAACGCCGCGACGGCCTATGCCAAGTGGGAAGCCGATGCTAAAAAATACGCGGAGAAAGCACGAGCCAACGGGTTGAAGATATGGTGTATGCACCTGCCGTACGGCAACCAGACCGAGGAGCGCTATTACGACCTGTGCGCACCCGATGCCGAACACCGCGACTCGACGGTGCGCTACTTCTCGCAGCTAATCCGTGCCGCCGAGGCGCTCGAACCCGCATACCTTCTCATACACTGCAACCAGACGCTGAAATTCAGCGACGGCAGTTCGGCAGCAAGCCTTGCGCAGTCGCTCTACGAGCTGCAACTCGTCGCCGACGAGATAGGCACGCAGATAGCCGTCGAGAATATGTCCTGCGGCGTAGGCGCCGAAGCCGCCGTGCTGTCGAAAGCCATAGACGAAGCCAATGCTATGACCTCGAAAGGCGCCCTGCGCAAACCCGTGAAAATAGCGTTCGACATCGGACATGCGAACATATGGCTCGGCATCGACGGCAACAAGACGAATGTCATCGACTGGATGAAGACGGCGGGCACGCGCATCGGCACGCTGCATATGCACGACAATCGCGGTACGGGCATACGCGAACGCTCATACCAAGACGATCATCTCGACCCGGGCTACTCCAAAAACGGCGCACTCTACGCTAAAGACAAAAAATACGGTTCGATAGGCGAACGCGGTCTCTGGGGCGAAGTGTACAAGACACTGCTCGGGGAGTGCCGCTACCGCGGGGTCTTCGATTACGAGGCGGGCTCGACATCGTTCGGGCAGATTACGCCTCTCTCGGGCGAGAGCGAGGATCGCTACGACCAGATAAAGACGCCGTGGCACGCGGTCTACAACTACGACACCTACGTTTATCCCGCATTCCGTGCGGCATGCGGCAAATAACGTATCCGACGGCATAACGACGGGGAGGCGCGACATTCGCCTCCCCGTTTTGTTCTTCAGCCAAAAAAACTTATCTTTGTAGGAAATTGCCGTAAGCAACCTAAAATATTATTAAATAAATGTTCAAATCAATCGTAAACTTCTACAAAATCAGCGAGCCGTCCGAACCGCTGCAAATGGACGAACGCAAACAGCAACGCTATTATCGCAAACTGAGTTTGCAGGCCTTCGTCGCCGCGACTCTCGGATACAGTCTCTACTACGTATGCCGCACGAGTCTCAACGTGATGAAAAAACCTATCCTCGACAACGGCATTCTCGACGCCACGCAGTTGGGATATATCGGCTCGGCGCTTTTGATAGCATACGCAGTCGGCAAGTTCGTAAACGGCTTCATCGCCGACTACTGCAACATCAAGAAATTTATGGCGACGGGCCTCATAATCTCGACCGCCGCCAACCTCATAATGGGCATCCTCGGTCTGGCATCGGGCGTTACGGCCGTAACCACCTCGGTTATGTTCATCGTCTTCGCCATAATGTGGGGCGTGAACGGATGGTCGCAGTCTATGGGCGCACCTCCGGCAATCATCTCGCTGTCGCGCTGGTTCCCGCTCAACAGACGAGGTACGTACTACGGATTTTTCTCGGCGAGCCACAATCTCGGCGAGTGGTTCTCGTTCGTATTCGTCGGACAGGTCGTGGCCTTGTTCGGCTGGCAGTGGGGCTTCTTCGGCTCGGCCATAGCAGGTGCCATAGGCGTGATAATCATCCTCTTCTTCCTGCACGACACCCCCGAAAGCAAGGGACTGCCCGCCATCGAGGTCTTGGCGCACGAAAGCAAGGAGGCTCCCGCGAAGAACGAGTCCACACAGGAGATCCAGCGTCAGGTGCTGCGTTCGCCCGCCGTATGGATTCTCGCGGCCGCGTCGGCATTCATGTATGTCAGCCGCTATTCGCTCAACAGCTGGGGCGTGCTGTTCCTTCAGGAGGCCAAAGGTTTCGATATGGGGGACGCCACGTTCATCATATCCATAAACGCCCTGTTGGGCATTTTCGGCACGGTGCTGTCGGGCTGGCTCTCGGACGTCCTCTTCAAGGGCAACCGCAACATCCCCGCATTCATCTCGGGCGTGCTGCTCACCGTCGCCTACATTATGTTCATCTACGGCGGTGATTCGTATATCGTCAATGTCGCAAGTATGGTGCTCTTCGGTATCGCCATCGGCGTATTGATCTGCTTTTTGGGCGGACTTATGGCAGTCGATATCGTCCCGCGCAAGGCGACGGGCGCCGCACTCGGCATCGTCGGAATGGCGAGCTATGCCGCCGCAGCCTTGCAGGAGGTTGTCAGCGGATACCTTATAAACAACAATATCACCGAGACCGTCAATGAGTTGGGCGAGGTCGTGAAACACTACGACTTCTCGCAGGCTGCGATATTCTGGATAGGGGCCTCGATAATATCGTTCCTTCTCCCGATACTCAACTGGAATAAGAAAGTCAGGGAAGAATAATTCCGCAATCCATACAAATACGTCGTTCCCCGCTTCCGCAAGGCGGGGAATGTCGTGAAACCCAAACTAATTCGAAAACCGTATGACCCGAACGATCGCTCCACACACCGAAAGAGTAGTATTCCTCGATTACCTGCGCGCATTCGCGTGCCTGATGGTAATCATAGTACACGCATCCGAATATTTCTATATCGGCAGCGAGCACCCCGTAACCATCGCCGCAGGCGACGACCTTTGGATCGCCCTGCTCAACAGTATGCTGCGGGCAGCGGTACCGCTGTTCGTAATGACGTCGAGCTACCTTCTGTTCCCCGTCAGAACCGACACGCCGACATTCCTCAAGCGCCGCTTCACGCGCGTCGCCATCCCGTTCATCGTATGGCTGCTGCTCTATGCGGTTCTGCCGCAGGCAGGTGCGGAGTGGAGCTCTGAAACGGTGCTCGCGAACCTCAAGACATTGTGTTTCAACTTTCCTCCCGCCGCGGGACACCTGTGGTTTATGTATATGCTGCTCGGGCTGTATCTGCTGATGCCTATGATTTCATCGTGGGTCGCAGGGCTGACAAAACGGGGCGAACTGTTGTTCATAGGTATGTGGTTCCTGACCACGTTCGTACCCTACCTGCGCTATTCGCACGAGTTCCTCTACGGCGAAGGGCTGTGGAATGAATTCTCGTTATTCTGGTACGTAAGCGGATACATAGGCTATTTAGTAATCGCACACTACATCCGCACGTATATCGACTGGTCGTGGGGCAAAACGCTGGCTTTCGCCGTCCCCGCATTCGCCATAGGCTACGCCGTCACGGCCGGCTGGTTCTACGGCTTCGCGCAGACGATAGGCGCCGATGCCGACGGAATGATATTCGGAACGACGCAAATGCTCCACGACATAGAAATAAGCTGGCGGTTCTGCACACCTAACGTGGCCCTGATGTCGATAGCCATATTTTTGGTCTTCAAAAAGATAACCTATTCGAAAGGAATCGTCTACAAGGTCATAGCAGACATCTCGCGTATGAGTTTCGGAATGTATCTGATGCACATTTTCGTACTCAATGCGGTCTTCGCGCTGTTATCGGGACGTTTCCCGACACCTGCGACGATCTATTCGGTCGGGTTCGTCACTTACATCGTGAGCTACCTGCTGACCAAGATACTGTCGTATCTGCCCAAAAGCAAATATATCATAGGATAGGCACGGAACTCGTCCGCCACAATGACAACGCCCCTGTCGGAGTTTATTCCGACAGGGGCATTGTCCCGTCTCGCAGCGGGCAGGCGGGATGTTCCGTCTCCCTATCCCGCGGCAGGCGGTCCCGCTCCCAGTTCCCGGTTTTCCGCTCCGCATAACGGGCCTTACCGCTTTTCGGGTTCGACGTGTATCATAACTATCGTATTTTCGCCGAAACGCTCTTTCAGCCCCCGTTCTATGACGACGGTTATATCGTGCGCATCGTTCACGCTCATATTCCCGTTCACGCGGATATGGGCATCGACGGCGATTCCCGCACCTATGCGGCGCGTACGCAGGTTGTGCGGCGACGTTACGGCCTTATCCGCCGTTATGATCTCAAGTATCTCGCTTTCGACCTCGGGAGGAAGCGACTTTTCAAGCAGCTCATCGATGCCCGAGCGAATCAGGCCGTATGCGACCTTGAGTATCAGGACCGCCACGACAATGGCGGCTATCGGGTCGGCTATGCGCCATTTACCCCCGAAGAAATAGGCAAGCCCTACGCCTGCGAGCGTTCCCACCGACGACAGCGCATCGCTGCGGTGATGCCACGCATTGGCGATAACGGACGGCGAATCCACCCGTCGCCCTACTGCCGCCGTATAGCGATACAGCCACTCCTTGACTACAATGGAGACGACCGCCGCTGCAAGCGCTATCGGTTCGGGACTCGGAATCTCCCGCCCCTCCGATACGGCCGCAATCATACGCACGCCGTTGATACATATTCCGACACCGACGGCGGCCAATGCAAAGCCTATTATCAGCGTCGCCAGCGTTTCATACTTGCCGTGCCCGTAATCGTGGTCGTCGTCCTTCGGCTTGGCCGAGAACCTCACGAACACCAGCACGGCCAGATCCGTTGCGAAATCGGACGCCGAATGTACGGCATCGGCAACCATAGCGCTGCTCCGTCCGAAGATACCGGCCGCAAGTTTGGCGACGGTCAATACGAGATTCACCGCGAAACCCACTACGGTCACGCGGTAAACGCTCCTTATTCTGTCCTCTGTCCTGTCTGCCATATCAATAATCTTTCCGAACGGCCTCAAGCGATCAGATAATCATCCCGTTTGTCCGCGCCGTTTCCGTCAAACGATGTTGCCGTATCGGCGCCTGTTCATAATGAACTTTACAAGAGGCATAAACGACAAAACGGCGAGCAGTAACGCCATAGCGAACATCGCGACGAAAATAATTATCCCGACAACCGCCGCAGCCACCAAAACGAAACCGACTATGGACGCGGCGAGCGATCCGAAGTCGAGCGACTTTTCGCGTTTCAGCACCTTCCCCGTTGCGGCGTCGCGTGTCTCCACTACCCTGTCGGCATCCGCGACTGCCTCGGCCGCAGAGACGGCCGCGTGTCCGAACATTCCGAGAATGCCCGAGCCCAGTTTGCCGACATCCTTCATCAGTTCGCCTTTACCGTATTTGCCGCCCTTGTTCCGCCCGTTCTCATATTCGGCCAGCGCACGCTCCTTCTCGAGCTCGGCATACGTAACGGGACGCCGTGCGACAATTATGTATGAAATCAGGCTGACGACATACACCGCCAACGACAGTTCGAGCCCGCCGCGCATATAGAGGAACACGTTCACGGCCATAGCTGCGACAGCTGCCAGAACGACCCACAAACGACCGTTAAAACGGTATCCGGCGATATTCCGCGACGGCTTGCGCCGCTGATAGACCGCAAATGCGGCAAGTGCGCAGTTGAACGATATGTACACCCACATCATAGCGGTCTTGCCGCGTTCGTCTTTCGCATCGTCGTAGATATCGGCCTCGCCGAACTCCAGCCGGCGGCCTTTTTTACGCCCTACGATCGTCAGCTTCTCGCCTACGGACAACGTCTTGTCGTAGACGGCCAGCTCGGTTATCACCATATCGCCCGTCGGGCATATCACAAGGCGGTCGAGACCTGCACTGCCGGGCGCATCGTCATAAAATTCGTAGCGGCGATCGCCCGTAGACAGCTCGCAATATGAACCTCGACGCGTATATATGAACGTGCGGAACCCGTCCTCATCGGCCTTCGGCAACGGCAGCGACCACCACGAATGTTTCTGCTTGACGGCATGGCCGAATATGCGTATCGAATCCCCGTCGATGATGAACGGACGCAGGATCTTGCGCGGCGAACCCGCCTTCGTGAGCATAAACGGGCAGGCATCCACGAGTTTGCCGCCGAGACGGCATCGCATTACTATTCCGAGCGGTTTGGATTCGTACGAGGGCAGTTTGCGATCGACGGCATAACAAGCCTTTACAGCCAACCCACCGTCGGCGAACACGGGATTGCGCAGATCGGAAACCGCACCCGTACCCTTGTCGTACCGTTTGAGTTCGAATGAACCCGTCTCGTCGGTCACCGTCTTGTCGAGACGGTATTTCACGACCGCACCGTCGGGCAGGTCGAGTCCGTCGGCTTTCGAAATGCCCGTCCACGCAATCATAGCGGCGACAAGCAGCAATAGTTTCGTCATTTTCATTTTTAAGGGAGTAATGTTGTCATATCGCAAATATAGTAAAATTCGGCAATTATATACTATTTACACCGACCTTATTCCAAAACCCTGCCGCCTTGCGGGTTTCACCCATAGCCCCTGCCTGAGTCGCAGCAAAGTGGCGGGGGGGGGAAAAACGGGACAGGAGGGAACGGAGCAGGAGGGAACGGAGCAGGGGAACGGAGCAGGGGAACGGAGCAGGGGAACGGAGCAGGGGAACGGAGCAGGGGAACGGAGCAGGGGAACGGAGCAGGAGGGGGGGGGTAAAAAACGGTTCGGGCATCCTTAGAAACGGATGCCCGAACGGATAACTGTCATAACCCCGTCCGCGGGGGTCGGGTGTCAATAGCTGCGTGCGAAGAGTACACGGCGGTGCGACGGCTTGCCCGTAAATACGCACTTGCCCTCCTCCTCTTCGGCATCGAGCGGAATGCAGCGTATGGTAGCTTTCGTCGCCTCCTTTATGGCGACTTCGGTCTCGACCGTACCGTCCCAGTGCGCCGAGATGAATCCGCCCTTGTTGTTGAGCACATCGACGAACTCGTCCCACGTATCGACCTTGGTAATCATCGAATTGCGGTAATCGAGCGCCTTGCGGTAGATATTCTCCTGAATCTCATCGAGCAGCGATACGATGCGGTCCGCAAGCCCCTCCTGCGATACGACCTCTTTGGTAAGCGTATCGCGGCGCGCAAGCTCGATAGTCCCGTTCTCCATATCGCGAGGCCCGAGTGCCAGACGCACGGGCACGCCCTTGAGTTCGTACTCGGCGAACTTGAAGCCCGAACGCACGTTGTCGCGCAAATCAACCTTCACGCTGATGCCTTTGGCCTTCAACTCGTCGGCTATGGCATTCAACCGCTCGGAAATGACCTTCAGCTGCTCGTCGCCCTTGTAAATAGGAACCAGAACGACCTGTATAGGCGCGAGTTTCGGCGGCAGCACCAGACCGTTGTTGTCCGAGTGCGCCATAATCAGAGCACCCATCAGACGTGTGGAAACGCCCCACGACGTCGCCCACACGTATTCGAGTTTGCCCTCCTTATTGACATACTGCACGTCGAACGCCTTGGCAAAGTTCTGGCCGAGGAAATGCGAGGTTCCGCTCTGCAAGGCTTTGCCGTCCTGCATCAGCGCCTCGATAGTCAGCGTATCTTCGGCACCCGCGAAACGCTCGTTGGGCGACTTGTGTCCCACGATGACGGGAACGGCCATCCACTCCTGTGCGAACTTTTCGTAGACGTGCACCATTTTATCGGCTTCGGCCATTGCCTCCTCGCGGGTGGCGTGTGCCGTGTGTCCCTCCTGCCACAGGAATTCGGCCGTGCGCAGGAACAGGCGCGTACGCATCTCCCAGCGAACGACATTCGCCCACTGGTTGCACAGAATAGGCAGATCGCGATAGGACTGTATCCAGTTCTTGTACGTATTCCAGATGATCGTCTCCGACGTCGGACGCACGATAAGCTCCTCTTCGAGTTTGGCATCGGGGTCTACGATGATGCCCTTGCCTTCGGGGTCGTTCTTCAGACGGTAGTGCGTAACCACGGCGCACTCCTTGGCGAAACCCTCGACGTGATGCGCCTCCTTCGAAAAGAACGATTTGGGAATGAACAACGGGAAATAGGCGTTCTGGTGCCCCGTATCCTTGAACATCTTGTCCAATGCCGCCTGCATCTTCTCCCAAATGGCGTATCCGTACGGTTTGATAACCATACAGCCCCTGACGGCCGAGTTCTCCGCCAGTCCCGCCTTTACGACCAACTCATTGTACCACTGCGAATAGTTATCGTCCGCTTTGGTCAGATCCTTAAGTTCTACTGCCATAAAAATTTTACCTTTGCATTCAATCTGCAAAGGTAAAACTTTAATCCGTAATTAACAATTAATTATTCCGCAGACCGTCAAAAACGGAATCCGAGCGTCATAACGATATTGTGCCGTTTGTGTTTCGTCGAGAAATTGCCGCTGAAATCATCGTAGTACGTACCGTCGTTTTCACCGACATTGTCGAGAGCATAGAACAGCTTGGCAGTGGTGAATTTCTGCGCCACATACTGATAAGCGACATCGATATATACATATCGCGACAGCGTAAAACCGAGACCCGCCGATACATATTGGGTATCGTACACCACGGGCGACGAAAATATCGTCTTGTCGTCCTTGAGCATCGACCCGTTATAGCCGTATCCCGCGCGCACCGCCATAAAGGGCAGCGGCTTGACTTCGGCCCCCACGCGCACCGTGTTCGACCCCTTGAAATTCTGACGGAAGAACTCGTTGTAGACCCCGCGTCCGACAGGCGTAGACGACGTACGTATACCGTTGTACCAGTCGCGCTCGTAATCTACGGAGATTATCGCGAACCTGCCGAACGTATACGATGCGCCGAACAGCAGGCGCGCAGGCGTCCGGAAATTCCAGCTGTCGCTGCCCGTATCGCGCCACACCTCGGTTATCCCGTCGGGGTCGGGCGTTATGTAGGTTCCCGAAGCGTTGTCGTAGACACGCGACATCATCGCCCCCTGATATTTATAGTCGAGGGCATACCACGTCGGAGTATGCACGGCCACACCCAACCGCAGTGCGGGGATGGGACGATACGTGATGCCGAACTTGATATTCACGCCCGTACCGTCTACGACGGCAGTCTGATTATAATTGAACCACCGCACCTCCCTGCCCGACGGAGCATTGCCGTCGGCGTAGGCATAATCCTCGCCGTAGTAAATATCGCGGCGCTGGTACAGGTTCTGTATGCCGAGAGTCAGGCCGATGTATACCTTATTGTCGATATTCATACCCGCCGACAATGCATACTCGCCGATCGAGCCCTTGCTTTCGAACGAAGCGTATTGGCCTACCGAGGGCGCATTCCCGAACATATCGGGTGCCCACGGCGCCGTGCCGCTCTTATCATCCACCAGACCGCATTTGTAACCCAAAGCGGCTCCCCAGTATGTCGGGTCTATACGCCACCAGTCGAACCTGTCCTGGCTGTCGTAGAAATCGTTCGACGTCATACCGCTGTTCTGCAACTGGCGGGCGAACACGCCCGCTATCGAGGAGGCGTTGTCCGCACGCGAAAACGAGGTGCGGTAGTTGAAGTCGGCCATACGGTTGTATCCGAAACCGACATTCACGGCCACAACCTTTCCCGTCCCTTCGTAAGCTTTCAGCACGACACCGAAATTGGCTATCGAAAAGCGCGTCGAGGAGTTCTTGCCGAAAGGCGAGGTATCGGAAGTCGAGGATTTGGCCACACCGATCATCGGCGTCAGCACTATGTCATTGGTCCTGTACATCCCCATTCCCGCAGGGTTGATCGCCATCGACGACATATCGCCGCCGAGCGACGTCAGCGCACCGCCCATAGCCATCGAACGCGCCGTACCGAAATTATGCGACACGGAGGAATAATTGAAGATGTCCATCGCCGTCACGCCGTTCGGATCGATGACCATACCGCCCGTATCCCAGCGCTGCTGCGCCGTGGCGCCGCACAAGGCAGCCGCCGCTAAAATTACCGCTATAACTTTCTTTCCCATAGCCTTGGTTTTTCAATGTTTAACGCCCCAGAGAGTTGCCGTTGCGATGTCCGCCGCTGCTGCTGCCCGATCCGCCCGAAAAGCCGCCGCCCGAGAAGCCCGACGAACTGCCGCGGGAACGGTACGAGTCGTTGTCGAACGAATTGCGGTCGTTCCGGTTGGAGTCGTTCCGATTGGTGCGGCTGCCGTTATTGTCGTAGTTGAAGAACGACGACGACCCGCGCCTGTCTCCGTTGAACGACCCGCGGCCGCTGTTGTTCGTTCGGTTCGGGGCTTTGTAGTCGTATCTGTACGAGCCCGACGACGGACGGCTGACGGAAGAGCCATCTCCGCGGAAGATGCCCGAGCCGTTTATCGTCCCTCGGGCGGGGCGGGAACCGAAGTTCTTACCCGTCGAAGGCGATGTATACGGAGGACGGTTCACGATATTCTCGCGATGCGGACGCGGCGCCCAATGGTGGCCGTGCCACGAACCGCCGCTACCCCATACGGGTCCCCACACAGGCCCCCACAACGGGCCCCAGCCATATCCCCACCACGCGTAGGGATTATAGCATACGCCCCAGTTCCAGTCATACCACGAATAGTGCGGGAACCCCCACCAGTAGCCGTAATACGGGGTATGCCAACCGAAATACCAGCTGCCCGCACCGAGCGTCAGCCCCATCGTAACGTTCGTAGCACCCCACGTACCGAACATCGAGGAGATATATTTGGGCTCCACCCACACCTGATCGCCCGACACCATAACGTTGTAGAACGCGGGATCGTAAGCCGTAACATAATCGTAGGCGCTGCCGTAGCGGAAATCGTAATAGCTCGACGGCAAACGGTACGTGGGCGAACTGAAGCCGCGCAGGCGGCGCATATACGCACTCTCGTAGCTGTCGGCCAGCACCGACGAATAGCTCTCGGCAGGGTAATCATAATAATACTCGTCCTCGAGCACGCGCACCTGCGCCTGCGCTATGCGTGCCTCGAGTTCGGCACGCCGCGCCTCGGCTTCGGCGCGCTGCAATTCGGCACGCTCGCGTTGTTTATCGGCTATCAATATCTTATCATGTATTCCGTACATACCGTCATCGGCACTCGCCGCACTCTGCAACGCCGCCGAGCAACCCGACATCAACGATGATGCCGCCATAACCGCAAAAATCAAATCAGTAATCTTCATATCGCAGATATTTTAAGGTATCGCACAACTTTCATTATTATGAACGTAAAAACAGCACCATATTGTATGCCATTATCGTCACAAATATACTAATTATGCCCGCAAACTCGAAAAAGTTTCAATGAATCGATATTTTTTTCGGATGAAATTAGTATCGTAATAAAAAACTTTATATCTTTGCCAACCGAAACGGACGGAAACGTCCGCCGACGAGGAGAGATGCCGGAGTGGTCGATCGGGCCGCACTCGAAATGCGGTGTACGGGCAACTGTACCGGGGGTTCGAATCCCTCTCTCTCCGCAACAAACGCTGAAAATCAGCAAATTGTAAAACAAACACCCAGTTTTACACCCAAGAATGTAAAGTCGGG
The DNA here is from genome assembly GCA_017937125.1 of Alistipes sp. Lineage (GTDB taxonomy): Bacteria > Bacteroidota > Bacteroidia > Bacteroidales > Rikenellaceae > Alistipes. The sequence continues at coordinate 101 of JAGBEH010000010.1, read as the reverse complement.
TGTTTTTGTTTTATTTAAGATAATACAACCACTACATAATAAAAGAGTAGCGATATTAAAAGAATCCGATGAGAAAAGACTAATATTTATCTATCCATTCA
>JAGBEH010000009.1 GCA_017937125.1 Alistipes sp. | reverse complement strand
ACTTGGAAGTGCTTCTGCCGGGCAACGAAGGCAAAACCGTTGCCCATTTCCAACAGGTAGCGGGTAACGTGTTTCACCAGCTGTTCTTCAATATCCCTTTCGTCTGCTTTTTCTTTGGCTCCTGCCAAATCAAAGATGTACGGGTCTTTGAGTAGGTAATTGGCAAGGTCGCTTTGTGGAGCCGGAAGTGTGGTCGTGAAATTGTTTACCTTGTTGTTGCTGATTTGTCGGCTATACAAATCACTGTCAATTTGCATTTTCAATACATTGCTGCTCCATCCCATTTCCACAGACTGCTTCATGTACCAGTAGCTTAGACCTAAAGGTAGCGAACTGTCAAGTATAGTCATTTGGCTTGTCCAGTTTATTTTGGCTATAGGAGAGGTCAAGAAAACTTCTTCTATTTCCCTGATTCCCATCCTGTAAATGGCAGACACGGTTTTTCCCACATCTTCAAATTGCGCAGGAACTTCCTGCGTAATTGCTAATGATTGACAATCAATCGATTGTATTTGCGCAGTAAGTTCCTGCGTAAATTGCTTGTCATTCAGTTTTAATACTTCATTGGTCACACTCTGTATGGTTGGGACAGACAGGCTTGCATCTGTTTCTATGAAACTTTGCAACGCTCTTAAAGGATATGCTTTTGCAAACTGGCACATATAGGTAAGGTTACGTTCCGAATAGCCTTTCTTTTCAGGGTAATGCAGTCGGATAGCCTTTGCCAACTGCTTGATGATTTTGCTTCCCCATCCGTGCAGCTGCTGGTGATAAAGGATGTAATTGCCTATCTTCCAGTAATGGAACAGCATTTGTGCATTGGCTGCAACAATCAGCCTTACTTGTGCCTGTTCTATTTCCGAACCGACCGCTTGTATGAATGCATCAAAATTCGTTTTCTCTATGTTGGATTCCTTGTTGCTCATATTGTGATGATAATTTCTACAAATATAGTCATTGGTAACTATCTATGAAACTGTTTGATACTTTTATAGTTGATTAAACTTGTTCATGGCATTTGCCTTAATATCATCCGCTATGTCAATGTAGGGTTTCATAGCTTTGTAGTCGCTGTGTCCCGTCCATTTCATGACCACCTGTGCCGGGATTCCGAGAGCCAGCGCATTGCAGATGAATGTCCTTCTTCCTGCATGGGTACTGAGCAAAGCGTATTTGGGTGTGACTTCATCAATACGTTCATTTCCCTTGTAGTAGGTTTCCCGTACAGGCTCGTTGATTTCTGCCAGTTCGCCCAGCTCTTTCAGGTAATCGTTCATCTTCTGGTTGCTGATGACGGGCAGAGCCATGTAATTCTCGAAATGGATGTCCTTGTATTTGTCCAGTATGGCTTTGCTGTATTTGTTCAGTTCAATCGTCAGGCTGTCGGCAGTCTTGACTGTGGTTATTTCGATGTGGTCGGACTTCACATCGCTTCTTTTCAGATTGCGAACATCCGAATACCGCAAACTCGTAAAGCAGCAGAACAGGAAAACATCACGCACACGTTCCAGGTATTGCTTATCCTTGGGTATCTGGTAGTCTTTCAGCTTGTTCAGTTCATCCCAAGTCAGGAAGATTACTTTTTTCGAGGTGGTTTTCAGTTTCGGTTTGAACGTATCGTATGCAATGTTCTGATGATGTCCTTTCTTGAAGCTCCAGCGCAGGAACCATTTGAGGAATCCCATTTGCTTGCCGATGGTGCTGTTTCTCATATCCTTGGTGTCACGCAGGAAGTTGACGTATTCGTTCAATCCAAACTCGTTGAAATAGTTGAACGTTGCATCCTCCTTGAACTCTTTGAGGTGGTTCCTCACTGCTGCAAATTTTTCATAGGTGGATGCCGTCCAGTTATTCTGGTTACCGCACTCTTTTACAAACTCATCGAACACCTCCCAAAAGCTGACAGGGGCTTCTTCCGGCTGTTCTTCGCTGGTGTCTTTCATTCTCATGTTGAAAGCTTCCTTCAACTGTTGGGTCGTTGGCATGACCTCCTGCACCTCAAATTCCTTGAAAATATTCTGGATTTCGGCATAGTATTTCAGCAAGTCCGTATTGATTTCGGCTGCACTTTGCTTTAGCTTGTTGGTACATCCGTTCTTTACCCGCTGCTTATCTGCATCCCATTTGGCTACGTCAATCCGGTAGCCCGTTGTAAACTCGATGCGTTGGCTGGCAAAGATGACACGCATACGGATGGGTACGTTCTCTACGATTGGCACACCGTTCTTTTTCCGGCTCTCCAATGCAAAAATGATGTTGCGCTTGATATTCATAATTGGGTGCGTTTGAAATTCTACACCCAAATATACACCCAATTATTGAGATAGCAAAAGACATTTAGAAACATTTACTTTTACTCTATATTGTAATTTACACTTGATTATCAGTCGTTTGCAGTTTTATGATATTCTGTGAAAGTATAAGTTCGAGAGCCTCTCTCTCCGCAGATTCGCAAAAAAACGACTGAAAAATTCAGTCGTTTTTTTTGCGGCTTTACGATACCGGAATCACTATCGTACCGTTCCGCCACAAAACAGGCGCCGAGGTCTTACGAACGAGACTTTCCGTCAAGCAAGGTCATACCGATTTTCCGTTACGACAGTACAGACGACTTTCGAGTCGTCTTTTTCATTGGTGTATACTAAAAAGCTACTGGCATATTGTCCGCAGCTAATTATCCTCAACGAATACGACACATCAACAGATAGGGCTGCATAAATGCAGCCCTTTTCAATAGAATATCATCGACTATTCAATACTCTATCTTGCGGGCTATGGGTATAATACCGCAGAAATCCTTCGTTTGAGGCAACGCCACAGCCTTCCCGCGCTTAGCCTTCTTGGCGAAGATAGACAATTTCTCGTCGCCCTTGCTCGTCGAATAGCATACCTCCGAGCCGCTCACCTCGCGCCAGCCGTAAAGGTCGTCCTGCGTGCGGTCGTTCTTGCGCGCCACGATATATACATACCCGTCGGCATCGGGCGTCAGGAGACACTGCTGCGACAGAGTGCCGCCGCCCGCATTGCGCACCAGCATATCGAAGCCCGCAAACTCCTCGGGCAGCAGGATGCTTATCGGATATTTGCGGTTGCGGAAGAGTTCGGCGCCCTTTTCGAACTTGCGAAGCACGTAATCCGCACCTTCGGCCTTCACGCCGATATTCGACACGGCCTCTTTCGCCTGCTTTTTCGGCTCCTCCTTCACGGGCAGGGCATTCAGTCCGTCCGTACGGAACGGGGCTACGGGCAGCCCCGCCGCATCCTTGAGGTTGCCGACGGCCGCATTGCCGTATGCGTAGCGCACCGCCACGGGCTTTTTGATATTGTCGCCCCAGACGATAAGCATTCCTTTGGCCTCATCGACTATGGCATTCGCAGGGACGAAATTCATCGTCTCGTCGCAGATTTCGACGGTTTCGACACGCTGTCCGCCGCTCGTGATGCCGCCTTCGGCGTTATCGAACGATACGAACACGCGGTTGCCCTTGATTTTCATTCCCGCATAGGTGGCGTGTTTGTATTTGCCCACCTCCTTGCCGTAGACCTCCGCCAAAGCGTAGTTGGCCAGACGCAGGCCGACATCGTTCTTGTATTTGGGATGTATGCCGTTGATATTGTCCACCAGGTCGGAAACCACGACCATTCCCGTCTTCGGCTTCGTCGCCGCGACAAATGCCTGCTGTTCGCGCAATGCCGCTGCGACATCCTTGTTCTTGTACTTCGCATAGGGCGCTATCTGCACGAAATAGAACGGCAGGTCGCGCTTGAACCACTTGCGCCAAGAGTCTATCAACAGCGAGAACATATCGGCATAGCGGTCGCCGTTATTGACGTTCGACTCGCCCTGATACCATATCACGCCCGCGAACGAAGTGCGCAGTATGGGGAAGATCATAGCGTTGTACATCGAGCCTATGCGGAAACCCCAGCCTCTGCTCTTGCCGTGTTCTTTCCATTTCTCCGCAAGGTCGGGGTGATGTTTCATCTCCGACGCGGGTATCCACGTCTCGATAGGAGAGCCGCCCCACGAGGCATTGACCAACCCTACGGGCTGACCTATGCCCTCGTTCAGATGTTTGCCGAAGAAATAGCCTACGGCGCTGAACCACTCGGCGCTCCTGCTGTCGCATACGCGCCATTCGCCTATGCAATCCTCCTGATAGTACGCCGAACTGTTGTTCACGACCGTGAACAGACGCAGCTGCGGATTCATCGGCTTCTTGAGCTCGGCCTTCATATCGGCGATGCCGCGCGCTGCGCTCCACTGCATATTCGACTGGCCGCCGCACAACCACACCTGCCCTATGAGCACATCCTCGACGACGAGTTCCGAAAATTTGGTCTTGAAAGTTATGGTGTACGGCGTATCGCTCGCCGCAGGGGTTCGGAGAGTAACCGAAAACTTGGTATCGCCGAGCGATTTCGTCTTCAGCGTATCCTGTCCCCACGACGGGATAATCATCACCTCGTTGCGCGGCTCGGCCCACCCCCACAGCGTAACGTCGCTGTTCTCCTGCAATACCATATGGCTGCCGATAATCGACGGCAGGCGCAATATCGGCTGCGCCGACGCGACCGTTATCGCCGCAACGGCGGCGACGGTCGAAAACAATCTTATAAAAACACTCCTTTTCATATCGTTTTACTCTTGTACCGTTATTACGAACTCTTTTATCACCTCTTCGCTTCCGGCCAGCGTTACGACCGTACCTTTCACCGTCACGGTATACGTCCCCGCTTCGGAGAAAAGATACGCATACTTCGCGGGCTGCGTGTCTGCCGTATCCTTGACCGTAATGCCCGTATCGGCAGCGTGCCGCGGACGCACCACGGGCTTTGTAACCACATAGGCGTCGCGGTCGGATGTCGGCCTGAACGATGCCTGCATTCGGATAATCCTCGTGCCGCCGCTCGAAACGTTTTTCATACAATGCTGATTTGCGGGCTCGTCCGCATACGATGCGCCGTGGATGATTTCGAGCTGGCTCTGATCCGTCGCCTTCAGTTCCACGAGCGTAGACGGCTCCGTCCCGTCGTCGAAACGCGCCTGCGCGAGGTATGTGTAGAGCTGGTACCACGTGCGGCCGTTGCCCGTCTTGCCCGTCTTCTCGTCGATGTACGACGCATCGAATTTATCGACGTGGTAGAAGAATGCGAAAGTCACGGGCTTATCGTCGGCGAACCACGCGGAAACATCGACCGTGCCCGAATCGTAAGGATTGGTTATGACATTCGCTTCGGGATCTGTATTGGTGATATAGGGCGGTAGCACGAATTCGTCCGTTACATCCGTCCACGAGGCGTTCGATATATCGTCCTCGGTCGAAAGCAACGTACCGTCATCGGCATATCGCAGTACGAAATCGGTCGAATATTTCAACTTCACGCACTCGCGCTGCGCCCCGTTATAATAGAGCGAGAAGAAGTTCATATACACCGCCGCAGGTCTGCCGAGAACGGAATAACGGTATTCGTGCCCCTTTTCGCCCGAAAAGAACTCTATCTTGTCGGCCGAACCCGAGAAAACGATGTCCACAGTCTCGCCCGCACGGATTGTCGTTGCCGACGGCACCGCGTCGAACGGTTCGCCCGCCGCGAAATCGTCTACCGCGAGTTCGACGCTTTTCACATAACGGCGATTGGGCTTGAAATCGACGACGCCCGTCAATACCGTCGTATTCACCGAATTGTCTACGGCCGTGACTTCGAGCGTAATATCGCCCGACGGATGCGCACCCGCCGCCACGACGAAATAGAAACTGCCGTACTCCTCCGTCAGCGTCTGCAATCCGTCGAAAAGCAGCGCAACCGAACGGCCGCCTTCGACGACACGGAGGTCATTCTCTCCGAGCGGGGCCGTAAGGTCGAGTTCGCCGCGCACTACGGCCATATCGGCCGAAGCGGAGGTAAGGGCAATCTTCTTTATCGGCACCTCGTCCAGAACCGAACCGTCGGAAAGGCGCAGGCGGAGTTCGACGATAGAGAATATGCCGTGAAACTCCAACGCCACATCGTCGCCGTCGGCCGCCACTGCGGCAGTGCGTGCCTTCATAACGTTGTAGGCAGGGATATGCGACATATCGCCGACAGCTTTCTGATATTGCGTCGCAGGCAGGCTGACCTCCGTGTGCGCGGGGTCGTCGCCCGCCGCACGGGAGTAGGGATAATAACCGTAATACGCATCGCCCGCCGCCGCATCGCGGAAAGCATTGCCCGACGATACGGGACGGAACGTACAGGTCGAAGGGTCATCCCCGTTCGCCACCGCATAATAGGAGAAGTTGCCGCCGAGCGGACGGCCGTTGCGTAGGCCGTAGAGCCCGACATTGTCGCCGTCGCTCCACGCGAGGCGTATCGAACCCTCCTGCTCCGACACATCGATGCGCGTCGATGCGCTGCGGCCGCTGAACTCCACGACCGTGCCGCTGTTCGGCACGACGGTTTCGACCGCCGCGTCGCGACAGCCTGCGGCCGTAGCAACCGCAAGCGCGAGTATATATATTCTGCTGAATTTCATAGTTTTCGATTTTAATCGTTCCACTCTTCATTTTCGGGAGGTACGATAGTACCGCCGTCGTCCACAACCGTTATGTCCATAGTACGCACCACCTGCCGACGGCCGTACACGCTCGCATTCGACGCCACGAAAGTTACGGTATATTTCCCCGCCTTTTCGTAAGTGTGCCTGTAGCTCGCAAGCATAGGCGTCGATATCGACTTGATGCCTACGGCCATATCGGGTCCCGTATTTATCTCGCCGTGACGGTAGAACGGACCTGCGATGAAGTAGCTGTCGCGGTCGCTCGCAGGACGGAAGTCGCAACGCATCAGTACGCGCGTGGTATTGATGTCGGGCTTGACGCCTTCGTTCTCCAAAGGATAGCCGAGCGCCATTTTCCAGTTGCAGTCGGCAAACGGATAGAGTATCGACGACCCCGCATCCGTAACGCCGTTCACGCGGAAACTCTGGATGTTATACACCGTTCGCAAGTTGTTTCTGGCACTGTCGAACTTATCGCAGTAATAGTGGAAGCAGAGGTACAGCGGCGTCTCGTTGTCGGGAAACAGGTCGAGAATGCTGACGTCGCCCGAAAAAACGGTCTGGTCCGTTCCCGTCGGCATCCTGAAACGGTCGGAAATATCCGTCCACGTAGCAGCCTCGACGGCCTCCACGGTGTACTCGTCGCCCCCCGCGAAGTCGGTGGAACAGAGTATCGGCACCTTCACGGGATTGGGACTGGCGATATTTCCGGTCGTGGTTACCGTCGAGAAGGTAACGACCATATCGGTCGGAATGATGCGGTCGCGGTCGTGATAGGCGTACTCGTTGCCCGTCTCGCCCGAATAGAATGATATTATGTCGGCCGTACCCTCGAAGTCGAAGACGACGGGAACGCCCGCACGGACCGTTTTCGACGCGGTGCGCACCCCGAATTTCGGAGTCTCCACCTCGCCTTTGCGGCAGCCTGCGAGCAGCATCACGGCCGTAAGTATTACGAATATACGTTTCATAATGGTAGTTTTTAACCGTTAAAAGCCATCGTTCTGCACGAGTTTATGGTTTACACCCATTTCGTAGGATGGTATGGGCCACAGTATGTCGCGCCGCGAAACATTGCCGAAATAGAGACGCGCGGCGACATACCACGACGATGTATAGTGATCGGGAATGGTCGCCCTGACGGCACGCATACGGTCGTACAACTCTCCCCAGCGCACGAGATCGTCCTTGCGCAGCAACTCGAAGCCGAGTTCGCGGGCACGTTCGTCCTTTATCTGTTCGAGCAGCATCTCGCGCCCCTCGTTTTCAAGATCCACGGCCGCATCGGGCGTATCCGCATCCAGTCCGTGGCCGCGGCGGCGCACCATATTGACATACTCGTACGCCTGCGCTATCTCCGCCGCACTGCTCGACGGGTCGCACGCGACGCCCTCGGCATACATCAGCAGCACGTCGGCATATCGCAGTATCGGGAAATTTATGGGCGTATACTGCAAATCCTTGGGCGAAACGAGTTCGAATTCCCTGCGGAACTTGCCGCAGCAGCGTTTCCAGTGGTCGCCCGCAGATATTTCGACCTTGTCGCCCGTCGTACCGTCGAATTCGTACGAAGCGATAGTCCAGTCGCGGCGGACGTCGGAAGCATCGAAAAGCTCGTAGAAATACGACGAAGCGCGCAAAGCTCCCAGACTCGCGCCCCAGTCCTTACCCTCGACGACGGTATAGTAGTAGATGCCGTTGATACGTCCCACCTGACCCGCCGTCGTGGTATAGGCGGACTGGTTGTTGCCGTAGAACTCCACCTCGAAGATGCTCTCGGCAATGTCGTACTTGTCCTGAATATAATTCTTGAAAATATCCTCGTAAACGGGGTTCAGGCGGTGACATCCGTAGCCGATAACCCGCTCGGCATACTCTTTGGCCTTGCCGTACATACCCTCCTCATCGAGCGGGTTGCCCGCCATATAGAGAGCCACGCGCGCCAGAATGCCGTAAGCGGCCGACTTGCTCAACCGCCCGCCGCCCGCGAGCGAGGACGCATCGGGCAGCGACTCGGCGACCTGCTCCATCTCCGAAATCACGAAGAGGTAGATATCGCGCTGCGGCGTCTGCGCTATCTGCACGTGTTTTTTACCCGAATCGTCGGGAACACGCGTTATGAGCGGCACGGCGCCGAACCTCGAAGTCAGCATAAAATAGTAATACGCACGCAGGAAACGCGCCTGCGCCTCGACCGACGTACGCTGCTCGTCGGTCATATCCTTCGGCCGGTCGAGATTGGCCAGCACCGTATTGGCGCGGCCGATACCCGCATAGAGGTCGCGCCAGTAACCCAGAATCTTCGCGTCGGCGACCGAAACGTCGTAATACCCCACCGACATCTCGTCGTAACTGTAACGTTCGTAACCCAGATCGGCGCTCAACCCCATACGGCCGAGCATATTGTTGCCGTAGAGCGAGCCGTCGGCCAAAGTGGCGTAAACGCCCAACAGCGCCGAATTCAGCTCGTCGTAAGTCTCGTAAAAATCCTCCGGCGTCGAGAAATCCTCGGGATAGGTATCCAGAAACGAGCAGGATACCGTCGCCGCCGCAACCGCGCAGACAATTATATATCGTAACTTTTTCATAACGTCGTCTGTTTAGAATGTAAGTTTTATGCCGCCCGTGAATATTCTGTTGCGGGCGTAGGCCGAATAGTCGAAACCGGGCGTCAATGCCGACGGACGCGTCGAGACCTCGGGGTCGAGACCCGAATACTTCGTCCACGTCCACAGGTTCTGCCCCGAAACGAAGACCTCCAACGAAGATATTCGTATGCGCTTCATCCAGCGCTGCGGCAGTTTGTAGCTCAACTGCACGGTCTTCAGTCGCAGGAACGAGCCGTCCTCTATCGTGCGCGAGCTGTAATAGCCCGTCGGACCCTGACCGCCCGTCCGGAAATTGCGGCTGCCCTGGTTGTCGGGCGACCATCGGTCGGTATACGAGCGGAACTGATTGATGTTCCTGCCAAAAGCATTGCCCTCGAACATTATTCGGTTGGCGTTCATAATGTCGTTGCCGTACGACCACTGAAAGAATATATTTAGGCTCAACCCCTTATACGTAAAGTTATTGTTGAATCCTCCCGTATGTATCGGCTCGCAGCGGCCTATGACGACCATATCCTTGTCATTGACTATCCCGTCGCCGTTCTGGTCAATGTATTTTATATCGCCGGGTTGTATCTTGTCGCGTTCGTCGCCGTTAGAGGGGACGTTCTTTTTCAGCGTATAGTTGCCTGCGGCGTCGCGGTCGAAATCGTCATAGCCGTATACCCCGTCCCACTGGTAGCCGTAGAACGACGCTACGGGGCCGCCCACGCGGGCGATATAGAGGTACGTATTGTTGAAATCGTTGGTGAACGACACCTTCGAGAGCAGGAACTCCTCGTCTTCGGTCAGCGCCAGCACCCTGCTGCGGTTGAAAGAGATGTTGAAATCGGAAGTCCACTGGAAATCGCGCGTACGGACGTTCACCGTACTGAACGAGAACTCCAGACCGTCGTTGCGCACCGAGCCTATATTCTTATACACCTTCGTAAAGCCCGAACTGTAAGGCATATTGGCGTTGAGCAGCAGATCGTCGGTATTTTTGCGGTAGATGTCGAACGTAACATTGATGCGATTGTCGAGGAACGCAAGGTCGAGACCCAGATTATACTGCGTCGTGGTCTCCCATGTCAGATTGCGGTTGCCCATATTGGTCATAATATAGGCCTCCTGCGGCGTCGTATTGTCGAACGAATAGTAATCGTTCATCGCTATCGTGGGGTATGCCGAAAAGTCGCCGACACGGTTGTTGCCCGTCATACCGACGCTGAAGCGCAGCTTGGCCTCATCGAGCCACTTGGCCCTGCGCAGCCACGGCTCCTCGCCTATCCGCCACGCAACGGCGCCCGACGGGAAATATCCCCAGCGATGCCCTTTCATAAATTTCGACGAACCGTCGGCGCGGAACGATGCCGTAAGCATATAACGCGACTTGTAGTTGTAGTTCACGCGCGCCAGTGCCGACATAAGACGGTTCTCCGAAAGCGTGACGGTGGTCGTATAAGGAATGCCGTCGTCCATACCGCTCAGGCCGAGCTTTTCGTTCGGAATCTGGGTATTCTCGAACGAATAGCGCTGCGGCCGCGTACCCTGAACGGTAAAGGCGACCATAGCGTTGAAATTATGCAGCTTGTTGTATTTGCGCGCATACGAGAGTATGTTCTCGTTCATCCAGTCCTCACGCATATAGTTCGTAACCGAAGCGTGCACTCCTTTGCTGTTGCTCGGACGCGGATAGCCCTTGTACGACTCCGAACCGTTGAACTCCGTAAGGCGGTACGAGTAGTTCGTATATCCGCCGCGCACGGTGAGCTTCAACCCGCGCGCGAGCTGAAAATCGAGCTTGGCATTCGACATAAGGGTCTGGCGCACGTTGTGACGGTCTTCGTTCATCGTGGTGATATAGGGGTTCATCACCGACGAACCCGTGCCGTCCGACTCGTCGTCGAACAGGTCGTCGGCAGTCTGCCCCGCCATCAGCACGGGACGGAACGCCCACGTGCGGTACATCAGATAGGTGGCGTACGAATTGCTGGAGGAAAGCGCCGCCGAGGTCGTCTGCCCGCTAACCTTGTCCTGCGTATAATTGACATTCACGTTCAACCGCACATACTTGCTCAGCCGCTGGTCCAGCGACACGCGGCCCTGAATCTTGCGGTAACCCGAATTCACGATTATGCCTTTCTGGTTATTGTACGACCCCGAAACGGAGTATTTCGTCATCTTGTTGCCGCCGCGCACCGATACGTTGTGCATATGCACGAAAGCCGTACGGAAAATCTTGTCCTGCCAGTCTATGCCCTTGGCATTCTTGTAATACTCCATCGTGCGTCCCTGCCCCTCGAGGAACTTGGCCTCGTTCGACGGGTCGCGCTCGATAAGGTAGGTAACGTACTCGTAAGGGGTCATCATCTCCATCGTCTTGGTTACCGACTGTACGCCGAACGTACCTGAATAGGTTACCGTCGGACGGCCTTCATTACCCTTCTTGGTCTCTATGATTATCACGCCGTTGGCGCCGCGCGAACCGTAGATGGCCGAGGCGGAGGCGTCCTTGAGCACCGTCATAGACTCTATCTCCTCGGGATTCAATGCCGAGGTTGAGAGGTTCTCTATCGGGAATCCGTCTATTACGTACAACGGGGAATTGTCCTGCGTCAGCGAGTTGGCGCCGCGAATAACCACGTTGAAGTCCGTACCCGGCTGTCCGTCGGATGAGGTTACGTTCACTCCCGCGATACGCCCCTGCAAGGCCTGGTCGAACGACGAAACGGGCGCCTTGACCATATCGTCGATATTGACTATGCCGACCGAGCCGCTCACGTCCTTTTTGCGCTGCTCGCCGTAGCCTATCTCCACCACGACGGTTTCGATCTGCTGCGTATCCTCGGCGAGCGTCACATTTATATCGGTGCGCGCGGCGACGGATACGTTCTGCGTGGCATATCCCAGCGAGCTGAACTCGAGGACATCGTTCCTGCCCGCCTTTATGCTGTAATGGCCGTTACCGTCGGTCGTCGTACCCGAAAAGCTGTCCTTTATGATCACCGTAACACCGGGTATCGGGCGTTGCGAAGCATCGGTAACCACTCCCGACACCGTGATTTTCGCCGCCGTCTGCGCCTCGGCACGATGTACGGGCAGAGACACGACGACCGCCAGAAGCCACACCGCCGAAAGTGCGATCGATTGTAGATTTCGTTTCATATTTTAAGGTTTGGTTAGAGTTCCGCAGTGCGGTGCCCGTCACGGCACCGCAACAGGTCGGACTAAAGTTCTTCGTACTCCATCGGATCGGTCTCTCCCGAAGGGTTGCTCGACGCGAAGCCGTACTCGACACGCATAATGACAGCCGTTATGTCGGGACTATCGTATATTTTCCGTTTCATTGTCATATCTTTTTGGGATTACAAGCTGTTAAATCTGGTCGAAGGTCACCGCCGCCGTCTCGAACCCGCCGTTGCGGAAATCGGTCAGACGATGGAATGTCAGCATATTGGCATCATGCTGGCGGTTGGGCAGCCCGCGGTTCTCGGAAAACGCCGTACGCGAGACGGCCACTATGTCGTCGCCGTCGAAAATCCAATCGACATACTGGAATCCGTGGAAAAAGCAGTTGTTGCTCGAAATCACCACCTTTTCCATCTTCCATTCCTTCAGGTCGGGCGAAGAGCACAGCGCCAGACGGCTGCGCAGGAAAATGGGCAGTATCTTCTCGCTGTACCAGCCCGCGTGCGTACGTGTACGGTCCTCGTCGAACACGGGCGTCGAGACAGTCCAATACTTGCCGCTCGGCTCGTCGTAGAGGATGGTGAACTTCTTGCCGGCACCGGGCATAATATGGAAATCCTTCGACGGGTCGAAAGAAATGGTATTCTCGTCCTCGACGCTTATGAGCGCCATAATGTCGTTGGACCTCGAGTCGTCGATGCGCGTCACGATCTTGAGCGTATTGTCGGGAGCCTTTACCACGCATCCCTCCTGCCACTGGTTGAATACGTGGTCGGGATTATTCGCAATCCACGACTTGTCGCCCGTCAGCGTGTTCGAGACCGTCCAACTGTCGGATTTCATCGGGTCGGCGGACATCGGCATAGACATCATCAGTATGCCCATCATCTCGTCGTCGTTCTTCACGCCCATAGCGTGCCACAGGCGGCCTCGGTGCTCGACGAAAGGCGTAGGCGCCCCGTGGTAGTTGCCCGCGAACAGGGTCTCCATACCTGACCAGGTGGCACCCTCGTCGGCAGACTTGCGAATCACCAAATCGCCGCGCACGCCGTTGCGCACGCCCAATTCGTAAAGGTACCCGTCTTTGGCGAACACCTTGCTGAAGTTCATAAACTCGGGATTCGAGACCTTGCTCCACGTCTTTCCCTTGTCACGGGAGCGGAAGCAGGTGTTGCCGTCTGGGTCGGGACCCGTGCAGTTTACGAAATAGCTGCCGTCGTCGAGACGCATAATGCTCGGATTGCCCACATTGCGCGTACGCAGTCCGTAGGACTTGGCGATAAGCGTCCCCGGGGCATCGGGTACGCCCGCCACGTTCAGCGAACGGCCGAACAGCAGCGTGGAGGCAGTACCTGCACCCGACGGCACGCTCACCCACCTGTTCGGCGAGACGTAATTGTACATATAGATATCGAACGCACGGTCGCCGACGGTCATACTGCCGCCCGTAGGTACCCATCCTGCGCCTGCGGCGACCCCCTGCGCAACGGCTGCGCGGAAGATCGTCGGACGGTCGGCACGCACCTGCGCCACGCCCGCATACTCCTTGAGCGAGGTGGCATACTGCATATTTTTCAGCCCTGCGGGGATATTCGAGTCGTCGAGCGCATAATCATCGTTCTGTGGATAGAGCATCTGCCCCGATTTGAGTTGGCGAATATCCACCATCGCGCCCATAACATCGGTCTGCGCCGTTGCGGTATCTACGGTTATCGAGCGGGACAGCAGCGTCACGGTATTCAACAGATTGCCCGTCGCAGCCGTCAGCAGCGGCGTAGCGTACACCTCGCCCGCAGCAACATCCAGCTCGTAGATATTGAACGGATTGGTATTCCAGTCGAAAGTAAATGCGCGCGATACGAGAGTCCAACCCGCACCGGTCATATCGGCATCGTAAATGGCGTGCACCAGACCGTAGACCTTGCCGCTCTCTTCGGCACGGAACTGCACGGCAGTTGTCGTCTGCGTGCTGTTGCGACGCACGGCAAGGAAATCGAAGTTCCTGAATCCCGCAGGGAAATCCCTGTCGAGACCTGTTTTAGTCTTCTTGTAATAATACTTGTCCGCCCATTCCTCGTTATCGACGGACCCGTCCTCGCCGCATATCATACAGCCCGTAGTGCCGACAGGCAGGCTGACGCCGATACGGAACTCGCGCACCGTCGCCGAGAGGGACGCATCGACATCGGTCACGGTAATCGCGGCCGAAGGATAAACGACCTCGAGGTTCTTGGCAACGGGACGTATGCACTGGAATCCCGCCTTGGTTTTCAACACGTTCTGGGAGATATCGTAGAGATTCACCTTCTCGCCCGCAGCGCAGAACTTGGACATAATGACCAGATAGCCCGCACCCGTCGTATCCGAAGCCCCGTTGTTCACGGCGCCGTTATAGTATATGGAGAAACTGTCGTCGCCGACGAAATCCGACACATCATGATCGGCGAAATCGGCGGGCAGCGCCACATCGGCGGAAGTCTCTCGCTTCCAGCCGAGTTTTTCGAGGCCCGATATGTAATTGGCATCGTTCTTCAACAGCACGTAAACCATACCCGCAGTCTTGGCCTCGATGACCGACGGGTCGGGATAGAATGCCGACTTATAGGAGAGCGTCTGCCAACGCGCCTCCTCCGAATAGGTAAACCTGCCCGGTATGTTCCACAGCGCGAAATCCAACGTATGGCCGCCCTCCTTGCAGCGGCTGTTGTAAATCAACGCGCCGTTCCGCATATTCGTGATGCGGTCTGCCATAGGCTTGGATGCCGTCTTGCCGCCGATCTCGACTTTCTGATACAGCAGCACCTCGGCATCCGAATATTCATACCCGAACGGTTCGGGAGCAATGGGTGTATATCCGCCCCATCCCGCCTTCGCCGAAGGGATCGCGATTTTTTCTCCGGCACCCGCCGACTTGCGCCATACGGTCATCGCGGGGTTGCCCGACGAATCGTCCCGCAGCGCCGCGGCATTGTCGTTCGACAGAGGCGTCACCGCACACCAGCCCTCTTTTGTCATAACGTTATGCAGGCTCTCGTACGTCGCACGCGTCATAACATAAACGCACCCCGCCTCGGAAGGCTCCATCATACCCGCAGGATAGGTCGATGCGCCCGATGAGGCCATCGTCCACCCCTCGAAGCGCTCGGGGAGATTGGCGATCGTGCCGTCGGCCTGCAACAGCGAGTATTTGCGGTCGGTCCAGAGATAGCCCGTAATAGGGGTATTGGTATAAACGGCATCGCGTATCGAGCAGCCTGCCGCATCGGGTTCGGCCTTGAAATCGGCCTCGCCGACCGCGAGCCGCTTGCGATAATAGCGGTTAGAGACGAAATCGACGGCCTTGTCGAAATCATAGCGGCACGTACGGCCGTCGGTCATAACCAGCTCTATCGACAGCGCGCCGACAGCGTGGCTGCCCGGCAGCACAACGAACCACAACGACAATCCGCCCTCTCCGAGCGCGGGATTCTCGTCGAAACCGAGATTTATGCGTTGCGAGCCGTCCGCAACCTCCAGAGGAAGCGTCTTGCTTGCCGTAGGTATCGGACGCGTAATGTCGAGCGAGCCCTTGAAAAAGGCGAGGTCGCTGTCGCCCGAAACGAGTGCGGCGCTTACGAGTTCGGAAGCCGCCCCCGTATATTCCACAGCCACCTCGAGCACCGAGAAAACATTGCGGAACGAGAGTCCCACGGCGCTCAGATCGCCTGCGGCCTTGCTCACGGGCTCGGCCGTCATAACGGCATATTTGCCCAGATGCGACTTGTCGTTCGCCGCTCTCTGTATCTGCACCGACGGCAGCGATACGGCGAATGCCGCAGGGTCGCCCTCGCCCTCGGTACCCGAGAACGGATAGACGGCATAAAAATCGTTGCGCGCGTCTTCATAGAAGGTAAGCGCATTGCCGCCCTCGGGGACGGAGAACCCGCATAACGCGGGATTCGACGCATCGGGGATGACCTCATAACGGACATTCGCCTGCACGGCACCGTCGGTTGCGGCGAAGATACCCGCATTGTCGGTCTCGAGCCACGATACATCGGCCTTACCGTCAGCCGCATCGATAGCGGTGCGCGAGTCGGGCGCGGACGGCGTATCGGCGGCGAGGTTACCGCTGAAAGTTACGGCAATATTCCCCTTGTCGGCCCCGTCGAGGGGGGGGGAAACGCTCTCGTCTTCGAAAGAGGTGCAACCTGCGACGGCAACCAGCAGTGCGCAGGCGGAACCCTTGACGAGACAATCGGTCAATCGATAGAACAGGTTCGTTTTCATAGTAGTCTTATCTGTTTGTTTCAAGTCATTTTCCCGAAGAATTGCCCGTAACGAGCTGCGGTTTGAGCGTTACGGTTATGCTTTGCATATGCTCCTTGCCGGAGATATGCTTCATCATCAGATCCAGAGCCTCCGACCCGAACTGCTCGACAGGCTGGCTCACATACGTTATCGACGTGCGGTACAGCTCGAAAGCCTCGTTGTCGTCGAATCCCACGATGCGCATCTGCTCGGGCACGGCCGTGCCGAGACGGTCGAGAGCCTTCAGCCCCGCGATGGTAAGCGTATTGGTGGCGAAAACGAAACCCTCGACACCGCGTTCCACGGCCGAGCGCATCACTTCGGACACCTGCTCGTCAATCCTGCGGTAATCTATGCGGTGAATGGCGGTATGTTCGTCGAGTTTCATCTCCTTCATCGTCTGCCTGTAACCCGCCTCGCGGTCGATGATATTCGACAGCCGCATATTGTAGGCTATCATCTCTATCTTCGAGCAGCCGCTGTCCGCCAGGGCCGTAACGGCCAGCGACACGGCATAACGGTTGTTCAGCACGACGCTGCTTATACCCTCTTCGCCGATATGGCGGTCCATCAGCACCAGAGGGATGCGTGCATCGGCAATCTGACGGATGCACTTCTCGGAGCCGACGCACGGCACGATTATCAGCCCGTCCACGCCCTTGTCGATGAACACCTTGACGAGGTTTTCGAGTTTGCCCGCATTCTCGTCGGTGCTGCCGAATATCACGGTGTAATTGTATTTGTAGGCACGGTCCTCGATGCAGCGGGCGATGTCGGAGAAAAACTTGTTGGAGATATCCGACAATATGACGCCTATGGTGTTGGTCTTGCCCTGACGCAACGTACGGGCCGCATTGTTGGGGTGATAATCGAGCCGCTTGGCTATTTCGAGAATGCGCCGCGACGTCTCTTCGCTCACCTTGTAAGTCTTCTCGGGATTCCGAGACTGGTTGTTCATCACGAACGACACCAAGGCGATCGAGACGCCCGCCTCGGCCGCAATATCCTTGATGGTTGTTTTTTTATTCATCATAATATACTTATTCCAAAATTTCACGGCGGCCGCAAACGCCGCAGCCGCAACCGTTTATGCCGCAAACGGGTACATCCGCCGCATAACCTGCGGCGGATACGACCGATATTTCGCTACGGTCAGGAGTACATACGGCAGATACCGCCAACGGCACGGCCGAAAATCGGAGGGGGGGGGTCATTCGTCGAAAAGTTCGTTGAGCAGTTTCGCCAGTCTGTACGATGCCTTTACCACGAGGTCCTCCGCCAAAGGATAGGCCTGATTGATGAATTTGCGGTCGAGCACATCGTCCTTCTTCGCCCACTCGTAAATCACGCGGCAGCGCTGCGCATTCTCGCGCGCCCACGACATCGGCGTCCCCTCGGCCATAGCCGCAATCTCCTCTTCGGAGTAGCGATCGAGCTGCTCGCGCCACTCGTTGTAGCCCCAACCGTGGTTGTAATCGAGCATCCCGTCCCATACGGGATGATATTTCTTCACGCGCCCCATAATCGTAACGGGGAAGAAACGCGTAACTTTCGGGTAGACGATATGCGCCGGACAATGAATGTCGCCGATAAGGTGCACTATGAACTTTATGTCCTGCGCGACCGTATCCTTCGGCTGGTTTTTGTAATCCTGAAGACGTTCGAGCGAAAGCGATATGGCATTCATACCGTCGAGCTCGGGGCGTTTTTTGGGCGACAGCGGTTCGTTGTCCTTATCCACAGTCACGGTGTGCTTGTAAGGCTTGTGGTCGTGCTGCTGGTCCATCCACGCGGCGTAATAGACGATGGAACGGCCGTCGAGATATTTCTCGATATTGGCTTTCGCACGCTCCGTAAGGTGGTTTTCGGCAATGGCGGCAATGGCTTCGTGGCCGACGCGCCCCCACGCCGATGCGTTCTGAACGGCTGCGCACAGGGCAGCTGCAAGCAAGATTACGACTTTTTTCATTTCAATTATGTTCAAATTATTACAATTCTTCAACTCGGCATAGCTCGAATAAATTCGGCTCTGCATTCGGTTTATCGAAAAGGTTTCCTCCAGCAGACCTTTTCTCGCCTCAGCATAGCTCGAATAAATTCGGCTCTGCATTCGGCTTATCGAAAAGGTTCATTTTCATACACCTGTTCTTGTCGGCTCTTCGCCGCCCTCCGCCCCCTTTAGGGCGGCGAAGCGAGTTTGCTCGCAAACTCGAAATTCTTTCTTTGGCATCTTTGCCTGCAAAAGTTTTTTCTTTGCCACTTTTGACCGCAAAAGTGGCTCAAAACTTCCGCACCCGACGCACATAGCGAGTGAGTTTGCGTGCAACTCGAAGTTTCTTTTGTACCTTTTGACCGCAAAGACAGTGCAAGCAAGAGCAGAGGTCGCTTGCGAACTATGCCGAGCGCAGCCTGTCTAAACCTTTGGTAAAAGGTACCCAAAACTCCCGCAAGGCGAACTTTCGCGGGTTCGTTCGTTTGTCGAACGGCTCAGGATGCTGCGCAAATTTGTAAACAAATTGTCTCCTTCGCTTTTCGTTCGACTGCACTCCGAACTGATCCTTAAAGTTCGCGGTGCGGTTTTAAGGTTCCGCGCTAATCGCGCAGAGTTCTTTTGTCAATTTACTTTGCCGTCCCAAATAGGTGCGGCCGTTTTTCATCCTTTTCTCGCCGCGGCAAAGCCGAAGTAAACTTCGCTTTGCTCGTTCGGCTTACCGAAAAGGTGCGATTTATGTTTTTAATCGATTTCTTTCCGGAAATCGCATAGTCAGAGACAAAAGTAATTAAAAGGTTTTAATTAGCAAACAAAACGAATAAAAAACATCGTATTTTTTATATGAAACACTGTAAAATAGGCCGATATCGCCTTTTATTGCATTTTGTCCGACGATACGAAGACATATATACGGCATTCGAAAACGCAGATAAAAGATAAAACGTTATAACATATGCCGAAAGGAAACGCACCGACGATTAAACTCCGCACGGACGTCTGCCGTGTTGCGGCAGGCACGAAAAAGGGCGTCTTCCGACGCCCCTCACCACTAACCTCAACCTAAACCGTACTATTTGTATATCGGCCCGTAGTTGTTGCAGGCACGATAGTCGGAACCTTCGGGATCCATACCGAAGGCCGCCCACGCCGACGGACGGAAAATCTTCTTCTCATCGACATTGTGCATACATACGGGTATGCGCAGCATCGACGCCAGCGTAATGAGGTCGGCACCGATATGGCCGTAAGTTATCGCGCCGTGATTGGCACCCCAGTTGTTCATCACGTCGTAGACGCTCTTGAATGCGCCCTTGCCCGTCAGACGCGGCGCGAACCACGTCGTAGGCCACGACGGGTCGGTGCGCTTGTCTATGTGTTCGTATATCTCGCGATCGACATCGACTGCCCAACCCTCCGCTATCTGAAGCACGGGACCCTGTCCCTTGATGAGGTTCACGCGGCACATCGTAACGGGCATATCGCCGCGCGTGAGGAACTTCGACGAGAAGCCGCCGCCGCGCATATACTCGCGCCCCGCAGGGTGCCACGTCGTGGCTTCGAGACACCGTTGCACGTCGTCCTCCGTAATCTCCCAATGGGGTTTCATCACGGGGTTGCCGTCGGCATCGCTCATCGCCCCCGTAGCGTCGAGAGTCGAAGAACCCGAGTTTATAAGATGGATTATGCCGTTCGCCGCGCGTCCTGCGAGCCGACGCCCCGTAGCGCGCTCTACGGCTTCGGGGCTCCAGTAGGTGCGCACATCCGAAAAGAGCTGCGCCTGATTGGTCAGCAGGTGCATAAACAGCATCGAAACGCCGTTGAGAGTATCGTTCTCGGTAGCAAAGGTAAACGGCTCGCGAATGCCGTTCCAGTCGAACGACGTGTTGAGCATCGCCTCCGAGAAATCGCCGTCTGGTCGGAAATCCGTCCACTGGCGCTGCCCCTGAAAACCGCCCGCGATAGCGTTGTGCCCCATAGCCTCCTCCTCGAAGCCCATCTCGGCGAGTTTCGGATTGCCCGTCATCAGGTCGCGGAATATAATGGTCATCTTCACGACATACTCCCATACCTCGTCCTTCTTCCCGCGCGAATAACGCAGATGTTCGGGGTTCAGGTCCTCGCCCTCGCGTGTCTTGCAGTACTTTTCGACCCACTCCATAGCACGCGCGAACTCCTCCTTGTCATAAATCCCGAGTTCGATGCGGCGGGCGATCTCCGAACAATCGACATACTCGCTGCGCATCCCCAGATACTCCTGAAAGAAATCGGGGTCGGGCATCGAACCGGCGATACCCATCGACACGGAACCTATCGACAGATAGGACTTGCCCTTCATCTCCATAACGGCCACGGCCGCGCGTCCGAAGCGCAGCAGCTTCTCCTCGACATCGGGCGTAATGGCATTGTCGTCCAACTCCTGCACGTCGCTTCCGTAGATGCCGAACGCAGGCAGCCCCTTCTGGTTATGCCCCGCCAAGGCCGATGCCAAATAAACAGCCCCGGGGCGCTGGGTCTTGTTGAAGCCCCATATGGCTTTGGGCATCAGCGGATCCATATCTATGGTCTCCGAGCCGTAACACCAGCAGGGAGTTACCGACAGCACGGCACCCACGTTATTCGCCGCGAACTTCTCGGCAGCCATAGCCGCCTCTTTGACGCCGCCTATCGTGCGGTCGGCAATAACGCATTCGACGGGAGTGCCGTCGGCATAACGCAGCTTCTCGGCGAAAAGTGCGGCCACGCTGTGCGCCATTCCCATAGTCATATCTTCGAGCGACTCGCGAATACCACCGCGACGGCCGTCTATGATCGGTCTGATACCGATCCTGGAATGATTGTTCTTCATATTCGTATCAATTAGCATAATTTATATTCAGTGCATCGTATCGTTTCTTGAAAATTTCGAGCCGTTCCGTAAAACGCGCGTAATCGCCGTTGGTGCCCCACGCCATTTCCGCATAGGCCGTAAGGCGCGGAAAGAGGAGATATCGGGCATATTCGGGCGTACGTACATACTCCGTCCACATATTGGCCTGCACGCCGATTATGTGCCTGCCCTCGCTTTCGGTCAGCTCGGACGGCACGGGTTCGAACGTATATACCTTTTCGAGAGGTATGCGGTGCCGTTTTTCGAGCGGGCCGCGGTCGTCATCGAACTGGTAGTAGTCGAAATAGAGGAACTTGTTGGGGCACATTATCACGTCGTGCCCGCGCTTCGCAGCCGCTATGCCGCCCTTATATCCCCGCCACGACATCACCACGGCATTGCGGTTGATATCGCCGTCCAGTATCTCGTCCCAACCTATGGCCGTCTTGCCTATGTTTCGCAGGAACGACTCCATACGGTTGGTAAAATAGGCCTGAAGTGCGGCTTCGTCCGCGATGCCCTCGCGCCGCATCAGCTCCTGACAATGGTGGCATCGCTTCCAACGCACCTTGGGAGCCTCATCGCCGCCGATATGTATGTATTTCGAAGGGAACATATCCGCCACCTCCGACAAAATATCCTGCAAGAACGCGAACGTCTTCTCTTTCGGGCAGAAAATATCGTTGAACACGCCCCAACGGCCGTCCACCTCGAACGGGCCGCCCGTACAGGAGAGATCGGGATATGCCGACAGCGCCGCCAAAGCGTGCCCCGGCATCTCTATCTCGGGAATGACCTCGATGTTGCGTTTGCGGGCATACTCGACGACCTCGCGCACATCCTCGCGCGTAAAATATCCCCCGACGGGCGTATTGTCCCACACACGCGGCAGCACCACCGTCTGCGTAAGCATCGTACGGTCGCGGAAAGCGCCCTTTTGTACCAGCTTGGGATATTTCGCTATCTCGATACGCCAGCCCTGATCGTCGGTAAGATGCCAGTGGAATTTGTTTATCTTGTGCAGGGCGAGGATGTCGAGATATTCGAGTATGAACTCCTTGTCGAAAAAGTTGCGGCACACATCGAACATCGCCCCGCGATATGCGAACCGCGGAGCATCCGCTATACGCACGCACGACACCCGCCAATCAGCGCCGGCAACGACCGAATCGGCCTCTATTTGCGGAGGCAACAGCTGGCGTACACTCTGCAAGGCGTAAAACACCCCCGCCGGGCTCTTCGCCGCAATCCTTATCTTTCGGGACGTAACCGTCATCTCGTACCCCTCGTCGTCGGCGATGCGGTCCGACAAGACGCATTCGATATTTCCTTTCGCCGCAACGGGGATATCCAGCCCCGTGCTCTTGCGCACGCGTTCGGCGAAAACCTCCGTCGCCTCGCGCATAGCCCCGTTATCGGGAGCCAGCGAGAAAGCGCACCGCGCATCGAACGTAAAGAAACCGCCCGTTACCGTCATCTCCGCGGGTTCGGGGAAAATAACGGCCTTCTGAGCCACCGCCGACCACCATACGAATACGGACAATATGCAAATAATCTTTTTCATTACAAACGAATTAAAAATCTATATGAACTCTTTTCGATGTGCGGAAATTCCCGCACTGCGCCGTCAGTACGACTTCACCGCCGTGCATACCCGTCCGCACGAGGAACGAAGCCGTCCCGCCACGCAGCGGAGAAAAACGGCTGCCCGCAACCGCGGCATCACCCTCGACCGAGAGAAATACCTCGCGGCCGTTTTCGAAAATCGCAGTGCCGTTGCGATCGACCAGACGGACGTAGACGAAAGCCATATCGTTGCGCCCGAGCTTCACACCGCTTTCGTCGCAAACGAGCTCTATCGCCGACGGCTTTTCGGGGCGGCGCAACGTATGGCTCGCAACGTCGCGGCCCCCGATACGCCCGTTGGCGGTCAATACGGAGAAATTCGCCGCATCCTCAGGCAATTCGAATTCGGCAACGGTCCGTCTCGGCATCGAAGCCGTGTCGAGACGGCATTCGCCTGTCTCTTTGCCGTCGAGACATAGGGTTACGCTCTCGCAATTCGAAATCACCGTAACCTTCCTGCCCGTATCCTTATCGAAATTCGACGCTATGAATACCATCGGCTCGCCGCCTTCGCGCAACGAACGGAAATAATGATAGGAATACTTCGGCAGACGGTCGAGACTCATTATGCCCGACGACTCTATGTCGGGCGCCAGTCCGCGATTATAGTCGAACATCGCCCAATATCCGTCGGCCATCGCAGGTACGGCCTGCACGTTGTCCGCGTGGGCGATCCTGATATTTTCGAGCTGTTGCAGCATCCGCCGCTCGCCGTACTCCCGCAACTGCCGCGATGTGAGTTCGGGCTTCTGGAACCAGCGCATCTTGTGCTGCATAAAACCCTCGTCTATGGCATAGAACTCCCAGTCGCCGTACTCGGAGACTATAAGCGGGGCATCGTACTCTTTCGTGCGATATTTTATGCGGTGCTGACGCGCTTCGAGATAGATGTCATACCCCTTTTTCCACCCTGCGGAATAGCAGTACGGCGCAGGGTACTCTTCGCGCAGGATGTCGTTCATACGTTCTATGAAATCGCGCGGCATAGCCGTTTCGTTGAGCGACAGCTCCCACGCCAGCACGCACGGGCGGTTCCTGTCGCGCCGAATGAGTTCACGGGCGGAACGGTACTGGTGCAGGGCGAACTCTTCGGAGTCGTCGAAAAACTGCCAGCCCGATATCGCATCGAGCACGAAGATGCCGAGCGAATCGCAGGCGTCCAGAAACGCGGGCGACTGCGGATAGTGCGACAGGCGCACGTAGTCGAAACCCGCCTCCTTTATCTTCACGGCATCGCGCCGCTGGGCATTGTCGCACAGAGCATTGCCGACATACGGATAACTCTGGTGGCGGTTCACGCCGCGCAGGAAACAACGCCGGCCGTTTACGTACAGCTCCTTATCCTTTATCTCGATACTCCTTATGCCTATGCGGCGGCTCTCGGAGTCGGTCTGGCGACCGTCCGTCTCCACAACCGTCCTCAACGTATAGAGATGCGGCGACTGCGGCGACCACAGCAGCGGCTCCTGCACGACCATTTTCGTCTCCGCAATAACTGTCGCTTCGGCCGCAACGCTTCGCGTCGCCGCCGAACGTGCAACCTCACGCCCGTCGTACGACAAGATGTTCACGACCCGCACTTCGACATTCCGCCTGCGTCCGTTCGCCACCGACACCCTGACATTCACATCGGCCGAATCCCTGCCGACATTGTCATAAGAGACGAAGACGCCGCCTGCGGCAGGCGTCGCATCGAGGAAAGGGTCCGTAATGCGGACATCATCCTTGACGGTCAGATGCGCGCTGCGATACAGTCCGCCGTAGAGGAAATAGTCGAGCTGCGACACGGGTTTCGGACCCGTCATACGGTTATCGTTGTTGTCCAACCGCACGGCTATGCGGTTGCAACCGCGGTGCACATCGTCGGTAATATCGACGACTACGGGCAGATAGCCGCCCGAGTGGCGGGTGCGATGCACGCCGTTTATCCACACGTCCGCAACGTTCATCGCCCCGTCGAAGGTGAGAATGAAACGTTTGCCCGAGACCCTGCCGTCGATCTCGAACTCCTTGGCATACCAGCATATCCCCTGCCACTGGCGTACGAGAGCATAATCTTCGTAACGCGGAGTATGCGGCAGGGTAACGGGCGTCCACTCCTCCGTCGAAACGTGCACGGAGGAGTAGTCCGCGTCGGGATCGGCAAATCTGAAGCGCCAATCCGCGTCGAACGAATGCCCCGAAGCCGTCGCAAGGCACTGCAAGGCGCACAACGCGACAAGTATGTATCTTAATTTTCGCATATCGTCATAACGTCGGGGAGGGACGGGCATCCCTCCCCGCAACCAATGTTATTTCGCCTTTACGCAACGCACGGGAAGGCCTATCGACTTGACCGAATTGTTGAACGTAGCGGCATTGGTACCGAGACCCTGACCCACGCATAATGCAGGCGCATTCGCTCCCGACGTGGGTGTCGAAGACCACAGATAAGCATAACCCGCGGAGTTGGCGCCGTTCTTGAAAAGCAGTGCCGAATACTGGTACTGGTCCAGTCCGCCCTTCTCCTCGGCCTTGGTTCCGCGGCGGAATCCTACGGCGGGAATATATACGGGGAACCTGTCATAAGGCGTGGCATCGGCCTCTATCATCGACCTCTCGCCTGCAGGATCGTACCATACGCCTGTCTTGTAGGTGCTGTAAATCGCGAAGAACGATTTCGCCGTAATGTCGAATCCGCGATCGTTGCCGCGCTTATGGTCGGCCTCTCCCGCAGCACCCGAAGACGAGGTGCCGAGCGTCTGCAAAACCGCACCGTGAGGCAGTTTCCAACCCGGAGGACACGGATCGTACATGGTTTTGGCATCATCCTCCGACCCGACCGAAGCCGTCGGTTTCGCCGATGCGCGGTCCGACCATATGCAGGTCACGGTACCGCCGTCGGCATTCCAGTCGCTGTTCGCGGCATAGAACGTCAGCGGATTGAAAACGCCCTGCCTGCACTCGACGGCCGAGCCGAAAACGGCCGTGCGCGAGATGAAATCGGGAGTCTTGTCGTCGGTAGGTTCGGCGAGCACTGCGCCGTCGCTGCCCCACAGCCTGATATTTGCGGGGAACGGATCCTTTCGTCCCCACTGATAATAGAGAATACCCTTCATATCGTTCGACAGACGGCCGCTGCCGTTATGCAGGAATCCGAGATTGCGGTCCATCATCGGTCGCGTCAGCCCCTCCCACATATCCGTACGGCCGTTTTCGGGCACGGCGGCATCGGGATTGTAATCGGTTATCCACAAGTGCCAGCTCCACAGATAGCAACCCTCGGGACAATCGGCCGTAGCGGTCTGCGGACGTATGCCGACAACCATATTGCCAGTCTTGACCGAGGGCATGAACTTAACCACGATATGGTCCTCCGTACCGCCGACGGGACCGTTGGAGGTCTCGACGGTGCAACCCGCAGATTTCCAGTCGAAATCGGCCCATACGACCTCCGCCGTCCACGCCGTAACGTTGCCTTCGGAGATAGTATTGGCGGGCGTGTTCCCATAGCCTTTCACCGTGCGTCCCCAATAGGCGTTCACCTTGTCTACGGGAATACGTACCTCCTGCACACCGTCGGTCGGGTGTATCATATACGAGTTGGCGCGCTCGACGGCCGTCGGCGTGAAATCCGTCACCGTCTCACCCTCTATGGAGAAATTATCGACCTTATAATATTTCCCCGCTTCGAGTTTCACCAGCGGCTTCGTGAATACTGTCGTCCGATTAGATGCGTCGCTCAAGGTGAAGGTGAACAGATCGCCCGCAGCGACTTCCACACCCGGCATCATCCACACCACGAGTTTCACGACCGAAGGAGCCGACGACGAAAGCGAAAGCGCGGGCGAGAACCTCACGGTCATCCTGTTCCCCGCGAGACATTCGTACGACTCCCCGCCCATTCCGTCCAGCTTGAGGCAATTCACGAAATACCCCTTGCGCGAGGACTCTATGCCGAGCATCGTAACGTCCATATCCGCCATATCCGCGGGAAGCTGCAACGGTATCTCCAAATAGGCGGTACGCATACCGAGCGTTACGCCCGACTGCGCCGCTCCGTTTACGAACGAGACCGTATTGCGCCCCGCAAGCACTATGTTCTTCTTCAAATGCTCCTCGTTCGCGGGATTTACGGTGTAATCGGTCGGCGCCGATACGGTCATCCCCGTACCCGCAAGGAAAGTCGCGGCCTCGGGAGCGTGTATCACATAATACTCCGTTTCGTTCGCGAGGGCCGCACCCGAGCCGTCGAACGCACCCGATGCGACATCTTTTATCTGCAATTCGGCATAGTTCTCGTTGTCGAACAACATTATGCGGTCGCCCGCATCCCAACTCAATTTGCGCCCCACACCATCGGCACCGGAACCGCTCTCGCCCACCGATACACGGGTAGCTTCCACGGCGGCATAGACCGTAAATTTACCGTCCCGACCTTCAACGACGGCATTGTCATCCTTTACGCACGACACCGCAGCAACGGCAACGGCTGTCAGCAAAAAAACAGTTCTCTTCATAGCTTCCCCGTTTTAACCCCAGACATCTATTTTCTCGTCTCCGACATCCTCAAGCGTCGTGTCGGATTCCACGCTCGCGGCTATACCCCGCTCGATCGAAACATCGTACGGTCTCACACTCGGAGACACATACCCGAAATAATCCGTTCTTCTCATAATTTTAAGGTTCAAATTCTTGTTTCAGTTTCAATGTGCTGCACCTTTTCCCGCCTCGGCACAGCTCGAACAAGCTCGTCTCTGCGCTCGGCTTACCGAAAAGGTTTATTTGTTCAAGATATCGATTTTCCAGTTTTTGTATTCCGCCATATCCGCCTTGCAGCCCGCAGCCCCCGTATTTCCCTCGACGCGCAGGTTCACCCGCTGCTGATCGGGTTTCAGGCGCGGCAGCTGGCGTATCGTACGGTTCAGCGCCTCCTCGCCCATAAGGTTCCTCTGGATATAAAGGCCGCCCAGATCGGGATGATGCTCCAACGACAGTTCGGTAAGGCGGTTTTCCGTGGCGCCCAGTCGGCGCAGCATATTGTTCCGCGACACATCGAGCGTCGTCAGTCGATTATACCCGCAATAGAACTGCTCCAGACCTTTGGCCTGCGTAATATCCACCGCTGTCAGCGCATTGCGCTCGCAGCCCAAATAAATTATGTTGTCGGAGAACAGCGTCACCGTATTGCCCGCAGCCAAATGCCCGACAATTCGCGAAGTCTCTTTCGACGACGGATATGCCATCGATTTACCGTCGCCCCAGTCCACGACTACCGAACTTTCGGCCGCCGTCCTTACCTCGAAAATCATCTCGTCGCCGACGGCACGCTCCGTAACAAGCGTTATCGCCACTCCGCCCGTACCGTCGCCCGACACATCCACGGTCCAATTCTTCTCCTCGGCCACAACGCTGTTGCACACCGCCGTTCCCGAGTTGCCCGAGATGCGCAGAGTTACATTCTCGTTGCGGGTCTTGAGCGGCGGCAACGCGGCGAAAAGCGCATCGAGACTCTTGAAACTCAACCTGTTGTTTTGAAGAAACAGCCCTTTCAACATCTTGTTGCGCGATATGTCCAACGAAGATAGACGGTTGTCATTGGCGCCTATTCTCACCAGACGCGTATTGCCCGACACGTCGAGCCGCTCTATGGCGTTGCGCCCGCAATAAAGCTGCTGCAATCCTTTGGCTCGGCTGATGTCGAGTTCGGTGATGCCGCACGACGCGCATTCGAAATAGACGATGTCGTTGGAATAAATCTTCACCGTCTTCCCCGCCGCACGCCCTGCAACATCGGTCGATTTGTCCAATACGGGATAGCGCTCGGCCTTGCCGTCGCCCCAATCGACCTCGACGGCATCGGGATACGACAGCCGCATCTTGAGATTGATGACTTCGCCCTCGCCTGCGGCGGTAACGAAGGTTATGGCTGGCTTCTGGGCGAAGCCTGCCGCACCGAGAACCGCCAATATCGCGGTCATTGCCAATCTTTTCATTCCCATAACAACACTACTGTTTCGCGTCCTTTCAACCTTATATCGCCGCGCCTGCCGACAACGGCCTCGCCGAAGATCGTTTTCGGTTTCAGCCCGTCGGGCGACACTATCCTCGCACGCCCGTCCGCCATACGGCTGTTGGTTACGACCGTAACGTAACGCCCGCCGTTTTCGAGCGCCTTCATAAGCATACCTTCGGCATACCCCTCGAAACGGAAAGGCTGCCCGCAGGCCATATCGCCGAAAAGCTTTCCGCACACCGCAGACAACTCCTTCGTGGAGTTGCGGTCTATCGCCGACATCGCTATCGACGGAGCGAGCCATACGGCTTCGCCCTCGCCCGCACGGTTGCGCAGGGCGCAAATACCCTCCTCGCCGCAACCCGCTACCGACGCCGTCGTAGGACGCAGTACGGGACGCCAGCGGAACCCTTGTATGCGCCCGATGCCGTCAATGTCGAAAATATTCTCGCGGTCGCGATAACGAATATCCTCGAAGACACCGCCCAACAGATTTTCCATATCGAACCCCGTCTGCGGGGTGCATACCTCATACTCGTCGTACAGGCCGCTCAGCCCCTCGCACACCAGCCGCCCGCCGCGCCGCACGAACGCCTCCATACGCGGCACGACATCGCTCGGTATGCCTATCATACTCGACAGTACGACCGCCGAACCCTTGCCTTTCGACTCCCAGTCGTAATCGCGCAAATAGCGCATCTGCGGTTGCATACCGCGTTCCGAGAGGGCTATGTACCACATCATCGCCGACTTCACGTGCGCATCGGCATCATAGAGTTTTTCGCCCGCATCGTGCGCCCGAATATGCAGCAGCAGGCGCATCGTCTCGGGGCTTACAAGCAGCGTAATGTCATTCAGGCAGGGCTTCGCGTCGGCGAAGAAATCGCCGTAACGTTCCAGTGTCCCGTTAATGGCTTTCGTCACGCGCGAACGGTCCGTCTCTTCGCCCCGAAACCCGAACAGTCCCCATTCGCCTGCTTCGATGCCCTGACGGCGGTAATTCAGACTCCAATAGACAACCTTGCGGGCGCCGCAGCCCACACCAGTCCACACCCACTGCGCCAAATCCGCAGAGTCGGGGCACATCGGGGCGCGGCCGCTGAAAATGTTGTTGCCGCCCTGCAACTCGCTTATCCAGAACCGCCCTTCGGGGGCGTGCGCACGCAGCATTTCGGATATTCCCGCCACGGAGTAGGCGTACAGTTCGCGGTCGAGGAACCGCAGCTGCCACGAAGCGTGCATCGAAGCACCGTAAATATCGAACAGCGGGCGGTATGCGGGCAGGTCGTACTGATGGGCCGACTCGAAGACATTCGCAGGGTTCATCGTAACGGGCGTAACAGGGTCGTAAAGCCTTATCTGCTCCTTTATCCACGCAAGATTGAACGTCAGGAAATCGCGCTGCACACGGTACCAATCGACGCAGGGTATCGGCCAATAGAAATAGTTGCCGGTGGTCCACAGCGGATTGTAGCGCACATCCGAAAAGTCGCCGTAGTTCTCGATCCACGCCTCGTTCAGTTTTCCGACGGTACCGTATTCGCGGCGCACCCACTCTTGCAGAAACTCCGTCGCGAGCGGCGAAGTCGCATCGAAGCGGCGCGGCTCGTTGAGCACCCACCAGCACTCCAGCGCGCGACGGTCTTTGTAGCGGGTTACGCAGCGGCGTATGTACTCCGCCGACTTGGCCATAATCTCTCTGTCGGTGAAAAGCTCGTTGAACTGTGGGCGCCCTGCGAACTTGCCGCTGTAAAACACGGGTCCGTGAATTGCGCAAAGCGTCGGTTCGAGCGAAACACCGTAACGCTCGGCGGCATCGAACGCATAATCGTAGAGCGTGAAATCGAACTTGTTCGGCTCCGTCTCTATATAGTTCCACATAAGGAACAGACGTGCCGACATCATCCCGTTTTCGGCCGACAGTCGGAACCACTCGTCTATCTGCTCGCGGGTCTGTCCCGGTTCTATCCATATCTCGGCACCTACGGTTATGCGCTTTTGCGCATTTACGGCCGAACAGAACAAAACGAGCAGCAGCAATATGTATTTCGATCTTTTCATTCCTCTACGGTTATGGTTTTGCGTACCACGAGACTCTTCTCGCCGTCGATATTGATATTCTTGGCCACGAACGCTATTTCGTAGGTCCCCGCCTTCTCATACGTATATTCATACCCTTTCATCACCACGTCATTCACGCCGCGAATGGGAACGGATGTGTCGGGTCCGAGATTTATCTCGCCGTTCGACAGCTCCACAGGTCGGGAGATACCGTAATCGCGCGTATCGTTCGTCGTGTGTTCGCCGCCCCAGCCGTTGCGCAGCTGCACGTACGGCGGCGTAGCATCGGCGAACAATCCCGAACGTCCCTCCTGCTTGTTGGGCGTGGACACGAGCGCCCAATCGAACTGCGGATGTTCGAGCACCGTCGTCTCCTCGCCGTTTACTACGGTCTTAAGCGTAAAATAGCGATAGCGCACGATGCCGCCGCCACCGTATACCGACTGGTTGCGGGTCGTATAACGCACGGCAAAGACCATCTTAGTTACGGGCTTCGCAGGGTTGATATACTCCGAAATATTGCCCAACCCCGCATATTCGTACTCGCGGCGCGCAGGATCGGCGACCCTGAGTATCGAGAACTTGTCGGTAATATCCTGCCAATCGAAGGCGTCGGACTCGATGATGTCCGTCGTGAGTTCGCTCATATCTTCGGGCATCTTCGTCGAAAGCAGGATGCTCGTCTGGTTCTCCTGCGACCCGTCCCGAAGCTGGAACTCGAACGATATGCCGTATTCGGGTTTCACGACACGGCCGTTGCGATATTCGTAGTCGCAGCCGAACTCGCCCGACCAGAACGACAGGACATCGGGCGCCCCCGTGAAGCGGAATTTCACGGGCTCCCCCGCTTTGACGGTTTCATTCTCGATTTCGAAGTCGAAAACGGGCGTCTCGACCGTTTCGAGCTTTCGGCACGACATCGCGGCCGATACAAGCAGAGCCGCGCATATAAATCTGTTCATCGTTTTCATATCTTCACAAGTTAAATAACATACTACCAACCCGTATTTTGCGTAAGTTTCGGGTTCAACCCCATTTCGTAACTCGGTATCGGCCACAGCACATCGCGCTCGCTCGCATTGGAGAACGTATCGATAGCGTGGTTGCGGTCGCCGAAATTCGGAGCCGCCTGAGCATCCGCAAGGCAGCGCTTCATCTGCGACATAAATACTCCCCAGCGCACCAAGTCCCTCTTGCGCAGCGCCTCGAAACAGAGTTCGCGGCCGCGCTCGTTGCGGATTTCGGACTTGAACGCTTCGTAGTCCATACCCGCCCAGTCATAGGTCGCATTCGGCGTCATCGGGTCCTCGCCATAGGCACGGCGCACCACCTGATTGACAGCCTCGTATGCCTCCGCCGACGGTCCTTTTTTCACCTCGTTATCGGCTTCGGCGAACATCAGCAGCACATCGGAATAGCGCAGCAGCGGGAAATTCTGAGGCGTATAGCTCTTGTGTTTGGGAAGCAGGATTTCATACTCGCGGCGGAACTTGCCCGCATTGCGGTTGAAGATTTCGGTACTTTTCCAAGCCACCTTATTCGGAGCATCGTTCACGGTACTGCCCGACGGCGTCGAATACCTGAACGGAGCTATGGTCAGATCGCGGCGTATGTCCATCTTCGTTCCGACCTGCTTATAAAGGTCGTACGCATATTTGGTGGCATTCATATATTCGAAGGTGTAACCGACATTGTTCTTCTCGGAGCTGTTGCGGATGCCGTTGGCACAGCCCACATATCCGCCCAACGAAGCATAGAGTCCCGTTCCGTTGCCGTAGAACTCCACCTCCCAGATGCTTTCGCCGATATCGTACTTATCTTGGGCATAGTTGATGAATATCTGCTGGAAATCGGGATTGAGACGGTGTTTGCCCGACTCGATAACCGCCCGAGCGTGTTCGCGCGCATGTTCGTAATCCTCCGTGCGGTTATACGGCTCTCCCGCGACGTAGAGGTGCACGCGAGCCAGAATGCCGTGTACGGCCGACCGACTGATCTTGCCGCCGTAACCCAACTCGTCTATGTCGGCCACATACGGCAGCGCATCGTTCATATCCTTGATTATACGATCGTATACATCCAAAGCGGGCGTTCTCGCCACCTGCACATCTTCGGGGCGCGCCCCTTCTGTAGGTACGGTAATATAGGGCACGTCGCCCCAGTTCTGCACCAACAGGAAATAGTAGTACGCACGCAGGAACAGCGTCTCGGCCTTGATGCGCCGACGCGCATCGGGTTCGATGTCTATCGCTTCGTTATCGACGTTCTCCAACAGAATATTGGCGTTGTTGATGCCGCGATAGAGCGTCTGCCATATGCTCAGGACCTTGATGTCGGTGGCCACGACGTAGTATTCGCCGAGCGTCTTGGCATCGCCGTCGCGCTGCTGGAAGCCCTGGTCGGCATCGAGACCCGCGCGGGCGATGAAATAGGATTTATAGAGATTTCCGCTGGCGAGTTCGGAATAGACGCCGTTCAACGCCGCCTGCAAATCCGCTTCGGTTTTGTAGTACTCCCCGTTATTGACGAAATCGCTCGGTTCAAGGTCGAGGAAGCTGCATCCCGACACGGCGCAAAGCGACAACATTGCAAATATATATTTCAATCTTTTCATATCCGTACGATATTTATAGTGTTAGAAAGTCGCCTTGACGCCGAAAACGAATGTTCTCGCACGCGGATAGGCCGAATAGTCGAACCCCGGTGTAAGGGCTGTATTGCGTACCGACACTTCGGGATCCATACCGCTGTACTTGGTCCAGACGAAGAGATTTTGCCCCGAGATATAAAGGCTCAGATTCTGCATACCTATCGACTTGCATATCTTTTTGGGAAACGAATAGGTTATGTTGGCATTGGCCAGACGCAGGAACGAGCCGTCCTCCAGCGTGCGCGAGCTGTAATAGCCCGTCGGGCCCGCACCGCCCGCACGGAACAGTTTGCTGTCGGGATTTTCCTCGCTCCAGCGGTTTGCATAACTCTTGAACTGGTTGAGCATCGGTCTGTTGGAGACATTGCCTTCCAGATAGATGCGGTTGGCGTTCATCACGTCGTTGCCGTAGCTCCACTGGAAGAGGAACGACACGCTCACGGGGCCGATGGTGAATTCGTTGTTGAAACCGCCGATATGTATCGGAGTGGCGCGGCCTATAACCACGACATCCTTGTCGGTAATCGTGCCGTCGCCGTTGATATCGCGGTACTTGATATCGCCGGGGCGGATCGTCGAACGCGACGAACCGTTGGCGGGAACATCCGCACGCAGGACATAGTTGTCGCCCACCTTGTCGAAGTCATCGTAAGTGTACACGCCGTCCCATATCAGACCGATGAACTGACCTATCGAATGCCCTACCTGAGCCATATACAGGTTGGTTTTCGACATATCCCAACCCGAAGTTATGGAGGAGAGCAGGCGCGACTCGCCGTCGTTGAGCGACAATATCTTGTTCTTGTTGAACGATATGTTGAAGTCGCTTCTCCAACGGAAGTTGCGTACGTCTACATTGACGGTAGACAAGGTGAACTCCCAGCCGCGATTGCGGATGGCGCCGATATTCTTGTAGACCTTGCTGAAGCCCGTGGTATAGGGCAGATCGGCATTCAGCAGCAGATCCCGCGTATGCTTGTTGTAGTAATCGACCGTTATGTTCAGACGGCTGTTGAAGAACGAAAGGTCGATACCCGCATCGAACTGCGCCGTAGTCTCCCATTTCAGATCGGGATTGCCGATCGAAGTGGTGCGTATGCCGAATTGAGGCGTCCCGTTATTGTAGGAGTAATAATAGACGTAGCTCGTGCCCATCTGCTCGAAACGTCCGAAGTCGGAGATGCGGTCGTTACCCGTCAAACCGTAGCTCACGCGCAGTTTGGCATTATCGAGAAAATGCCAGTTTTCGAGGAACTTCTCTTCGGAGATGCGCCACGCCACGGCCGCCGACGGGAAATATCCCCAACGGTTCTTCTTCGCGAACTTGCTCGATCCGTCGGCACGGAACGATGCCGTAACCAGATAACGGTCGTCGTAGTTGTAGGTCAGGCGGCCGAGCCAAGACATCAGTCTGTTCTCGGTAATTACGGTCTTGTTGGCACCGGGGATACCCGTATCGATGCCGCTGACGCCCAGATTCTCGATGGGTATCTGCTCGCCCGTGAGTTCATAGGTCTCGTTTTGATTGGCCTGCAACGTATATCCGACCATTGCCGTAAAAGCGTGGCGGCCTATCTTTTTCTTGTAGTTGAGCGTATTTTCGTTGAGCAGGCTGCGTGCCTGACGGAAGTTCACCGAACCGTTCACTCCCTTCGTATTGCTCGCCGAGGCCGACGAGCCGCGCGAGGTGGTAGAATTATAGAATGCCGACTCTTTCCACGTACGGTCGTAAATGCCGCCCTTCACGATAAGCTCCAAATCCTTGTACAGCTTGATAAGGACATTGGCATTGCCGCGGATATACTGTCCCTTTTTCACGCGCTTGCTGTTGCGCACGTCGAGCACGGGATTGAACCGCTGGTCCATAGCGCCCTCGTCCAAAGGCTGATCCATAATGTTGTAATCGCCGTTGGGGAAAACGGGGCGGTAGCCCCACGTACGGTACATCAGATAACCCGAATAGGTCTGCGTGGTACTCGCACTCTGCGATGCGATGTCGCCGTAGGACTTGTCGTTCGAATATTCGCCCGACACGTTGAAGCGAAGCCAGCGGTTGAACGTATGATTGACATAAACGCGGGCGCGGTAACGTTCGTAACCGCTGTATCGGATGATACCGTCGTGGCTGGTGTAGTTGCCCGAAACCGAGAACTTGGTCTTCTGGTTACCGCCGTTTATCGACAGCGAATGGCTGTGGATGACGGCATTGCGCATCAGTTCGTCCTGCCAGTCGATAGCCTTGACGTTTTTGTAGTAGTCCAGCGTCCGCCCGTCCGCCAGATAGGCTGCCTTGGTATCGACGGGATTGACCTCGAGCTGATATTTCACGAACTCGTAGGGGCTCATAAGTTCCATCTTGTTGGCGGGCGACTGCACACCCACATATCCGTCGTAGGTGATCGACGTACGCCCCGTCTTGCCGTCGTTGGTCTCGATGATTATAACGCCGTTGGCTCCGCGCGAACCGTATATCGCCGTCGCCGACGCATCTTTCAGCACGGTAAGCGACTTTATGTCGGCCGCGTTCATCGACGAAGGGCTGAACCCCTCTATCGGGAAACCGTCCACCACGTAAAGGGGCGAGTTGCTTTGGGTTATGGAGTTGCCGCCGCGGATGACGATATTCATCTCCTGCCCCGGCTGACCGTCGGCACTGGTTATCGATACGCCCGCTATGCGTCCCGCCAGAGACTGTTCGAACGATGCCACGGGAGCCGTCTGCATATCCGAAACCTTGGCTACGGCTACGGCGCCCGTAAGGTCCTTGCGCCGCTGCGTACCGTAACCGACCACAACGACGTCCTCTATCATCTTGGTATCCTCCTCGATAGCCAGATTGTAGTTCGTACGCTTGTCCACGGCCACGTTCATCGTAACATAGCCCAAACAGCTTATCTCGAGCGTCGTCCCTTCGGCGACACCGATTCGGAAATTGCCTTTCGAATCGGTTACGACCGCCGTATTGGACTTGAGATCCCGCACGACGGCGCCCTGCACGGGTTCCGCCGTCGATGCCGACAAAAGGTTGCCCGTGATTTGGTTCTGCTGCGAATAACCGCTCGCCGCTATCGCCGTAAGCGCTGCCGACAGCATTACCCGCACCAAAATACGTTTCAAGTAAAAGTTCTTCATATAGGATAGGTTTTGGTAGTTTAATCGTTTTAACCGCTATGCGTCAATTATCGCTCCTGAACGGGAAAGCGGGGCGCCCCTCCGCATCGAAAAGCGTCGCCGTAGAGTCGTTGCGGAATCCGTACCTTACGTACTTCGGCTCAGAGATGCCGTCGCAGCGGAGCTTCACGATATTGCCGTCCGTCTCGGCCTCGGCATCGCGGAACACCATATCGTCGCCCGCAATTCGAAATCCGCTGAAGCCGCCGTAAGGCACGATATGCAGTCCGCCGCAAACATTGTCGAAACGCACCTTCATCGTATCGCCGTCGGTCTCGGCACCCGCGAACGCAGGGAATGTGCAGACGATGCCTTCGAAGCCGTAGCTCTTCGTCAATGCGACGGCGGCGAGCCGTTCGGCTATTTCGTACTTCTTCGGCGGGTGTATGTTGCGCAGTTCGCCGAGATCGGCCGCACAGACTATGTCGGTATTCGCCGTACAAGCTACTGCGGCGTGCTGCGCTTCCCGCAGCAAAGCGGCATCTTCGGCTTCGGCACCCGCATCGTCGTTCTTGTAGCGGTAGGGCGCGATTTCGACCATATAGAACGGCATATCCGCATTGCCCGACAGTTCGCGCCACTGCCCTATCATCGCAGGCAGCATACGGGCATACAGGTCGGGCGTATAGATATTGTTCTCGCCCTGATACCATATCGCCCCTTTCGCCGTATATCCAATCGACGGATGCACCATAGAATTATACAACCCGCACTGTTCGCGCTGCGGGGCTTTCGAACTCAGGTCCGTGGGACGCATTGCGACTTCGGGAAACTCGGCAAGCAGGTCGCGGCTCACCCACGCCTGCACGTTCGACCCTCCCATACTCATATTTATCATCCCGACGGGGACTTTCAGCCGCTCGCACAGTTCGCGGGCGAACATATATCCTATGGCACTGAACTCTGCCGTCGTGCCCGACGAGGCCGACACCCAGCTGCCGCCCATAACATCGCGGCGGGGCGCACGGTCTATCTTCTTCGCCACCGTGAACATCCTCACCTGCGGCCACCCGTCGGAAGCCGCCACGACATTTTCGGAGTTCTCTACGGGCTGGTTCCTGTAACCGCGCAACGGCATCGACATATTCGACTGCCCCGCGCAGAACCATACCTCTCCGAAAAGAATACCGCCGACCGTAATCCGCTCGCCGCGCGAAGAGACGGTCATAGAGTGGGTGTCCGTATCGCCCGCAGTGGCGATGAACCGCTCCCAGCATCCGTCATCGTCGCAGACGCACGTCACGGGTTTGGCAAGCCAGTCGGCATCGATCTTCACCTTTGCCTTCGGGGCTCCCCACCCCCAGACGCGCACCTCCGTTTCGCGCTGTAACACCATATTGTCCGACACGAGTTTCGGCAATGCGAGTTGCGCATCCGCCGCGAACCATACTAATATGGCCGCCAAAGTCGAAATTATCCGTTTCATATATCTGTATCAGCAATCATTCGTTATCGGCAACAGTATCCGCCAGACTTCTGAACCCCACAATACGGTGGAATGTCAGGTAATTCGCATCGTGCGCCGACGCGGCATCGCCCTCCGCATCCTCCCACGCAGTTCGCGAGACGAAAAGTATGTCATCGCCCCGTATGACCCAGTCGGCATACTGGAACGCGTGTTTCAGCCGGTCGGGATGGGACAGCACCGTTTTGCGCATCGTCCAGTGCCGTAAATCCGGCGAGGAGAACAGCGACAGCGTGTTCCTGACGCTGGCGGGATATTCCGACGCATACTCCTCCCGAACGTTGTTGGCCAACGTCCAATACAACCCGCTCTTCTTGTCGTAGCGTATGGTAAACTTTTTGGCGCCGCCCGCAAACTCCACGTAATCATCCTCCGAGAACGAGATGCGCCGTCCGTCGTCGGAGACGCGCAGCACCGCCGCATATTCG
The DNA here is from genome assembly GCA_017937125.1 of Alistipes sp. Classification (GTDB taxonomy): domain Bacteria; phylum Bacteroidota; class Bacteroidia; order Bacteroidales; family Rikenellaceae; genus Alistipes. Next base: position 20,892 of record JAGBEH010000009.1, on the reverse strand, counting down.
GGCGTTCCGGGCCACACGTGCACGCGCATAATGTCGAGAATGCCGCCGTCGGGACCGATGACCGCATTGCCCTCGAGCCAGCCGCGCATCTCGCCGCCCAAATCGGTCGCATCGGCAGCCAATATGTTGGTCATACGCCAATTGTCGGCATTCAGAAGGTCCGAACCCGTCTCCGCACTTATCATCGCCGCCCCGTAGCGTATCGGCAGCGTGGAGTCTATGGCATCGGCATACTCTACGGCACGCCATATTCGGCATTTGCCTATAACTACGGGTGTCGGAGCCGTATGGTAGGCCCCGCGAAAGAGCAGGCCGCTGCGTTCGTCGGTCGGCGTCGTCCACGTGCGGCCGTTGTCGGCAGAGCGCATTATGACTATATTCCCGTGTCCGCGCTCCACGCCGAACGCATACAACTTATCATTCAGATAGAACAGGTTAGCCCAGAAAAGTCCGTCGATCTCCGACACCTGCACCCACGTCAGCCCGTTGTCCGTCGAACGGAACACGAGCGTCGTACGACCGCGCTCCGAGAGGGGTGCGCCGTCGCCGAAAAGGTCGTGCGAGGCTACGTAGCTTCCGTCGGGCGCAACGGCAATCGACGGCGAACCCACATAGGCGCCGCCCGATTTCGGGAAATGACTTATGACCGTACCGAGAGGCGCCGACGGCGACTGCACTTCGCTGCGGCTTTCGGGAATATCGACCGTCGTAACGATAACATTCTTGCCGCAGGCAGCGAACGCGAGCGACAGCACCGAGACGAATATGCGTGCCGAAAAGGTCATTCGACTATCTCTTTTTCGTATTTGCGGAAATTTTCTATTCTATGGAATGTCAGATAGTTGGCATTATGGTAGTTGTCCGCGCCGCCGAACTCGTCGTCGAACGCCGTACGCGACACGAATACCATATCCTCGCCGTCAGCGAGCCAATCGACATACTGGAAGCCGTGCAGCTTGGTGTCGGGATGATGCAGCACCCGCAGGTGCTTGGTCCACCTCCGCAGATCGGGCGACGACATCAATACGAGGCTGTTTCTCACGGCAGCGGGATACTCGCCCGCGTGCTCCTTCATCACGTCGTTGGCCAGTGTCCAGTAACGCCCCGAAATCACGTCGAAACGTATGCTGAACTTTTTGGATCCGCCCTCGAACGGTATGAAATCGCTTTCGGGGTCGAAACTCATCGTCGCACCGTCGTCCGAAACCCGCGCTATGAGCACGTGCTCCACCGCACCCGGCCAGACGTGCATACGGAGCACATCCACGATATGCCCGTCCCTGTCGGCTACGGCATTGCCTTCGAGTACGCCCTTACACTCGCCGTCGGCATACGAGCTCTTGACGGTTATATGGTTCGACATACGCCACGACGAGGCATCGAGCAGATCGGCATCCGCCGCCGCACTTATCATCAGCGGCCCGTAACGAAAATTGGACTTGTGCTGCATAGCGTCGGCCTTCTCGAACGCCCGCCATATACGGCCGTTCGCCACGATTACGGGCGTGGGCGCCGTATGGTAAGCCCCGCGAAAGAGCAGGCCGCTGCGTTCGTCCGCAGGCGTCGTCCACGTGCGGCCGTCATCCGTCGAGCGGCGGATAACGATGTTGCCGTGCCCGCGCTCCACGCCGAGCAGATAGAGATTGTCGCCGATATAGAACAAATTGGACCAGTATTGCCCGAGTACCGTCGCCGCGCGACTCCACGTAGCACCCTTGTCCTTGGAGGTGTAAACGACGGTTACCGCCTTGCCGTTGATGTTGGCGCGCTTGCCGAAAAAGTCGTGCGAGGCCACGTAGACCCCCGACGGCGATACGGCTATCGACGGCGACCCGACGTATTTGGTCTCGCTCTTGGGCGTATGCGCCACGACCACGCCGTCGGGTTTAGCAAGCTCGGGCGTCTGTGCCGCCGATGTCCATACGGCGAACATCGCCAGCACCGACAGATATATCATTTTCGTCTTCATTGCATCTCGGTTCGGGAATATTGTCTGAAATCGGTCACGCGGTCGAACGTAAGATAGTTGGCATTGTGATAATCTTTGGCCTGACGTCCGTCGGGCTCATCGAAAGCCGTGCGGACGAGATAGACGATGTCATCGCCGTCTACGACCCAATCCACATACTGGAACCCGTGCGTAAGGCAATCGGGATGCGCTACCAACAGACGGCGCATCGTCCACGTTTGCAGGTCGTCGGACGAAGCGAGCACCAAGCGATTGCGTACGCGGTCGGGGAACATCCCGCGAAAATCGGGCTGAACGTAATTGACTATGCTCCAATACTTGCCGCTCTTCGCATCGTAGCGTATCGTGAACTTCTTCGAGCCGCCCTCCATAGGACGGAACCCGTCGAAACTCATTCGACGCCCCTTTTTGTCGCACTTCAGCACGGCACAGTATTCATCGGCGGCACGGCCGACGTGCACGCGCAGAATATCGAGGACACTCCCGTCCTTCCCGACGACCGCATTGCCTTCGAGCCAGCCCTTGAAATCCGTATCGCCGCAGTTCGAGAAATCGGGACGCAGCGTCTCGGAACGCGTCCAGTTCGCGGCATTCAGCAGATCGCTGTTCTCGGGCGCCGACAACATCACGGCGCCATATCGTTCGGGCCACCGGATGCTCTTGCCCGTAGCGTACTCTACGGCACGCCATATGCGCCCTGCGGCCACCAGCACGGGAGTCGGAGCAGTGTGATACTCGCCCTCGACGAGCAGGCCGTGTTCCGCATCGCAGGGTTCGGTCCAGTTTACGCCGCCGTCATTCGAACGGCGTATCACCACATTGCCGTGCGCCTTGTTCGTGCCCATCATATACAAAGCGTTGCGATGCACGAACAGCGTAGACCAGAAAGCGCCCTCGATGCGCGAAATCTTATGCCACGTAGCGCCCTTGTCCGTAGAGCGGAAAACGAGCGTAACGGCCGATTTGTACTCCGCCGATTTCGGCCCGAATTCGTCGTGGGACGCCACATACGAACCGTCGGGCAGAACGGCAATGCTCGGCGAACCGATATACTTGCCGTTGTCCAACGAGCAGAAATCGACAATCACGCCCGCAGGTGCAGGCGCCGTTTGCGAAAAGGCGGTACCGCCGAACATCGCGACCGCGACGAGTATCGAAAATAATCTGCGCATAACTTACTAAATCTCTTTATAAGGTATCTTGACCACGATTTTCCTCACCCGTTCCGTCCCGTCGAGGTTCATACAGGGGCGGTGGCCGTCGTTCGGAAACAGAACGACGATATTCGCGGAATTCGCCTCGACCGAGCGATAGTCCTCGACATCGAAAAACTCTATGTCGCGCTCCTAGTCGTAAGGCGTCCTCCCGCTCTTCTCCGCTTCGGGAGCGGCAATATCGATACGCTCGCGTCCCGACATCACATACTGTATGTCGATATATCTCTCGTGCGCTTCGAAGCGGGCATCCTCCTTGGTATCGTACTCCGCGACCGTCGCGAAAGTACCGTTATCATCGAGCGTATACGAACCTTCGGGCAAATCGACTAAATCGCTCCTCGTCAGAAACCCGTATGCGGCACGCCACGCTTCGGGATTGAGGACATTCTGCTCGACGAACCGACGTCGGTCGGTCTGCCCGTCTACCTTCATCGGCAGCTCGGAGAACCACTCCGACGATTCGCACCACTCTTCGATGCGCTCGTCGGACCAATTCCCTACATTCGAAACATTGCCTCCGCACGCAATCATCATCGCACCGCACACAATTGTCATCAACCGTTTCATACCGCCCCTCCCTTATTTCTGTTGAACAACGATGTAAGGATAAATCCCGTAAGGAATATCACGGTCGTGCCTACGACTATCGTGAGATAGGTATGCAGCGGGCTGCGGAAGCAGTAGAACGGCGACCCCTCGTTTATGAGCGGCGAAAGGCTCATCCACGCTATGGCTATAAGTCCGAGAATGACGGCCGTAACGGCGTGCGCACGCTTCACGTTGCGGCAAACCAACCCCAACAGGAAGAGTCCGAGCATACCGCCGCTGAATATAGATGCAAGCTTCCACCACGCGTCGAGCACGCCGTCGATGCGCATCATCATAAGCCCCACGACGATGCCGAGCGCACCGACGACGAACGACGCACCGTAGAGCACCGCCATACTGCGCCTGTCGCCGAATTCGCGCTTCGAGAAGTGCTTCACGAAGTCGGTGAGGACGATCGTCGCCGAAGAGTTGATACTCGTGGCTACGGTACTCATACCCGCCGAAAAGAGCGACGCTATGACCAGCCCCGTAACACCCGTCGGCAACCCGTGAACGATGAAATAGGGGAACACCTTATCGGCCGCCGTACCTGCGGGCAGCAGTTCGGGGCGCGCCGTATAGTATGCGTACAGAGCGGTGCCGATATATACGAACACCAGCGAGACGGGAATGTAGAGCAGCCCGCCGAACAGCGTCGATTTTACGGCTTCGGCTGTAGACTTGGTGGTCATATAGCGCTGCACGTAGTTCTGGTCGATGCCGTAATTCTGCATATTGACGAACAGTCCGTAAATCAATACCACCCAGAATGTCGGTTCGGTAAGGCTCGCGCCGAAGCTGCCGAGCGAGAACTTGCCGTCGGCACGCGCTATTTCGAACAGCTGCCCCGCACCTTCAGGCATCGAGAACGTAAGTATCAGCGCGCAGGCTATGGCTCCCAATATCAATATTATACCCTGCACGGCATCGGTCCACACGACAGCCGCGATACCGCCCAGCAGCGTGTAGACGAGCGTCGCAATACCCGTCCAGATTATTATGGTCTGAATATCCCAGCCGAACATCGTGCTTATGGGCAATGCGAGCAGCAGCAGTATCGACCCGATGCGCGCGAGCTGCGTCAGCAGGTAGCACACGGCCACATAGAAACGCGCCCAATATCCGAAGCGCATTTCGAGATAGTGGTAAGCCGAAACGCTGTTCATCCCGCGATAGAGCGGAATGAAGACTTTCGCCGCCAGCCACGTGGCGACGGGGATAGAGAGACTGAAGACGAACGGGTTCCAGTTGCCTTTGTAGGCATCGCCCGGAAGGCCGAGAAAGCTGATGCTGCTGACGAACGTGGCGAATATCGACATTCCGACGACCCACGTAGGCAGCCCTCCGTCGGCGGCCGTAAATGCCGAAGCACCTTTGCGGCTGCGGAAGAAGAAGCTGCATCCGAACAGAGCCACACCTCCCACGAAGAGGAAAAATACGATGTAATCGAGTAAAGTTATATCCATAACGAGTCGGTAGTTTAGAGGTCGGTTGCATCAATTCCCGCAGGCCACGCCCAGCTCCTCAAGTGCACGCTTGATCTTGGCGCGCTCTTCGGGGCGGAACTTGCGGTAAGGATACGAAAGATAGTCGTCGCAGATGCCGATGAGCGAAAGCGAACACTTCACGCCCTTCAGGTAGCTCGAACCGTATTTGCCTACGGTGTAAATCGACGTGCTGATCTGCATTATGCGTCTCTGCAACTCGCGGACGTGTTCGATGTCGCGACGCATCGCCGCCTCGTACATACCCACGTACAGCTCGGGGAACATATTGGCGCCGCCGTTCACGCCGCCGTCGGCACCCATCAGAACGCATTCGCCCGTCAGTTCTTCGGGTCCTACGAACAGCGCGAAATCCTCGCGTCCGCCGAGCAGGTGCAGCAGCGTCTGGAAATAGGTCATATTGGCCGACGAGTCTTTCAGTCCCACGATATTCGGATGTTCCGCCAGCACAGCCACCGTCTTGGGGTCGAAAACGACCTTCACGTGCGACGGCATATTGTAGAGGTAGAGCGGCAGCGGAAGCGCATCCGCCAACGCCGTGTAATACTCTATAAGCTCCTGCTGCGATGGTGCGAAATAGTAGGGAGGCGCCGAAACGACGGCCACGGCGCCGCAGTTTTTCGCGTGCACGGCCAGTTTGACGCTCTCGTCCATCGAGGTGTCGGTGATGCCGACTATCACGGGCACGCGCCCCGCCACTTCGCGGCAGACCAGCTCCACGAACTCGTAACGGCATTTGTACGAAAGGCTCTGTGCCTCGCCCGTAGTCCCCAACAGGAACAGGCCGTGCACACCGCCGGCAATCATATGCTCCGTAAGGCGTTTGGTACCTTCGACATCTATCGTGTCATCGCCCTTGAGAGGCGTGACCATAGGCGGGATAATTCCATGTAATTTCTTCATAATCCAATGTATCTTAATTCATTATCGTTTCATTTCCGTGTATTGCAGTTCCGAAGAACGTAAAAATGGCCGTCCTCGGCACCGAGCAGCAGCTCCGGAATACCGTCGCCGTCGAAATCCGCCGCCGTCGGGCACGTAGTATGCCCCGCGAGCACGGCATCGCTCAACGCCCCCTTATATTCGAACCATACGCGGCCGTCCGCCTCGCGGACATTCTCGAACAGCACGGCATTCTTGCCATCGACTATCAGGTCGAAATCGCCGTCATTGTCCCAATCGACGAGACATATCTTGCGACGCCCCGATTTGCCTGCTTCGAGCGCATTCAGGCGCAATATGCCCTCCGAAGCGTCGGCGACGCCCTTGCGGTTATCGTAAACGGAACAGTTCGTCGAGTAGAATATCCGCTGCGGCGCCTTGAGCAGCAGCTCGCCGTTCTCGGCGCGATAACGCTCCCAGTAACAGAGGTATCCCTCGCTGTCGAGCAGTACCAGATCAGTCAAACCGTCCCTGTTCCAATCGATCGCGACGGGCGTCGTGCGCCACTGCGTAACGAGCGACCCCTCTTCGGGCGTCCACCAATTCCAAGCGGGTTTCGGAGCCTTGCCCTCCCACGCCACACGCACGGGTTGCGCAGGAGCGAGTTCGAGACCTCTCTTACCGCCCAAATTCCTGAACCACTCTATTTTACCCCATATCGAATTGACGATTATGTCTTTCAGCCCGTCGCCGTCCCAGTCGGCGACTGTCAGCACCGTATATCCCCATTTGCTCTCGGCAGGTCCCTGTATCGAACCGTTGTAACCCGCCTGAATGCGTATGGGTTTGCCGCCGACGGTGAAGAGTTTCGGCTCGTCCCACGACGGATTTTCGCCGCCCGTAAGGTTGCGTATGAAAGCTATCTCGCCCGCCGAGTTGCCTGCAACGATATCGACTTTGCCGTCGCCGTCCCAATCTACGCAGAACGGAGTGGACAATGCGCCGAACTTCACCAAATCGGCACGCTGGCGGAAATATACGGGACTTTCGAACTGCGGCATACCCTCCTTCGTCCTGCCCGTATTGCGCACGAGCGCCACACGTCCGTCCTCGTCGCCGACAACGAGGTCGGGCTTGCCGTCGCCGTCGAAATCATAGACTACGGGGACTATCATCTCCAGATGCATACGTATCTCCCCCTCGCCGTTCGCAAGACGGCGCCCCGCAGCGAACTTCGGCTCCGTACGCGTCCCCACATTCTCGAACCACGTCAGGCCGTCGATGAATTCGCCGCAGATGATGTCCGAATCCCCGTCGCCGTCGAAATCGGCTACGCACGGATTGGGCGCACCGTAAACATCTATGGCCTTGCCGCCGGCCTCTATCTTCCCGCGATTGACATACTTGCCGTCCGTATTTTCGAGCAGACAGACATAACCGTGCAGAGGCCCGCGCGTCCAACGTCCCGAAGCATCGAAAGCGTTGTCCCAACCGTAATCGTCCCACGTATCTATGCCGACGATTATATCCTTGTCGCCGTCGCCGTCCCAATCGACATAACTCCACATATTGCTGCGCGAACGCTTGTAGCCCTCATTCAGTCGGGCGCCCTCATAAACTATTTCCGCCTTGCGGGCATACGGACGCTCGAAAAAGTCGATATGCTCCGTTTCGTTCGACAGCACATACGATACGCCGTCCACCTGCGAGAGCTTTATGTTGTTGAGGCCCTTGTTGCTGATGCGCACCGCACGGTCGAAGAGCGGCTTTTTCGCCGTACCTATATTTATAAAAAGATACAAACCCCTGTAAGGTCTGTCGGGGCACGAGACGATAAGGTCGGTAAGTCCGTCGCCGTTGTAATCCGTCGGTATGGGGATCCCCCACAGCCCCACGCCGAGATCGACCGTAAGGTCGGGGTTGTTGTATTTGAGCACCGAACACCCGCAAGGGGCAGGCGCGGACGCATAAGATAGGGAGACCGCGAAGACGGCAGAAAATAGTGTCACAAAGATTTTGATACGCAAAAAGTTCATTTTCGTCAGGGCTGTTTATAAAAGTTTCCGACAATTTGCTTTCTTCGGTAAATTCCTTTACCTTTGCAAAGGTAATTAAAACGTTTTAACAAGCAAACATTTTTTACATTTTTTAGACGATTAAATATAATTACGACCCGATCTATGTTCCGAAATTCTGCGGCATTACGGATTTTACGGCAGCATTTCGGTGAAAAGTAGGAGGCAAAATCGCAGGTGCCGCCGGCAGTGCCGACACGCGAGAGCGGGGAAACCGCGAATCCGCAGGGCGTAGAATTGTATTTGATTACGTTTTTTTTATAATTTCAACCGCTGAAACCGCACCGACTGCTAACACCGCAAAACTATGGAGAAAACAAACGCACATTACGTAATGGGTATAGACTTCGGCAGCGACTCCGTTCGCTGTCTGATTGTCGATGCGCTCGACGGGCGCGAAAAGGCTTCGGCCGTGAGGTTCTACCCGCGCTGGAAAAAGGGGCTGTACTGCTGCCCTGCCGAAAACCGCTACCGTCAGCACCCGCTCGACTATATCGAAGCGCTCGAAGGGGCCGTACACGAGGCATTGGCCGCCTGCGGCGACGAGACAGCCGAAGGCATCTGCGGCATATCGTTCGACACCACCGCTTCGACACCCGCCCTCACCGACAAAAACGGCACCCCTCTGGCTCTGCTGCCGGAATACGCCGATAATCCGAACGCGATGTTCATTCTGTGGAAAGACCATACGGCCATATCCGAAGCCGACGACATCAACCGTCTGGCAAAGCGCTGGCACACGGACTACACGCGCTACAGCGGAGGTACGTACTCGTGCGAATGGGTTTGGGCGAAAATGCTGCACTGCATCAAGACCGACATATCGCTGCTCGGCAAGGCCTACTCATGGGTCGAGCACGGCGACTGGATAAGCGCCCTGCTTACGGGCGACACCACGCCCGAACGCATAGCCCGCAGCCGCAGTCTGGCAGGGCACAAGGCGATGTGGCACGAATCGTGGGGCGGGCTTCCGTCCGACGAGTTCCTGACGGCTCTCGACCCGCTGTTGAGCGTATTCCGCTCGCACCTCTACACCGAAACCCGCACGGGCGACGAACCCGTAGGCACCCTGTGCCGCGAATGGGCCGAACGGCTCGGGCTGCGCGAGGGCATCGCCATCGGCATCGGCGGCATCGACTGCCACATAGGGGCCGTAGGCGCGGGAGTAAAACAGGGCACGCTCGTCAAGGTCGTCGGAACCTCGACCTGCGACATAGCCATCGCCGACCGCGAGAGCGTCGGCGGCCGCACGGTACGCGGCATCTGCGGGCAGGTGAACGGTTCGGTATTGCCCGACTTCATCGGGTTCGAAGCGGGACAGGCCGCCTTCGGCGACATATACGCCTGGTTCCGCCGCATAATGGAATGGCCGCTGAAACATATAGCCGCAGCCGACGAGACGCTGTGCGACAAGATATTGGCCGAGGTTACGGCAGAAGCCGAACAGCTGCCGCCAAGCGAAAACGACCCCGTCGCCATCGACTGGTTCAACGGCCGCCGCACGCCCGACACCGATCCGCGGGCGACGGGAGCGATAACGGGTCTGACACTCGCGACGACGGCTCCGCAGATATTCAAAGCATTGGTCGAGGCTACGGCATTCGGTTCGCGCGCCATCACCGAACGGTTGAGGGAGGAGGGCGTCGCCGTAGACGAGATAATAGCCGTCGGCGGCATATCCAAGAAATCGAGATTCGTTATGCAAACGCTCTGCGATGTCATCGGAATGCCCATAAAAGTCGTACGCAGCGAGCAGGCGTGCGCACTCGGCGCAGCGATGTACGCGTCGGTCGTCGCGGGACTGCACCCGTCGATTCAGGCTGCACAGCAGGCGATGTGTTCGGGGTTCTCGAACGAATACGCACCCGACAATGCCCGCAGCGCCGTCTACGACAAGCTCTACGCACGCTATCGCGCCGCAGGGCAGGCCGACGACAGAGAGTAGGCCCGTAGAGACAGACGGGCGGTATGCTGCGGATGCCCGCCTGATTGTTGGTTAATTGTCGATAAATTCGGTGCGGGTAATTGGTACGTCATAATTTTTTATCTATCTTTGCATCGTGATCGGACTTTTTCGAAAAGCCGTGTGCGGGACGGGCTCGCAGAGGCTGTGCCGAGGCCGGAAAAGGTACAAGAAAAAAGAAGGGTTTATGAGAGGACAGTTCTACAACGGGCAGGATGTTCGGCAATATGCCGACGGGCAGGATCATTGCCGCCGCCGTCATTCTCTCTTTTCCGTTCGCATTTACTATTGAATTTACAAGGGGTAACCGTCGAGGTTGCCCTTTTTTTCGAACCTTTTCGATAAGCCGAGGGCAGAGCCGAACTTATTCGAGCTATGCTGAGGCGAGAAAAGGTCTGCTGGAGGAAACCTTTTCGATAAGCCGAACGAGCAAAGCGAAGTTTACTTCGGCTTTGCCGCGGCGAGAAAAGGTGCAAGAATTTGAACCTTTTCGATAAGCCGAGGGCAGAGCCGAATTTATTCGAGCTATGCTGAGGCCGGAAAAGGTGCAAGAATTTGAACCTTTTCAATAAGCCGAATGCAGAGCCGAATTTGTGCGGGCTATGCTGATGCCGGAAAAGGATGAAAAACGACCGCTCCTGTTTGGGACGGCAAAGTAAATTGACAAAAGAACCCCGCGCGGATAGCGCGGGTTCAGATAAACCGCACCGCGAAACTCGAGGAAAAAGGGCGGAGCGAAGATTGAGGAGAAGCGGAGGAGACGTTTTGTTTACAAAACCGCGAACGCGTCCGTAGCCCGAAAGCGAGCGACAGACCCCGAAGAGGTTCGCAGTGCGGGAGTTTTGGGTACCTTTTGCGGACAAAAGGTACGAAGGAAATAAAGAATTTTGTGGTCAAAAGTGGCAAAAGAAGAACTTTTGCAGGCAAAGATGCCAAAGAAAGAATTTTGAGTTTGCTCGCAAACTCGCTTCGCCGCCCTAAAGGTGGTGGATGGCGGCGAAGAGCCGACAAGAACAGGTGTATGAAAATGAACCTTTTCGATAAGCCGAGAGCAGAGCCGAATTTATTCGAGCTATGCTGAGGCGAGAAAAGGTGCAAGAATTTGAACCTTTTCGATAAACCGAATGCAGAGCCGAGCCTGCTCGGGGCTATGCTGAGACGAGAACAGATGCAAGAATTCGAACCGTATGGATAAACTGCTGCTCAAAGGAGGGACGATACATACCTCGCACGAAAACCGACGGGCCGACGTACTCATAGAGGACGGACGCATCGCGGCTGTCGGCGGCAATCTGCCGGCCGACGCTTCGACGCGCACGCTCGACGTCTCGGGCAAACACCTTTTCGGCGGCCTTGTCGATGTACACGTACATCTCCGCGAACCGGGTTTCGAATATAAGGAGACCATAGCGTCGGGAACGCGTGCGGCCGCGCACGGCGGATATACCACCGTCTGCTCTATGCCCAACCTCGACCCCGTGCCCGACAGTGCGGAACACCTTGCCGTCCAGCGCGACATCATCGCCCGCACGGCCGTAACGGAGGTCATTCCCTACGCATCGATAACCGTAGGACAGCGCGGCCGCGGCGAGCTGGTCGATTTCGAGGCACTGCGGCCTTTCGTCGCAGGCTTCTCGGACGACGGCCGCGGCGTGCAGGACGAAGCGACTATGGAGGAGGCTATGCGCCGTGCGGCAGCCTGCGGCAGTCGAATAGTCGCTCACTGCGAGGTTGATGAGCTGCTGCGCGGAGGATACATACACGACGGCGGATATTGCCGCCGCAAAGGGCATCGCGGCATCTGTTCCGAGAGCGAATGGCGGCAGGTCGAGCGCGACATACGCCTTGCCGAGCGTACGGGCTGCCCCTATCACGTCTGCCACATATCGACCCGCGAGAGCGTCGAACTCATACGCGCGGCAAAGGCTCGGGGGGTGAAGGTCAGCTGCGAGACGGCACCGCACTATCTGCTCCTTTGCGACGAAGATTTGCGCGAGGAGGGGCGTTTTAAGATGAACCCGCCGCTGCGCAGCGCGGCCGACAGGGATGCGCTCGTCGAGGGTATTCTCGACGGCACGATAGATATGATAGCCACCGACCACGCGCCGCACTCCGCCGAAGAGAAGTCGCGCGGACTGGAGAAGAGCGCATTCGGCATCGTGGGGCTGGAGACGGCTTTTCCGCTGATGCACACGTATTTCGTACGCAGCGGGCGGATAACCATGGGGCGTCTGGCGGAGCTTATGTCCGAAAACCCGCGCAGGATTTTCGGCATCGAAGGCGGCCTGGCTGTCGGCGGGCGTGCCGACATCGCGGTCTTCGACCTCGACGTCGAATACGACATAGACCCGAAACGGTTCCTTTCGCAGGGGCGCGCCACACCTTTCGAGGGATGGCACGTGGCGGGCGAGTGCCTGCTCACCCTTGCGGGCGGGAAGACAGCATACGAAAAGTAAGATATTGGCAAAGGTTGCAGCTCGCAGAAAATAATTTAGGGCGAAGAAGTTTTGCAGATAAGATTGCGTCTCGAAAGAGACGCGCGAGCCGTAGCCTCCGCTGCCGGAGGCTCGCAACTAAACGTTGCTTCACTCTCCGCAGGTTACGTTCGCGAAAACGAATTGCCGCAGAAGATGAGGGCGGAGAAAAGACGGGCAAAAAAAATCCTCAAGGATTGCGCGCAGCCGCCGCAGAAGCGGCATACTAAAATAATGAAGAAACCATTTGGAAGATGAAACCATACGACAAGAAAATCATTCTCGAAAACGGTCGCGAATTTTACGGTTACGGCTTCGGTGCCGACAGGGAGACCGTCTGCGAACTGGTCTTCAACACCTCGATGGTAGGCTATCAGGAGATCGTCTCCGACCCCTCCTACACGGGGCAGATGATTGCGATGACCTACCCGCTGATAGGCAACTACGGCATCACGAGCGAGGACTACGAAACCAAATTTCCGAGCGTGGGCGGCCTCATAGTCCGCGAGTACAACGCCTATCCGAGCAATTTCCGATGCACCCTGACGCTCGGCGAGATGCTCGAGGAGATGCACATTCCCGGAATTTCGGGCATCGACACCCGTGCCATAGCCCGCATAATCCGCACCGAAGGGTGTCAGAAGGTCATACTCACCTCGGCCAACACCCCCTACGAGGAGGCTTTGGAACGCCTGCACGCTTACGAGATGCCGCACGATTTCGTGGCTCGCGTAAGCTGCCGCAAACGCTGGCTCTCGTGCACGCCCAACCACCGCTACAACGTCGTTGCGGTAGACTGCGGCATAAAGCACAACATCATACGCTGCCTCAACGCATTGGGCTGCAACGTTACGATAATCCCCTACGACTCTACGGTCGAGGACATTATGAGCCTCAAGCCTACGGGCGTATTCATTTCGAACGGGCCCGGCGACCCCGAAGACCTGCGCACGGTTTCGGATGTCGTGGCGCAGCTTAAGGGGCGCATTCCGATATTCGGGATATGTATGGGGCACCACATCATCGCCCAGTCGTACGGCGCGAAGATCTACAAGCTGAAGTTCGGGCATCGCGGCGGCAACCATCCCGTCAAAAATCTGGAGACGGGCAAAATCGAGATTACGAGCCAGAACCACAATTTCGCGGTGGACGCGGACTCGCTGGCAGCAACGCCGCTGAAGGTTACGCACATAAATCTGTTGGACGGCACGGTCGAGGGTCTCGAATGCCGCGAAGACCGCATCTTCTCGGTGCAGTACCACCCCGAAAGCGCACCGGGTCCGCAGGACAGCAACTATTTGTTCGAAAAGTTCATAAACATAATGGAGGAGTACAAAAATGCCTAAAAGACTCGATATAAAGAAAGTAATGGTTATCGGCTCGGGCCCGATCGTCATAGGTCAGGCCGCCGAATTCGACTATGCGGGCACGCAGGCCTGCCTTGCGCTCAAGGAGGAGGGCTACGAGGTCGTTCTGGTGAACTCGAACCCCGCGACCATAATGACCGACACGACCATCGCCGACAAGGTATATATGGAGCCGCTTACGTTGGAGTATGTCGCCAAAATCATCCGCTACGAACGTCCCGACGCCATAGTTCCGGGTCTGGGAGGGCAGACTGGTCTGAACCTTGCCGTGCAGCTCGCCAAAAAGGGTATTCTCAAGGAGTGTCAGGTGGAAATTCTCGGCACCTCGTTCGAGAGCATCGAGCGCGCCGAAGACCGCGAGCTGTTCAAGGAGCTGTGCGAGTCGCTCGGCGAACCCGTGTTGCCGTCGCTTATCGCCAACTCGTTCGAAGAGGGTCTCGATGCCGCGCGCAAGATAGGCTATCCCGTTATTCTTCGCCCCGCATTCACGCTCGGCGGTACGGGCGGCGGTTTCGCCGACAACGAGGAGCAGTGCGCCGAGCTTATGCGCAATGCGCTCGCCCTCTCGCCCGTGCATCAGGTGCTCGTCGAGAAGAGCATCAAGGGCTACAAGGAGATAGAGTACGAGGTTATCCGCGACAGCAACGACACGGCCATAGCCATCTGCAATATGGAGAATATCGACCCCGTAGGCGTCCACACGGGCGACTCGATAGTCGTGGCTCCGAGCCAGACGCTGACCAACAAGGAGTATCAGCTGCTGCGCGACAGCGCCCTGAAGATTATCCGCGAACTTAAAATCGAGGGCGGCTGCAACGTGCAGTTCGCGCTGAACCCGCTCTCGTTCGAATATTACCTTATCGAGGTGAACCCGCGCGTGTCGCGCTCGTCGGCGCTCGCGTCGAAAGCGAGCGGCTACCCCATAGCCCGCGTCAGCGCTAAGATAGCCGTCGGCCTCACACTCGACGAGATACGCATAGCCAACACCCCCGCGAGCTTCGAGCCGACGCTCGACTACGTGGTTACCAAAATCGCACGCTTCCCCTTCGACAAGTTCGCCGACGCTTCGAACCGACTGGGCACGCAGATGAAAGCTACGGGCGAGGTGATGAGCGTAGGCCGCACGATAGAGGAGAGCCTTCTGAAGGCCGTGCGGTCGCTCGAAACGGGCGTATGCCACATCTACAACAAACGTTTCGACACGATGTCGAACGAGGAGATGATGGAGTACGTCAAGGAGGGCACCGACGACCGTCTGTACGCCATAGCACAGCTTATACGCAACGGCGTAGACCTGACGATGATATACACCAACACCAAAATCGACCTCTTTTTCCTCGAGAAGTTCCGCAACATCGTCGAGTTCGAGAAGGTCGTGCGCGAGCATCCCGAAGATGCCGAGACACTGCGCGATGCCAAGCGTATGGGCTTCAGCGACAAGTTCATCGGACAGCTGTGGGGCAAGACCGAGCACGAGATGTTCCGCCTGCGCGAGCAGTACGGCATATTCCCCGTCTACAAGATGATAGACACCTGCGCGGCGGAGTTCGATGCCTACGTGCCCTACTTCTACTCGACGTACGAACTGGAGAACGAATCGATAGTCAGCGACCGCGAGAAAATAGTGGTGCTCGGCTCGGGACCAATACGCATCGGGCAGGGCGTCGAGTTCGACTACTCGACCGTGCACGCGATATGGTCGATACGCGATGCGGGCTACGAAGCCATTATCATCAACAACAACCCCGAAACCGTCTCGACGGACTACACCACGAGCGACAAGCTCTATTTCGAGCCGCTGACGGTCGAGGATGTGATGAACGTCATACGTCTCGAACGGCCGAAAGGCGTCGTCGTGTCGCTCGGCGGACAGACGGCCATAAATCTGGCCGAGCCGCTGGCCGAACTGGGAGTGCCTATCATCGGCACCGACGTGGCGGCCATCCGCAACGCCGAAGACAGGGGTTGTTTCGAGCGCATTATGGAGGAGTTGGGCATTCCGCAGCCGCAGGCCGAAGCCGTGACGACGGTCGAGGACGGCGTGAAGGCCGCCGAGCGCATAGGCTATCCCGTTTTAGTGCGTCCGAGCTACGTTCTGGGCGGTCGCGCGATGCAGATAGTCAGCAACGAGGATGCCCTGCGCCGATATATGCACACGGCCGTAGAGGTGAACGAAAATTCACCCGTGCTGGTAGACAAGTACATAATGGGCAAGGAGCTGGAGGTGGATGCCGTTTGCGACGGGCGGCAGGTCTATATCCCGGGTATTATGGAGCACGTCGAGAAGACGGGTATCCATTCGGGCGACTCGATAAGCGTCTACCCGACCTTCAGCGTCAGCCAAAAAGTCAAGGACAAGATTATCGACTACACCGTGAAATTGGGTCTGCGCATAGGCGTGATAGGCTTATACAACATACAGTTCATCTGCGACGGCGACGAGGAGGTCTACGTCATCGAGGTAAACCCCCGTTCGTCGCGCACGGTGCCGTTCCTTTCGAAGGCTACGGGCGTGCAGATGGCCGACATCGCGACGCGCGTGATACTCGGGCACTCGCTCGCCGAGCAGGGCATAACGGAGGTATACCGTCCCGACCGCAAGCGGTGGTTCGTCAAGGCGCCCGCATTCTCGTTCTCGAAAATACGCGGTATGGACTCCTATCTGTCGCCCGAAATGAAATCGACGGGCGAGGCCATAGGGTACGACAACTCGCTGACGCGCGCACTCTACAAGGCGTTGCAGTCGTCGGGTATGCCCGTATCGAACTACGGCACGGTGCTTATGACCGTCGCCGACAAGGACAAGCCCGAAGCGCTGAAGATCGCGCAGCGGTTCTATAATCTCGGGTTCAACATCGAAGCGACATCGGGAACGGCCGACTACCTGCGCCGTCACGGCATACGCACGCGTCTGCGCCGCAAGTTGAGCGAGGGCAGCAACGATATTATCGAGACGCTGCGCCAGGGGCACGTAAACTACGTGATAAACACCATTCAGCTCGACCAGCACAGTACCCGCTTGGACGGATACGAGATACGCCGCACGGCCGTCGAGAACAACATCACGATATTCACGGCGCTCGAAACGGTACGCGTACTGCTCGACGTGCTCGAAGAGATTACGCTCGGAATATCCACCATAGATGCGGAATAGGGATGTATAAGAAGGGAATTTACGAAATCGAAAGCAACGAGCCGCTGACTGCCGCCGTGTGGCGGATGCGGCTTGCGGGCGATACGCAATACATAACGGCCGCGGGGCAGTTCGTGAATATCGCCGTCGAGGGGTGCTACCTGCGCCGCCCCATATCGGTATGTGATGTCGATGAGGGGCACATAACGATAATATACAAGACGGTCGGACGCGGCACGGAGATTATGAGCCGTATGCGCGCGGGCGAACGTCTCGACCTGCTGACGGGGCTGGGCAACGGCTTCTCGACCGACAATGCCGCCCGTCGTCCGCTGCTCGCGGGCGGGGGCGTAGGCATACCGCCATTGTACAATCTGGCAAAACGGCTGAAGGCGCAGGGCAGGGATGTCGCTGCGGTGTTGGGGTTCAACCGTGCCGACGAGATATTCTGCGCCGACGAGTTCCGTGCGCTCGGCATCGACGTGCGCATCGCTACGACCGACGGGTCGGCAGGCATAAAAGGATTCGTAACGGACGCTATGCGCGGTATGGATTTCGACTACGTATACTCCTGCGGGCCGCTGCCGATGCTGCGTGCCGTGTGCGAGGCGACGGACTGCGACGGCGAGTACAGTTTCGAGGAGCGTATGGGATGCGGTTTCGGAGCCTGTATGGGTTGCACGTGCAATACGGCGGGCGGCGCCAAACGCATCTGCAAGGAGGGTCCCGTACTTAAAAAGAGCGAAATAATATGGTAGCAGATACATCGGTAACATTGAGCGGATTGCGGCTGGACAACCCCGTGATACCCGCCAGCGGGACATTCGGCTATGGCCGCGAGTTCAGCGAGTTCTACGATTTGGACATACTCGGCTCCTTTTCGTTCAAGGGGACGACGCGCGAGCCGCGTTTCGGCAACCCCACGCCGCGCATCGCCGAGTGCACGAGCGGCATCATCAACTCCGTAGGGTTGCAGAACCCCGGTATCGATGCCGTCATAGAGCACGAGCTGCCGCATCTGCGGACGATTTTCCACAAGCCCGTGATAGCCAACATAAGCGGCTTCTCGATAGACGAGTACCGCTATTGCTGCGAGCGCATAGATAAAGAGGAGCAGGTGGGCATCATCGAGGTGAACATCAGCTGCCCCAACGTGCGGCACGGAGGTATGAGCTTCGGCACCTCGCCCGAGTGTGCTGCGGAGGTTACGCGCGCCGTCAAGGAGGTTACGACCAAGCCCGTATACGTGAAATTGAGCCCCAATGTTACCGACATCGTCTCTATAGCCCGCGCCTGCGAAGATGCGGGAGCCGACGGGCTGTGTCTGGTCAATACGATGATGGGTATGCGCATCGACACCGTGCGCCGCCGTGCGGTGATAGCCAACAAGGCGGGCGGATTTTCGGGGGCGGCCATATTCCCCGTAGCGCTCAGAATGGTGTGGCAGACGGCTCAGGCGTGCCGCATACCGATTATCGGCTGCGGGGGCGTGTCGTCGGCCGCCGATGTCATAGAGATGATGATGGCGGGGGCGTCGGCCGTAGAGGTCGGCACGGCAAATCTGCTGAACCCCTATGCCTGCAAGGAGATAATCGAGGCGTTGCCCGCCGAAATGGAGCGGTTGGGGATAGAGAAATTAACCGATATAATAGGAGCAGTAAAATAATGAAAAGAGAGGTAATCATAGCTTGCGATTTCGCAAGTGCCGAGCAGACGCTCGCATTTTTGGACAGGTTCGAGGACGAAAAACCCTTCGTGAAGATAGGTATGGAGCTTTTCTATGCCGCAGGGGCGCCGATAGTGCGCGAACTGAAGCGGCGCGGGCACAGGATTTTTCTCGACCTGAAGCTGCACGACATACCCAACACGGTGAAAAAGGCTATGGCGGTGCTGTCGCAGTTGGATATAGATATGTGCAACGTGCACGCTGCGGGAACCGTCGAGATGATGCGCTACGCGCTCGAAGGGCTGACGCGCCCCGACGGCACGCGCCCGCTGCTGATTGCCGTAACGCAGCTCACCTCGACGAGCGAGGAGCGTATGCGCGATGAGCTGCTTATCGATGCGACTATAAACGAGTGCATCGTGAAATATGCCCGCAATGCGCGTGAGGCGGGGCTGGACGGCGTAGTTTGCTCGCCACTCGAAGCGCGCATGGTCAAGGATGCCTGCGGCGAAAATTTCCTGACCGTAACCCCCGGAGTGAGATTCGCGGACGGAGACAAGGCGGATCAGGTTCGCGTAACGACACCTGCACGCGCACGCGAAATCGGTTCGGATTTCATAGTCGTCGGTCGCCCGATAACGGCTGCCGAAGACCCCGTAGCCGCATACTGCCGTTGCGTCGCGGAGTTTTGCGGCAATGCATAGGCAGCGCCCGCACGACTGTCCTACGGGGCACATACGCAGCCGACGAAAAGCGACAGGCGGAAACGGATGCGGTGCAATAATTGCATACCGTCTGCCAGTAAACACAACCGTATTATGAAAAACGTAAAACTTTTCTACCAGAAGAATTGTCCCTACTGCCGCAAGGCGATAGGCTACATCGAAGAACTCAAAGGCCTCTTTCCCGAATTGGGTAAGGTGGAAATCGAGATGATCGAGGAGACCGAAAGCCCCGAGATAACCGACGGGTACGACTATTTTTACGTCCCGACATTCTATATCGACGAGGTCAAGGTGCACGAAGGCGAGGTAACCCGCGAGAAAGTCGAAGAGATTTTGCGCAAAGCATTGAAATAAACATATTCGAAACGATGAAGAAACTGATTGCGAAAGACCTGCTGTCGATAGGCGCCGTATTTCTGCGCCCCGAGCAGCCGTTTACGTGGGCGAGCGGCATCAAAAGCCCGATATATTGCGATAACCGACTGACGCTCTCGGATGTACGCGTACGCAACGACGTCGAGAACGGATTGGCCGAGATTATCCGCACGAACTATCCCGAATGCGAGGTGCTGATGGGCACCAGCACGGCGGGCATAGCTCACGCCGCGATTACGGCGACCATTCTCGGGCTGCCGATGGGTTATGTGCGCAGCGGAGCGAAAGATCACGGCCGCACGAACCGCATAGAGGGGCGTCTCGAAGCGGGGCAGAAGGTCGTCGTCGTCGAAGACCTTATTTCGACGGGCGGCAGCTGCATAGAGGTCGTCGAAGCGCTGCGCGAAGCTGGAGCCGAAGTGCTGGGAATAGCGAGCATTTTTACATATGGTATGAAGCGCGGTTTGGAGCGCTTGGCCGAAGCGAATGTACGCAACGTATCGCTGTCGGACCTCGACACGCTCGTGGAGGTGGCGGCCGAGGAGGGCTATATTCGCAATGAGGACAAGGCGCGGCTGATCGCTTTCCGCAACAACCCGTCTGACGAGAGCTGGATCAAGTAGTTCGCAATCCTGCGGGGTTGCGCATCTTCTGCGGCTCGGCCGAAGGCCGACCCCCGCGGCCGGTCACGACGATTTCGGGCGACAAGACTTGGGCGACAACCGTTTTAGGCGAAAAGGTTCTGCGGCCGCAGATTGCGAACGGCGAGCATCTTTTTTGCGAGCCTTCGCAGGTCGAAGCTGCGGCGAGCGCAATCTGCAAGAATTGCAGACTTTGCCTGCAAAGGTTCTTTTATTTTGTACCTTTTGTCCGCAAAGACAGTGCAAGCAAGAGCAGAGGTCGCTTGCGAACTATGCCGAGCGCAGCCTGTCTAAACCTTTGGTAAAAGGTAC
>JAGBEH010000008.1 GCA_017937125.1 Alistipes sp. | reverse complement strand
ATATTCATTTGCAACCTCTGCGTTATTTCTAATAGATGCCAAACCTCGACCAATGCAACATTTACAATCGGCAATGTTTATTGCTCCAATAGGAGCACGCACAGAGATAAGAATATCATCAACATCTGCAATTCGTATAGGAGCATTGCAATATACTCTAATAGAGGGATGTATCTTGCCGAAATCAGCATTGCCTTGAAAGAATGGCAATCCCTCAGAGTCATTATATGTATCAGAACTTGGAGATTGACCCATAGTAATAGAACAAACCTCTCCGAGTTTCTTTATTTCCCAACCTTGTTTCATAGTTATTATAGGTCTTTGCGTAATTCTGCAATCTGGTCTTGGAGCTTTCGTTTCTCTATGTCCATTTTAGTCATAGCAGATATGCGTCTTTTATTCTTAACATCCATCCTAAACTGATAGTTATCAATGAAGTCTATGCGTCTCTGCTTGCGTTCAATTCTTCTACGCACACACCACTTGCTTGTCCAAATACCAAACACAACACCAACAAGCGTTGTCACAGATACTATTGTTTCAAATATATTCATACGCTACATAAACTTTGAACGAAACTCATTGAGAGCATCGGTGATTTGGTTTTCAAGGGCAGTGATACGCTCCAAGATTATCTCAGGGGCATCGTAAGTTACCGCCTCACGCTCCACCTCTTTATATTTGTTGATTGAGAGGTCATATCCCTTCTCACGAATCTCCTCCGCAGGCACAAGGAAAGATTGCTCCTTACGGGTACGCTGCTCCTCTGCTGCGAGGTTGTGGAAACGAGCAATAACATCAGGAATATCATTCTCTGCCACCTCATTGCGCTTTTGATCGAGAGAGAATCCGTCGGCCTTCATATCATAGAACCACACCTTGTCAGTGCCTCCTGCATTGGTCTTGGTAAATATCAAGATTGCGGTGCTCACTCCCGAGTATGGCTGGAACACACCTGATGGCATTGATATAACTGCCTCCAAACGGTGATTATCAATCAACTCCTTACGTATAGACTTGTGACCTGTACTGTTACCGAACAACACGCCGTCAGGAACAATGCTTGCACAGCGACCGCCTGTCTGCAACATACGCACAAAGAGAGCAAGGAACAACAACTCGGTTTTCTTGGTCTTGGTGATGGCAAGAAGGGACTTGCTTACCGCCTCATTGTCCAAACTGCCCGTAAATGGCGGGTTTGCCAAGCAGAGAGAGTAGCGGTTCTCATCGGTGTTGTCCGTTGAAAGACTGTCGCGATAAGCAATATCAGGATTATCCACTCCGTGCAGCATCAGGTTCATAGCACCGATACGGAGCATTGTGGCATCAGTATCGAAACCGTGCAACATACCACTCTTGTAGTGGTCTGAATTCTCCTTTTTGAGCAACTCGCTTTTGTAGTGCTGTTGGATATACTTGGCACTCTCCACGATAAATCCTGCCGAACCCATAGCGGGGTCGCAGATGGTATCTTTCAATGCGGGTTTCATCAGTTCGACCATCATACGGATAATGTGGCGTGGAGTACGGAACTGACCATTGTTACCCGATGCTGCCATTTTACCCAAGACATACTCATAGACATCACCCATAGTGTCGCGATTGTTCATATCAAGGGCGTCGATACCCTCCACAATCTTGGTCAAGGTGCGCGGCGACTGGATTAGGAAGGTGGCATTTGCCATAAAGCGACTATAAGCAGACTCCTTACCATCGCCGAGATTCTTAATGAACACAAAGACATCTTTGCTGATTGTGCGGTACATAGCCTCTGCCTCCAAGTTACGGAATACGCTCCAACGAAGTCGCTCATAAGGAACATCTTTGTCAGTCTCGGGGTTGTGCCACATGCCCTCCTTGAAGGTAGGGTCTTTCAAGGCAGTACCCCAGGCATTGGCATTTGCCTCTTTGGTGCGCTGAGCGTCATCGAGCATCTTCATAAAGAAGAGATAGGTCATCTGCTCCAAGATGGTGATGGAATTGGTGATGCCTCCTGTCCAAAAGGTATCCCAAATCGTATCTATACGGTTTTTAATCTCACCTGTAATCATAGTCTTATTCTGCTTTTGGTGCTGTTATTAAAATACCCTTACGGATAGTGCAATACTTGTTGCGGTACGGTTTATCGGGAGCAATGCCATAATTGGCCAAACTCTTATAACCTATACCTATCTGCTCTTTGCCGAAGTTGTCGCAAAGTGCCTTGACCGAACCAAAATAGTAGTGTTCGGCATTGAGTTCGAGATGAACGACCGAGCGTTCCTGCTTATCAGTTGCCATAGTTTTGGTCGAATTTATGGTAAAGTTAGTAAAAAGTGGAAAATAATCAAATATTTCCATAAAAAAGTCGATATAATTGGATATGTTAAATATAATCCATCTATTTGTGGTGGCAAACAAGAGATAAGAGAAGTTACGGCACAGACAAGTCTCCTGAGGAATGGGGATGCTGCTACTACCACGATGTGATTAAAGGGGCGCCACGCAGTTTCCGATGGTCAAATTTAATAGCGGTATTATCGTAAGCAACACAGGGGAGGTGGCAACCCTCCCATAAACCCTCAGATATGGTGTTTATGGTGAATGCGGTGTTTGCGGCTGTCGGGTCGGAGGGAGCGTTTTGCAGGACCATGACTTACGGGCAAGGACCTTTTCGGTATTTGCGACAGTAGCTCGGATAATTTTAGACTGCTGCCGGAAGTTCCTATTTCCCTAAAAGATGTCGAGCCTGAGACAGTGCGGCGTCGGTTATGTCGCTGCCTGAGAGCATTTTCGCTATCTCGGTAATGCGCTCGTCGTTTGTCAGGCGGCGAATGTTCGAACGCGAATTCTCCTTGTAGACCACGAAATGCGTGTCGCCCTTCGATGCGACTTGCGGGAGGTGGGTTATATTCACCACCTGCATCGACTGCGACAGTTCGGCTATGATGTCGCCCATAGCATCCGCTATGCGTCCCGAGACGCCCGTATCGATTTCGTCGAAGATTATGGTGGGCAGCTTCATCCGCCCTGCAAGCAACGACTTGAGCGACAGCATCACCCGAGACATTTCGCCTCCCGACGCTATGCGCTCTACGGGTTGCGGCGCCATATTGCCGTTTGCCGAGAAACGGAACGTTATCTCGTCGCGCCCGTATGCGGACAGGACTCCCGTGTCGTTTATCTCCACATTGAATACCGCATCGGGCATCCCTAACCGCGACAACCGTTCGGTTATCTCCCTGCCGAATTTCGGGGCTGCCGCGAGACGTGCTGCGTGCAGCTTGTCGGCGAGTGCCGACGCGCGCCGCGTCCGTACGTCTCTCTCCTCTTCGAGCTTGCGAATCTCCTCATCGCCGAACGTTATGGCGTCGAGCTGCGCTTTGTAACGATCGCGCAGGGCCGCGAGCTCTGCGACATTTTCCGCGCGGTGTTTGCGGCAGAGCGACCATATGGTCGCCAAACGGGCGTCTACGGCCTCCAGCCGTTCGGGATCGGCCTCTATCCGTTCCGCATCGGCCGCAACGCTCATATTTATATCTTTCAGTTCGAGAATTGCCGAATGCAGCCTTTCTGCCAGCTCCGCCGACGGGCGATAGCTCTCTCTTATGTGCCGCAGTGCCGTCTCGGCACTTTTCAGTTGCGATATTACACCTGTCTCCTCGCCGTCGAGCGCAGAGACTATGTTTCCGAGCGCTTCGCCTATCTTGTCGGCATCCGCCAATACCGCCTGTTCGGCTTCGAGTTCTTCGACCTCTCCCGGCCGAAGATCGGCACCGACAAGCTCCTCGACCTGAAAGCGTATCCATTCCTCGTCTTTGCGTGCCTGCTCTGTCTCGGCCTTCAGTGCCGACAGACGGCGTTCCGCATCGGTCATCGCCGCGTATTCCGTGCCGTATTCCGCAATAACGGCTGCCGTATCGGCCATAGTATCCGCAGCTTGCATCCGGAATGCGGCGGACGACAGTATCAGGTTCTGGTGTTGCGAATGTATGTCTATGAGACGGGTGCCCAGCTCCTTGAGTTGCGACAGTTGCACGGGCGAGTCGTTTACGAACGAGCGGCTTTTGCCCGAAGGGGTTATCATACGGCGTATGACGGTCTCGTCCGCGTAATCGAGATCCAACTGTTCGAACAGCGGCTCCAGACCTAATCCGGATATGTCGAATATCCCGTCTATAACGCAGTTGCGCGAGTTGTCCTTGATGGCCGAACCTTCGTTCTTGGCCCCCAGCAACAACCCGAGCGCCCCTAATAATATGGACTTGCCCGCACCGGTTTCTCCCGTGATGATATTCAGGTGCGGGTCGAGCGTCAGTTCGAGTTTGTCGATAAGCGCGTAGTTCTCTACCGTCAGACAGGTAAGCATATCTTTTATCGGTTCGGTAATTTCTGTTCGATGCGGTCGATTATCCGCGCCGCCACCTCGTGTTTCGACATCAACGGCAGCTCCTCATACGAGTTCTTGTCGATGACGGTCACTTTGTTGGTGTCGGTGCCGAAGCAGGCCCCCTTGTCGCGCAGCGAGTTGAGTACGATGAAGTCGAAATTCTTCGATTCGAGTTTGGCTTGGGCGTTGCGCTCTTCGTTGTCGCTCTCGAGCGCGAAGCCGACCAGTATTCTGCCGCCCTTGATTTTGCCCAACTCAGCCGCTATGTCGCGTGTGCGCTTCAGGCGTATGACCATATCGCCGTCGCCTTTCTTGATTTTCGTGGGCGATACCGTCTCGGGTGTGTAATCGGCCACCGCCGCACACATTACGGCTCCGTCGGCATTCCCGAAGGCCGCGGCTGCCGCTTCGTACATCTCTTCGGCCGAAAGTACGTCCACTCGTCTTACGCCCTGCGGTGCTGGCAATGCCGTGCGGCCGCTTACGAGCGTTACCTCCGCGCCGCGCTCGGCCAACTCCGAGGCAAGCGCATAGCCCATCTTGCCCGTAGAGCGGTTGGATATGAACCTTACGGGGTCGATTGCTTCTGTCGTGGCGCCTGCGGTTACGACGAAACGTCTACCTTGCAGGCTCTTTTTTTTTTCGGAAAGCAGTGCCGCAACGGATTCGACTATCGATTCGGGTTCGGCCATACGCCCTTTGCCGTGCAGGCCGCTGGCCAGTTCGCCCTCCGTCGCTTCTATGATTCCGACGCCGCGGCTGCGCAGGATGTCGAGATTGTGTTGCGTCGCAGTGTGCGCGAACATATCGCAGTCCATTGCGGGTGCGATCGCCACACGATTGCGTGCCGACAGGTATGTCGTCAGCAACAGGTTGTCGGCTATGCCCGTCGCCATTTTGGCGATGGTGTTGGCCGTAGCGGGCGCGATGAGCAGGCAGTCCGCCCATTCGCCCAAGGAGATATGCGAGTGCCAGTCTCCGTTTTCGGGGTTGTAGAACTCTACCGCTATCGGGTTTTTCGACAGGGTGGCCATCGTCAGCGGCGTGATGAAGGCCTTGGCGGCAGGTGTCATAACGACTTTGACCTCCGCCCCTGCCGTTTTAAGCAGACGGCACAACACGGCGGCCTTGTATGCCGCTATGCTGCCGGTGATTCCCAATACGATATGTTTCCCCTGCAACGACAAGACCGTCTACTCCTCGTTTTTCATTTTGTAATAGATCTCGTCGTCGAGGAACTCCTCCGTCGCGATGATCGCCGGTTTGGGCAGACGCTCGTAGTAGCGCGAGATCTCGATCTGCTCGCGGTTCTCGAAAGTCTCCTCCATAGTGTCCGACGGCGACGAGAAATCGGCGAGTTTGCGATTGAGCTCGGTCTTCAGCTCGGATGCTATCTGATTTGCACGGCGAGCGATGATGTTGATGCTCTCGTAGATGTTGCCCGTATCCTTGTCGAGGTCTACCAGACGGCGGGTTACGGTGTTGTTCGGAATGTTTTTCTTGATTTCCATCTCTATCGTTTGTCCTTATTGTTTTTGTCCATATAGTCCTTAGCCTCCTTGGCCATACGCCCGAGTTCCTTGAGGTGTTTCGATTCGGGATATTCCGAGAGGTAGGAATAGTACGAGTCGAGCATCGACATATAGCGGTCGGCCTGTTTCGACTCTATAGAGTTGTGCGCCAGCTCGTACCCCGATTTTACGATGTAGTACATCAACTCCTCGCGATGCGAGGATTCGGGATATTGCCTCAATGCGTTCTTGAATGCGACTATCGCCGATTTGTGTTTGCCTATCTTATAATAGGTATAGGCATTGAGAAAGGCCTTGTCGTGCAGGCGCTGCGTCAGTTCGGCCGTTATGTTCTTGAAATCCGCGATTCTTGTAGAATTGGGATAGCGGTACATAAATTCCGAGATGATCATTATCGCCTGCGATGTCGTCGTCTGGTCGCGTTCGGGCTGCGGCGACATAAAGTAGTAGCAGAGCGCGTACATACCCTCCGCATCCTCGATGAATTCGCTGCGGCCGAACTTGCGGCGGAATTCGTCGAGCAGGGTGGATGCCGTGTCGAAATCCTTCTCCTTGAACTTGCTGCGCGCCTTGAAGAAGGCTATCGAATCTTCCGTACGGGTGCCTATGTAATAGTGTTCGACGGCATCGAAGAGGGTGGCGGCTTTCGACCATTTCTCCTTGCCGTAGAACTCCATAGCCTTGGAGTATATCAGTTTCGGGTCGCCCGATTTGATGATCCTGTTCGTTCCCGCGGGAAATGCGGAGAACGTAACCGTCAGCAAGGCAACCGTTACGATGTATCTGAAAAATTTGTTCATACTTACTCCTTTTTCGGCAATTACCCGAAAGTACAGCCTGCAAATTTACACAATATTTAACGAAACGCAAAAATTATTATTGTCGTATCCGCAAATTATCGTCCGTTGCTTCTGTCGATGAGTTTTTCGAGTATCTGCACGGCATTCAGCGCCGCGCCTTTCTTTATCTGGTCGCTCACGCACCAGAACGCAAGGCCGTTGGGCGATGCGATGTCTTTCCTCACGCGCCCGACATACACGGGTTCTTTGCCCGCGGAGAAAAGAGGCATCGGATAGACCTTGTTTTGAGGGTCGTCGGCCAGTATAATCCCCTCGCCCTCGGCGAATGCCTTGCGGGCAGCTTCTACCGATACGGGTTCCTCCGTTTCGAGCCATATGCTTTCGGAATGGGCGCGCATAACGGGCACGCGTACGCACGTCGCCGACACTTCGATGTCGGAGTGCATAATCTTGCGGGTCTCATTATACATCTTCATCTCCTCTTTGGTGTAACCGTTGTCCGTAAAGACGTCGATATGCGGTATCACATTGTATGCCAACTGGTAGGCGAATTTCTCGACAACGGGCTCCCGACCTGCGGCCAGCGATTTGTGCTGCTCCTCCAGCTCGCGCATGGCCGACGCGCCCGCACCGCTTGCCGACTGGTAGGTGGAGACATGCACGCGGCGTATGTGCGACAGCTTTTCGATGGCGTTCAGGGCGACGACCATTTGTATGGTCGTACAGTTGGGATTGGCGATGATGCGCCGCGGGGTGTCGAGCGCATCTTCGAAATTGACCTCGGGAACGACCAACGGCACATCGGCATCCATACGGAATGCGCTGGAGTTGTCTATCATCAACGTGCCGTGCTTGGTTATCGTGTCGGCGTATTCGCGCGAGGTGCCCGCACCCGCCGAGACGAGCGCGACGTCTACGCCCTTGAAATCGTCGTTGTGCTGCAACAGCTTTACGGTCAGCGGCCTGCCGCGGAACATATAGGTCCGCCCCGCGCTGCGTTCCGAGCCGAACAACAGCAGTTCGTCGATCTGCAAATCGTGTTCTTCCAATATCTTCAGGAATTCCTGACCTACCGCGCCGCTGGCGCCGACAATGGCTATTCTCATATTATGCATCGTATTTTATTCGAAAAATTCATCGTATTCCGTTTCGCGCCTCAGGGCTTCCGCATCATCCTCGTCGGGACATTCGTATACGGGCATCATCGGCGGGCGGACGAACTCGTCTTCGCGCGAGAGGCCGAGCTTGGGGTCGGCATAGGCCTTCGTGAGGAACTCCCCGACGACGGGCAATGCCATTACGCTTCCCTCGCCGCCCGAGGAGAGGTGTACCGACTGGTCCTCGCCGCCGACCCAGGCGCCTGCCACGAGTTTGGGCGTTATGCACATAAACCACGCATCGCGGTTGCGGTTCGAGGTTCCCGTCTTGCCTGCGATATCCATATCCTTGAATCCGTATTTCCACACCATACGGCCGCCCGTGCCGCCCGAGATTACGCGCTTGAGCATCGTCAGCATCGTATAGGCCGTCTGCTTGCTTATGGCGTCCTGAGACTGGTTCGAGAATGAGGATATGACATTGCCCTGACGGTCTTCGATACGCGTGACGAATATGGGGTCGTTATAGACGCCTTCGTTGGCGAATGTCGAGTAGGCGCCCACCATTTCGAATACGTTGGATTCGAACGTACCCAGACAGAGCGCATAAACGGGGTCGATATAACTGTGAATGCCCATATTGTGGATGAAGTCGGCCACGGCAGCGGGCTGCTTGGCCTGCTTCATTATCCACGCCGAGTAGTTGTTGCGGCTGCGTGCCAGCCCCCACGCCAACGGGTGCAGCACACCGTCGTATTCGACCCTGCCCGCCTCTTTGGGCGACCACGCCGTGCCGAGCGCCGTCTCTATCGTCACCGGCAGGTTGGGCACCATAGTGCAGGGCGTCAGTCCCAGATGGTCGATTGCGAACGTATAGATGAACGGCTTGACGGTCGAACCTATCTGGCGTTTGCCCTGTTTGGCCATATCGTATTTGAAATAGCGGAAGTTGGGGCCTCCGACATAGGCCTTGATATACCCCGTATGCGGATCGATAGCTACGAAGCTCGCCCGCATAATCCGCTTGTGGTGGAGTATCGAGTCGCGCGGCGTCATCACCGTATCGCGTTCGCCGCGATAGGTGAACACCTTCATCGGGCATTTTTTCTCGAAAGAGGCGAATATCTCCTTCTCGCTCGCTCCCGTGCGCTTCATCTCGCGGTAACGGTCGGAGTTGCGCATAGCACGGCGCATTATGGTATTGCGTTCTTCGACGGTCGTGTTCTGGAACAGCACTCCCGTGCGCTTTACCTGTGCGTCCATTGCGGGCTGCACCTCCTCGGTCAGCTGTTTCAGCAGCGCCGCTTCGGCATACTCCTGCATCGATGCGTTTATGGTGGTATAGATCTTGAGCCCGTCGCGGTAGATGTTGTAAGGCTCGCCGTCGGCCTTGCGGTTTTTGTGGCACCAGCCGTAGAGAGGGTTCTCGTCATACTGCCTTACGGCCTGTTCGTAGTCCCACTCCGTGAGGAACTGGCGTCGTACGGGGCGTTCGGCGTTCATCACCAGACGCAGCATTTCGCGGAAATAGGTGGCTTGGCCTTCGTTGTGCGATACGGGCTTGTAGTTCAGCACAATCGGCAGGGCGGATATGGAGTCGCGCAGGTGCTCTGTAAGCGCCCCCGAGGTGGCCATTCGCGCAAGTACGAGGTTGCGGCGCGCCAATGCGTTTTGCGGATTGCGCACGGGCGAGTAGCGCGTCGGTGCATTCACCACGCCGACGAGCATAGCCGCTTCCTGAATATTGAGTTCGTTCGGTTCCTTGTTGAAGAATGTATGCGCTGCCGATTTTATGCCGAACGAGTTCGAGCCGTATTCTACCGTGTTGAGATACATTGCGGCTATCTCCTCCTTGGTGTAGTTGTATTCGAGCTTCAGGGCGGTGATCCACTCCTTCAGCTTCGAGACGACCAGCTTGGCGTTGCGCGCCACTTTGCCGCGGTTGCGCACCGTGTCGCGCGGAAAGAGGTTTTTGGCCAGCTGTTGGGTTATGGTGCTGCCGCCGCCCTGGGAATGGCGTTGCAGGGCTATGGTCTTTACTCCCACGCGCAGCAGCGAACGGAGGTCGATGCCCGAGTGGCTGCGGAAACGGATGTCTTCGGTCGAGATGAGTGCGGCCACGATCGGCGGCACGCGATGCCCGTCGAGTTCGAGGTGCATAGTCGAGTCCTGCGGGAACAAGTCCTCGTACTGGATGTATGAGCGGTTCTGGACGAAGAACGTGCCCAAGACCTTGCCTTCGTCGGAGTAGACTTCGGTGGCGAGGTTGCTTTTCGGGTTTTCCAGCTCTTCGAACGACGGCATACGTCCGAATACGCCTGCTGCCGTCAGCAGGAGCATCAGCAGCAACAGCCCGACGGGGACGAATACTATGCCCCACATCCATCGTATCGCTCGTCTGTTATCTTTTCCTTTTTTTACTTTGCCCATTGTCTTTTTTCGAGTATTATAGTCGGTGCAAATTTACTAACTTTTCATCAGAACGGCAATCCGACGCCCGCCGATATGAAGAGTTTGCCCCGATAAGGTTTGTATACCGACAGCGTGACGGCCGAAGTCGCCGCGGCCGGCTGGCGGAAGAGGTTGATGTCGAACGTCAGATCGCCGCCGTAGGAGAAGATGTGGCGCCGTTCGTTGATCAGTATCCCTCGGTTGAAGTCTATGCCCGTTTCGTCGAAAGTGGCGTAGTCGAATCCTATGTTGAGCCGTATCCGCTTGAAATATATCACCGACGCTATGCCGCCGTCGGGATAGCACAGCGGCAGTTGATAGTTGGCCGACGCGGCGATGTAGTTTTGGTTCTTTATATCCGCCGTAGTGTAGCCGCGCGGAAGCAGACGTGCCGAAGTGTACGACATATTCGACAGTGTGTTGTCGCGCTTGAACCCGCCCAGCGATGTCTGGTAAGCGGCGGCGACGGTAAACGAATGATGGCGGACAAATCCCGGCAGGTAGAACTTGCCGTAGGCCACTATCAGGTCGCTGAACTTGTTGTTGTCGGGATTTATGGCATACGAAAGGCTCAAGGCCATACCTTTCGACGGGGCGAAGTCGCGGTGGGCGAGCTGCACCATATCCTGATAGCCGATGCCGAACTGCAACGTGTGCAGTCCCTTTTCATAGCCTATACGTCGGATGTTGGAGACGTTCCCTCCGCCGTAAGAGAGGTTGTGCACCTTGGCGATGTAGCCGTTCGAATAGTTCCACGAGGCGGAAACGCTCATATAGCGCGTATGGTATCCGCTTTGGAACATCAGCGGCAGCGATGCGTTGAGACCTACGGAGTAGTATTTCTTCAATTTCGGATATTCCGGCTGTACGTACCCTCCGTTGCCGTTGTTGGCCGACGGGTCCCATTGCGCTACGCCGTACACCTTTTGCCGTCCGCCGTAGAAGGCGTTGATGCCCAGATTTACGCCGAGCCCGTAATAACGCCACTCGCCCTCGATCAGAGAGCCTTCGGTGCGGTTCCACCCGTAGGTGACGAACATTTCGGAGTTGGACAACAGGTTCTGCGACATCACCGTCGCACCGATGTTGAAGTTGAAAGCGCCTTCGTCTACCATTTCGAACGGGTTGTACGATGCGGGCGCCCACGAGTGTATGTTGAACAGGTGCGATGTCTTCGAGTAGCGGCGGGAGCGGTGCTTCGAATGCGATGCCGTCGAATCGGCAGCCGTGTAGCGCACCGTATCGAGATTGACCACATCCCATTTTATGCGCGGCGGATTGACCAGATTCGTCGGCAGTTTCTTGGGCGTTACCTCTATTCGTTGCAGGTCTGCGGACTGTACCGCCAAATGGTAGCCGTTTTTGTCGTAGGTGGTCATAACGACGGCCGTATCCGCCAGCGGCGCGGGCGAGAACGACCCGAATGCGGATGTCGAGATGCGGTATTGCCGTCCCTCTTTCAGGTCGTAACAGTGCACCTCGTCCTTGCCCGATTCTATCGAGCCGAACCACAGTTTCCCGTCGGCTGCCCGCAGGTTCGAGAGGGTGATGTAGGCTCCTTGCGTCAGGCGTATCGGCTTCCCGTCGCCGTCGATGCCCCCGAGCCACATCCCGTCGTCGTCGGTAGCGATGAAGTAGAGTCTTTCGGTGAGGTTGTCGTATGCCAGCCCGTGGATCTCCGTAAATTGCGGAAGGGCGACGCGCGAATGTTCGGTACGGCCGTCGCCGCGAACTATCGAATAGGTCCCGTTCATATTGTACTCCGCCCACGCGATCTCCCCGTTGCCGATAATCGTGGGGTATAGCGCATCGCGGCGCTTGCGTATCGTTGCGGGGTGCGGGTCGGATATGTCCATATGGCAGAGCGTCGAATTTACGCGCTCGGCGAAGAGCAGACTGCGGCGATACTCCGTCCACCATATGCGTCGTCCGTCTGTCGTCGGGCGTGTGGATATGCTGCCCGTGTATGCCAGCCTCCGTTCGCTGCCGTCGCGCGGGTCCGTGATGACGAAATGCGTCGGTATGTCGAGGCTCGTCTTGAGCGACAGTATGCGGCCGTCGCCGAGCGGCAGCGGGTGTTCGTAGGTCGTGAAGCTGCGTTGCGGCGCCGCCTGCGGGACGGGCGTCGAGGTGTCGGCATCGGCAGGCAGTGTGCTCCAGTACCGTTCCAGATCGTCGAATGTCTCGCGCGTCAGCTTTATTACCGACGTGTCGTAGAATTTCTTGAGCGCCACGGCCGTCGTTGCGAAGACATATGGATTGCGGACGCTGTACCACGCCACTTTGTCCCATATGTTGCCGTCGTATTTGGTGTAGGCGTACGATGCGATTTGATAGCCTATGGTGTAATGGTCGGGAACGTTGTCGCGGTAAGAGCCGCAGAACCATTTGTCGGTATTGCGTCCCAGTTTTGTGATGTTGCCCAGCGCGCGGTATTCCATCGAGAACCGCGGCTGCATACCGCGTCCGAACGACGACATCTGCGTTTCGGAGAGTACGGCGTCGCCTTCGATGAACCATAGCGGCAGGAAAAGCAGACCTATTGTGGAGCTTTGTTCGCCGAGAACGTAGCTCAAGGCGCGCACGACGCCCCGGTTGAGGTTGTTGTATTGTGCGGCGTGTCGGTATTCGTGCGCCACGAGCTGTTTCATCCACGGCATAGAGTAGCCGTCGATTGCCGGCGAGGTGAGTATCTCGACACGTTTGGGCAGCCACATCACCATTCCGTTCGAGCGGAAATTTTCGGGGTGGAGTATGAACGGGATGTTCATTGCCGAGTGGCGGTATCCGTAGCCTATGTCGGGCCTTACCGTCTCGATGTAGAAGAGCGTGCGGCGCGCTGTGCCCTCTACCGAGTCGGGATAGATGATGTTCGCGGCCTCGCTGCGTATCTTGCGCCATTTCAACGATGCGGGATCGGCCCCCCACGAGTAGAACTGTGCGGATGCCGACTCTGCGCAGACGAGTGCGCCGAGTGCCACTATTATGCGTGCGAGAAGTTTCAAATCGGATATGTCAGTTGCCCGCTTTTTTGCAACGGTAGCCCTCTGCGGTAAGTATCTCTGCTATGCGGTCGCGGTGGTCGCCCTGAATGATTATCTCGCCGTCTTTCACCGAGCCGCCTACGCCGCATCTCTTCTTTACGAGCCGTCCGAGTTCCTTGAGGTCTTCTTCGCTGCCCGCGAATCCGCGTACGAGCGTCACCACCTTGCCCGCTCTCTGTTTCGAGTCGCGCCATATGCGCAGATCCTGACGCGACGGCGGCAGCGTCTCGACTTCGGGTTCCGCGGCTGTCTTGTATTCGTAATCGGGGTCGGTGGAATAGACCGTACCGAGCCTCGCCTTCCAGTCATTGGCCATAAAAATGTTCTGTTACGGAACGATAACGTTCGGGAGTTGAAAACTATTTTGTGCAAAGATAGTAATTTACTATCTTTGTTTTCGTATGAAACGGAAATTATATTCGGGAGACGTCGGGGCGGATTCGCGGCCCGAGAGCAGGGCGGCGATCGAGGAAGCGCTGCCGCAGCCGCTGCCGTATGTCGGTACGCAGCAGCTTGTGAACGTGTATGTCGAAGGTTATGAGGATGTTGCTTTCTGGCGAGGTATTTTCGACCATTTCCGTAACCCGTTCCTGCGCTTCGAGATTTCGGTGCCTATGCGCAACGATCTGCCGAAGGGCAAAAAGGTGCTGATGTCGATGATCCCCGCTTCCTCGGACCGCAAGCTGCTGTGCGTGGATTCCGATTTCGACTATCTCTTCGGCGATCTTACCGAGCAGTCGCGTTCGGTGAACGGGTCGCGTTATATGTTCCACACTTACGCCTATGCTACCGAGAACTATCTGTGCTATTCGCCGTCGCTGCATAACGTCTGCGTGAAGGCTACGAAGAACGATACGCGCATATTCGATTTCGTGGAATTTATGGAGCTGTATTCGAAGACTATATATCCCGTCTTTTTGTGGTATGCCTGCTCGGCGCAGATGTCTTCGGAGCATATACTGCCGCTCGCCGATTTCCGCAATACGGTGCGGCTCGGCTATCTCGACATAGAGAATAACGGCAGGCGCACCATAGAGTGGCTTGCCAAACACGTATCGGCGCGTCTCGAGCAGTTGAGGCGCAAATTCCCGCAGATGCGCGGCAAGGTGGAGGATTTCGGCCGCTATCTGCTTGCCGCCAAGAATGTCGTGCCCGAGCAGACATACCTGTATATGCACGGACATACGCTTATGGACAACGTGGTTATGGTGTTGCTGAACGATGTGTGCGACAAGCTGCGCAGGCTCTCGCAGTCGCGCATAAACACCTCGTCGAAGGAGGGTGTTGCCCTGCGCGACGAGATCAACAACTACAACAATTCGCTGCGGTCGATACGCGACGTGCTGCTGGACAACGAAAACTATACGACCTGCCCGTTGTACAAGCGTTTGAGTCTCGACATAGAGCATTATATCGAACATACGGTGACCGTAATGCGGGCGGGCGGCAGCGAACGGGACGGATTCGTCGGCCGATAGCCCGAATCCGTCCCGCATATCTGCCGGTATGTCGTGTTATTTCGCTTTGCGGACGATGCGCAGGGTCGATTGCGTCGATTGCCGTACATATACGTCGTCGCCCGATGCGTAACGGTCGAGCAGTTCGGGCGTATAGCCGCGAATCGTCAGCAGCTCCATATTGTCTATGCGCATAACGTCGAATCCATCCTCGCGCAGTGCTTTCATCGCCTCGTCGATATGCCACGAGTTGTCGATGCACAGGCTCAGATTGACCGCCGAGTTGTGGACGAGATGGCTCTTTATGCGATACTGCGCCAGAAGCGCGAATATCTCGGCGAAGCGCTCTTCGAGCACGAACGAGAAGTCGCGCGGGCGTATGTTCAGCAATACCATATCGCGCTTGAGAATGAGTATCGGTATGTCTATTCGCGCCATCGAAGCGCGGATGACGGTCCCCGCCTTGCGCTTGTCGCCGAACGGGCGGACATAGAGCGGGATGTTCTTGTTCTGAAGCGGCTGTATGGTTTTGGGGTGGATGATCTGCGCACCGCTGTATGCGAGTTCTATGGCGTCGAGATACCTCAATTCGGGAATATGCCGCGCGTCGGGGAATATCTTGGGGTCGGCATTCAGCACCCCGTCCACGTCTTTCCAGACCGACATCGATTCGGCATCGAGAATGTATGCGGCTACGGCTGCCGAGTAGTCCGAGCCTTCGCGGCCGAGCGTGGTGACGGTGCCGTCGGGGGCACTGCCGATGAATCCCTGACCGATGAATGCGTGTTTGTCGGAACTTTCGACGATATGGCGAAGCAGCGGTGCCGACGCTTCGAGATCGACGGCCGCATCCTTGTGCCGCTGCTGCGTTATTATGCAGCGGCGCATATCTATCCACTCGTTCTTTATGCCCGAACGGTTCAGATAGTCCGAGATTATCAGCGTCGAGACCAACTCGCCGTACGACACTATGCGGTCATACCATAACTCGGCATCTTCGCTGCGGTATCTGCGGTCGGCGGCGCTCGTCTCGCATATCCCGTCGGAGGTCAGGGTTTCGAGCTCTTCGAACATCGCATCCACCGCTTCGATACGATGCGGTTCGCGATACAGGTCTTCTATTATGCGGTTGTGGTACTCGCGCAACTCCGCGATATGCCTGCCCGTGGCTTCGGTGTCGCCTTTCTGCACCCCTTCGAATATGCGTTCGAGCGCATTGGTCGTCTTGCCCATCGCCGAGACGATGACGAACAGCCCGTCTTCATCGCTTACTATCGAGCGCAGATTGCGTACGCCTGCCGCATCCTTTACCGATGCGCCGCCGAATTTGTATACTTTCATATCGGAGCAGCTATTTTACGGGTTTGTACGGCGTATTCGTGTTTTGGAAAAGGAATGCGTAGGTGTCCGCAGCCTCTTCTATGCGCTTCGAGGTCGGCTTGCCCGCTCCGTGTCCCGCTTTGGTATCGATGCGGATAAGTATCGGGGCATCGCCCGCCTGCGCGTGTTGCATCGTCGCCGCGAACTTGAACGAATGCGCGGGAACTACACGGTCGTCGTGGTCGGCGGTCGTTACGAGCGTCGCGGGATACGATACGCCCTCTTTGATGTTGTGCAGCGGCGAGTACTTATATATATATTCGAACTGCTCCTCGTCGTCGCTCGAACCGTACTCCACGACCCAGCCCCAGCCGATGGTGAACTTGTGGTAGCGCAGCATATCCATAACGCCTACCGCAGGCAGGCAGACGGCATAGAGGTCGGGGCGCTGCACCTCGCAGGCGCCTACCAGCAGGCCGCCGTTCGAACCGCCCGCAATGGCGAGCTTGCTGCTCGACGTATATTTATGGTCGATAAGATACTCCGCCGCCGCAATGAAGTCGTCGAAGACGTTCTGTTTGTTGGCGAGCATACCCGCCTTGTGCCACTTTTCGCCGTATTCGAGTCCGCCGCGCAGCGTAACGAATACGTAGACGCCGCCCTGCTCCATAAACATTATCGACGAGGGGTTGAACGAAGGGGTCAGATTTATCTGGAAACCGCCGTATCCGTAGAGATAGCAGGGGTTCTTGCCGTTGAGTTTCAGGCCTTTTTTGTACGAAACGAACATCGGCACGCGCGTGCCGTCCTTGCTCTCGAAGAATATCTGCTCGGTGGTGAAATCATCGGGGTCGAATGCGACTTCGGGGCGCAGGTAGAGTTCCGATTTGCCGCTCTTTACGTCGAAACGGTATATCGCCGTCGGAGCGGTGAACGTCGTAATCGAGTAGTAGAGTTCGGTATCCTCCTTTTCGCCGCCGAAACCGCTGACGGTGCCGATACCCGGCAGTTCCACCTCGCGCAGGAGGTTGCCATCCATATCGAATTGGTAGACCTTGTTCTGCGCGTCTTCGAGGTATATGGCCGTGAGACAGCCGCCCGCCGAACCGACGCCTTCGAGCAGGTTGTCGGCATTCTCGGCGATAATGTCCGTACGTTTCGACGGGTCGAGCAGGTCTACGGATATGAGCTTGTAGTTTTCCGCCCCTTCGTTCGTCATTACGTACAGCTTGTCGTTCTCGCACTCGACTATCCCGTAATCGTAGTCGAAGCCCTTGAGCAGCACCTTGAAATCGCGGTCGCCGCTGCGCTTGTAGAGTATCTCCGCACCCGACGTCCCTTCGGACGACGATACGAAAATCCAGCGGCCGTCGTCGCTCTGCCAAGCGTGGAAGTAACGCAGCGGGTGTTTCGGATCGGCGTAGACGAGTTCGTCGGCGCTCTGTGCAGTTCCCAATTTGTGGTAATATACTTTCTGGAACTCGTTTTTCGACGAGTAGACGCCCGCTTTAGGCGCGTCGTATGCGCTGTAATAGAACCCTTTGCCGTCGGGAGCCCACGTTGCGCCCGAAAATTTCACCCATTCGATTTTGTCGTCCAACAGCTTTTTGTTCTCGGCATCCATCACGCGGATTTCCACCCAGTCCGAACCCGATGCCGCTGTTGCGTAGGCGAAATACCGACCGTCTTTCGAGAAAGACATCGCGGCAAGCGCCACGGTGCCGTCGTCCGAAAGTTTGTTGGGGTCGAGGAAT
The DNA here is from genome assembly GCA_017937125.1 of Alistipes sp. GTDB lineage: Bacteria > Bacteroidota > Bacteroidia > Bacteroidales > Rikenellaceae > Alistipes. The sequence continues at coordinate 120,842 of JAGBEH010000008.1, read as the reverse complement.
ACTTCGGGAGCATCGTCGGCCGACTTGCGGCGGTAGATTACCGACTGGTTTTGCAGTCCGTCGTTTTTCGAGAAGTAGAGCCAGTCGCCCTTCTTTGTCGGGGCGCTCTCTTTGGGGAAATTCCATAACTCGGTAAGTCGCTCCTTTATGGCGTCGCGGAAGGGTATCTGCGACAGATAGTCGTTCGTTACGGCGTTCTCGGCTGCGACCCACGCGGCCGTAGCTTCGGAGTTGTCGTCTTCGAGCCAACGGTAGGGGTCGGCTACGACGGTTCCGAAATAGTTGTCCGAGACGTCTGTGCGCTCGGCGTCGGGATATGGCAAATGTTTTATCTTCATAACGTTGCTGCAATCGGTGAATGTCGCGGCCGCGACAACCGCAACCGCCGTGTAATACAATCTCTTTTTCATCGTTTCTTCAAATTTTTTGCATTTTTCCGTCAGTTCTTCGCCGCTCCCTGTCTTTTACGGCGGCGAAGCGAGTTTACGGTCGAACTCGAAATTCTTTCTTTTGTACCTTTTGCACGCAAAAGGTACCCATCGTCACGTTCGTTCATCTTCTGCGGCTCGCGCAACTCTGCGAATTGCAAAACCGTCGGACAAAGTTATGAAAAAATACCGTCACTCTTGCGATTGCCGACGAAAAAGGAGTTGCGTTTATACAACTCCTTCGTTTTTTCGGCTGCGGAAACGCTTTCGGTGATCGATACCGTCGGCCGTCGGGTCGGTCGGGATTAGAAGTCCGTTTCTATTATCTCCTTTGCACCTCGCCAATCGCTGTCCTCGTATGCCGCCTTGCAACCTGTAGGGACATACAAAGTAATCCATCGTACCCAATAGTCTAAAATACCCAATGAAACACTGCTCGGCGGTGTCTTTGCCTTGCAATAGATGCTCGTCAGTCTGTTGCAGTCGGAGAACGCTCCGATTCCGATCGATGTAACTTTTTCCGGTATGGTAATCTTTTTCAAACCATCGCAATTACAGAATGCATAATCTCCGATCGACGTGATACTCTCGGGAATGTTGATGCTTCTCAGACTGAAACAGTCCCTAAATGCACAGATTCCGATTGTGGTAACATCGTTCGGCAGTGCTACGTTCGTTAAATTGTAGCATCTGATAAATGCTTTGTATCCGATTGCGGTGATGTTATTGTCGAAAATGATTGTCCCTTGACCGTTTTCGTAGGTATTGGATACGATCTCGGCATCGAAATTATCGCCGAGTTCGATCGCTTGATCATTTAATGTCGTATAGTAGACAGCGTTGGCAGGAGGAGTTCCGAGCGGGTTTATACTCTGAATGCCTGCATTGTCGTCTGACGTATTTTCCGTACAGGCAGTGAACATTGTCGCAACTGCCGCAAACAGCAAAAATCTTTTCACGTGTATATTGTTTTGAATGACGGATATTCTGTTGCCTCCGACGAAGTGCAACCGCACTCGGCGATACGTCCGACGGGTCGAATAGTTACGTTTTTTTATTTATTTCATTCTGTTAAAAATCGTATCCGAAAATATTTTCGGCATATTGGTCCCATCCGCTTGCCGCCTTGTATGCTTCGACCGACTCTCTCGGCACATATACGGTAATCTTGTCGCAGTCATAGAATAAATTCCCTTCCGCGACAGGCGGTACGGCAGCCTTACAATAGACGTAACAATGGTATGTCCCGCAATAGAGAGCATAGTTTCCTATCTTCGTAATGCCCTTACCTATATTTATTCGTATGATGTTGTTGATGCTGGAGCGAAAGGCCTCCGATTCGATTTCGGTTACGCTGTCAGGAATGTCTATTTCGTTGAGCGTATTATTGATAAATGCGTGCTTGCCGATAACCGTTACCCCTGCGGGAACTGAATATACCGTCATTTCGGCAGGTGCGAAACTTTTGAGAGTACCGTCCTGTATCAGGCATCGGTTGTCGGAAGAGGAGAATTTTCCGTAAAAATCCGAAAGGTTGTCGCAATATGCGAAAGGATTGTAGCCGATTTGCCGTACGCTGCTCGGAATGGTTATGGTTTTAAGACGGGTCGTATTGGCAAAAGAGTGGTCGCCCAACCATATGACGGGTCCGAGAAATGTCATAATGCCCTGTCCGTTCTCGTAGGTATCGGATATCATATTAGAGCCGAGGGTGGAAGGGGCTGTCGATATCGGCCATAGTCCGTCGGTTGTGGTGTAATATATCTTATTATTCGGGTTCGTCTCCGAACTGTCGTCGCCTTTTCGGCACCCTGCAATGGATAGGATGACGGCGGTAACGATGATGATATTCTTGACGGTGCGCATCCGTTCGTCGATGTGAAACATAAGGCCGTGGGTTTATGATTTACAAAGGTATGTATTTTTGGTAATTATATACGACATTTACGTCTTTTTTTCGACACACCCAAACCTCCGCGCTTGTCGGGCGGGCAGACTCGGGCCGTTCGCGACAATTAAAAAGCGATGTATGTGTCTCGTGTACGAATTTTTCCGTAACTTTGAAAGTCGAAAACGGAAAGAATTATGTACGAAGATTTGAAAAATATCGTCGAGCAGGCGTGGGAGAACCGCGAACTGCTTGCCGATGCCGCGACGAAGGAGGCGATACGCGCCGTCGTCGAGGCGGTGGACAAGGGTGCGCTGCGCACGGCCGAACCCGTCGAAGAGGAGAAGAGCGAATGGCGCGTGAACGAGTGGGTCAAGAAGGCGATAATATTGTACTTCCCCATACAGAAGATGCGCACGGTTCGCGGCGGCGAACTCGAATGGTACGACAAGATAGATCTCAAGCACGATTTCGAGCAGTTGGGTGTGCGCGTGGTTCCCAATGCCGTGGCGCGTTACGGCGCATATATAGCCTCGGGCGCCATACTTATGCCGTCGTATGTTAATATAGGAGCCTATGTCGATACGGGGACTATGGTCGATACGTGGGCTACGGTGGGCTCGTGTGCCCAGATAGGCAGGCACGTGCATCTGAGCGGCGGTGTCGGCATCGGCGGCGTACTGGAGCCCGTGCAGGCTGCGCCCGTCATCATCGAGGACAACTGCTTCATAGGCTCGCGCTCGATAGTCGTCGAGGGCGCGCACGTATGCCGCGAGGCGGTGCTCGGCTCGAATGTCGTGATTACGGGCTCGACGCACATCATCGACGTTACGGGCGACGAACCGAAGGAGTATCGCGGTTACGTTCCCGCACGCTCGGTGGTCATCCCGGGCAGTTATATGAAGAAGTTCCCCGCAGGCGAATACGGAGTTTCGTGCGCCCTGATTATCGGCCGACGCAAGGAGTCTACCGACAAGAAAACATCGCTGAACGATGCCCTGCGCGATTTCGGCGTTTCGGTGTAAGGCTATGTTTTACTTTCTCGAAGAGACAACCTCTACAAACGACGATGCGCGCGACCGCCGCTATGTCGAGGGAGACATCATATGCGCCGAGCGGCAGACGGCCGGCCGCGGCCAAAGGGGGCACAAGTGGTCGAGCGGCGAGGGGTTGGACCTGACGTTCTCGCTGGTGCTCGAACCGACATTCGTCGCCGTGGACGAACAGTTTTCGATTTTGCAGATAACGGCCCTCGCCTTGGTCGCGACGCTTGCCGACTACGGTATCGCGGCCTCGATAAAGTGGACGAACGACATATATGTCGGCGACCGCAAGATTACGGGCGTGCTTATCGAACACAATATCTCGGGCGACAATCTCGCCCGTACGATCATAGGCATAGGCATCAACGTAAACCGCACGGAGTTCGATCCGTCGCTGCCAAACCCCACCTCTATGAAGGCCGAAACGGGACGTACGTTCGACCGCCGCGAGGTGCTCGAACATTTTCACGGTAAAATTATGCGGCTGTATGCGTCTTTGCACGCTGGTGAGGTACGAAGATTGCAGAACCGTTATGCCGAGTATCTCTACCGCCGCGACGAGCTGCATACGTATGCTTTGCCCGACGGCTCTCGTTTCGAGGGAGTTATACGCGGTACGGAACCTTCGGGGCGGTTGGTCGTGGAGCATTCCGACGGGCATACGGAGACGTATGCTTTCAAAGAGATAGAATATGTGTTAAAAAAATAACAGAAAATGTATCCGTTTCGCAAATAAAGGTTATATTTGCATTGCGAACAGAGAATAATTAAAATCACAGTTTATGAACGTACCTTCGAACTTGAAGTACTCTAACGACCACGAATGGTGCCGTATAGAGGGCGGATTTGCATATGTCGGCATTACCGACTTTGCCCAGAGCCAGTTGGGCGACATCGTTTTCATCGACGTACCTACCGTGGGCGAGACGCTCGCTGCGGGCGACGTCTTCGGGACCATCGAGGCGGTGAAGACCGTGAGCGACGCTTTCCTGCCTATGGGCGGTGAGATCGTCGAGATGAACGAAGCGGTGGACGCCGATTCGTCGCTCGTGAACAAGGACCCGTACGGCGAGGGATGGCTGGTGAAGGTCAAAATCGCCGAGCCGTCGGAATACGACGCCCTGCTGACAGCCGAACAGTATGCCGAACTCATAGGATAGGCATAACGGAACGAGGATTTTCAATGCTTAAAAAACAAATATTATGTCAAAAGTTACAGTTGTAGGCGCAGGTGCCGTAGGTGCTACCTGTGCGCAGGTAATGGCAATCCGCGAAGTTGCGGACGAGATCGTGTTGCTCGACATCAAGGAAGGCCTCTCCGAGGGTAAGATGCTCGATATGTTCCAGGCATCGGCCACGATGGATTTCAAGACGAAACTTGTCGGTGTGACCAACGATTATAAGAAGAGCGCCAACTCGGATGTCGTTATCATCACTTCGGGTATTCCCCGCAAACCGGGTATGACGCGCGAGGAGCTGATAGGCACCAACGCCAATATCGTGAAGAGCGTCGTCGAGAGCGTTATCAAGTATTCGCCCAAGGCTATCTTCCTTATCGTTTCGAACCCGATGGATACGATGACCTACCTTACGCTCAAGGCTACGGGGCTACCCAAAAACCGCATCATCGGTATGGGCGGTGCGCTCGACTCGTCGCGTTTCCGCTGCTATCTGTCGAAGGCGTCGGGTGCCAATATCCACGACATCGAGGGTATGGTTATCGGTGGTCACGGCGATACTACGATGATACCGCTCGTTACGAAAGCTACCATAAAGGGCGTGCCCGTAACCCAGTTCCTGTCGAAAAAGAAACTGGAGCAGGTCGCTGCCGATACTATGGTAGGCGGAGCCACCCTTACGGGTCTGCTCGGAACGTCGGCCTGGTATGCACCGGGTGCCGCTTCGTCGTCGGTCGTAGAGTCGATACTCAAAGACCAGAAGCGTATGATCCCTTGCAGCTGCTATCTCGAGGGCGAGTACGGCCAGAATGACATCTGCATCGGCGTTCCCGCAATCATCGGCAAGAAGGGTATCGAGAAGATCGTCAAGATCGACCTCACCAAGGAGGAGAGCGAGAAGTTCGAGGCATCGGCTGCCGCTGTCCGCAAGGTGAACAATATCCTGCACGAAATCAAGGCGATCTGAACCGACGTCGCCTGCGATTGAAAAAACGCCCCCGCTGCATTATGCAGCGGGGGCGTTTTTTTGCACCGTACGGATTATATCGAAATATCCTTTATTTCGAACTTCAGTACGCCTGCGGGTACGGTCACTTCGACGACATCTCCCGCCTTTTTGCCGAGCAGCGCTTTGGCTATGGGGGTGCCGATCGCGAGCTTGCCTTCGCGCAGGTTCGCCTCGTTTTCGGAGACGATGGTATAGCACACCTCTTTGCCGTTGTTGTGGTTCAGAAGCGTTACCTTGCTGAGTATCTGAACTCTGCTCTTGTCGATTTTGGACTCGTCTATTATGCGCGCATTCGCGAGCGTATCTTCGAGTTTGGCTATGCGCATCTCGAGAATGCCTTGTGCTTCGCGTGCTGCATCGTACTCCGCATTCTCCGACAGGTCTCCCTTGTCGCGTGCTTCGGCAATAGCCGCCGAGATTGCGGGACGCTCGACCGAACGCATATGGTCGAGATCGTCTTTCAGCTTCTTGTAACCCTCTGCCGTCAGGTAAATAATCTCTTTTGCCATAATTTAATTTACACAAAAAAATTAAGAACTCCGACTCCCCGTCAAGAAATCGGAATCCCAAAATGTTACTATTGCAAAGATAGTGATTTTTTCCCGATAACCAAACTTTTCGGTCGAAAATTTGAGCTCGCGTGCGCGTCATGTGCGCGGGTGCGCCTGCCTTGTAAGATACGTATCGTAAAATGTGTCGTACGGACGCGATTATACTGCGGTCGGGTGGCACGGATGTTGCGCCGCCTCCCGTGCCGTATGGCATTAACCGTAATTATCCGTCTATGAAAAGAATATTTTTTACTCTGTTTTTGCTCTTGTGCATATGTATGTCCTCATATGCGCAGCGTTTCAGGTTCGGTATCCGTGCGGGTGTCAATCTCGTCGATTACTCTATGGGCAATGCGGTCTTTACGCGCGGTTCCGTACTGCACGGAAACACCAAGGCTGGATTCGAAACCGCATTGGTCGGACGCCTGAACATAACGCGTCATCTGCATTTGCAGACCGAGTTCGAGTTCAGCCGTACGGGATACGGGTTCCTGTATTCCGAGAGCGGTGTCGGTCGGCGCGACGTGAAGATACACGCCAACCGTATCGAAATACCGTTGGAGATAGGTCTGAATGCAGGTCCCGTGCGTCTGTTCGGCGGCGTGGCCTTTCGTGTGGCGCACAGCGAGAAAAGCAATGCTCCGACACTGCTGAAAGTCAAGTTCAACGATTCCGACGTAGGCATTATGGGCGGCGTCGGCGTCAATATACGCAGATTTATCATCGATGCGCGCATTACGGGCTACCCGAAAGCCTCGACGGCAAATATGATGACCTCCCACGGCGAGACGAAACGGGTTTCGGTCGGCCGACACATACGCTGGAGCCTTTCCGCGGGCTTCCTGTTCTGATATTTCGGATACGGGCTAATTCGCCTGCGGTTCGGGCGATGCGGTTTTCTCCGCCGCCGCCTTCGCCCCGTCCTGCGGGAAATCTATGAGATACACTAAGTGCTCGAGCGCCCGCAGATAGTTGCGCTTGCCGTTCTTGGGCGAATATACATAGCAGTCGAGCGTCACTACGCGGTTCGTCGCGGTATCCACGGTGGAGTAGCTGACGAACGGACCGCCCATAAAGTCGTTGGCGACATCCCATAATCCGCGCATCTCTATCCACAGACGTCCGCCGATCCGTATGGCGCGGTGGTCGGGTGCATATTCTGAGAACGTGGTCATATACGAGCCGTCCGAGGGTCCGGGTATCAGAGCCGCGAACTTGTTGCGGGCTGCGGTGAGGGCCTCGGGCGAGAGCGATTTCGGCCCGTCGTAGGGATACGAGTATATGAAGAATCCCTGACTTGCCATCGGCAGCTCGTAGGATGCCCAGATGAAATCGTCGCGGCGATTCCGCAGGGTGTACCCCTTGGGTACCTTCATCGTGATGCCGAATTCGTTGCGTATGGCTTCGTTGAGCGCCTTTTCCGAGTGCTTGGCGGCGAATTCCAGGGTGCGGTCGCGCTCCGATTTCTCGAGCACGTAAAGCAGGTTGTCGCGGTTCTCGGATATGTAATCTGCCAACGAGCGTTCGTCGGGCCCCTGTATCAGTATCACCGTCTGGGGATGTGCCGCAACGTCGTACTGTACGCCTATGGCAGGCTCGACGGCCGGATCTTCCAGCACTTTCAGTATGTTGCGGTGGCGGGTTATGACATTCTTGAACCCGTCGGGCGTTACGCGCATTACGTCGAACAGCGGCTCCGTCTGGTTGATTGCGGGCACGGGCTGTCGCAGTATGGCGCGCAGCGTGTCGCCTGCGGCCCCGTCCCAGACTGCGGTGTTGCAGACTACTATGAGTTCGTACGGAGTGCCCTGCGCGGTGTTGGCGCGCTCGTTCGACAACTTATGGAAAGCGTCGCATCCGCTCGCGAAAGCGGCGATGACGGCAACGGCGATTGCCGCGGCGGTGTTCGTGATCTTTTTCATATGTCTCGTTTGTAGGTTATCCCGTTTTCGCAAATATAAATATTATTCGCCGGATACGGAAATTTATGGCTAAAAATGACTACATTTGCCTGAAAAGCAATTATTCGGGTTATGAGACTTAAGTTTTTGCCTAAATTATTCGGACGCTTCGTCTCCGATACGGTGTGGGAAATCAGGGATCCCGAGGCCGTATTCCTTACGTTCGACGACGGCCCGACGCCCGGCATCACCGAGTGGATACTGGCCACGCTCGACAAATACGATGCGAAAGCCACGTTCTTCGTCCTCGGCAAGAATGCCGAACTCTATCCCGACCTCTACCGAAAAATCGTGGAGGCGGGGCATAAGATAGGCAATCATACGTATTCGCATCAGAAAGGGTGGGGAATGCCTTTGGAACGTTATATCGAGGATGTCGATTTCGCCAACGACATCCTGTGCAGCGACCTGTTCCGCCCGCCGTATGCACGTGTCACGCCGTCGCAGATGCGCGCCGTGGCCAAACGCTACAAAATAGTTATGTGGACAATAATCTCGCGCGACTACAACCGTTTTCTCTCTCCGCGCAAGTGCCTGCATAATGTCATCGACGAGCTGACGGCGGGGTCGATAGTCGTTTTCCACGACAGCGAGAAATCGTTCAGAAATATGAGCTATGCGCTTCCGCGCACGCTGGAATTCATTAAGAAAAAGGGATGGAAATGCAAGGCGATAGAGTTGTGATGCCGTCGTGCGTCAGTCGCCGTCCGTATGTCTGCGCTACGGTATGTGCGGCTGCGGTATGTCTTTTTTCTGCCGTTTCCGCGATGTCGGCCTCGGCCGCCGCGCCCCGTTGGAAGATTACCGACGGCGGCAAATCTTTGACGATGACCGTAGCCGAGACCTTCATTCCCCATTACGACCATATGGAGATGAGCGGCGAGCAGGTATCGACCGTGCTGCGTTGGGGCGTGGACCCGCAGTACGGCTTCATCGCCGAGCGTACGATTGTGTTTCCTATGTTGCGTACACTGCCCAATGATACCCACGCGTCGCTGTCCCACTGTTTCGCGTCGGACCCTCTGGCTGCCGTATGCGTGAACGGATTCCCGCTCTCGGACGAGCGTGTCGAAAAGGTTGAGATCGACGGAGCGTTCAGCGTATGCTCCGAGTTCATAGCCAAGCACGACCGCCTGTGGGAGAAACGCGTTCGCCCGCGCAATCCGCGGATTGCGGTGCGGCGTACATACTTCGCATCCGCTGCGCTGCCCGCGGTATGCGAGTGTTTCGAGATAAGGAATCTTTCGGACAGGGAGGTGACGCTCTTCATTCCCGAATATTCACGTGTGATAACCACGGATGCGTCGAAAGGGGTGGACGGCAGTTATGTCGTGCGTTGCGATACGGACGGGTGCGGCACCTATCGTCTCGAATCGGGACAGACGGCTGAGTTCGCGGCCGTGTATCGGGCGTACCGTACTTCGGAGTCGCCGTCGGATGTAGACGTCGCGGCCGAATATGCGGCACGCAAGGCGTTCATAGCCGAAGCTGTCGATGCCTCCCTGCTGTTGGAGACGCCCGACAGTGTCCTTAATACGGCGTTCCGCTATGCCAAGATTCGCGGCTCCGAGAGCATCTTCCGCACCAAGGGCGGACTTATGCACTCGCCCGGCGGCGAGCGGTTCTATGCGGCGATGTGGACCAACGACGAGGCCGAGTATATCAATCCGTTTTTTCCGTTTACGGGATACGGCAAGGCCGACTCGGCTTCGATGAATACGTTCCGCCACTTTGCGCGCTATATGAACGACGAGGGGCGGCCGCTGCCGAGCTCGATTATCGCCGAGGGCGACGATGCCTTTTCGTGGAAAGGCGATCGCGGCGACGGTACGATGGTGGCATACGGTGCGGCGCGTTATGCGCTGGCGAGCGGCAGGCGTGCCGTGGCCGAAGAATTGTGGCCGCTTATAGAGTGGTGTCTGGAGTTCACGCGGCGGCAGAGCAATGCCGACGGCGCCATAGCCTCCGATACGGACGAACTCGAAGAGCGGTTCCCGTCGGGCGATGCCAACCTGTGTACCTCGACGCTCTACTACGATGCGCTGATTTCGGCCGTAATGTTAGGTCGGGAGATCGGCGCCGACCGTAAGCTGCTGGCGTCTTACGAGCGTGAAACGGAACGTATGCGCGACGTCATCGAGCGGTATTTCGGCGCCCGTGTCTGCGGATACGACACCTACCGCTACTACGATGGGAATACCTTGCTGCGGTCGTGGATATGTATGCCGTTGATTGCGGGTATTTTCGACCGTGCGGAGCAGACCGTGGACGCCCTTTTCGGTCCCGAAATGATGACCGACGACGGTATCCTCACCGAACAGGGCTCGGCGACATTCTGGGACAGGGCCACTCTCTATGCCTTGCGGGGTGCGTATATCGCAGGGTTTGCCGACCGTGCGCAGCCCCATCTCGAGAACTATTCCGTGCGCCGTTTGCTCGGCGACCACGTTCCGTATCCCGTCGAAGCATATCCCGAGGGAGGTTGCAGCCATCTTTCAGCCGAATGCGGGCTGTATTGCCGCGTATTTACCGAGGGTATGTTCGGCATTCGCCCCACGGGGCTGCGGCGTTTCGATTTGACACCCCGAATGCCGTCGAAATGGAACGTAATGGCGCTGCGTCGCATTAAAGCCTTCGATTCCGACTTCGATATCGAAGTGGAGCGCATCGGGGCGGGACGGTTGCGCGTGACGGTCGCGCAGCGCGGGAAACGCCCTGCCGTCCACAATATCCGCGAGGGTGCCTCTATCGATGTCCGATTGGATTGACGGTGACGGTTTTGCGATTTTTTGCGTTAATCTGCGCGGTTTCGATACTTTTTTGTATTTTTGCATCGAAATTTCGATAAAACACCAAAATATATAATTATTTATGACTATTACAGCCGCTGATATTAAAATCGGTATGTGCATCGAAATGGACGGCAAGACTTTTCTCGTTGTCGATTTCCAGCACTGCAAACCGGGCAAGGGCCCGGCATTCGTCCGCTCGAAGCTCAAGAATCTCGAGAACGGGCGAGTTCTCGAAAACACTTTTTCGTCCGTAAGCCAGAAGATCGAGCAGGTGCGCGTCGAGCGTCGCCCCTATCAGTTCACCTACGAGGATGATTTGGGCGCCCACTTTATGCACTGCGAGACTTTCGAGGAGATCAACATCGACAAGAACCTCATCAACAACTACGACCTGATGGCCGACGGCCAAATCGTCGAGGTTATGTTCCACACCGACAAGGAGGTCGTGCTTTCGGCCGAGCTGCCGCCGATTGTGGATATGGAGGTCACATACACCGAGCCGGGTATCAAGGGCGATACGGCGTCTACCAACTCTCTGAAGCCTGCGACGGTGAATACGGGAGCTACCATCAAGGTGCCGTTGTTTATCAATACGGGCGACAAGATCCGTGTCGATACCCGTACCCGCGAATACTATGAGCGTATAAAGTAAATTCTCGGGCGGCCGCAGCGGGCGCATACGGCTTTCGGGCCTGTTCGCCGCAAAGCGGTCCGACACGGGATGCAAAGTACGGTCGGCGTCGCGCTCCGCGCATCGGACGACGATTCCGCAAATGTCTTTGTAATCGAAAAAATCTGCCGATTTTCAGGTCGGCAGATTTTTTTTGCGATACTCCGCACGGGTGTTGTTCCGCGAGCTTTCGGGGCTGCGGGATGTAACTCGTCTCGATGTGTTTTGGACGGTCCTCGAAAATGTATTGTCGGGCCATATTGTCCGTCTGTTTCGGATATGCGTTCGTTACGGTTTTGCGTTTGTGCCTATGGGGAGCGGAACCCGTATGTCGGTGGAGTCGGGCTAAATCCGTCCCGACCGAAGAACGGTATTTGATAATTCGGGATAAATTATTATTTTTGTAAAAATAGGAGGAGTCGATATGATACTGTACAAAATCGGAAACGGCAATGTCGTTTCCCAAGTTAAGGAGAAACCGTTTAAGTTGGAAAAAGAGATTCAGAAATTGTTCGAGCAGAATCTCCCGACCGTTATGAATCTGGAATTTGTAAAATCCGAATTCCAGATTAAGGATAAACGTATCGACACCCTTGCTTTCGACCCACAAATCAATGCATTTATAATCATTGAATATAAGCGGGATCGAAATGTCAGTGTCTTCGACCAAGGTATAACATACCTGAACCTGATGCTGCAAAACCGGGCGGAGTTCATAGTCGAATACAATGAATCCTTGAACAGGAAATTGAGACGTCAGGATGTGGATTGGTCGCAATCGCGGGTGGCATTCGTTTCGACCGACTTTACCGATATTCAGATAGGTGCAACGAATTTCAAAGATCTGTCCATAGAATTATGGACCGTCAAACAATTCGAGAATGGGACGATTGCCGTTACGCCCATTAAGAAAAGCAAGAATGCGGTAAGTTTTAAGCCGATTGCCCAAAAGAGCAAAGAGGTGGAGAATGTGGCGAAAGAGATCAAAGTGTATACGGAAGACGATGCTCTCAACGGTAAACCGGACAATATCGCCGAATTGTATTCGCGTTTCCGTTCCGCTATTCTTAATTTGGTTGAAGGCATAGAGGTCAAACCGCAAAAGCAATATATAGCATTTAAGAAAGATAACAGAAACATTACCGATATTGAAATTCAGAACTCCAAATTGAAAATCTATATCAATGTCAAGACGGGGAGACTGGATGATCCGAAAAAAATAGCCCGAGACGTGTCGAACATAGGCCATTGGGGAAATGGCGATTATGAGATTTTTGTGTCCGACACGAAAAATCTCGAATATATCCTAAGTCTTATCAAGCAGACACCGAATATAGAATAACTATTATAAACTTTAGGCAATTATATACGATTTTGCACTGACGTTCTTCCAATGCCCTGCTGCCCTGCGGGTTTCACCGAAAGTCACTCCCTGAGGAGGGGCGCTGGGTGAGGCAAGTCTCGTTTACATATTTAACCTGCCACGGATTGTGGCAGTATACGCGCTTATCCGCAAGCGCCTGCCGAGCCGACAGTCTTCTATAAAGAAATACCTTATGCACGGCAGAGATAGTTTGCCGTAAATCCCGCCGAATATTTCGAACCTATAAAAAGGCGGGGTCTCTCTTGACGACCGCCGCAAATGAAAGTCAAGTCCGTTCTACACGCAAGACGCTCTTTTCCCGCGCAAGACAATCGCCTCACTCTCGCCACTCGCAAGGCGCCGTTCCCACTCGCCATAAATGCAAGGCACTCTCTTCATTCGTAAGGCTCCCTCTTCCCGCGCAAGACCATCGCCCTAAAACGCAAGAAAGAGAACCTGTAAGGCTCTCTTTCTGTGTGACACCGACAGGACTCAAACCTGTAACCTTCTGATCCGTAGTCAGATGCTCTATTCAATTAAGCTACGGTGCCGAATTGCGAATGCAAATGTAGTCTATTTTTCGGTTACTCGCAAATTTTCGGGGTAAAAATTGCAAATAAATTGCATCCGCTTTATGCCGTCGTACGAGGTCGTGATGTCAATAATCTGAGTATCAACGGCTATTCTGCAAATATCTCCGAAAGCGTATTCTCGATATTCTCTCCGCGCAGGTTCTTGTATGCGATTTTGCCGTCGGGCGAGATAAGGAAATTGGTCGGTATCGACCTTACGGCATATGCGTCGGCCGCGGGACTCTCCTTGTCTTCGTCGATGCCGAGTACGTTTATCCACGTCATTTCGTTCTCTTCGATGAAATCCTTCCAGCCTTCGATGTCGTTGTCGAGCGATACGCCGTAAATTACCAGCCCCTTGTCGGCATATTTCCCGTAAGCGGCCTTGAGATAGGGTATCTCACCGCGGCAAGGCCCGCACCACGTGGCCCAGAAATCGACGAGCACCCATTTGCCGTCGCCTACGAGGGACGACAGCGTAACCGTCGCATCGTCGTCGTCCTTGGCCGCAATCTCGATGTAGGGTTGGCCTATGTCGGTTTTGGCGCAGTTTATCGCATATTCGTCGAGCTCCCTGAGCATCTTGGTCTCGCGCAGCTTCTTGGGAAACTTGGCTATGCGCTCGCGGATTTCGGCAGGCTCGAGACTGCTGCTCTCGATGCGCGCGAAGAAATACGCTCCGAGCAGGTTGTCCTGATTCCGGTCGATAATATCCTTGACCGCCGCATTGTACTCGTCTATAAGTTTCTGCTGGTCCTCCTCCTGCTCGAACCCTGCTTGCGATTTCTCGTAGAATCGTCTCTGCAACTCGTTCAGACGTTCGTTGGCCGCCACGAAATTGTCGTTAGATACCGTTCCCGAAGGGTTGTAGTCGTTGTGCTCTTCATCGTAGGCGACGGTTATTTTGCCGCTTTCGATGAACAGCGCCGTTATCGGGTTCTCGTTGTCGTCGGTAAGGATTGCCAGCATAGGTTCGTCCACCTTGCCTTTGATCGAGAACGAGCCGTCGTCGGGGTTGATTTTTGCCGAGGCGAGCGTCGCACGGTCGCTGTCGGCCGAGATGAGATAGACTTCGCCGCCGATGTCCTGCGACAACGTTCCTTTGATGTTGTAGCTTACGCCCCGACAACCGCATAACGCGGCGATCGAAAGCAGGGCGATCATAATTCTTTTCATAAATCCGTCAGTTTTTTATTGTTCGTATTCCGTTTTATCTCTCTGTCGGGGTTCTCGCGCAGGAACTTCTCCCACGAGGAGCTGCCGCGTTTGGCGGCCTTCTTGTCGCCCCCGAGACCCTTTATGCGCTCCTCACCCATAGCGTCGTTCAGCGGGCTCGTCGTTATGAAGAAGTGACATAATGCAACTGCCATACCGTCCGTAGCATCGAGCCTGCGCGGAGTGTCCGATATCTTCAGCAGACGGCGGATTATCGCCGCCACCTGCTCTTTGGATGCCGAGCCGATGCCCGTTATCGCCTGCTTTATGCGCGTGGGGGCATATTCGAATACGGGGCGGTCGTGGCTCAATGCCGCTGCCATAGCTACGCCCTGCGCGCGGCCGAGCTTGAGCATACTTTGGACATTTTCGCCGAAAAACGGCGATTCGAGCGCCACTTCGCTCGGCCCGTACTCCTCGATCAATGCACAGACACGCCGGAAAATATATCGCAGCTTCTCGTACGGATCGTCCGTCTTGTGCAGGTCGATGTCGCCCAACACTATCGAGCGCACGAGCCTGCCCTCGACCTCGAGTACGCCGTACCCCATATAATTCGTACCGGGGTCGATGCCCATAATCCGATATTTCCCCCCGTCGGACATCCGCTACCGCATCTTTTTCTCCAACTCGTTCACGCGGCGTTCCAATTCGGGCAGTCGTTTGTATACGGCCGACGAGCGGTGGAACGACAGCCCCGGCAACGCGGGGTAACCCATACGTACCTCGTCGTCGGGGACATTCTTGTCGATGCCGCTCTTCGAGCCTATCTTCACGCGGTCGCCGACGGTTACGTGGTCCGCGATGCCGACCTGCCCCGCAAGGAAACAGTTGCTGCCCACCTTCGAAGTGCCCGCGATGCCCGTCTGCGCCGACGAAACGGTGTTGGCCCCGATCTGTACGTTGTGCCCTATCTGTATCAGGTTGTCGAGCTTGACGCCGCGGCGTATTATCGTCGAGTCGGTTTTGGCCCTGTCGATGCAGGTGTTGGCGCCTATCTCCACGTCGTCCTCTATTATCACATTGCCCAACTGCGGAATCTTGTCGAAGCCTCCCTGCGCATTGGGCGCGAATCCGAAGCCGTCGGCGCCTATTACGGCCCCCGCGTGGATTATGCAGTTGCGGCCTATGCGGCAGCCCTCGTAGATTTTCACCCCTGCGTATATTTTCGTACCGTCGCCTATGACCGCGCCGTCGCCTATGTAGCATTGCGGGTATATCTTCACGTTGTCGCCTATTACAGCCCCTGCTTCGATTACGGCGAAATCGCCTACGTAGCAGTTCGCGCCTACGGTCGCTTTCTCCGAAATCGAACACTTCGCGCTTATGCCCGTCTTCTGGGGGCGTGCGGCATCATATGCCGCCAGCAGCTGCACTATGCAGGCGCCTACGTCAGCTACTCTGATGAGCGTTGCGCCCACCTCCTCTTTGGGTCGGAAATCCTTGCTTACGAGGACTATCGACGCTTTCGTCGTGTATATGAACGGTTCGTATTTAGGGTTCGCGAGATATGCGAGCGCCCCCTCTTTGCCGTCCTCTATCGAGGATACGGTATGTACCTTGGTATTTTTGTCGCCGACGACTTCGCCCTGAAGCAGCCCTGCGATCATCTCCGCTGTAAATTCCATATTTGATTCTATAAATATTTGTAAATGTCCACTCCTCGGGGCATAAATTCATCCACATTGCGGCCGAACGACAGCAGCTCGCGCACGACGCTCGACGATATGTGCGATAATTCGGCCGGTGTACAGAGTATTACCGTCGTGATGTCGGGGTAGAGACGTTTGTTTATCGCGGCCATATTCTGCTCGTACTCTATGTCGTATCCCGTACGCACGCCGCGCACTATGGCGCGGGCGCCCTGCTTACGCGCGAAGTCGCCCGTCAGTGAGGCGTATATGTCCGCTTCGACACGGGGATTGTCGGCATAGAGGTCGCGTATCAGCTCCATACGCTTCTCTATAGGCATAAGTCCGTTTTTGGATACATTGTCGCCGATGCCTATCACCACCTTGTCGAATATGCGCAAGGCCTCCTCGACCACAGCCGCATGCCCGCGGGTGAAAGGGTCGAACGACCCTGGAAAAACTACCGTATTTATATGCTCCATACGGCAAAGATAGAAATAATTTGCAATAACCGGTTGATCGGGGCTATTTTTTGCGTTTCCCGCGGCGTTCCAGCTCGATGTATTCCGAATATGCGATCTTCGTATGCGGGTTCGAGCATATTATCTCCTGCCGTATTCCTTTGGTGCCGTATCGTATGAACAGGAAGCGGCGCGGAATGCGGTGGACTATCTGCCGAAGGGTGTCCCTGCTCTCGACGGAGCACTCCACGGAGTCGCGGAGTATGCGTCCGTCCACACGAACCCATCGGTCGCTCCAGTGGAAAACCCGCAGCGTATCATGCCGTATGACGGTGTCGCGGATTATCGTCTGCAATTCCGTACGGGTTTCGGTCGCCGTCAAGGCGGTGCTTTCGAGCCTGCGTATTCGTATGCCGAGCTCGCGGATGCGTCTGGCATCTTCGCCGCGCAGTTTGCGGTACTCTTCGCATCGCAGCCGTAAGGCTCTGACCGAGGCGGCTTCTTCGTCCAGCTCGGTCCGATAGCGTGCGATCTCCTCGCACAGCGCCGTCTGGTTGTTTTCGAGACGTCTCGTCTCTGCGACGAAACGCAGCCCCCACGCGGCGAGTGCAGTCGCGCAGAGTGCATAGATAAAGAGAAATTTTTTCATAGCCTGTTATTTTAACGTAGGTACGTAAAAATAGGCCGTGAAAATCGTGGCGGGTTATATATTTTCGAGAAAATCGGCTTTACAGGTTTTCGCCTACGCGTTCGGCGATTATGTGCATATATGCCCGTCCGCCGCAGCGCGATACGGCCGTAAGGCCTCTGTGGTCTACGTAGAACAGTTCGTCGGCACGGGCGAGCAGCTCGTCGGTTATCGTCTCCGTCACCGGTGCGAAGCCTGCCTTGCGGACGGCCGCCACGGCAATCTCCGACCACACGGACGGCAGCGTGTCGGGCATTATTATCTCCCGCCCGACCACCGCGAAGGGGCGGGCGTCGTCCGCAGCCGCGATGCAGCCCGAGGATGTGCGCTGCAAAACGGTCCCCGCGCCCGCAGCGGCGGCACGCAGTGCGGCCGTCCCGCGTGCCGCCTCTCGCAAAGAGGACGGCTGCGCCGAGAACGGGATGTCATAGTCTATTACGGCGGCCGCAGGGAATATCGTGCGCATAGTCATACGTCGGTAGGGCGAGGTCTCGCGTGCCGCGATTACCGTCTGCCCCGAGAGGTAATGGCGCAACGTGATGTGCGACGGCATAGCCGACGGGTAATCGTTTTCTTTCAACAGACTCGATACGGATGCTTCGAGCGTCCGCTCGTCGATGTCGGGAACTGTGCCGAACAGTTCGCGGGCGGCGTCCTGAAGGTAGAATATGTGTCGCGGGAGGTTCAGCGGACGATGCCCCTCGGTGCGGATGTCCTGATATACGTACAATCCGTCCGGATACTCGCCGAGGTCGGCTCGGCGGCCGTCTATGCAGCAGGGGAGCGATTTCATTGCATGAATATTTTAAGCAGCAGCTCGCGCAGCAGTTCGCCCTCGGTCGCGCCGCCCGCATTCACGCCCTTGCTCTTGGCATCGTATTCGCGCAGAAGCCCCAGAATGTTGAATACTTTGGTGTTGGGCCACTGCGCCGAGTTCTGTTTCAGCTCGCCTAACGCATATATGTTGTTGGTCTTCACTATGCGCATCAACTCCGCATCGCTCGGGAACGGCACCTGCTTGCGCCGCGACTGCCAGCGCAGGTAATTTATGATGAATATCTCGCGGAACTGTCCGAACAGCGCGAGAATCGTGACCAGCAGCGGGTTGTCCTTCGGGTTGCGGGCGAAATGCTCGGCTATGGTCAGCGAGCGCTTCATATCTTTGGCCGCCACTGCCTTGCATAACTCGAAATTGTTGAAATCCTTGGATATGCCGACATTCTCCTCGATATGCGCGTCGGTTATCTGCTTCGTGCCCTCGGGCAGCGAGACGAGCAGCTTGGTCAGCTCGTTCGATATTTTCGAGATGTCGGTGCCGAGGTGGTCCGTGAGCATCGACAGCGCTTTGGAGCTTATCGAGCATCCTTTTTGCGCTATGAAGTCCGACAGCCACGGCCCTATTTCGTAGTCGCGCGGGCGTACCGATTCGAATACGACGCCCTTGTCGGCTATGCTTTTGTAGAGCGACGAGCGCTTGTCGAGATTCTTCTCCTTATGGCATATTACCAGAACGGTCGTGGCCGAGGGCTTGGAGGTGTAGAGCGACAGCTTGTCGAGGTCGCGCAGTTGCTGGGCTTCCTTGAGTATGATGACCTCGTAACTGCCCATCATCGGCATCTGGCGGCAGAAATTGACCACCGTACCCGCGTCGCTGTCCTTGCCGTAGAGGGTTATCTGGTTGAACGAGCGTTCGGCCTCGTTCAGCACGGTTGCGGCAAGCTGTTCGCACAGGCGGTCGATGAAATACGACTCTTCGCCCATCAGCAGGTAGACGGGCGCGAACTTGCGGGCGGCCGTCTGTTTCGAAATGCGGTCGAATTCCGCGACCGAATCCTTGAAGCGTATCGTACTCTTTGCCATATCGCGGTTATAAGATTTCGCGCGTTATTCTCAGGACATTTTCCGTTTCGGATGTCAGACGGTAGCGGTCGTCTATGCGGCGCCCTACGAGCCATACGATATCGCCGCCCGAGACCAGTACGAACTGGCGCTTGCGCTCCAGCGCCGTGGCCTTGCAGTCGGTCAGAAAGTCGCTGACCTTTTTGTATCCGCTCATCCCGAAAGGTATGAACCTGTCGCCGCTGCGCCAGCGCCGCAGGGTCAGCGGATATTTCAGCTTGTCGGCATCGACCTGCGCCGTGTTCTCGGGAACTCCGAAGTTCTTTATGAGATCGATGTCCGTGCGTTCGAAAAACAGGACGGAATTGCCGCAATAAGAGCGGAGCGCATCGGCCTCGACCGTCGTCTCGCAGTCGTCGTCTTCGGAAACGGGGGCTATTACTACGTCGCCGCGTTCGATGTAGGCCACATACTCCTTCGAGTAGAAGCGTTTGTTCGACCGCCCCTCCTCGAGAGCCTTGCACAGCTGTCCCGTTACGTCGCTTTTGAACCCGAACGAGGAGTTCAGCAGCTCGTATATGACGAAGTTCATCGGAAATCCCCCGTCGATGCGGTCGAGGTGCAGCGTATACGTCCCGTCCCGCTCGTCGATGGCGGTCTTGCGTATCATATCTATGGCGTGCGATATGAAGAGCTGGGCATCCGTCAGGTGGTCGATGTTCCCTCGCATCAGCATCGTGAACTTGGGGTTTATCTCGCGGATCATCGGGACCAGACCGAGGCGTATCTTGTTGCGCAGATATTTGGTCGAGCGGTTCGACGAGTCTTCGCGGTAGGGTATGCGGTTGGCCACGGCGTACTCGGTGATCTCCTTGCGCGTGGCGAACATCATCGGCCGCACCACCTTGCCGAACTGGTTGTTGATGCCCGTCAGCCCGCGCAGTCCCGTGCCGCGCAGCAGGTTGATGAAGAACGTCTCTATCGAGTCGTCTATGTGGTGCGCGACGGCTATTGCGGTGTAGCCGTGCTCGGCGCACAGCTCATAGAACCACGCGTAACGCAGGCGGCGCGCCGTCATCTCCATAGAATCGCCCGTACGCTCCATCTCCGCCGCGGTCTCGAATCGTCGGTTGTAGCAGACTACGCCGTATTTCGCGGCCTCTTCGGCCACGACCGTCTCGTCCTCGTCGCTTTCGGCGCCGCGCAGCTGGAAATTGCAGTGGGCGATGCCTATGTCGTAGCCGCAGCGGGCGAACAGGGAGAGCATAACCATAGAATCCACGCCGCCCGAAACGGTCAGCAGGATCTTGTCTTCGCGGGTGAAGAGTCCGTTTTCGCGAATGTATTGTTGAAAACGGTCTACGAGTTGTCTGTCGTGTGGAACCATTGTCACAATATGTTTACTTCAGTATCTATCCCGATGCCGAATTCGTCTTCGACCCTCTGCCGTATTTTGTCTGCGAAAGCCGCGATTTCGCCGCCTGTGGCGCCGCCGAGATTCACCAGAACGAGTGCCTGGGTGTCGTGAACGCCCACATTGCCTTCGCGGAAGCCTTTGAGCCCCGCCTTGTCGATGAGCCAGCCCGCCGCGAGTTTCACTTTCCCCTCCTCTGGGACGGCATAGAGCGGCATTTCGGGATAGCGTTCGCGCAGGCGTTCGGCAACGGCCGTGTCCACTATCGGGTTCTTGAAGAAACTGCCCGCATTGCCCGTCACCGCAGGGTCGGGGAGCTTGGCGCGCCGTATGTCGCATACGGCTTCGCGTATGTTCGCGAGGGTTGCCCCTCCGCGGGCTTCCACCTCGCGGGCGAGATTCCCGTATGCGAGTATCGGCCGCGGCGATTTGTATAGTCTGAACTCGACGGTCGTTATTACCACCTTGTTGCGCAGCGTGTGCTTGAAGACGCTTTCACGGTAGCCGAACGCGCAGTGCTCGGCTGCCAGAACGGCATATTTGCAGGCGTCGGGAACGAACATCTCGACATCCACGACGGAATCCTTGACCTCGACCCCGTAGGCGCCTATGTTCTGTACGGGTGCGGCACCGACTTTCCCCGGAATGAGGGACAGGTTTTCTATGCCCCAGAGTCCGCGGTCCGTCGCCCAGCGGACGAAATCGTCCCATTCCACGCCTGCATCGACGCGGACGATTGCCATTTCGTCGTTTTCGGCCGCGACGGTTATCGTTTTGCCGCAGGGTGTCAGCAGCAGCCCGTCGAAATCGCGGGTGAAGAGTATGTTGTTGCCGCCGCTCAAAACGGTCCACTGCGGCATACCGTAGCGCTCGAATACTTCCGGCAGTTCGGCCGCCGAATCGTATTCTGCCAGACGCGCCGCACGTTGTGCCGCCCGAAAGCTGTTCCGCTCCCGCAAATCGGCATTTTCAAAACTTCTGATCATTGTCGCAAAGTTAGGAATTATTTTCTTACCTTTGGGAAATATTTATCGAATTATGTTTACCGAGAAAGATAAGTCGCAGATAATGGCCCACGGCCTGACCGTCGGGCAGGCGGAACGCCAGATAGAGAATTTCCGATGCGGGTTTCCCCCGTTGAAGGCGGTTGCCGCCGCATCGCCCGAGAGGGGCATATTGCGCCTTTCCGAGGAGAGGATGCACCGTGCCGTCGAACTGTATGAACGGGAGGCCGAGGGGTTGAAAATCGTGAAGTTCGTGCCGGCATCGGGTGCCGCTACGCGAATGTTCAAGGAGCTGTTCGGGTTCGTCAATGACGGCAAGCGCGGCAAGGGCATCGATCTGCTGCTGGAGCATCTGTCCGAATTCGCATTCTGGCCCGAACTGGAGAAGGTGCTGCCTTCCGATGCCGACGACCGTGCCAAGGTCGATGCCATTGTGAACGACGGACTGGATTACGGCTCGAAACCCAAGGGACTCGTTACTTTCCACGCCTATCCGGAAGGTGCCCGCAAGGCTGTCGAGGAGCATCTCGTCGAGGGGGCTATGTATGCCGCTTCGCAGGGTGCGGTGAGAATTCATTTCACGGTATCCCCTGAGCATCGCGCGGGCTTCGAGAGCCTGCTGAAGGAGAAGCTGCCGATGTACGAGCGGCGTTTCGGCGTGAAATACGACATCTCGTTCTCGGAGCAGAAAGCGTCTACCGACACCATTGCCGTCAATCCCGACAACACCCCTTTCCGCACCGATGACGGAGGGCTGCTGTTTCGCCCCGCGGGACACGGTGCCCTCATAGAGAATCTGAATGAGATAGATGCCGACATAATATTCATCAAGAACATCGATAACGTTACGACCGATGCCCGCAAGGGGGATACGGTCCTGTATAAGAAGGCTCTTGCAGGGGTGCTCATCGAATTGCAGCGGGCTGCGGCCGAACATCTCGCCGCCCTGCGAGGCGGCAGGGCCGATAAGGAAGAAGTCGCCCGTTTCGTCGGGGAGGAGCTGTCGATAGTCCTGCCCGAAGATTACGATGCCGCTCTTCTGGAGCGTTTGCTCGACCGCCCGATGCGCGTGTGCGGTATGGTCCGCAACGAGGGAGAGCCGGGCGGAGGTCCTTTTTGGGTGGCCAATGCCGACGGCACGCAGACGCTGCAAATCGCCGAGTCGAGCCAGATAGCGCCCGAAGATATGTACCTTATGAAAGACGCCACGCACTTTAATCCCGTGGATCTGGTGTGCGGTGTGCGCCGTGCCGACGGGTCGAAGTTCGACCTGACGCGATATACCGACCCTTCGACGGGTTTCATATCGTCGAAATCGAGCGGCGGCCGCGAGTTGCGGGCGCAGGAGTTGCCGGGGCTGTGGAACGGTGCTATGGCCGATTGGACTACCGTTTTCGTCGATGTCCCGATATCTACGTTCTCGCCCGTAAAAGTCGTGCAGGATTTGTTGCGCCCGCAGCATAGGGGGTGAAGCAGGAAAATGCCGCCGAAATGCGTGTTCCAAAAGTCCGCGATTGTAGTCGATTGCGGACTTTTATTTTTGCGGATAGAGGGAATTTTAGTATATTTGCAACGTTATTGCAGACAAGGGAAATCGATAAAATTCAATATAAAATTTACGAAACTATGGGAAACAAACTTCAGGAACTGACCGAGAAACTTTACGGCGAGGGGCTTGAAAAAGGACGCGCCGAAGGCGAGCGTCTGGTTGCCGAAGCCAAGGCCGAGGCGGCACGCATTCTGTCCGAGGCCAAGTCCGAGGCGGAGAATATCGTGAAAAACGCCGAACGCAAGGCCGAGGACGTCGAGAAGAACACTATGACCGAGATCTCCCTTGCGGGAAAACAGGCCGTAGCGAAGATCAAATCCGAAATCGCCGATATGATTATCGCCAAGAGCACGTCCGATGCCGTGAAGGGCGCATCGCTCGATGCGGCGTTCATAAAGGATATGCTTTTGGAGGTGGCTCGCAACTGGAACGGCAGGGACGCGGCGAAGATCGAACTCAAGGCGCTGTTGCCCGAGAGCCGCCGCGCCGAATTCGATGCCGCTTTCGAGCATAGCGCCAAGGAGCTGCTCGCCGCAGGCATCGAAGTGGGCTATTCCGCAGGCGTGAAGAACGGCTTCAAGGTGGGCGCCAAGAACGGCGGCTATTACATCTCGTTCTCCGACGAGAGTTTCGATGCCCTTCTGAAGGAGTATCTGAGGGATAAGGTTTCCGAAATGCTTTATAAGGCGTAACGCATTATGTTCGGCAAGAATTATTACGCTCTCGTAGCCGGATTGAAGGAGTACGCGCTCGACACCGATGCCAAAGGTTTCGATGCGAAAGCCATTGTCGGGGAGATACTCGCCGAGCTGAACTCTTCCGATGCCGCCGACGTACGCCTGCTCTATACCGCCTACGATTGCGAGAATATCGTGAACCTCCGCAACGGGAGTCGGGCATTCAATCCGCTGGGCAACCTTTCGCGCGAGGAGCTCGAAGAGGAGTACGCCAAGCCTGCGCGTCGTCTGCCGTCGCGTATCGCCGCCGTGCTGCGGGCGTTTGCGAACCCCGAGGGCGAGGATGCCGAGACGGTGGATGTGAACGGACGGTTCGAAAAGGCGCTGTACGAAGCCTATTACGAAGAGTGCGCGAAAGCGGGCAGCCGATTCCTGCGCGAATGGTCGGAGTTCGACCGTACGCTGCGCAACATATCGGCGGCGGCCGTGGCCCGTGCCGAATCCCGTCCGACGGAGGGGGTTACGGTCGGCGGCGGAGATGCCGTGGAGCAGTTGCACCGCAGTTCGGCGGCCGATTTCGGTCTGCGCGGCGAATTCGAGTATGTCGATGCCGTAATAGCGGCCGTGAACGACGAACGTAACCTGCTCGAAAAGGAGCGCAGGATAGACCTCATACGTTGGGCCGAGGCCGATGAACTTTCGACATTCGACTATTTCGACATAGATGCGATTATGGCCTATCTGGTCAAGATCAATATGACGGCACGCTGGAGTCTGCTCGATGCGGCTCGCGGCCGCGAGATGTTCGAGAGGCTGCTGGCCGATCTCGACGGCAAGGATTTGATAAAGTAAAAAACATTATATATGAAAACTACAGGACGTGTAAAAGGTATCATCGCTAACATCGTTATCGCCCAGGCCGACGGCGCTGTCGGTCAGAACGAGATATGTTTCGTTCACTGCGGCGATACCAAGATGATGGCGGAGGTCATCAAGGTTATAGGCGACGATGCCTATGTGCAGGTGTACGACAGTACACGCGGTCTGAAGGTCGGGGACAAGGTCGAATTCGAGGGACATATGCTCGAGGCGACGCTCGCTCCGGGTCTTCTTTCGCGCAATTACGACGGTTTGCAGAACGATCTCGAGAAGATGGACGGTCTGTTCATCAACCGCGGTTCGATAACCGAACCGATCGATTTCGAACGCCTATGGGATTTCAAGCCTCTGGCTGCCGCGGGCGACAAGGTTACGGCCGCGTCGTGGCTGGGCGAAGTGCAGGAGCAGTGGGTGGCCCACAAGATTATGGTGCCGTTCATTATGACGGGCAGCTATACGGTGAAGAGCGTCGCCGAGGCGGGGCAGTACAAGGTAACCGATACGATTGCGGTGGTTACCGACGCCGACGGCAACGACTACGATATCACTATGGTGCAGAAGTGGCCCGTGAAGCAGGCCGTACGCTGCTACGACGAGAAGCCGCGCCCCTATCGTGTTATGGAGACGGGCGTCCGCGCCATCGATACGTTCAACCCGCTGGCCGAGGGCGGTACGGGTTTCATCCCCGGACCTTTCGGTGCGGGCAAGACGGTGCTCCAGCACGCCATTTCGAAACAGGCCGATGCCGATGTCATCATCATCGTGGCCTGCGGCGAGCGTGCCAACGAGGTGGTGGAGATTTTCGCCGAGTTCCCCGAGCTGGTAGACCCGCGTACGGGACACAAGCTTATGGAGCGTACCATAATCATATGCAACACGTCGAATATGCCCGTTGCGGCGCGCGAGGCGTCGGTGTACACGGGTATGACCATCGGCGAGTATTACCGCTCTATGGGTCTGAAGGTGCTGGTTATGGCCGACTCTACGTCGCGCTGGGCGCAGGCTCTGCGCGAAATGTCCAACCGTCTAGAGGAACTTCCCGGTCAGGATGCGTTCCCTATGGACCTTTCGGCAATCATCTCGAATTTCTATTCGCGCGCGGGACTGGTCAGGCTCAACAACGGCTCGACGGGTTCGGTGACCTTCCTCGGTACGGTGTCGCCTGCGGGCGGTAACCTCAAGGAGCCGGTTACGGAATCCACCAAGAAGGCGGCGCGCTGTTTCTATGCCCTCTCGCAGGGGCGTGCCGACTCGAAGCGCTATCCCGCTATCGATCCCATCGACTCCTATTCCAAGTATCTGGAGTATCCCGAAATCCGCGAGTATCTCGACGGCCATATCGAGAAGGACTGGGTAGACCTCGTTTACGAAGGCAAGACCATCGTGCAGCGCGGCAAGGAGGCCAATGACCAGATAAACATTCTGGGCGACGACGGCGTGCCTATGGAGTATCACGAGCGTTTCTGGAAGGGCGAACTCATCGACTTCGTCATCCTCCAGCAGGACGCGTTCGACGAGATCGACGCCAACTGTCCGCTCGACCGTCAGAAGATGATGTACAAGATGGTGATCGACATCTGCCACAGGGATTTCGAATTCAACGACTTCGAGGAGTGCTCGCAGTTCTTCAAATCCCTGATCAACCTGTTCCGTCAGATGAACTACTCGGAGTGGAACTCCGACAAGTTCAACGACTACAAGGGTCAGATAGAGAAAGTCGTAAACGATAAAGCTGTAAAATAATACGCCTTATGACAACACGTGCATTTCAGAAAATATATACTAAAATCGACAATATCACCAAAGCGACCGTAACGCTGCGGGCTTCGGGTGTGGGTAACGACGAACTGGCTACCGTCGGCGGCAAACTGGCGCAGGTCGTGAAGATTATGGGCGAGAACGTGACGCTTCAGGTATTCGCCGGCACCGAAGGCCTTCAGACGGATTCGGAGGTCGTATTCCACGGCGAACCGCCGAAACTGAAGGTTTCCGACAACCTCGCGGGACGCTTTTTCAACGCTTACGGCGAACCGCTCGAAGGCGGCGAGCAGATCGAGGGCGAGTCGCGCGAGATCGGCGGCCCGACCGTCAATCCCTTCAAGCGCAAGCAGCCGTCGGAACTCATCGCTACGGGTATTGCGGGCATCGACCTCAACAATACCATCGTCTCGGGCCAGAAAATCCCGTTCTTCGCCGACCCCGACCAGCCCTACAATGCCGTTATGGCCAATGTGGCGCTGCGTGCCAAGGCCGACAAGATCATATTGGGAGGTATGGGTCTGACCAACGACGACTTCCTCTACTTCAAGCAGGTGTTCGAGAATGCGGGTGCGCTCGACCGCATCGTCTCGTTCGTGAATACTACCGAGAATCCTCCCGTGGAGCGTCTGCTCGTACCCGATATGGCGCTTACGGCAGCCGAGTATTTTGCCGTAGACAAGGGCGAGAAGGTGCTCGTGCTCCTTACGGATATGACGCTTTATGCCGATGCGCTGGCCATCGTCTCGAACCGTATGGACCAGATTCCGTCCAAGGACTCGATGCCGGGCTCGCTCTATTCCGATTTGGCCAAGATCTACGAGAAGGCGGTGCAGCTGCCTAACGGCGGTTCGATTACGATTATCGCCGTTACGACCCTTTCGGGCGGCGATATTACCCACGCCATTCCCGATAATACGGGTTATATCACCGAGGGACAGCTGTTCCTGCGCAACGATACCGATACGGGTAAGGTCATCGTCGATCCGTTCCGTTCGCTGTCGCGACTGAAACAGCTGGTTATCGGCAAGAAGACCCGCGAGGACCATCCTCAGGTCATGAATGCCTGCGTGCGCCTGTATGCCGATGCGGCCAATGCCAAGACGAAGTTAGAGAACGGTTTCGACCTTTCGGACTACGACGAGCGTGCGTTGAAGTTCGCGCACGACTACTCCGAGAAGCTGCTCTCGATAGACGTCAATATCGACATCGAGCAGATGCTCGATACGGCTTGGAAGCTCTTCGCCGAATACTTTACCAAGGAGGAGGTCGCAATCAAGGCCGAACTTATCGAAAAGTACTGGAAAGCATAATTCTTTATGGCTATAAAGTTTCAATATAACAAGACTTCGCTCGGCGAACTCGGCAAGCAGCTCAAGATGCGCCGCAATGCGCTTCCGACCATAAAAAGCAAGGAGAGTGCGTTGCGTTCCGAGGTCAAGAGGGCGAAGAATGCCGCCCGTGAGTACCGTGAGCGTCTCGACCGTGCGATCGGCGAGTACGACTATATGGTCGCTCTGTGGGGCGAGTTCGACCCGACGCTGCTGCGCGTAGCCGATGTCGAGCTGGCGACGCAGAAGATCGCGGGCGTGAGAATCCCCGTACTCGAGGGGATACGCTTCGAGGAGAAGCCGTTCGACGCCTTCTCTTCGCCTCTGTGGTTCTCCGACGGAGTGCGTATCCTCAAGGAGCTGGCCGAACTGGGCATCAACAGCGAGGTCTGCGACCGTCGTATGGAACTGCTCGACTATGCGCGGCGCAAGACTACGCAGAAGGTCAATCTTTACGAAAAGGTGCAGATTCCGGGGTACGAGGATGCCATACGCAAGATCAAACGCTTTATGGAGGATGAGGAGAACCTCTCCAAATCCGCCCAGAAGATTGTAAAAACCCGACAACAGGAGGCTGCGGAGGGGTCTATGTTATGATAGCGAAAATGACAAAATACGACTTTGTCCTCTATGCGGGGCGAAGCGGGGATTTTATCGAACGTCTGCGCGAACTCGGATTGGTGGACATCACCACGACGGGTTGGGAGCCTGCCGATAACGATCGTCAGTTGCTGGCCGATATAGATGCGCATCTGAAAGCCGAGGAGGCTTTGCGTCAGTTCCGTGCAAGCGAGGAGTATACTGCGGGCGAACCTTTCGAAAAAGGCACCGACGTATTCTCCGCCTACACCGACACGGCGCAGAAGATCGCTGACATAAAGGCCGAGAAGGCCGGTTTTGCGAAAATAGCCGACGAGTGGCGCGGCTGGGGTGACTTTTCGGCCGCCGCGGTTGCGGAGCTTGCCGAGAAAGGCATCGTCCTTCGCTTTTTCACGGCCACGAAGAGCGTGTTCGACAAGAATGCCGAGCAGTGGAACGAGGCCTATAACATCGCTGTGATAGACGATGCGGACGGGATAGTCCGTTTCGTGGTGATAACCGAGCCGAATGCCGAGGCGGCTATCGACGCTATGGAGATAAAGATGCCGCAGACGGATGCTGCGGGCGCCGAGTCGGAGATTGCGGCCCGCGATGCGAAGCTGTGCGAACTGTACGCTGTTATGTCGCGCTGTGCGGACTCGGCGGATGTCATCGAGGCCGAAACGGCAGCTCTGAAAGAGCGTCTGCAAGGCGTAAAGGTTACGGCTACGGCCAAACCCGAAGCCGACGGAACGTTGCTCGTAATGGAGGGCTGGGCCGAGAGCGAGACCTCCGAAAGAGTCGATGCCCTGCTCGACGAATATCCCGATGTGGTATATATCAAGAGTGACCCGACGCCCGAGGACGATACGCCAGTGAAGCTGAAGAACAACCGCTTCGCCCGCATCTTCGAGTTCGTCGGCAATATGTACGCCCTGCCGAAGTACGGCACCATAGACCTTACGCCGTTCTTCGCGCCGTTTTATATGCTTTTCTTCGGAATTTGCCTTAACGATGCGGGTTACGGTCTCATATTGCTGATACTCGGGCTGGTGATGCTGAAAAAGAGCAAGACGCCCGCGATGAAGCAGGCATCGTGGTTCGCCACTATGTGTGCCGTCGCTACGATACTTTTCGGCGGTTTCTGCGGCTCTTTCTTCGGAATGAACCTCGCGGAATATTTCCCGTCGGTCCATTTCTTCGACTTCCAGAACAAATTCTTCTCTATCGCTCTGGCTATCGGCATCGTGCAGATACTGTTCGGTATGATACTGAAGATCGTCCTGCTGTCGTCTACCGTAGGTTTCCGCTATGCGCTCTCGACGCTCGGGTGGTTCATCGTCGTTGCTTCGGCCTGCCTTGCGGCGGGTCTGCCTATGCTCGACGAGGCGTGGGTGATACCCTTCTTCACCGCCTCCTCGCCCGCGTTCTATGCGGCGTTGGGCATCGGTGCGGTATTGATGCTCTTCTTCAACTCGCCGAACAGGAACATCTTCGTCAATTTCGGCTCGGGATTGTGGGATACCTATAATAATATTACGGGTATTCTGAGCGACGTACTCTCCTACATCCGTCTGTTCGCCATAGGCTTGTCGGGCGGCGTGCTGGCGTTGGTCTTCAACTCGCTGGCGGAGGGTTTCGTACCCGACGGGGCGAATATCGTCGTGAAGATACTGATAATGCTGCCGATACTGCTTATCGGACACGGCATCAACCTCTTTATGTCCACCATTTCGTCGTTCGTGCATCCTATGCGTCTGACGTTTGTGGAGTTTTACAAGAATGCAGGTTTCGAAATGTCTATGCGTCAGTTCGATCCTCTGCGCAAGAACGAAAAATCAAATCAATAATAACAATAAAAAACGTTTGAATTTATGGAAACAACAGCAGCAATGGTAATGGCTTACGTCGGTGTAGCACTGATGGTAGGTCTTGCGGGTATCGCTTCGGCCGTAGGTACTTCTATCGCGGGTCAGGCATCCGTAGGCGCGATGAAGAAAAACGGAGGCGCGTTCGGTAGTTATATGGTGCTTTCGGCACTTCCCGGTTCGCAGGGTCTCTACGGTTTCGTATGCTTCTTTATGGTTCAGGGATTCCTCTCGAATCCCACTCCGTTGCAGGGTGCGGCCGTTCTGGGTGCCGGTATCCTCGTGGGTATCGTGAACCTCGCGGCAGCCATCTATCAGGCGAAAGTCTGCGCCAACGGTATCGCAGCTATCGGCAACGGTCACGATGTGATGGGTAAGACGCTGATTCTGGCGGCATTCCCCGAGTTGTACGCTATTCTGACGGTTGCGGCTACGTTCCTTATCTCGAATCTGGTAAGATAACGACCGCCGTTTTCGAACAGGGCGGGACCGTATGGCATTTTGTCGTCGGTCCCGCTTTTTTCATCCCGTTTTTGACGATTATGCCGTTTTGAACTATCTTTGTAGAAACTTAAGGTAACGTATAAATGCCAAACTTAAATTCAATTTCGATGAAGCTTTTTTTGAAAACCGTGCTGCTGTCTGCAATCGTGTGCCTTTGCTATCCTTTGTCGGCAGCTCCGAAATCTGATGACGGCAAGGTCTCGGAAAAGGAGATTGCGCGTCGTGTCGAGACTTTGATGAAGAAGATGACTTTGCGCGAAAAACTCGGGCAGCTTACGCAATTACGCCCCTCGACGGGAACCGTGACGGGCCCTTCGGGCGAACCTATGGTCGTCGAGGATTTTATTCGCGAAGGTTGCTGCGGCTCTTTGCTCAGCGTCCGCAAATCCGAAGATATTACGCGTTATCAGCGTATTGCGGTAGACAGTTCGCGTCTCGGCATTCCGCTGCTGTTCGGTAAGGATATTATTCACGGCTGCCGAATCGTCTTCCCCGAAAATCTCGGACTCTCCTCGTCGTGGGATATGGATGTCATAGAGAAGTCGGCACGCATAGCGGCCGCCGAATCTGCGGCTTACGGTATAGCGTGGACCTTCTCGCCTATGTGCGACATCAGTACCGACCCGCGCTGGGGGCGTGTTTCGGAAGGGTCGGGCGAAGATCCCTACCTCGGCTCGGCCATAGCGCGCGCTATGGTGCACGGCTATCAGGGCGATGACTTGGCGGACAAGTCCACGATTATTGCCTGCGTAAAGCACTTTGCGGCATACGGCGCTCCGCAGGCAGGCCGCGATTACCATACGGTCGATATGTCCGAACGTATGTTCCGCGACCGTTATCTGCCGCCGTACCGTGCCGCCGTCGAGGCAGGTGCCGCGACGGTTATGTCATCGTTCAACGATTTCGACGCCATACCCGCAACGGGTAACAAGTGGCTGTTGCAGACGGTCCTGCGCGACGAACTCGGCTTCAAGGGCTTCGTGGTTACCGATTATAATGCCGTGCACGAGATGGTCGAACACGGGGTGGCGGCCGACGGCAAGGAGGCTGCGGCACTGGCGATGGATGCCCACGTGAATATGGATATGGTCGATTCCGACTTCATCAAGTACGGCGAGGAGTTAGTGCGCGAGAAGCGTATTTCCGAGAAGACGATAGATATGTTGTGCCGCGAGGTGCTGGCCGTTAAGTTCCGTCTGGGACTTTTCGACGATCCGTTCCGTTACGGAGGCAAGGCGCGCGAAAACGAGTTTTATCTCCCTGAAAATATGGAAGTCGCCCGCGATGCGGCGCGCAAGTCTATGGTGCTGTTGCAGAATAACGACGACATCCTGCCGCTGAACGGTACGGAGCGTATCGCTTTGATAGGACCTTACGGGAACTCGGGCGACGAGATGTTGGGCGCTTGGCGCGGATACGGTGAAAGCTCGCGTGCCGTGACTTTCCTCGCGGGTTTGCAGGAGCGTTTCGGTCGTGAGAACGTGTCGTTCAGCGAGGGCTGCAAGCCTTTTGCTGCCATAGAGGGTGGAGCGGATGCGGCTGTCGCCGCGGCACGCGACGCCGATGTCGTGCTGCTGACTCTCGGACTTCCGAGCAAGTGCAGCGGCGAGGCGACGAGCCTTACCTCGATAGAGGTGCCGCAGGCGCAGCGCGATCTGCTCGATGCCGTGGCGGCGACGGGCAAACCCGTTGTCGTCTTGCTGGTTACGGGGCGTCCGATGGACATAGGCTACGAGACCGAAAAGGCGGATGCCGTATTGCTGACGTGGCATGCGGGTACTATGGCGGGCAAGGCGCTGGCGGACGTGGTGTCGGGCGATTTCAACCCGTCGGGACGCCTGTCGATGACATTCCCGCTCAATATCGGCCAGGTGCCCGTGCATTACAATATGAAGCGTACGGGTCGTCCGATGCTCGATCCTGCGAGCCGCGCCAAGTATCTTTCGCGTTATATGTTTACACCCAACGAGCCGCGCTACTGCTTCGGTTACGGATTGAGTTATACGACTTTCGATTATTCGGACCTGAAGGTGCTGACCCCTGAGGTCGCGGTGGGAGAACCCGTGAAGGTCAGCGTGAAGGTGACCAACAGCGGAAAGAGGGACGGTGCCGAGGTGGTGCAGCTCTATATTCGAGATCTCGTTGCGAGCACCACGCGCCCCGTGCGCGAACTGAAAGGGTTCGAAAGGGTATTCCTCAAGGCGGGCGAGTCGAAGACCGTGGAGTTCGTTATACGTCCCGAGGATATGGCTTTCTGCCGCCGCGATATGAAGTTCGCGCAGGAGGCAGGCGATTTCCATGTGTGGGCAGGCCACGACTCGAATGCTGAGTTGCAGGGGATGTTTACCGTGAAATAGGTCTTCGGAAAACATACGGTGCAACTCGGCAGTTCGTGCCGTCGCAGCTGCATCGTGAAAGCTAAGTCTCCGAAACTACGGATGTTGCGGCAGGGTTGATTTCCGAAAATCAACCCTGCTTTTTTTCGATACCGTTGCGGAACTCTATAGGCGAGTATCCCGTCATCCGACGGAAGAAGCGGCACAGATAGGAGGCGTCTTCGAAACGGAGACTGTCCGCGATGTCCGCAACCGACAGCTGCGTGTTGGTGAGGTATGTCTTTATTTCTACCGTGAGCTGTTTGTCTATGAGTGCTTTGGGCGACTCGCCGTATGCGCGGCGGCAGGCCTTGTACAGATAGTCGGGGGTTATGCACAGGGCATCCGCATAGAACTTGACGGAACGTTCGCGCAACGAGTGTTTTGTCAGCAGCGACCAGAACTGGCTGGTGATCTCCCACGCCCTGTCCTTGCGTTTCGGCGTCGCTTCGCCGTCCGCATAGGACAGCTCGGTATCGATTGCGATGAACAGGTGGTAAACGTTGTTGTTGATGAGTACGGTGCGGTTGAACCCGAAGATATTCGCAAGTATCCACTTCATCTGGTCCATCCATCCGATTACGAGTTTGCGTTGCGACTGCGACAGCCGCAATATGGGGTGGTAATGGAGGTAATCCCAGACATATGCGCTGGTAATCATATAATATGCCGTCTCGATGTTCTCCTCCGACAGGGACGCATATCGTGTGGAGAAACATTCCGAAACCTCCGAGACCGAGAAATACACGTCCGATGTCAGTACCAGCAGATCTCCTTTGCGGAAAGATACCTTCTGCATATTTACCGACACCGCCGCCTTTCCGTCCGTACACAGCGACAGCAGCAGTCCGTCGGTGCGGATGGTGCGTCCGACATATTCGTGCCAGTCGGAAGTTCCTGTCGATTCTTTGTGCTGAGCCGTTTCCATATCGTCTGCAAAATTAGGACTTTTTCTCCTTTCCGACAGTTTTTCGTATCGAAAAGTACCGTTTCCGACCGAAAAAATACTGTAATGTGTCGTCTCCGCTTCCTAAATTTGCACTCGCTGTTAGGTAATACGATAGGAATATGAAGGCGAGGAATCTCGACAGGGACAGTATCGATTTCGCAGACGGTAAAATAGGACCGTTGTTCAGGGCGCTGTTTTTCCCGACACTTGTCGGAATGGTGTTCAACTCGGCTTTGACGATTATCGACGGGATCTTCGTCGGCCGCGGTGTGGGTGCCGACGGAATCGCCGCAGTGAATATTGTCGCTCCGCTGTATATGATAGCTACAGGCATCGGACTTATGTTCGGCATAGGCGCCTCGGTTATAGCGAGCATACGTCTGTCGGAGAACAAGACGAAAGCCGCCTGCATCATTACCACGCAGGCATTTGTCGCGGGACTGCTGCTCATCGGGGCCGTTTGCGTCGTATGTTTCGCATTTCCGAGACAAACGGTCGGCGCATTGGGGTGCAGCGCCCGGCTCGAAAGCGATGCCGTGAGCTATATGCTGTGGCTGCTGCCTTCGATGCTTTTCGTATTCGTCGAGTGCGTCGGTATGATGCTCATCCGTCTGGACGGGTCTCCGAAATACGCTATGTGCATTCAGATTATCGCCGCCGTTGCCAATATAGTGCTCGACTGGTATATGGTATTCCCGTTGGGGTGGGGCGTTATGGGGGCGGCGCTGGCTACCTCCATAGCCTGCGGCATCGGCGCGTTGCTGATTATCGTATATTTTATGCGGTTTTCCGTAACGCTCGGATTCTACAGACTGAAATTGACATTGACCTCGCTGTTGCTGACGTTGCGCAATACGGGATATATGGTCAAGATCGGATTCGCGACGTTCCTGACGGAGCTGGCGATGAGCATTATGATGCTTACGGGCAACCGTATGTTCATCTCTATGCTCGGCGAGGCGGGGGTGGCGGCATTTGCCGTAGCGTGCTATCTGTTCCCGATAGTCTTTTCGATAAGCAACGCCGTGGCGCAGTCGGCGCAGCCTATCATAAGTTTCAATTACGGCGCGCATCTTACCGACCGTGTCGGCAAGGCTCTGCACATATCGTTGATTACGGCCGCCGTGTGCGGAGTGTCGGTGTCGGTCTGCCTGTGGCTCGGCGCGGAGCATATCGTCCGTCTGTTTTTGTCTCCGTATGAGGCGGCATATTCTCTTGCTGTCGATGGGTTGCCGTTGTTTGCGTCGTGCGCACTGTTTTTCGCTGTGAACATCGCTTTCATAGGTTATTACCAAAGTATCGAAAGGGCATTCGTTTCGACGTTTTATACCTTACTGCGAGGTGTGATCTTCCTCGTGCCGAGCTTCGTCCTGCTGCCGCGCGTGGCAGGTATATCGGGATTGTGGCTCGCCATTCCCGCCGCGGAACTTTCGGCATGTACGGTAATCGTCGTCTGCTATTTGTCCGGCCGAATTTGCACTCGGCGCAGCCGTTAAGCCCGCAGGATTACGGTTGCCGACCTCTCTCCAAGCTCTGATCGGACCTTGCTCCGATGTGATATGTCGTAAAAAAACACGGTTCGAACCGAAAGGGTTCGAACCGTGTTTGATATTCGTAAGATGAATTACTCCTCAGCTGCAACCGAGAGCTTCACCGTTGCCTTCACCTCGCGGTGGAGTTTTACGACAGCTTCGTACTCGCCTACGGTCTTGATAGCCTCGACCGAGATGTTCTTGCGATCTACGTTTACGCCCTTCGCCGCCAAAGCCTCGGCAACGTCGGCCGACGTAACGGCGCCGAAAATCTTGCCCTCTTCGGCCTTAACCGTGAACGAGAGCGGGAGATTGGCGATGGTCTCTGCCAAAGCCTGTGCGTCTGCGAGGATTTTGGCGTCCTTGTGAGCGCGCTGCTTCAGATTCTCTGCCAAAACTTTCTTCGCCGAAGCGGTAGCCGCCTTTGCGAAGCCCTGAGGTATCAGGTAGTTATTCGCATAACCGGGTTTTACGTTCACGATGTCGTTCGCGTAACCCAAATTTTCGATGTCCTTGATCAAAATAACTTCCATAATATCTCCTCCTTATTTCATACAGTCAGTTACGAAAGGCAGAATTGCGAGGTGACGCGCACGCTTTACGGCCTGAGCCACCTTCTTCTGATACTTCTGCGAAGTACCCGTCAGACGGCGGGGCAGAATTTTGCCCTGCTCGTTGAGGAACTTCTTCAGGAATTCGCCGTCCTTGTAGTCTACGTACTTGATGCCGAGCTTCTTGAAGCGGCAGTATTTCTTCTTCTTGACGTCTACCGATACGGGGTTGAGGTATCGGAGTTCGCCTGCCTGTGCATTGTTTTCCTGTGCCATAGTTTACTCCTCCTGTGTTTTGCCTGCAAGTTTCGCACGACGTTTTGCCGAATACTCGACAGCGAACTTGTCCTGTTTGAAAGTTAAGAAACGAATGATGCGCTCGTCGCGACGGTACTGCGTTTCGAGCGTGTCGATGATGCTGCCCTCACCCGTGAACTCTACGAGGAAGTAGAAACCGGTGGTCTTCTTCTGGATGGGATAAGCGAGTTTTTTCAAACCCCAGTTCTCCGCATTTACGATCTGACCGCCGTTCTCGGTGATAACGCCTTGGAATTTGTCACAAACCTCCTGAACCTGAGCATCCGAGAGAACCGGAGTGACAATGAAAACGGTTTCGTAATTGTTCATAATGTTTTAATTGTTTTAATTTTCCCGCATAAACGGGTTGCAAATATAGCCATATTTCTCGAAATGACGAAAAAACGGCGAAATATTTTGCGGTTCGGGTCGAATAATATGGCGAGAGGGCGGCGGGTGGAGCGGGTGCGATGCAGGGTAGAGGAGATAGCGACAAGGCCGGCAGGAGCGAGGACGGGAGATGGCGAAGGGTAGAGCAAGGAGCGCGGCGGGGCGGATGCGGGCGACGGGAAGGGCGCGAAACAGGGGCGAGAAGAGCGGAGGAGAGCGGAGAAGAGCGGAGGAGAGCGGAGAAGAGCGGAGGAGAGCGGAGAAGAGCGGAGAAGAGCGGAGAAGAGCGGAGAAGAGCGGAGAAGAGCGGAGAAGAGCGGAGAAGAGGATCGCGATAAGGTTGGGCGGGAGGAGACGGTAGGCAGCGACAAGGCGTGGCGACATCACGAAACACGAAAAAAGCCGTTCTCGGAAAAGAGAACGGCTTCGCAATATTTGCGCTCGGTCGCGTTATTGGCTGACCAGCTCCGACCAGTCGGAGAGCGAGAACGACTGTTTTACGGCTGCGGGCACTTCGGGGAAGAATGTGAATTCGTGTCCCGTCCGTTCCTCGATTTCGGCGACGGAGCAGAGATGCGCCGACGTAAGCGGCCACTTGGTCTCGTCGGTAGTCGCCCCCTCGACGGGGTCTTTTTCGGCGTGCTCGAACCATATTCCTACGGCCTGCAACTCGTCCGCCGAACACTCCTGAACAGGTTTGCCCGTGTTTCCCGCCTTCGTGCGCAGCAGCACTTTGTAGAAATGCGTAGGCACGACGCACTCTTTCGATTCGGGCGATAGACTGCCCCAGTTGCTTGCATCGTACTCTTTCCAGTTCTCATTGGCGAAATAGCATCCCGATACGTAGTAGAGCGTGTCGGCGCATTGGTATTTCAATGCGTTGGATTCGGCCTGAATCCACAGTGCATCGAATGCGTCGAAACCTTGGGGCGCTATGTTGGTCGAGTAGAACGTTTGCAGGTTTATCTCCTCTTCGGCTCCGGGGCGGTAGTTGGACATAAGCATATGCCCGCGTGTCCACGTGTCGGAGCGTCCGAGCGACGTGAGGACACTGTTCGTCCAGTATTCGTATCCCGCATATTCGCTCGACCACGCGTATATTATCGACTGCTCCCCGTTCGTCAGGTTCGGATCGGGGCGCCACGACGAGGTCGAGGAGCGTCCCGAGCCTTCGCGATAGCATTCGTGGAGGGTGTGCGCCACCCACATCGGGCAGTGGCGGCGGGTGTCGTAGTATGACGTGAAATTGCGCACGCGCTTTTTGGAGACGACCGTCGTCGTCCAGTGCGTAACCTGCTTCCAGTCGGAGTTGGAGACGTTTACGGTCGGAATCTCAGCCCATTTGTAATTGTACGCAACGGGCGAAAGGTCTATTACCTGACTGCTCGGCGTCGAAATCGCTTCGAGCTTTATATCGTCTAATTTCTGGATGTTCGTCGAATTGTTGGCGAACTTTATCGACAGCTTTTCGACGGGTTTGGCGAGGGTGAACTCTGCATATCCCTGCCCCCAAGTGCCGTTGCTCGTCGTGCCCGTGTATGCGATTTCCGCGCTCCTGTCGGGCGAGCTGACCGTAATCGTTACGCCGTCGGAGATGAAATTGCAGCCGAATGTCAGGCGCAGGTTCACCTGCCCGCTTTCGAGCGCGATGTTCTCGGCTGATATGAAATATCCCACTGTCCCGTAAAAATGCGCATAATAGTTGCCCGACGCTCCGTCGTAACCTGACGACTGGGGCGTGTTGTTGCGTATCTGCACGCTGCGGGACAGATATGATACCTCCGCAGCGCCCGTTCCCTGCGGGTGGCGCCACGTGGTGTTGCTGTCGGCCCACGTTCCCGACGGATACGACATATTGCCGTCGAAGTTCTCGTAGTATATATAGTCCGCGGGTTCGGGCTTCGGCTCCTCGGCGAATGCCGCGACGTCTTCTATCGTGTTGGGGCACAGCTGGGGCGAGTTGCTGAATATCGAGACGTATCCCGTTATCGGCCCGCGCGCTCCGAAGAATGTCTTGTTTGCGAATGCCGCGGCGTTTTTCTTGACGAAGACCATAAAGCTGCTTCCGTCGGGTGCGGTGAAGTAGTGCTTGCCGTCGTAATTCGTGCACCACGTGCCGCCATCGGCGGGCGAGCTGACGTCCTTGAGCGTGACGAGCATCCCGTGATAGCGTATCATTTGCGATGCTTCGATCTCGACGGGCTTTATTGCGCGGTTCCCGAGCACTTCGATATTGCCGTCGGTCACTCCCGTTATTTCGAGCTGGCCGTTATTGTTGTAGTTCACGCGCTTGGCCGTGTTTCTGGGCAGCGTGATGCGCAGCATGTCGCCGAACCTGTAATTGGCCGATGTCGGGCCGAACAGTATCATACCGTTGTCGGGCGAGGTGCTGTCGGGCGTCTGTATCATAATGTTGCGGCTCGTGTAGTTGCCGTTGGCGGCGTCTACCGAGACTACGGCATACAGTACGCGGTCCTTGTCGGCATCTATCGCTTCCGCCGCAGAGGATATCCCGTCGAGAATCTCGGGGATGGTTATGGGATTCTCGGCCGTCGCGGCACTCATATCTACCGAGAAAGTCGAGATCGCACCTCGTTTGAATTCGAGGTTTCGGGATTGGGGGATGGTGACGGTACGTTTGATCGTCGTTCCTGATGCGAACTCGACAGTCACGGTAAATATATCGTCGGCTGCGAACGTGCAGGGTGCGGCCGCGAACCACGCATCGAACGATGACGCGGCTGCGACGGGCTTGTCGTAAATCAGTTTTATCGATTTGAGGTCGGGCGCGATGTCGTCCGCGGAGGTGCAGTCGTACGATACGGCACCGGCTACGGGTGCCGTGCCGCTTTCGAAGCCTGCGCCGACGATGTCGCCCTTATCGGTCGGCAGCCCCGTCAGTTTCATCTGCGCATATGCGACCAAATGGGCGAACCGCAGTGTCAGCGATCGGCTCGACCCTTCGGGCTGTGCGTAGTAGGTTTCGGGGTCTGTCGCCAGCATCAGTGCGGCGGCAGGGTCGTACGACGCGGCTGCGGGGTGCTGCTCCGACGGCAGTACGAGCGAGAGTTCGGAAGTGCCGACGATGCCGACGAATGCCGATGCGGGGTAGACGGCGCGGTATGTGAACGATTGAGCGGTCCGTGCGGGCAGCGAGAATGAGAATACGGCGCGCGAAGCGTCGTCCGAGAGCGTGCAGCCCGAGGATGTGCAGGTGTTGGCTGCCGCACCGCCGACTTCGATCAGCTCTACGGCGTCGCCTGCGTCCCAAAGGACGGGCGAAAGCGGCTGGTCGGGATCGGCGAGATGGGTTCTCGTCGCATCATTGACGGCTACGGCCGTAAGTTCGATTTGCCTGCCTGCGACCGGCATATCATCCGATTCGCGATTGTCCGTGCAGGCGGCGAATGTCGCTGCCGCGAATAAGGCAGCTGTAAGATGTATAAGATTTTTCATAGCAGGCGCGGTTTTAGAAATTTCCGTAATCGTCTTTCTCGAGGGAGTCGATGCTCCCGTTGTCCGCGCTTGCGGCAAAACCGCTGTCTACTGTTGTCTCAACGGCTATGATTCCAGGTGGAGAGTAAAAATTCC
This sequence comes from Alistipes sp., assembly GCA_017937125.1. Lineage (GTDB taxonomy): Bacteria > Bacteroidota > Bacteroidia > Bacteroidales > Rikenellaceae > Alistipes. The sequence goes on along the minus strand of JAGBEH010000008.1, from coordinate 80,305 downwards.
CCCCCCCCGAATTTTTTGGGGAAAACAGGCTCGTTTTCATAAAATAAGAATTATGTAATTGTCTGTATCTTGCACTGTTGCGGCGTTGTTTGCTGTTGCTTACCGCGGTTTCTTAAGCTGCCGACGTTACTGTCGGCAGCGTTGTAGGTCCGCCGATGCGGTATACACTTCACCTTGCGTTCCGTCAATCGCGGTCTATTACCTTGCAAATGCGTTCGAACACCTCGTCCATCGAACCGTGCCCGTTCACCGCGGCGTATTTCCCCTGTGCCTGATAATAGTCGGCCACGACCTCCGTCTGTAAGCGGTAGTTCGCTATGCGGTTGCGGATGACATCTTCCGACGCGTCGTCGGCCCTGCCCGATTCTTTTCCGCGAAGCAGTATTCGGTCTACAAGTTCCTGCTCGGGCACATCCATATATATCATCGTATCCACCTTCAGACCGTGCTCGCCGAGAATCTCGTCGAATTTTTCGGCCTGATGCGTCGTGCGCGGAAACCCGTCGAAGATGTTGCCTGCACTCTCCTTGTTCGCCTCGACGTAGTTGGCTATTATGTCTATCACCACCTCGTCCGGTGCCAGCTCGCCCCGTTCGATGCAGGATGCGACCTTGCGTCCCAACTCCGTGCCGTTCCTGATCTCGTTACGGATTATCTCGCCCGTCGAAACGTGGTTTATTCCGTACTTCTCCTTGAGTCTTGCCGCCTGGGTGCCCTTGCCGCACCCGGGTGCGCCGAATAAAACTATATTCAACATTTACTTAAATATGGGTAACTCTTCGGACGACAAATATAATGATTTTTATTAAATTGCCCAAAATCGCGCGTTTTATGTTTTAGGCAAGAGGCTTTGCGGCCGATTTGTACGTTGTGCGGATTTTTACTACTTTTGACTGGATTTTCTAACCGTAACTTAAAACACACCTCGAAATGAAAAGAATTTTTACCCTTGCCGCAGCATTCGTTTTGCTGCAAACCGTATCGGCTTCCGCCGACGGGCCGCTGAAATTGACGCCCGACAACATAGACCGAATCGTCGAGGCGCTGACCCTCGAGGAAAAGGCGCATTTGGTGGTCGGCGCCCGTATGCGGGACAATACCGAGGCGGCAGGCGAAGTGGGGTACACGAAAAATATAGTCCCCGGGGCGGCCGGTACCACCTATCCCGTCGAGCGTCTGGGCATTCCTCCCGTAGTTTTGGCCGACGGCCCTGCGGGGCTGCGCATAAGCCCGAAGCGGGAGAATGACGACAATACCTATTATTGTACGGGTTTCCCCGTAGGCGTGCATCTCGGCGCGACGTGGAACGACGAGATAATCCGCGAAGTAGGCAGGGCTATCGGCAACGAGGTGCGCGAATACGGCGTGGACGTGTTGCTGGCGCCGGGTGTCAATATTATGCGCAACCCGTTGTGCGGGCGTAATTTCGAGTATTACTCCGAAGACCCGCTGCTGGCTGGCAAGACCGCTGCCGCGATAATCGACGGCATTCAGAGCAACGGCGTGGGAACGTCGCTCAAACACTTCGCCGCGAACAGTCAGGAGATAAACCGTTTGGCCAACGATGCACGAATTTCGATACGCGCCCTGCGCGAGATATATCTGCGCAATTTCGAGATCGCCGTCCGCGAGTCGCAGCCTTGGACGATAATGACGTCGTACAACTACATCAACGGCCGCTACACCTCCGAAGACAAGGGGCTGCTCGAAGATATCCTTCGCGGCGAATGGGGCTTCGAGGGAGCCGTTATGACGGACTGGAGCGGCGGCATCGACCCCGTAGCGCAGGTCGCGGCGGGCAACGATATGCTCCAGCCAGGTACGTATAAGCAATATGCGACCATCGTGGAGGCGGTGCGCAGCGGCAAACTCGACGAGAAGGATCTCGACAAATGCGTCCGACGCATTTTGCAGCTCGTCATACGCACCCCGCGTTTTCAGGGGTATGTGCCGACGAACAAGCCCGACCTCGCGTCGCACGCGCGTCTTACCCGCGAAGTCGCGAGCGAAGGTTTCGTGCTGCTGAAGAACGAGGGCGGAACATTGCCTATGGCCGCGAACGGGAAGATAGCGCTTTTCGGCGTTACCTCCTACAAGTTCATTGCGGGCGGCAAAGGTTCGGGCGATGTCAATAAGGCCTATGTGGTCGATCTCCGTGACGGGCTTACGGCTTGCGGCTTCGAACTGAACGAGCGTCTGAATGCTACCTATCTCGACCATATGAAGAGAGAGGCGGAGCGTATGGCGCCCCACAAGGCTCCGCGCAAGTGGTACAATTACGAGTTGCGCCCCAATGAGATTCAGGATCCTTATGCACTCGCCGAAAGCGCAGTGGACGGCTCCGACATAGCTGTAATAACCATAGGCCGCAATTCGGCCGAAGCCTACGACCGTCATATCGAGCGCGATTTCAACCTGCGCATTCCCGAGGTCGCACTTATCAATGCCGTGAGCAAGACGTTCCGCAAGGCGGGCAAGAAGGTGGTAGTGGTGCTCAACATTTGCGGACCCGTGGAGATCGCTTCGTGGCGCGACAAGGCGGATGCCGTTCTCGTATGTTGGGAACCGGGACAGGAGGGCGGCAATTCGGTCGCCGACGTGCTTTCGGGCAAGGTGTCGCCGAGCGGTCACCTGCCTATGACCTTCCCCGTGTCGTATGCGGACGTGCCGTCGCAGAATTTCCCGATAAATGTTCCTGAGACGGGCGTGAACCAGTCTTTCGAAAACTTCTGCCGCTCGCGCAAGGTGTATGATATTCCCAATGTGGACTATACGAACTACACCGAAGACATATACGTCGGCTATCGTCATTTCGCCACGCGCGGTGTCGAGACGGCCTATCCGTTCGGTTACGGACTGACATATACGTCGTTCGCACTGGAGGATATGGACGTGAAGCGTGTAAAGGACGACTTCGTGGTAACGTGCAAGGTGGTAAACACGGGCAAGCGCCCCGCGAAGCAGGTCGTGCAGCTCTATTCCACCGAACTGTCGCCTGCGACGGACCGTCCGTCGATAGAGTTGCGCGGATATGCCAAGACGCCGCAGCTCGCGGCAGGCGAGAGCTGCGAGATAACGATGCGTATCGCCGCCGATGCGCTCGCGTCGTTCAGCGAAAAGGATATGGCGTGGAAGTTGTCGAAGGGCGATTATCGCCTTTCGGTCGGTTTCTCGTCGGAAGAGTTGCCGTTGAGCCGTACGGTGACGGTTAAGAAAGATAAACTTATGCCCGTGAATGACGTGATGAAGCCTGAAACGGGCGAGATATTTATAAAGTAATTTATACCTTATGCCGAACAAACGTACCGAAATATCCGAACTGGGCGAGTTCGCCCTCATAGACCGATTGACGGCCGATTTCGCGCCGTCGAATGCGACTACTCTCTGCGGTGTCGGCGACGATGCCGCCGTTGTGGATGCGGGCGGCGGCGAGGCGCTGCTCGTCGCGACCGATACGATGCTCGAAGGCATCGATTTCGACCTTACCTATTTCCCGCTCAAACACTTGGGCTATAAGGCCGTAACCGTGGGCGTCAGCGACATCCTCGCGATGAATGCTCTGCCCGGGCAGATAATGCTCTCGTTGGGCGTGTCGTCGAAATTCTCGGTGGAGGCGCTCGAAGAGTTCTACGAGGGTGTGCGGTTCGCCTGTAGGGAGCTCGGCGCGGATTTGGCGGGAGGCGATATTTCGGCATCCGTCACGGGTTTCGTCGTGGGTATTACGGCCGTAGGCCGCGCGAAGAAAGAGAGTATCGCCTACCGTTCGGGGGCGCAGCAGAACGACCTTATATGTATTACGGGAAATCTCGGCGCCGCGTATATGGGGCTGCACCTGCTCGAACGCGAGAAGCGCGTGCTGAAGGATGTGGCCGAACCCGAACCGCAGTTCGGCGGGTACGAATATCTGCTCGAAAAATATCTCAGGCCGTGCGCGCGCAAAGACATCGTCGAGTCTCTAGCCGAGGAGGGGATAGTTCCCACATCGATGATCGACCTTTCGGACGGCCTTGCGAGCGATCTGATGCAGATATGCAAGTCGTCGAAGTGCGGCGCCCGCATCTATCTCGACCGTATACCCATCGCCAAACAGACGACGGCTTTGGCCGAGGAGATGCACACCGATCCCGTCATCGCGGCTTTGAACGGCGGCGAAGATTATGAACTGCTCTTCACGGTGCCTTTGGCTATGCAGGAGAAGGTGATGCGTATGGGCGGCGTGGATGTCATAGGGCACGTTACGGCCGAGAATACGGGAGCTTATCTCGTTACTCCCGACGGTTCCGACATAAGACTTAAGGCGCAGGGTTTCAAAGAGTAGCTTTGTCGTTCGGTTCGATATCCCGAATAAAAAACGCGAAAAAATCGACGTTTTTCGCAATAAAGATTGCAAATTGAAAAAAAAGCGCTATCTTTGCCCCGCTAAAGCGTCGTAAAGTACGGTGCGATAGCGGTAGAGGCCCATTCGTCTATCGGCTAGGACGCAAGATTTTCATTCTTGAAAGAGGAGTTCGATTCTCCTATGGGCTACACGATTGGGCGTTGCGTAAGCGGCGTTCGACGGGTAAAAGGGTGCAATGGAAATGCGGAGCGGGCGCGAGCCTATCCCGAAGCGGCTACGGCCGTTTATTGCGGAATACGACGATCGGAGTCGTCGTTATTCGAAAACGAAAACGGAATAAAATATTAAAAAAATAAAACCGAAAGGAACTATGGCAAATCATAAGTCATCGAAGAAGAGAATTCGCCAGACCGTAACCAAGCGTGCGCATAACCGTCTTTATCACAAGACGGCACGCAATGCCGTGAAGGCTCTCCGCAATACGTCGGAGAAGAGTGCGGCAGAGGCTTTGCTGCCGAAGGTTACCGCTATGTTGGACAAGCTCGCAAAAGAGAACATCATCCACAAGAACAAGGCGGCGAACCTCAAGGGTGCTATCCAGCTTCACGTAAACGCTCTGTAGCGGGCGGAAGAAGTCGGGCCGACTGTCGTTCGGTCGGCGCAGGCATCGACGGTACGAACGGGACAACGATTGTTGTCCCGTTTATTTTTTTTGCCGCTTTCCGCCCTGCGCCATATTCTCGATGATGCCCGATGCGTTGTCGTCCCGTTTGTTTTTTGCCGCTTTCCCGCTCGGCATAGTCGGCCCAAGTTCTGCTCTGCATTCGGTTTGTCGAAAAGGTTTGATTTTCGGTTCGTGTGAGACGGGACACGTAGTGCGGTTTTGCCGAGGGTATCCCGCCAAGCGGCTGCGGAAAAGGGCCGTCGGAGCGGACGGGTGCAAACGCGGGATGTATTTCTTTCAAAAAAATCGCGCTTATTTTGCCGATAATCCGATTTTTACTATATTTGCAGCCCGTATCAACCTCTTATATTGGGTGCGGAGACGGTTGCCGCGCGTATGGGTTCGGTTTCGGACCGTGTCGCGGCGGGATTGCGGACCAATGTGTGCGTATGGTAGTCGAAGCGCAGCGATAATGTTGAACGGATAACGAAAAATTGTTGCAACACAATGAACAAAGATTCAATCATTAAGTTCGTGAACGAGCAGATGTGGCCCAAAACGGATGCCGACGTGCCCTCGTTCAAAGCAGGTGACACGATCACCGTAACCTACAAGATCGTCGAGGGTAACAAGGAGCGCTTGCAGAGCTTCCGCGGCGTGGTTATCCAGATCAAGGGGTCGGGCAAAACCAAGATGTTCACTATCCGCAAGATTTCGAACGGCGTGGGTGTCGAGCGTATTTTCCCGCTTTATTCTCCTCATATCGACAAGATCGAGGTCAATAAGATCGGTGTCGTACGCCGTGCACGTATCTATTATCTGCGCAGCCTGACGGGTAAGAAAGCCCGCATCAAGGAGAAGAGAATGGTTACGAACAAGGACTAAACGCAAGGCCGCATCCGAAGATGCGGCCTTTTTTCGACTTTTTTGGCGACGGGCGTTGCGGATTGAAAAAAAATGATTATCTTCGCGCCGATATTAAGTACTTAATTTAACAAAACGAACGAAATGAAACAGGGTATTCATCCGGAGAATTATCGTTTGGTGGCATTCAAGGATATGTCGAATGACCACGTGTTTTTGTGCAGGTCCGCCGTTTCGACAAAAGAGACCATCGAGGTGAACGGCGAAACCTATCCCGTGTATAAGATGGAAATTTCCAACACGTCTCACCCGTTCTACACAGGTAAGATGAAGTTGGTAGACACCGCCGGTCGTGTGGATAAGTTTATGAGCCGTTACGCAAAACGTTACGATAAGAAAAATGCGAAATAATTTGTGTTTCGCAGTTGGAAAAGGAACTCGCAAGAGTTCCTTTTTTTGTGAATTTTTATAACTTTGCAACCGGATGGTTAGCGGTAAACGGAATATGCGTATCGCAGCGGCGGCATTAGCCGTGCTGTTTTCGTGGTACTGGTGTACCATTACCTTTTTCGCACATATGCACGAAGTGGACGGTGTGCGCATCGTCCATTCGCATCCGTTTACGGGCTCTTCGGCTTCGCACACCCATTCGGCGGGACAGATGCAGACCATATCGTTCCTGTCGTATTTGGTGGCTGCGGCCGTATCGGCGGGAGTATCGTTGGTCATACCGGTCTGCCGCCGTTTCATCTTCGCTCCCGTTTCGTCGAGCCGAAAAAACAATGTCGAATACAGCTTATTGTCGTTAAGGGCGCCGCCGGCGCTTCGATCGGTTATGTAGGACGCTGCGAAGCGTCGGCCTCCGCAAGGCGGAGGTCCGTTACTGATTTTTCCAATCCGAACTTAACGATAAATCGATGAAATACAAATTCATTCGGTCGCTGCTGTCGATGTCTCTGCTTGCGGGATATGCGACTGCGGCGACATATACCGACAATAACAAACCGTCGAGCGACGCAAATGTCTACGGACACGTGATCGACGCGCGAACGGAAGAACATATTCCCTATGTTACGATCAGCATCGACGGTACGACCATAGGTTGCGTAACCGATGCTACGGGACATTATTTCCTGAAGAACCTGCCCGTGGGTAGGTGGACCGTCGAAGCCTCTTCGGTGGGCTATAAAAATGTGTCGCAGGTCGTAGATGCCGTTGCGGGGCAGAACATTGAGATCAACTTCACCCTCGAGGAAGATTCGAAGATGGTGGACGAGGTGGTCGTATCCGCCACGCGCAACGAAACCAACCGCAAGCAGACCGCTACGGTCGTGAACGTAATGTCCAAAAAACTTTTCGAATCTACCGCATCGTCCAACCTTTCGGAGTCGATGAATTTCCAGTCGGGGCTGCGCGTAGAGAACAATTGCGGCAATTGCGGAACTATGCAGCTGCGTATCAACGGGCTGGAAGGGCACTATTCGCAGATACTGCTGGACAGCCGCCCGATATTCTCGTCGCTCGCCGCCGTCTACGGTCTCGACCAGCTGCCCGTAGCTATGGTCGAAAGGGTGGAGGTCATCCGCGGCGGCGGTTCGGCGCTTTTCGGTTCCAACGCCATAGGCGGCGTCGTGAACATAATTACCAAGGATCCGCTGCGCAACTCGTTGTCGCTCTCCAATACTACCAATCTCATAGGAGGCACCACTCCCGATTTCAATACCGCACTCAACGGTTCGTTCGTCAGTGCCGACAACAAGGTCGGGGTGTACCTTTTCGGGCAGATCAAGCAGCGCCATGCGTACGACCGCAACGGCGACGGCTTTACCGACATCCCGAAACTCAACTCCGAAACGGCGGGTTTCCGCGCCTATTACAAGACCTCGGCCTACACGCGAATTACGGCCGAGTACCACCATACGCACGAGTTCCGCCGTGGCGGCAACAACCTTTCGCAGGCGCCGCATATGGCCGACATATGCGAGCAGCTCGATCACAGAATCGACGGCGGCGGCTTGCGTTTCGATTACTTCTCGCCCGACAGCCGCCATCGCCTGAGCGTCTATTCGTCGGTTCAGGGCATCGACCGCGACAGCTATTTCGGCACCGACAGGAATCCCGACGCCTACGGTACGACATCCGACCTGACGGCCGTCGCGGGGGCTCAGTATACCTACGGGTTCCGCAAATTGCTGTTCCTGCCGTCGGAGCTTACGTTCGGCGGGGAATATACCCATAATGCGTTGAATGACCGTTATCTGGCTACCAAGCGCCATCTCAGGCAGACGACCCGTACGGCGGGCTTCTTTTTCCAGAACGAGTGGAAGAGCGAGAAGGTCAATTTCCTGATAGGCGGCCGTCTGGACAAACACAATATGATCAAGGGCGTGATATTTTCACCCCGCGTGAATGTGCGTTACAGTCCGATAGAAGCCGTAGGGCTGCGCGTGAGCTATTCGAGCGGCTACCGTGCGCCCCAAGCGTATAACGAGGACCTGCATATCGACGCACTCAACCATACGGTGACGATCATACGGCTGGCATCCGACCTGAAACCCGAATACTCCCACAGCGTCAGTGCCTCTGCCGACCTGTACCGCTCTTTCGGGCGGTTGCAGACGAACCTCCTCGTCGAAGGGTTCTACACCGTTCTCAACGATGTGTTCACGTTGGAGAAGGTAGGCGAGGACGAGGAGAGCGGTACCGTCATTCGCGAGCGCCGCAATGCGTCGGGAGCTACCGTGGGCGGAGTTACTGCGGAGTTGAAGTTGGGCATCCGCAATATATTCGAGATTCAGGTGGGCTATACGTTCCAGCGCAGCCGTTATAAAAAGCCCGAACGCTGGTCCGACGACGTCGCACCCCAGCGAAGGATGTTCCGTTCGCCCGACCATTACGGATATATGACTTCGACGTTCGATATAGTCCGCAGGCTGAAGGCATCCGTTTTCGGAACCTTTACGGGGCCGATGCTGGTGCAGCACAATGCGGGTATTCTGCCTGTCGATACGCAGACTACGACCCCGTCGTTCTGGGATTTCGGCATCAAGGCGGCATATTCGATACCGCTGACCAAGGTCATCGACCTCGAAATAAGCGCCGGCATTAAGAACATATTCGACTCCTATCAGCGCGACCTCGATTTCGGGGCGGCGAAGGATTCGGCCTATATTTACGGTCCCGCACTGCCGCGAACCTGTTTCGTCGGAATTAAATTGACGCTTTAGGGGATTTTTATTACATTTGTGCAATAAAAGTTTTGAAGTATGGAATTCGAAGGTGTAGTTTACAAGATAATGCCGCCTACGAGCGGTACGTCGGCTCGCGGAGAGTGGAAGCGCCAGGATGTTATATTCGAACTGCCGCAGGAGTTTTCGCGCAAGATATGCGTTACGTTCTTCAACAAGGAGAGCGATGTCGCGATGCTGCGCGAGGGTATGACCTGCACGGTATCGGTGAATATCGAGTCGCGCGAATTCAACGGACGCTGGTACACCGATGTCCGTGCCTGGCGAATACAGCCGAAGACGGCGGAAGCGGCGCCCGCGATGCCTCCTATGCCCGATGTACCTCCCGTCGAGAGCGAGCCGTCTTATGCAGCTGGCGGCGCTTCGGAGGTGGACGACCTGCCGTTCTGATTCAGGACAGTTCTCTGCAGTACATATTTGCGGGGTGCTTGCGGATGCGTCGGCCGCTCCGAATTTCGGCGACGGCAATCCTGCTGCGAGTGCGTCTGCGGCCGCGACGAATAAAAAGGCGGGTGTTCGAAAACACCCGCCTTTTATAGGTTTCGTATATTGCGATACGGATTTATCGCCGTGCGGCCGAAACCGCCGTTATCTCCATATCGGTGTCAATATGTCCTTGCGCACGAACGGTTCGGTCGAGGTCGATGCGGACCCGCTCGTCGCTTTCGTAAGACGGATATTGCCGGGGGCACCGAAATCGCCGAAATACCCCATTCCGTTGCCGGTCTGCGAATTGAAAATATACAATATGTAGCCTTTGTCCTGCGAGAACACTATCGATCCGTCTACATATCGTCCTACGAGACTGTCGCTGAGAGACAATCCGTATTGGCCGTCGCCGTTCGGACGATATACGGTGAATACGAACGAATAGTTCTGACTTGCATAGTCGCCGTTATCCGCTATCTCGCTGCCCGCCTCTAAGCATATGTTGCCGTTGATGAATTTTGCCGTTACGGTATCGTCCATATGGGCTGCTTCGGTTTCGCCCCTCGGCGCCAATCCGCTTACACGATATGTTTTGCCTACCACATCCTCGGCTATGGTTACCGTAAACGTGGGAGTATATTCCGCCGACCACAGATTGTCGTATTGCATATTCCAGGTGCCGATGAATCGGCGGTACTCTTCGCTGTCGGGCCCGGGGATGATTGCTGTGGTGGTATAATGCAAAGCACTGAGCTGGCCGTAGTTCCCGTCGGCATCCAACGCTATGGCCGCGAGTACGTATTCGGTCTCGGGGCTGAGGTTCGTCAATGTCAGGGTACGATCGGCGGGAATATCCCTTGCGGTAATGTCGCGGTTTATTATGTCGGCGAGTGAAGAACCGTATGATTCATATGCGGCTTTCGTCACATTGGCGGCCTTGTACTGCACGGCGTTGTCCGAACAGGTCATCGAGAACGAGGCCTGATAATCTTCCACTGTCGTTGTCTCGAAGGATATGGAGGCCGTACTTACGGTACGCGCTTCCGTGGTGACGAATGTTTGCGCCATATGCGAGATCTTCGTATCCGCATCGTTCCGCGCGATACACAATACCACGTATTCGGTGTTCGGCAGCAGTTCGTTGAAAGTGTGCTGCATATTCTCTCCTTCGACATAGCCTATCGCCGCTTGGGCATTGAAGGCAACGGTCTGTACTATCAGCCATTCGGGATTGGCATCCAGTACCGTGCGTTTGTATATGCTCAGATTGACGACCGAAATGCCGTCGCCCCGTGCATCGATAGCTATCGTTGCGGAGTCGGACGTGACTTTCTCGGCGGCCAGTGTCACATTCAGGTTATCGTCATAGGGGAATTGCGGCGTGAAACTGCAACTTGTTATGTCGCCCATATTGCCGTCCGCATCGAATCCTATGGCAAAAAAGTGGTATGACTCGCCGTTGAAATTGAGTGTGTCGTATCGGAAACGCTGATTGCTCGTGTATTCGCTGCCGACCGCGAATATCATATCGGCATCGCTTGCATCGGGATTGGTCGCCTGCCAGTCGGCTATGTAGGAATCGGTGCCCCACATATATACGAACCTCGAACATTCGTCCGATTTCGTTATATCGACGACGATATCGTGCCAGTTGGAGGACGCTTCGTCTATGCTGACGGAAACCAATGCGTTCGCTTCGTCCGTCAGACCATCGACGGGCGTGATTGCGCTGCGTTCGATGACGATGGGCGACGCTGCGGTCCTGGTGCACTGCGAGCCGTCGGTATTGACGATGGTTATCGTGAGGTTTTCGTATGTGCCCGGAAGCATAACTATGTCGAACGGCTTGGCTTTGGTCGGGTCGAGCCGCTCGTTGATTTCGGAGAGCCAGATACTCGTATACTTATTATCTTCGGGACCTCCCGTCCATTCCATATTGTTCGGCGTGACGCTTACGGATCCCGATATTTGCATATTCGGGGCATCGACGCGTATCTCGGAGACCGTCTTGTCGCCCGTGATGCAGAGTTCGAGTATTCCGCATACGTTGCGGAACGCCAGCTCCTGCGAAAGGTCGTCCGTCACTGCTATCATAGGATTGACCCCGGGTGCGAAACCTCCGGCCACATAATCCTGAATCGCCATATGCACGAAATTTACGCTCTCGACCGCTCCGGACGCGAAAACCGCGGATGATCTGTCGCCGCCGTAAACTGCCGCGAACGAAGAGCAATCGCTTGCGGGGGCATAGCCCGTAAAGGATGCGGATGTCGTATTCGCACCGTCGGTGAGTGCGAATTCCGCCGGAGCTACCTGGCCTGCGGCCGTCGCCCCGTATATTAGGAACTTGTCGCCTGCCGTCCACAGTACATTGCCGTTGTTACCGAGCATCGTACGGTTGCCGTTCAGGTATGTACGGGCTTCGGTCGTCGCCTGGATCGTGATTTTTTCACCTTGCTGTTCGGAATCGGGCGTCTCGTCGCCCGCCGTACAGCCCGACAGTGCGGCGGCGCCCATCAGCATAGCGGCAGCCGTCACTGCATTGAGTAATTCGATTTTTTTCATACAATTGTTTGTTTAGGGTGTATTTCACCTGCAAATATATGAAACTTCCCCCCCCCTCCAAAAAAATCGACTGAAAAAAATCGAGAAATAATTGTCGGCCAACGGCTTGCAGACCGTTCGACATCTTCGGGAAACAGCCTTGCAGTGCCCTGCGGCACTGATTTTCAGGGTGCCTGCATTTCTCGGGGCGATGTTGCGGACGAATATGCGGAAAGCGATGTTTTCGCGGGAATCGTCGTTCCCGACCGTTGCGGCGTATGCGGAGTTGCGGCCGTACGGAAAAAGGATGCGCCCTCCGTCGGAGGGCGCATCGCCTGTTTGTTGCAAAAGAGCGTGATTATTTGCGTGTCAGCACGATGTCGCCGCACGTTTTAGCGCTCGGAGCCATATACGAACCTTCGTCTACCAGCATCAGGTAAGCGGGACCCGAATAGCCGCCGGTGTAAGGTTTGATGGTGATGGTGTTCTTGTCCGCCGAAACCTCCACGGGCAGAGAGTCGGATCCGATGTAGGTGCTGACCGATGCCAGACGTGCACCGGGAGCATCCTCCTCGTAGTTCATAAGCGAGGGAACGTACGATTTGGTCGGTACGGTAACATTGCCGTCGGCGTCGATTTCGAAGAACCACTTAGGACCGAAGTTGTAGAAGAGGTTTTCGGGAACTTCCTTATAATAGCCGTCGTTTGCGGGATCGTTGCGCAGATCGTCGGCGCTCTTGTACGGGAGACCTGCCCAGCCCTTGCACATAAGCCAGTTGTAAGAGCGGCAGAGCTCGCCGAACTCGGCGTCGTTACCTATCGTAACGTCGAACTTGTATTCGTAGTTCTTGTATTCTCCCGCGTCGGAATCCCACTCCTGAATGGGGACTACGACTGCCCATACGCCTGCCAGTTCCTCGAAGAGCGGCGATTGCGAAAGCGGCTCTACGACGCGCTTGGCCGTGCGCAGCTCCATAGATTTTATGCCCACTTTGCCGTTGGCATTGGTAAGTGCTACGGCATACGTATATGCTACGTCGGGTTTGAGCGTCTCGGTGAAATTGGCGTTAAGGCCGTTGTCGCCGTTGATTTGGTTGAGGTTCCACTGGCTGAACGACTCGCCGTATTGGTCGATTACCTCTTCCAGAGTAAGCCCTCGGTTCATCAGGTATGTTACTAATGACGTATAACCGAAGAAATATTTGCTCGGCAGGACTATCTCCGACGACTTGAGGTTGAACGACAGCGAATTCCAGTCATCGTAATAACCCGAAGGATCGCCTACCGTGCCCGTGATCGTAATGTCGGCGCTCTGCTCGTCGGCTTTGGCCGTGGCGAATTCGTGGTCTTCCCATTTGGTGTTGTGGTCCTTGTCGATGATGAGGATGCTCATCACATACTCCGTCTCGGCCGAAAGATTTTTCCACAGGTATTCGTCGGCCTCTGTAAGGTGGCGGCTGTTGTCGTTATTGGCGACCTGATAGTTATAGCCGTCCTGTCCGTGTTCCTGAATGAATGCGTCGCGATTCGCTTTCTTGATGAGCAGCGTTTTGTAGTAAAGGACGTTTTCGTCGGGAGTGCATATGGTCTTTGCGCTGATGATGCCCGCCGCATTGTCGGCCAGTTTGAATTCCACGTTGCCCGTACATACGCCCGACTCGGCCATCTTGAAGTTCCTGACAACGACCTTGCCTGCGAACTTCTCGTCGGAACCGTAACCTACGGCCAGTACCGAGTATTCCATACCTGCGATCAGCTCACGGGTATATTCGCCCTCGTCTACATCGACATAGGTCTCGTTATCGGTATGCGTGAAAGATTTGGTACCGTTGTCCTTGAATCCGTACCAAGCCAGATAACGCATTGCGGCCGTATTCTTTTCGGCTTCGGTCTCGGCTTCCTGCACGGCATACACCTCCTCGAGGTAGGGGGTGGGCATCGTCACATATTTGTATGCGCGGTCGTTATCGGTCGTAACGGTGAATTTGAATGAACTTTTGGTGATTTCCGAGACTTCGACGTCCACGAGATTGGGGACGTTCAGGTTGCATTTCTCGACCTTGCTGTATCCGATGGCGTTTTTTGCTGCCGCGAAAACGACGTATTCGGTGCCGGGATTTATCTCCTTGACTATGGGATCTTCGCTCGCGAGATCTACCGTTTCGCCTTGTGCTAAGATCGTCTGGGCGTCAAAATTCCCCCCCCCCGATGTTCTCGGCAGTATCGAAGATGTAGGCGCATTCGTCAGCACCTTTGGCGGTTATGGTAAATTCTACCAGTTCGCCCGCTGCCCTTTCCTCGGTGATCGTCACGGTAGGAACGGTAGGTGAATCGGTGGTGTCGTCCTTGCAGCCGATGAATGCGAGAACGGCCGTCAGAAGCAGCCAGCTGCTTTTCCAGAGAGATTTTTTCATAATGGATTTGTGTTAAAAAGTTAAAAAATCATAGAAAACGGCTTGTCGGCACCGAACCTTTGCGCAACTTCTGCAACATCCTTCCTACTTGCTTCGGGACCGTTTTCATCATCGCAAATGTAATCGGAATGCGTTTTTCGTATTCGCACCGACACGGCGTTTTATTAAAAATTTATTAACAGTTTCCGCCGCTTTTGCCGCCGCCGGGATTCAGTGTGCTGGAACGCAAGGGGTTGATGTGACCGGTAATCGCATAAAAATACCCCCACGGAGTACGCGGGGGAAATAGGTGTTAAAACCTTCGGCATATAGCCTTATTGTGGTAAGATGTAGAATACTTACGAGTACAAATATAACCCGAAAATTTCATATTTACAAATGTTTTCGTTATTTTTACAAAAAACATCCGAGAAAATATGAAAACATTGGGATTGGATTTGGGGACATCTTCGATAGGTTGGGCTATCATTGACAAAACGAATAACGAGGAATACCGTTTGCTCGATAAAGGCGTAGATATCTTTCAGGAGGGCGTAAACCGTACTCAATCGGGCGAAGAGCCGATGGTGAAAAAACGCACCGATGCCCGAGCTTTGCGCCGTATGTATTTCAGACGTCGGTTGCGCAAAATCGAGCTGCTGAAAGTGTTGGCTCGTTACGATATGTGTCCGCAGCTGACCGACAAGCAGCTCGATGAGTGGAAAGCGAAAAAGCGATATCCGCTCGACGAAGATTTTCTTGCGTGGCAGCGCACGGACGAAGCGACAGACGACAATCCCTACCGCGACAGGTACCGTGCATTGACCGAAAAACTCGATTTCGGCAATAAAAAAGAGCGTTATGCTCTCGGTCGCGCATTTTATCATCTTGCCCAACGGCGCGGTTTTCTGAGCAACCGCAAGGATCGCGGCAATGAAAGCGAGGATGGAACCGTAAAACAAAACATCAAGGAGCTGACGGCAGAAATGTCGGAGGGCGGATACGACTATTTAGGTCTGTACTTCTACGATTTATATCGTCGGAAAGAAAAAATCCGTAAAAGATACACTGCGCGGAACGAACATTATCTCGCCGAGTTCAACGCGATATGCGCTCGGCAAAATCTGCCCGAGGAGTTGCGAAAAGCGCTGCATCGCGCAATATTCTTCCAGCGTGATCTGAAATCGCAGAAAGGGTCGGTCGGCAAATGTACGTTCGAGAAGAAAAAACCGAGATGCCCGATTTCGCATCCGCGTTTCGAGGAGTTCCGAATGCTCTCATTCATAAACAACATCCGAGTAAAGTCGCCCCGCGACAACGACTATCGTCCGTTGACGAATGAGGAGGTCGAGAAAATACTGTCGTTGTTCTACCGCAATAAAGACCATTTCGACTTCGAAGATATCGCCAAAGCAATAGCCGGCAGAAAAGCGGGATGCTACGCCTACAAGGACGACCGTTGCGAAGCAGCATATCGGTTCAATTACCGCATGTCGCAGTCCGTATCGGGATGTCCCGTAACAGCGGCGCTGAAAGGCATATTCGGGGACGACTGGCAGCAGGAAATACATTGTCTGTACACTAAATCCGACGGCAAGACCGAAGCACAGATAGTGAATGACATATGGCACGTACTGTTCTCGTTCGCCGATGATGACAAACTGCGCGAATGGGCAGAGAAGAACCTGCAACTCACCGACGAGCAGGCTTCCAAATTCGTTAAAATCCGCATTCCGCAAGACTATGCGGCATTGAGTCTCAATGCTATCGACAAGATGCTGCCTTATCTGCGCCGCGGATACCGTTACGATGAAGCGGTATTTTTGGCCAATATGTCGGCGGTCGTACCGAAAGAGATATGGAACGATGATGCTCGCAGAGCGTTGATAGAGGAGAGTGTAACGCGCGCTATTGCTGAATACCGACGTAATCCTTACGACAAGTTCGACACGAAAAAACGGGCTGTACGCAACTGCCTGCGAGATTGCGGACTGACCGACAAGCAGATAGCCGACCGCAAGCTTTATCATCCGTCGATGATAGAGACATACAAGGATGCCGAACCCGATGCAAACGGCATATTGCAACTCGGCTCGCCGTTCACGTCATCTATCCGCAACCCTATGGCAATGCGTGCGCTGTTCCGTCTGCGCGCACTCGTGAACCGACTCCTGAAAGAGGGTAAAATCGACAAATTCACAAAAGTAAATATCGAATTTGCCCGCGAACTCAATACTGCCAATATGCGTCGCGCGATAGAACAGATACAGCGCGAAAACGAGAAACAACACAAAGATTATGCGGACGAAATACGAAAACTCTATTCGGAACAATGCAGCAAAGAGATTGAACCGACCGAAGATGACATACTGAAATACAAACTGTGGAAAGAACAGGAGCACAAATGTCTTTACACTGGCCAGAACATCTGCATCTGCGACTTTTTAGGCGCGTCGCCGAAGTTCGACATAGAACATACCGTACCGCGTGCGCGAGGCGGCGACAATTCACAGATGAACAAGACATTGTGCGACTTGTTGTTCAACCGCACAGTAAAACGCGACAAGCTCCCGTCGGAACTGTCGAATTATGACGAAATAAAGGCTCGGATAGAGGCTCTCGGCTGGGAGGAAGAGATCAAGGAGTTGGAGAAGCAAATAAACAAAACCAAAGGCGATTTCTCCACGAAAGAGATTAAAGACGCGATGATACAGAAACGGCATCGACTGACGATGCGGCGCGATTATTTGAAGGGCAAATGCGAACGATTTATGATTACGGAGGTTCCCGAAGGGTTCAGCAACCGTCAGAAAGTAGACACAGGCATCATCGGACGTTATGCAAGGCTCTATCTGAAAACCGTTTTCGAAAAAATTTACATCGTAAAAGGCACAACGACAGCCGATTTGCGCAAGGCTTGGGGTTTGCAGAACGAATTTGAAAAGAAGGCCCGCGTAAACCACGTCCACCACTGCATCGACGCCGTAACCATCGCCTGCATCAGCGGTAAGACCTATCAGGATTGGGCGCAGTTCGTAGCCGAAACGGAATATTACGAAAAGCAGCAGTCGGGCTCGCGTCCGTTCTTCCCCAAACCTTGGCCGACATTCACCGAAGATGTCAAGTCGATAGCGGACGAGCTTCTCATATCGCATCATACTGCCGACAATATGCCCAAGCGGAGCCGCAAGAAATTGCGTGTGCGCGGGAAAATACAGTACAACGAACGCGGTGAGATAAAATACGTGCAGGGCGACACGGCACGCGGTTCGCTGCACCAGCAAACGTT
The DNA here is from genome assembly GCA_017937125.1 of Alistipes sp. Classification (GTDB taxonomy): domain Bacteria; phylum Bacteroidota; class Bacteroidia; order Bacteroidales; family Rikenellaceae; genus Alistipes. The sequence continues at coordinate 62,535 of JAGBEH010000008.1, read as the reverse complement.
TTACGGAGCTATCGAACGCAATGACGAAATAAAATATGTAGTCCGCAAATCGCTCGACCAGTTACAATCGAAAGAAGATGCGGATAAAATAGTGGATGAGGTTGTCAAGCAAAAGGTAAAAGAAGCTATCGCACAGTTCGGTTTCAAGGAAGCGACAGACACTACGAAACACACAATATGGATGAATGAGGAGAAGAGAATACCTATTCGCAAAGTCAGGATATTCGCTCCAACAGTTACAAGTCCGATACACCTAAAACCACATCGCGACACCTCCGCAAAAGAGTATAAACGCGATTACCATGTAGTCAATGACGGAAACTACTGTATGGCGATATATGAGGGCACGGACAATAAAGGTAAAACAAAACGTACGTTCGAGCTGGTAAACAATATCGAAGCGGCGCAGTATTTCAAAACGAGTGCCGACAAAACTACCCGTCCTGATCTTATCCCCCAATCCGACGAAAACGGCTATCCGTTGAGGTGCATTTTGAAGACGGGAACGATGGTGCTGTTCTATGAAAATACGCCCGAAGAACTGTATGAATGCACGAAAAAAGAGTTAGCAAAAAGGTTGTACAAAGTAGCGACAATGAGCACTTTAACTATTCAACAAAAATATAATTACGGGACTATAAATGTCCGACATCATCAAGAGGCTCGACCAGCAGGTGACTTAAAAGCTAAAAACGGCGTATGGAAAATAGGTGAAGAATATAGGCCGATAATATCAATATACCACACTCAACTTAACGCCTATATCGAAGGATACGATTTCGAGCTGACGGTTACGGGCGAGATAAAATTCAAACACTGACGCATTATGTTGAAAAGAGCATTGTTTTTCTCGACGCCCTTTTGTTTGAGTCTTCGTAACAACCAAATGGTTATCAATACGAAGGAGGCTCCCGATATGCAGAAAACCGTGCCGATCGAGGACATAGGCTTTCTTATTCTCGAACACCAGCAGACATCGATCACCCTGCCGCTGCTGAATGCCTTGTCGGACAACAATGCAGCCGTAATATTCTGCGGTGACAACAGAATGCCGAATGCGATGTTGATGAATTTGGACTCCAACAAGACGCAAGGCGAAAGTTATCGTGATCAGATCGAAGCGAGCGAACCTCTTAAAAAAGGGTTGTGGAAACAGATCGTCGAAGCTAAAATACGCAATCAGGCTGCACTGTTACGCAAAACTGGCAAAGACGGAGACAGGCTCAAGCCCTATTATATGAACGTCAAAAGCGGCGACACGGACAACAGGGAGGGCATAGCCGCAAAAATATACTGGTCGGAATTATTCGGCCGCGAGTTCGTCCGCTCGAGGGAGGGTTCGGAACCGAACAGTCTGCTGAATTACGGTTATACTATTTTGCGTGCAGCTGTCGCACGGTCGCTGATGGGATCGGGACTGCTTCCGGCATTCGGCATTTTCCATCGCAATCGTTACAACGCCTTTCCGTTGGCCGACGATATTATGGAGCCCTATCGCCCGTACGTAGACGAAATCGTATATGGTTTGTATACAAGCGGCAAAACGCAGCTGACGAAAGAGACGAAAAGCGAACTGCTCAGAATTTTGTTTGCAGATACGAATTTCGGAAAAGTAATTCGGCCGCTCGATGTTGGGCTGACCTTCACTTCGGCTTCGTTGGCCAAATGCTTCGGCGGAACGGCGAAAAAGCTCTCTTACCCGTTATTGGAATAACACGCGATGCCTGAATTACGCCTAAATACCTATAGAATTATGTGGCTGTTCGTATTTTTCGATTTACCGACCAATACGAAAGCGGAACGGCGCCACGCAGCGCAATTCCGCAAAGCATTGGAGAAGGATGGATTTTCGATGATGCAATTTTCGGTTTACGTAAGACATTGCGCATCGAAAGAGAATATGCAAGTCCACATAAATCGTGTACGCAAATCTATGCCGCCGTCGGGATATACGAGCATATTGAGCGTAACGGACAAGCAGTACGGCGAGATTTTGAATTATTGGGGGAAAATCGAGCAGGAACGGCCTACGATACCTCAACAATTGGAATTTTTCTAACGGCAATTATATGCAATTTTGTACAGACATTATTCCAAACCATGCTGCTCTGCGGATTTCACCGAAAGTTTCTGCCTCAGGCAGATATTACGGCGCAAGCGCTGTTTCTGCCGTGGCGGCTCGGAAATCCGCGAGTCATTGAACTTGCCTGCTGTCGCAGTTGTTATGAAGTCTGAATTGTAAACGTGGCCTGCCGCAGGGGATTCGATAAGTAGGGTCGAGAACGGGTTATTGAACAAAAGATAGATCTATTATCGTATATGGTTACTTTTTAACTATATTTGCTCTTTGAAATACGAAAACTGCATTCAAACTCACTTCCTCGGAATGTGCGAGTTGTTTTAAGCGGTATCAAAATGCCGTAAACATCCAAAAAATCAATCGGTTCAACGCCCGGAGTTGTGGTTTGATGTAGAATTCAAATAGAATACAACTACGAAAGAGCCTTTAGGCTATGGTGTTTGTTGTGGTTTGATGTAGAATTCAAATAGAATACAACTTTGCGGTGACAAAATGATGCTATTTATTGTTGTGGTTTGATGTAGAATTCAAATAGAATACAACTAGGATTCGGAATGAATTTGTCGTAGTTCTGTTGTGGTTTGATGTAGAATTCAAATAGAATACAACTCTCAACGCTGTTAATATGATCGGCTCTAAGTTGTGGTTTGATGTAGAATTCAAATAGAATACAACGCGGACGGGCGTTGCATTACGCTGTGCCGGTTGTGGTTTGATGTAGAATTCAAATAGAATACAACGGCAATACGACATTGACGTGCTCGTCTTGGGTTGTGGTTTGATGTAGAATTCAAATAGAATACAACTATGGATGCTTATAAAACAGGGGAGCCGAGTTGTGGTTTGATGTAGAATTCAAATAGAATACAACCCATTACGGCGAGGGGTACGATACTGAGGGTTGTGGTTTGATGTAGAATTCAAATAGAATACAACTATCGGCCTGAAGAACGTAATCAACCGTTGGTTGTGGTTTGATGTAGAATTCAAATAGAATACAACAGAGTTCGACGAGATCGCCGAGGCCGCAAGGTTGTGGTTTGATGTAGAATTCAAATAGAATACAACGGCTACTTATCTGCCCAACAGGGGATTATAGTTGTGGTTTGATGTAGAATTCAAATAGAATACAACGGTCTTTGCCGTAGTAGAGTGCCATTTGCTGTTGTGGTTTGATGTAGAATTCAAATAGAATACAACATCTGTCGGCGACATCATACACATCATCTTGTTGTGGTTTGATGTAGAATTCAAATAGAATACAACCGCGAACGGCGTATCGAGCAGCACAGCATAGTTGTGGTTTGATGTAGAATACAAGATTATAATAATATAACGGTAGAAATCGTTAATAAATATATTGCCTAAAACAGCATAGAAGCACAATTTTGAAAATATTTCAGTTCAATCAAGTGCGGATGAAATGTATTATGAAGATTACCGTTATAATAACCTTTGGTATTCGCCCAGCGTAAAAAGAACCGCAGAAAACCGAGCATACGGCTGATAGTCGTATTCTTAAGGCCGCACCTGGCGTTTACATACCTTGTTTGTCCCGCATCGACTGACTGAAGATACGATATGAAATCATACAGGCAATCGTCATCGAACCCCTTGAACGTAATCGCGGGGTTGAAATTATGCAGATGCTTGCGCAGCGACAACATTTTGGACCGCAGGGCAACAGACCACGATTTTTGTATGCTTACTGTGCCTATAAACTCATCGAATACATCGAAAAATCCTTTTTCGGCCACCTCTTTGCCTGCGGCTATCCTAATTCCGTTGGCAGTGGGCTCCGCATCGTTGAGGTCGCATCGTTCGAAATATGCAGCGATTGCGCTATCCATACGATCTATGGCTCGGTTGATGGTATTCGCTTGCGTCTTGCTCTTCCCGTGAGTCGTGGATTTTATACACCGTTGCGTATAGCGGCTCCATTTATCGTGTTCGACACGATACCCGACATTCAATGTCACCATATTCTTCCCCCAACGTACACGGCATCGAAGATGACGATCGTCCCGCTCTTTTTCGGGTTGAAGGAAGAAAAGTATGTTGTATTTATTTGCCATCGCTACCTCGCATCAATGATATATGGTCGTTTAACAGCTGTATTCTCGATCTTTTTCTGCAAGCAACTGTTTGAGAAGCTCGTTTTCTCGTTTGATTGCAGAATCGCACAATGCATTTATCGTACTGTCGCAAGAGAAAGTTTCGTCATAAAAATATGCTACCGGTACTCCGAGAGCGGTACTTATGCGTTCGATCAAACCGGAACGAACGTCGGTCGATTGCAAGAGGCTTAAGAAATTTTGACTGCTTTCGCCGATTGCACGGGCGACAGATATATAGGTTACGCCCCTCTCCTTGATTTTCCTTCTGACTTGGTCGCCTGTCATAGTATTATTCCTTTTCGTTCGATAACCGATTCCATACTTTTTTACGCTCTTTGGCTGATTTATTACGCATAACGGTAAAGAAATTGTTTCCCGTATATGTGCCCAAAAGAGACATATAGCAGACATTCTGGTAAAATGTCTCTTCGCAAACCGCTATATATGCAGGCTTGGCTATTTCCGGATGCCGTTTCAGAAACCTGTATGGTTCCGTCATCAAATCTGACGGTTCTATGCTGTCTATCATGTCGATAATTGCGGCGGCATACATTACGCTCGATATATCGTCTTTTTTGAGATAATAAAAATACGACAACAACATCGAAAAGAATGGAACTTGCGACTTGGGACAGAATAATATCGATTTTTTCAACTCCGAAATACGGGCATCCGTGTCTTGTGAATGTGTAAATCGGTCGAGAAACCCATTCAGGTTTTTATCTTCGACGATATCGGCGGGAGCGTTATTTCGATGGTATTTATATAACAATATGCCATACATATGATTTATTACACCATCGATGAACAGCGGGTATCTTTCGGCGGTTTCTTTATCTAATTCCCCATATATCGCCTGACGGGCGAATGTGAAAAAATATGCATTCGGAGTAATTGAAATTGTTTCGTTGTCGAACCTGTCTACGAACTCTTTCAGAAACTCGAAAAGTTCGACTGCTTTCGTTTTGTCTTGCGTTATCCCATATAGTAAGTTTCGAAAACTTTCAGACACATCGTTTGTAAGTTCATACGTTTCGAGGGTATTGAAAGAATGAACCATCGATTCATTTAGTCCGACCGAATGAATATAATCCGGAGGGCAGAATTTGCGCGTTGCTTCCGAAATCGTGTACGGCATAATCAGCTCCATCGATAATGTCGCTATAGCAGCGCACAATAACGGAGCAGTCAGAGCAGCATACCATTTATCGTGAATTCCTGTTGCCGCTGCAATAAATGATGTAACAAGGACCGATAAAAAAAAACAGTATATATAACAGTCGCTTATACTTTTTGCTGCGCAGAAAAGTAAAGTTGCGCAATATCGAATATACTCAATCGCAGTTAAAACAATTGCTATTACGTGATGGCAAGCCTTTCGAATATGAAAACGAGTTAGAGCAAGCCCGCGAAGATTATCGCAAGTATTCGGAGCTTATGAAAAAAGAGATGGCGGAAAAAGAGGCTAAATATGCCGAAATAGACGCAAGCATCGAAACTGCCGATAACATTTCAGCAATTGACGAAGAAGAGGACGATGACGACATAAGGTTCAATATGGTTCGGAGCGACGTGGATTTCGAAGCGTCGATGCGCAAGCATCGCGAAGAGTTAGACGATTTGGCGGTCGAGTATGACGAGCTGTTGCAGAACAAGGAAAATATTCCTAATTTTGACGAGGTGTTGAACGACTGGCGGGACAGAAAAGTCGGTGTCGTACGGAATTTATATGACGATATCGCCCGACAATACGGTTTTGCCGATAATGCCCGGATAATAGTATACAACGGAGAGAGGGATTTCGAGGCGGTAAAGAAGATATTTCTTGCGGCATATCCGAATGTCAGCGAAGCGGAGTACGACAAAGAAGCGGCTTATCGGAAAGATGAAATATTATCATTCCGTGATGATTTGAGACATCAGAACGGCTTTCAAGTCAGAGGAACGAATACCATTGCATTCGATGTATCTGCCCCAAATTCGGACGGGATGTCATTCAATGAATTGAACGAAGAAATAATACACGAACGAACACATTCGATAGTAGACAGATTGTATGGAACAGGAAGAAAAGAAAATAACATTCTCAGAAATGTTGCAATCGATAAAGGACCGAATAACGCACGATTACTTCGGGGACGAGGACGAGGTGGATCTGTAGATAGTCTCCGAAAAATTTACGATGCTGCGCGGGAATATCCCGTATGGCAGCGCAAGCTCTCGAGGTATGCTGACTTGCCCGCCGAGATACAGGGCGGCGAAGTCCTTGCATATGCCGTAAGCGAACTGGCATCCGAGCGCAAGAACTACGCGTTCCAACGCTATATGGCAGGAGAGATAACCGCCGAAGAAGCGGTCGCGACACTCAAGAACCGCATTCCCGAAGTCGATAACGCAGTTATAGAGATTCTTGAAACGTTCAAGGACGGAGCGGATGTCGAACGTATGCGATCGACAAATCCCGCATATCGGTTCGGCGATTATGAAAATCCCGACCCTGTGATTACTGATGATACACGGATATTAACCGATTCCGCAAATGCTTTGGCCGACAGTCTCGGCATAAATGTGAACATTGTTACGGACATTGAGACTGTACCGCCGAAGTATCGTAAGGCATACGGTTATTATAATATCCGTACAGGACAAACAACGATCATATTACCGAACTGTAATAGTGTTGCGGATGTACAGGTAACCATACTGCACGAAGCCGTAGGGCATCACGGGTTGCGTATGCTGTTGGGTGAAAAATTCAACGATTTCCTCGATAATGTCTGGGCTACGCTGTCGGAGAAAGAGCGCGCCAAATACCTGCGAAGATACAAGACCGCAGACGTTCGTAAGGCTGCGGATGAGATGGTGGCAACGCTTGCGCAAACAATCGGACAAGGCGACCGACCCGAACGAACTTATAGGCATAGAGGAGCAACTGCGGCAGGCGCAGGCCGCGCGCGACAAATATGCCTCCGTGCTCGACCTGTTGGGGGCATCGGAACATTCCGACGAAACGGAGCCGCTCGATAATATCTCGGAGTATCAGATGCAGCGTGCGTATGAGCGTAGCCGCAAAGAGTTGCAGGAGATCGGAAAAGATAATAACTTTGTCGAAAACGATAACGATGGAAAAAGACCTGACGAAAATAATAGTCAAAGACTTCAAGACACCGCCTATGACGGCGGAGGAGTGGCTGCTGACGCAGCCGGAGGCGTGGCGCGAACTGGAGACCGAAGCGATATACGAGTGCTTGCGCCGCAAATGGCCGCTCCATACGGGGAATATCCAGATGGTAGCACGAGAGATAGAACCCGAAAGGCCGTTAAACGCTATGGCACAAGACAATGTAAGAAGACTTCAAGACGCCGCCTATGACGGCGGAGGAGTGGTTGCTGACGCAGCCGGAGGCGTGGCGCGAACTGGGGACCGAAGCGATATACGAGTGCTTGCGCCGCAAATGGCCGCTCCATACGGGGAACATCCAGATGGTAGCACGAGAGATAGACGCGAAGCGGAATCCGAAAGGCTGGTAGCCGCAGCCAAGCGAAACGGGTTGTTCATACCCGAAAACGATTTGCCGAAGTTCGGAGAAAAACAATCCGGACGTACCGGCGAAAGCGAGGTATATACGAACAAGGCCGACGGCGTTGTCGTAAAGTCCAAAAATCCCTATGCCAAAGCCCCGATAAAGAACAATGTACCCGAAGATGCCATATACGAACATCTGGTGCACAACGCACTGTTCCCCGATACCGCTTATGCGCTCGAAGGCATAAGCGAGCATCTGGGTGATGTGCGTATCGTCCTGTCGCAGGATTTCGTGCAGTCGGTGCGGCGCCCATCTCACGAACGGATAGGCAGGTACCTTGCCGAGCGTCTCGGCCTGCGCAAGGAGGACGACTATACCTACGGCAACGACTACGTATCGGTTACGGATGTCGAGGGCGACAATGTCCTTGTCGATATCGACGAGAACTTGCGCTTCATAGACCCGTTGATAAAGTTCAAGAGACCAGCTGTCGAGGTGCTGGACGCGCTGCCTTCGCGTTAAAATACGACGACGTTCGGCGACGATATAAAAGCGGCGGAGGCGGAAACCGGCACGGAGCCGACCGCATCGGAACGTGAAGCCTCAATAGAAGAGACCGTCCCCGAAACTAAGCAACCGGCAGGCGGCTACACTGTCGAGAAACGGTTCCACAAGAAGAACAACACAGACATCTACGCCGTGAAATTCACCGAACAGATGCCGCGTGAACAGTTCCTTGAACTGAAAAAGCGCGTCAAAGATTTCGGTGGCTACTATTCGTCTTTCGGCAAGGGCGGCTTCATATTCGATACCGAAGCCGATGCAAATCATCTGTAAAGGTAAACATCAATCAGCCACTTACGGCAATGTAGGCGGCTGATTTCCATTCGCGGCGGATCCGTTAAGTTCGCAGGATTATACGGTTGCCGACAGATTGAAGCTGAGGAATAGCTCTTGCGGCTGTTCCGCAGTCGCTTTTACCACCCTTGCCGTTTTTCTTTGGCCTTCCGTCCCCGTTCAACTTTCCCGTCTTCTTTCCGACCTTTACTCCGTTCCTCTTCCTCTTCCTCTTCCTCTTCGTCTATTCTCTCGCTCGCTTTCCTTTCCTGCACTGTCTCTATATTTCGCGGGCAGGCGCAGTGTGCCCGAATATTGGGTGCGGAGCATTATATTTCATAAATTCAACATTTTTTTGCGATACTCCGCGCGGGTGTTGTTCCGCGAGCGGAAATTTTTTCTAACTTTGTGACAGTTTAGGGCTTCGGTCCCGAACCGACATATTTGATGAAAGTGTTTTCGCTTTTGTCCTTACATGAAAATGTAGCAGTTTTCAACGAATCAAGGACGACGAACAGCACTCATTTCTTGTATAGATTATGGACGAGGCATAGGATATGCCCGATATCCCATATCTGTTCAAGTGTGGGGTATCGCATCGTTTATTTGATTCAGGGTCCTGCTACAACCTTCATGTAGATAAACGAAAATTCAACTCCACACTTTCTGTTTTTATACATAACCCACTATCGAGGAGCGGATAGTATAAAACTTACATCTATGACGCGTATATTTTTTACGCCGTGGGTCGGGGCTGAATATTCGTCAGGCGGAATTTTCGGCAAACGAATTCTTATCCTCGGGGAGAGTCATTACGGCAATGGCGAGTCGTCGCCCGACGCGACTTTTCGCGTCCTCGAAGAGTATCTCGACTGTCCCGAGACCGTACCGCCTTATCTGCAATCGTTCAAACTATTCGAACGGTCGCTCACCGGAACCGAAACCGACGCTCAACAACGCCGGCAGATATGGGACTCGCTGCTGTTTTACAATTTTGTGCAGGAGGTTTCGACCGATGCGCCGCGGCAAATGCTCGACGTTAAAAATCCGCGACAATCTGCCGAAGCGTTTTTCGAGGTGTTGGAAACATATCGCCCCGAATACATCATCGCGTGGGGTTATCGACTGTGGGACAAGCTGCTTCCGACAGAGCGCTGGGAATGGGGCGAGGAAATTGTCATAGACGGCCTTCCTCCCATCAAATTCGGATACTACACGCTCGCCGACGGCACACGCGTCAAAGCCATTCCCGTAAAGCACCCGTCTGCGGGGTATTCGTGGGCGGAGTGGCACAAAGTCATTAAATATTTCTTAAAATAATTATTCTATGAAAAAAGCTATTACCTCGATCTTAGGAATTATTACAATTTTTTTCAGTTCCTGTTCTTTGCTGCAATCACCCGAACTATATGAGGAAGAAATTCGAGATTGCGTAAAGTTCCATCTTGCAAAAGCCGAGTATTTAAGTTCAAATTCTTTACTGCTGCTTCAACTTGCCATAAATGATCAGGCTTTTGATGAAATGGAAGAGCAAATATTGGAAATATACAACAATTCCGATATGAATTATAGGGATGTACTGGTACGTATTGCAAATGATGAGTCTTCGGATTATAAGAACGATGCGCGAAAAATATGTAAGCTTTACGATGCCAAGCAAATAGATTTGTCCGATTATGAGGCGACTTACAATTCGGCCACGGAAAGGAGTTGGACATTTACGGAACTACATTCGGGAGTCGAGTTTATTTTCAAAATCAATACGCTCGATGAAACACAAACGACGTGGTCCTGTTATCCGATCGAAGAATCGTTAGATACCTATATTATGTTGAATGCCTTGTAGAATGATAAATATAACAATCGATAAAATGGAAGAGAACAAACAATGCCCCTATTGCGGGGAAACGATTAAAGCTTCGGCGAAAAAATGCCGACACTGCGGCGAGTGGTTGAGCGAAGGTCATGTTGTCGCATCGGACTACAATGAAACGACCGATTCGATGTGTACCGAAAAAATTGACACGAAGGTTAATGTTACCTTATCCGCTTCGCAAGCCACAGCAAAAAACGACACGACGAGCGGCATCTTCAAAACCTGCTTTTGGGGTGTACTTGCTCACCATTATGCCGACTTCAAAGGGTTGATGAACCGAAAAGCATACTGGATGTTCATCCTTCTTTATTGGCTTATGCTTTTTGTCGTATCGGGCGTAGCAACCTGTTTCGACGGCATCGTAGGATTGTCCGTCTATTTTACATTGTCGTTGATTATGTTCCTGCCTATGCTGTCGGCGACTGTACGACGTATGCACGACATAGGCAAAAGCGGTTGGATGATATTCATCTCAATGATCCCGCTGGTCGGCATCGTCTATTTACTGGTGCTATTATGTAAGAAAGGCATAGCTGAACCTATGCACGCTAAATGGCGTATGTCCGATACGTTGCACGTCGGAGCGCTTGTTCTTCTTGTTGCTACGGGAGCCGTATTGTCTACAATCTCTATTCCGACAATTGGGAACGGTGAAAAATATTATGTCTACGAAGATTCCGAATGGGAGGTTAATTCGGATGCTACCCGTTTTTTTACCGTTGCGACTACCGATAAACGCGATCTCGACAATGAATTCATCGACCATTTCGGTGCACAGGTCATCGTATCTGCCGGGGTACCGTATGCCGATATTACAGAAGATGATATAGAGGTTGTAATTTCTGCAAAAGACATTGTCGAGAGGAATCCGGAGGTCGGGTTGGATCTGCATTACAAGCTTTTTCCTTCTACCATAGATCCCGATTTGCTGTATTTCAATTATTGGCAGGATGGAATGGAGATTCCGCTGAGCGGCAAAGTTAATTGCCGGACGGGGGAATTCGCGCTTTTTAACGGTGCAATTATCGGAATGATCACGGAGGGTCGATACGAGAATTGTTTCCTAAGAGTGGATTTAGGCATTTCTGGAGTACCTGATGGACTGAAAATTTTCCGACAGAGTTCCGTCGGCCAATCGGCGACTCCGCTTCACTCCGTACCAGGCGATTTCGTTAATTTCATATTCAATGATATTGCAGCCCAAAAAGCTATTGAGATAACAGAACAAATGTGACCTATCATTCAAATCAAATGGAAGAGACCAAACAATGCCCATATTGCGGGGAAACGATTAAAGTTTCGGCGAAAAAATGCCGACACTGCGGCGAGTGGCTGACTACTGCTCCCGTATCGCATACTATTCCTGTTTCAGAAGAGGCCGACTTGCATATCGAAAGGGAATCAGTCGCAAGAACTGATTATTCTTGGTATTCCATAGCTTGTTGGGCTTTGGTATTCATTGCAATTTTGTCCGGATTAAAAGATCTGCCGGTTCACGGGAGCGGATTTGTTTCCTCGATTGCTGCATGGATTCCAAGATGGCTTCTCACCCTCTGTGAAGGTTGCCTGACCATTTATATTGCCTGGGGATTAGGAATATTATGTCGGGAAAAAGGGTTGAAAAACGAATGGATTTTCCCCTGTTGGATAGGATTGATAGCTATTGCCAGTCTGTTAGCTTTATGGGATCCTGACGAAATAGACAATATTTTCATAGGGATATTAGCCATATTATTGACGGTCGTCATTCTCGTCATTCAGGCAACAATAGGTATCATTGCAATTAAAAGGGCTTCGCCGTTATTGGGCATTATGCTGATTGTAAGTATGGCTGCGGATCTGCTGAGCGACACTATCGGCGATATGGTGGGTGATACTATGTCTTTTGTTTCTGTGCTGATGGTTTGCCTTGTAGATATATGTCTTTATAAGATATGGGGGCATGTATTCGAGACGGTGAACGAAGTCGGTGAACCATCCGAGGATGCACAATAAGCAAATTATTTTCTAAGTTGCGAACCGGCTGCAATTATTTTGCAGCCGGTTCGTATTGCAAGTGCTATACTTTAACGTAAATTTTGTCGAATATTTTGCGAAGGGGCAAAAGAAAAGAGGTTGCGAATACTCGCAACCTCTTGATTTTAATTTGTGGGAGCTGAGGGATTAACTTCGCTATGCTCGGCTTCCGCCTCGCACCGCTCGTTTTTTCCTCGGCACCCAAAGGAAGTAAAACATTGCTATCGAAGTCGTACATTGTACGACACCATTTATTGTGTACGTAAAGCCTGGAAAATAAATTCTCCAGGCCCTACATACACAACAAAAGCCACTCATGCGAGTGGCTTTGATGCAATGTTTTGTTTCGCTGTGGGAGCTGAGGGATTCGAACCCCCGACCCTCTGCTTGTAAGGCAGACGCTCTGAACCAGCTGAGCTAAGCTCCCGAAAAACTCTCCCTTGCGGGAAAGCGGAAATATATGAACGCCCCTAAAGGGCGATAAAAAAGCCACCATCGAAGGCGGCTTGTGGGAGCTGAGGGATTCGAACCCCCGACCCTCTGCTTGTAAGGCAGACGCTCTGAACCAGCTGAGCTAAGCTCCCGTTTCTAAAAAATGGCTCGGGACTGTAAAGGCAATACTTTCCGCTTTGCCCGTTTGCCCTCCGAATAACGAAAGGCGATTTACAGCCTTTTTGAAAGAACCTTTGCAACCCTTGCGCAATAGCGCCTGAACAAGGACTTGAACCTAGGACCCCATGATTAACAGTCATGTGCTCTAACCGACTGAGCTATTCAGGCTTTTCCGAAACAGTTTAATCGTTTCGGAGTGCAAATATAGGTGATTTTTTTATTCCTGCAAAACTTTTGCTTAAAAAATTGCAAGAAAGTGTAACTTTGTGCTGACGGACGGCGCAATGCTGACGGGCGCAAATATCCGTCGTTGTAAGGCTCGGCAGCTTTTCGACCGTTCAAATTATTGATTATGAAATGTATGGATACATATTGTCTTCGTACCGTATTTCTTGCGGCCGCCTTGTGCGCGGGTATTTCCGTGGCGGAAACGGGCATCGCGGGTGTTGCTGTCGCGGGACAGCCGCGGGGCGACGGACCCGTGCGGGACAGTTCGATGCTGCGCTTCGACGGGAAAATATATGATTTCGGCACCGTACGCGAGGACGGGGGCAAGGTGACGCATACGTTCGCTTTTCGCAATGCGGGAGATGAACCTGTCGTCATACTCTCCGCCGCCTCGAGCTGCGGGTGCACCGTGCCGATATATACGCGCGAACCGGTGCTCCCGAACGGTCGTGGGCAGGTGGAGATCACTTTCGACCCGATGAACCGTGCAGGCCGTTTCGACAAGGAGGTCGTGCTTATGACTTCGGAGAATGCCCGCCCCGTGAAGCTGCGCATTGCGGGGAATGTAATTCCGAGAAGCCGTTCGATCGAGGAGATGTATCCCGTTTTCGTAGGACACGGGCTGCGTCTCGAGGATAATTTCCACGCTTTCGGTTACGTCGAGCACGGAAAAACCTGCCGCACGGCCATCGGTTTCGTCAATACGTCGGACAGGCGTCTGAAACTCCGTATAGTCGTTTTGCCTGCGAGCGGTCTGCTGACTGTCGATTATCCGTCGATCGTGGAGCCGTATGCCAAGGGGGAGATAGGGCTGGCTTATTCACTGCCCGCCTCGTGCGGAAAGTACGGGACGCTGAACGATGTCCTGACATTCGAGACGGAGGGCAGACCGTCCGAGACTTCGGTAGTCGTAACGGCTGTTGCCATAGATAATCGCGACGATGTCATCGACAATTACGCCCCGAAAGCCGAATTAACAAAAAATATTGTTAAATTTGGGGTCGTAAAACGCCGTGATAAGACGCATACGGGATATTTTACCGTCGGGAATACGGGAGAGGCGCCGTTGCATATCCGCAGCGTGGAGCATCGCAGTGCAGGACTGAAGTTGTCATTGCGGGGCGGCGATACGCTCGGGGCGGGCGAAAGGCGCACCGTGGCGGTGGAGTTCTCGCCGTCGCTTTGCGAAAGCGGGTATTTCGTCGAGCGGGTACGCATAATAACCGACGACCCGTTCCGTCCTATGCGCGAGTTGCGCGTGACGGCTGTTATTGAAGAGTGAGATTATGTTTACAATTAAGGAGAAGAGATTGCTTACGGACAATATATGTCTGATGCGTGTCGAGGCGCCGCGTGTCGCTGCGGCGGCACAACCCGGGCAGTTCGTGATAGTTCGCGCCGACGAAACGGGCGAACGCATACCGCTGACGATTGCCGATTACGACCGCAGCGCAGGCACCGTAACCATAGTGACGCAAACCATAGGCGTTTCTACACGCAAGATATGCGCCTTGAACGAGGGCGATTCGCTCGCCGATCTTGCGGGCCCGCTCGGGCGTCCTTCGGAATTCGTGAATATGCCTTCGGATGAGTTGCGCAAGCGCCGTTATCTGTTCGTTGCGGGCGGCGTGGGCACGGCCCCCGTTTATCCGCAGGTCAGGTGGCTGCACGAGCACGGCGTCGAGGCCGATGTAATCATCGGTGCCAAAACGGCTTCGCTGCTGATATATACCGACGAGATGCATGCCGTGGCGTCGAATCTGTACATCGCGACCGATGACGGCAGTGCGGGAGTGAAAGGCTTGGTTACCGACGTCATCAGGGAGCTGATAGACGTTCGCGGCAACCGTTACGATGAATGCGTGGCCATAGGCCCGATGATTATGATGAAGTTCGTCGCGCTGACGACCGAGCCCTACGGACTGAAGACCACCGTGTCGCTCAACGCTTTGATGGTGGACGGTACGGGTATGTGCGGGGCCTGCCGCGTAAGCGTAGGCGGGAAGACGCTGTTTACGTGTATCGACGGTCCCGAATTCGACGGCCATAAGGTCGATTTCGACGAGGCTATGCGCCGTCAGGCGATGTTCCGCGACGAGGAGCGGAAGGCTAACGAGAAGTCTCATGAATGTAATTGTTTCAAATAATGGCTAACAAGATACCGCGTGTTCCCGTCAGAGAGCAAGACCCTGCGGTCCGCGCGACTAATTTCGAAGAGGTCTGCTACGGATACGACAAGGAGGAGGCGATGCTCGAAGCGTCGCGCTGCCTTAACTGCAAGAAGCCGCGTTGTGTCGAGGCTTGCCCCGTAAATATACGCATACCGGATTTCATCTCGCGCCTTGTTGCGGGCGATGTGGAGTCCGCTGCCGCTATCATCGCCGAGGACAGCTCACTCCCGAGCGTCTGCGGCCGCGTATGCCCGCAGGAGACGCAGTGCGAGGGCGCCTGCATCCTCGGAATCAAGGGCGAACCCGTGGCGATAGGCAAACTCGAACGTTTCGTCGGAGACAGCAAACCTGGCGGGAGCGGTACGGTGCCGAACGGCATCGTCCGTAACGGACACAAGGTCGCGGTCATCGGCAGCGGCCCGTCGGGGCTGGCGTGCGCGAGCGACCTGGCGAAAATGGGTTACGAGGTGAAGATCTTCGAGGCTTTGCACGAAGCGGGCGGAGTGCTTGTCTACGGTATTCCCGAATTCCGCCTGCCGAAAAAGGCGGTCGTCGGGCGGGAGATAGACGAGGTAAGGCGTCTGGGCGTCGAAATCGAGACGGACGTTATCGCGGGACGTACCGTGACCGTAGATTCGTTGATGGACGACGAGGGCTATGAGGCCGTGTTCATAGGCTCGGGTGCGGGTCTGCCGCGGTTTATGGGAATCGATGGCGAGAACCTCAACGGCGTATTCTCGGCCAATGAGTTCCTGACGCGTGCGAATCTTATGCGCGCGTACGACGAGCATTACGATACGCCGATATATGCGGGACGCAAGGCTGTTATAGTGGGCGGCGGCAATGTGGCTATGGATGCCGTGCGCACCGCCAAGCGTCTCGGTGCCGAAGCGGTTATCGTCTACCGACGGAGCGAAAAGGAGCTGCCCGCGCGTGCCGAAGAGGTGCACCACGCGAAGGAGGAGGGCATAGAGTTCCGTATGCTGACCAATCCCGTGCGGATTCTCGGCGACGAAAACGGACGTGTCAGAGGTATCGAGTGCGTGGAGATGGAGCTCGGCGAACCCGACGAGAGCGGCCGCCGGTCGCCGATAGAGAAGGAGGGCTCGAATTTCGAGATCGAATGCGATGTCGTGATTATGGCGCTGGGCACCTCTCCCAATCCGCTTATCGCATCCGCTACGGACGGGCTCGAAACCACGCGCCGAGGGTGTATCGTGGCCGATGAATACGGTGCGACCTCGCGCGAGGGCGTCTTTGCGGGCGGCGATGCCGTGACGGGTGCGGCGACTGTGATTCTCGCAATGGGTGCGGGGCGTAAAGCGGCGGCGGCCATCGACGGGTATATACGAGCTAAAGAGAGATAAAACCCCATAAACTTATTGTCATATATGAAAAACTACGGATTTGTAGCCGTTGCCTTGATGTTGGCGACTGCTTGTTCGCAACCTCGGACAGTCGAGGGCGTCGTAGATGACGCATCGATGAACACCGTGACTGTCAGGACCGCCGAAGGCGAGATAATAACATTCGGAACGCTCGATGCCGAGCGCGATTGCCCTGCGGGACTCTTCATCGGCTCGCCCGTAACCGTCACCTGCGAAGGCGATATCGAGGACGGGTTCGGAACCGCCGCAAAGATTGCGGCGCCGGCCGAATACAACTATCTCGTCGGAACGTGGGTGCAGCCCAATCCTATCGACGCCGAGCAGGTGCAGGGATTCAATCTCTATGTCGAGGGCGAAGCCAGCTCGATAAATATGAGCACTCTGTTGTACGAAAGCTGGAGCGTCGAGGGCAATGAACTGACGCTCGGCGGCAAAAGCGTCGGCAACGGCCAGACCATCGATTTTTCGGAAACGTGGACCATCGAACGCTTGGACGACAGTACGCTCGTCATTCGCCGCGGCGAACTCGTGGAGACATATTCCAAAAAAGTTTTAGGCCGCAATCCGCAGGCCGCCTGCGCTGGCAGGGATGCGGGGCACGGCAATTGAGCGGCGGGCGGAGGACGGAGAACTCTCCCTGCAAGTAAAAACCCGATATGCGACGGTCATACGTCCATATCGGGTTTCGTTTTATCGACGCCGTTCTGTGCGTCAGTCCTTCACAAGTCTGAAGTCGAGCGTACGTCGGCGCAGGTCGGCGCTCTTTACGCGTACTTTCACCTTGTCGCCCAACGTGTATACTTTCCCATGTGCGGAGCCGAAAATTTCGAACCGCTGTTCGTCGAACCGATAGAAATCGTCGTCCATATCGCGCAGGTGAACCATCCCCTCGATGACCGAGTCTTCGAGTTCGACGAATATGCCCCACTCGGCAAGTCCCGAGATATGACCGTCGAACACCTCGTCGCCGCGGTCCTGCATAAACTCGACCATCTTGTACTTTATCGAGGCGCGTTCGGCGTCTGATGCCACTATTTCGCGTTCGGATGCATATACGCACTGTTCCTCGAGCGCGGCGGCATCTGCCGAGCGTTTGCCGTCGAGATAGCGCGCCAGCAGGCGGTGGACCATCATATCCGGATAGCGGCGGATCGGCGAGGTGAAGTGGGTGTAGTAGGGGAATACCAGTCCGTAATGGCCGATATTGTCGGTCGAGTAGACAGCCTTGGCCATCGAACGTATGGCGAGGGTCGAGACGGCATTCTCTTCGGGCGTGCCTTTGATTTTCGACAGCAGGCCGTTCATCTCGCGGGCTATGGCAACACCCTTGTTGGCTTTGAATATCAGGCCGAACCTCAGAATGAACGAACGGAACTTGTCCAACTTCTCGGGGTCGGGTTTGTCGTGTATTCGGTAGACCATAGCGCGTTTGCGTCCGTTTGCGGTCTTTGCGCAGAATTGTGCCACGTGTTTGTTGGCCAGCAACATAAATTCCTCGATAAGGTGGTTGGCATCTTTCTGCTCTTTGAAATATACGCCTATGGGTTTCCCGTCGGGAGCGAGGTCGAATTTGGCCTCGCGCCTGTCGAAAAGCAGCGCCCCGTGGCTTATGCGGGCTTCCCGCAACCCCTTGGCCATACGGTCGAGGGTAAGTATCTCCTCGGCGAAGTCGCCTTTGCCCGTCTCGATGACCTCCTGCGCTTCGGCATACGTGAAACGGCGGTCGGAACGGATGACCGTGCGGCCGAACCACTCTTTTCTTATGTCGAGGTCGTCGCCGATTTCGAATACGGCCGAGAAACAGAGCTTCTCTTCATTCGGGCGCAGCGAGCACAATTCGTTCGACAGCCGTTCGGGAAGCATAGGTATCGTCCTGTCTACCAGATAGACGGATGTCCCGCGCTCTCGGGCTTCACGGTCTATTGTCGAATCGGGGCGGACGTAGTGCGTCACGTCGGCTATGTGGACGCCTACTTCCCAGGTCCCGTTGCCGAGCCTGCGTATCGAAAGCGCATCGTCGAAATCTTTGGCGTCGGCCGGGTCTATGGTGAATGTGGTCACGGCGCGCATATCGCGTCGCTCGGCATAGTCGCGTTCGGTAATTTTGTCGGGGATGGCCGCGGCGGCGCGCTCCACCTCTTCGTCGAACTTGTACGGCAGGTCGAATTCGGCCAAAATGGCGTGCATCTCGGCATCGTTGTCGCCGTTGTCGCCCAGAACATCGGCCAGTTCTCCCGTCGGCAGTTTGTCGAAGTCGTTCCAGCCGGCAATGCGCACGACGACCTTTTTGTTGGCTGCGAGGTCGGGGTATTGCATTCGCGGCAATATGATGTCCACGGGGATTTTGCGCGGGTCCGTCTTCACGCATATCGTCTTTTTCGAACGTATCTCGGTCGTGCCGACGTATGTGCGGTCGCTGCGTTTTACTACCTTCGTTATCTCGCCTTCGGCCGAGCCTTTGCGCGAGTGGTGCGTGATTATGATCTCCACGGTATCGCCGTCGAGTGCGGTGCGCGTGTCGCGCTGGCTGACGAATATGTCGCCTTCGATGCCTTCGACTGTTACGAATATCGAACCCGATGCGGTCATATGGGCCGTGCCCGTGTAACGGGGCAGACGGTTGCGGCTTAAACGGTATTTCTGACGTATGATGTCTATAGTGCCTTCTGCCGCCAGACTGTCGAGGATCGATTTGGTCATGCGCCGCCCTTCGGCGTCGGCTCCGCCCGACGATGCGGCCAGATGCCGCAGCGTGAAGCTCTTTTCGGGCATCTCATTGAACATCCTTGCTATGAATGACGCCCGTTCCTCGAATGTCGGCATATGTTTTTTCTTTCTACTCATATGTTTCTGATAACTTTATTGCGAGCAGGCTCATAAATTCTATTCCCGTGTCTATCGCCCGTTCGTCGGGGTCGAACAGCGATGTGTGGGTCGCTCCCGATCTCTCGCCTGCTCCGAGACGATAGAAGAGCGAAGGGTAACGTTCGCAGTAGCGTCCGAAATCCTCGGATGTCGTTCGCGGCTGCAAATCGACGGCCCTGAAACGTTCGGCGGCAAGTTCTCGAGCCGTCGCCGTCAGTCGCTCGTCGTTTACTACGCAGGGGTATCCCTCGCCGATGTCGGTTTCGGTCTCGACTCCGTAGCGGCTGTCCGTCTGAGCCGCGATATCGGCGATGCTCCGTTTGGCGCGTCTGCGTACTTCCTCGTCGAAGGTCCGCATAGTGCCTTCGATATGCACCTCGTCGGGTATGACGTTCGTGGCTCCGTCGGCGATTATGCGCCCCGTCGATACCACGCACTCCCGCGAGTTCAGCTCCGCGAGCCGCAGTACCAGTTCCGCCGCTGCGATTACGGGGTCTTTGAGCGCCGAACGCATAGCGGCGTGTCCGCCTTTGCCGCGCACGGTGAAACGCAGCTCGTCGTTCGAGGCCATAAATTTGCCCGGGCAGAATCCCAGTGTCCCGACCGCGAGACCCGCCTCGACGTGCTCGCCTATGACGGCCGTCACCTCGTAACCGTCGAACGGGTTTTCCGCCAGTACGAGCGAGGCGCCCCCGGGGTTGCACTCCTCGGCTGGCTGGAACAATCCGAAGATTGTGCCTCTGAAGCCGCCCTCGTGTTTGAGCCGTTGCAGTACGCCGAAAAGGACGGCGGCGTGGATGTCGTGGCCGCAGGCGTGCATAATCCCGTCGTTGAGGGACTTCCACGCCGCATCCGTCTCCTCGCGGACGGGCAGGGCGTCGATGTCGGCACGCAGGACTACGGCGCGCCGCGGGTCGCCGCTGCCGACGAGCCGCGCCAGAATGCCCGTGCCTGCCGTCGGGCGGTGCTCGATGCCCTCGGCTGCAAGACATTCGGATATGAAGCGTGCCGTCCGTTCCTCGTGAAACGAGAGCTCGGGGTCGGCGTGCAATCGGCGTCGGAATTCTGTCGGTGTCATAACGGTTCGTTTTCGTTTATCGCTCGCTGACGGCTTTCGCCGTATTGCGGGCATCTGCAATTTCGCGTTTCGGCTTCGGGCGCGGCATATAATGTCCCGCGGCGCGCGCGAGCAGCGCTATGTGCTCGGGTCCCGTGCCGCAGCATCCGCCGATGATGTTTACGAGCCCCTGCCTCATATATTTTGCGACCTCTTCGGCAAATACTTCGGGCGTGCAGCAGCAGTTTCCGTCCCCGTCGGGTAGGCCTGCGCTCGGGTATGCCGAAATGCGGAATTCCGATATTTCGGCGAGTCGTGCGAGCGGCTGCAATAACGACTGAGGCCCTTGCGAGCAGTTGAACCCTATGGCGAGCGGTCCGTAAGGCGATACGGCAGCATAAAACTCCTCGACCGTTTCGCCCGACGGCAATGTCCCGTGCCCGTCCGTAGTGGCCGAAACTATGACGGGTATTTTCTCGCCGCGTTTTGCCGCAACGGCTTCCAGTGCGGCCAAGCCGTCGCGCAGGCCGCGCGTATCCGTCGCCGTCTCGAGAATTATCATATCCGCACCTCCGTCGATAAATCCCTCGGCCTGAGATGCTGCGGATGCGTCGCAGGCATATATCGCTCCGGCGACGAACCTCGGCTTGCAGGGCGTCAGGGACGTATATTCGTCCGCGGCTTCACGGGCTGTCCTTGCGGCCGACATCGCCGATGCGCGGTCTCTGTAGCCGATGTCCGTTTCGATAATATCGGCACCCGCTTCGAGATAGCGGCGGTGTATGTCGCGCATAATCCCGAGATGTGCGGGCGTCCCGACCTCGGCGGTCGCGCCGCGTGCCGCCGCATAGTGCCGCACCGATGTCCCCGTTCCTCCGTCGAGCGTCAGTATGCGGTCTTCGAGCGCTTCGTATATGGTCCGGTGCGTCACTGTTCCGTCAATTCGATTTCGAACAATCTGCTCCAGTTTTTGCCCGTCACGAATATGCGTTTGTCGGCGGCGTCGTATGCTATGCCGTTCAGAACATCCGTCTCGGGCGTCGTTTCGCTCGCGGGCAGCAGCCCCTGAAGATCGACTATACCCTCCACGATGCCTGTGTCGGGGTTTATGATGACGATGAAGTCGGTCGTATAGACGTTGGCCCATATCTTGCCGTCGATCCACTCCAGCTCGTTGAGGTAGCGTACGGGCTCTCCATTTACGGTGACCGTTATCGAGCCTTCGCGTTCGAAGGTCTTCGGGTCGATGCGGAATATCCGCTCCGAGCCGTTGGACATATAGAGCCGCTCGCCGTCGGTGGTGAGCCCCCAGCCCTCGCCCGTGTAATGTACGTCGCGCAATTTGCGTCCCGTCGCAAGGTCGTAGACGTGGGCTATGTTGCTCGTCCAGGTCAGTTGGAATATCTCGCCGTTCAGGACGGCGATGCCCTCGCCGAACTCCGAGTGCGGCAACTCCGCCACGACATCGGCTTTGCCCGTATGCAGATCGATCTTTTGCAGGCGCGACCTGCCGTTCTGCCCCGTGCCTTCCCACATAACGCCGTCGATGTATTGCAATCCCTGCGTATAGCTTGTCGTCAGGTGGGGATGCGACGCCGTTACACGATATGAATAGCGGGCAGGCTCGGCGGCCGTCGGGCCTGCCGAGCGAGTGCGGGAGTTGCCGCGGCATCCCGCAGGCATCGCCGCGACTATCGGCAGCATCGCCGCAAAAAGTATGACCGTAAAACTTCTCATATTATCCGCAAAGGTACATTATAATTATGATAATTTGTATTATGTCAATTAAATTTCTTATCTTTGCGCTCCGAATTGAAAGTGATAAGACAAAAATAAAGCTATGAAAATCGTTAGAGAACAGAGAGAACAACACGCGTCGCTCATTAAGGTGACCGTAGACGAAAAGGATTACGGCGAGACTGTCGAGAAAGCGCTTCGCGATTATCGCCGCAAGGCCAATATCCCCGGGTTCCGCCCCGGTATGGTGCCTATGGGCATCATTAAGAAGATGTACGGCAAGGGCGTCTTGGCCGAGCAGTCCTATCGTCTGGCATCCGATGCCGTATTCGAGTATCTCCGCAAGGAGAACATCGAGTATGTAGGCGACGTGATTCCCTCCGACGAGCAGGGCGATTTCGATTTCGATAACGGTACGGAGTTCGAGTTCGTATTCGAAATAGGCGAGGCTCCCGCGGTGAATCTCGAACTGTCCGAAAAGGACAAGGTCGTCTACAACAGAATCAAGGTAGACAAGAAGATGCACGCCGATTATTTAGATAATTACCTGCGCCGTTTCGGCCGTCTGATCGATGTCGATAAGGTAAGCAAGGACGAAGCTCTGTCGGTTACGCTCGACAACGGCGACATCAAGGTCGAGGATGCGTATGTCGGCCTGATCTCGATGAACGACGACGAGCGCAAGCCTTTCATCGGCAAGAAGGTCGGATACAAGACTTCGGTCAATATAAACGAGCTTTACAAGAGTGCATCGCAGCGTGCGTCGATCCTTCAGGTGAAAGAGAATGAACTGGAGGGTATCAATCCCGAGTTCTCGCTCGAAATCACTAAGATACGTCAGTTCGCGAATCCCGAGCTCAACGAAGAGTTCTTCAAGAGCGCATTCCCCGAGGGTAATGTGAAGAATGCCGCCGAACTTGACGAGTTCATCGACGGCCAGATAGGTCAGGAGCTTGCGCGCGAGAGCGATTACCTCTTCACGTTGCAGCTGCGCAACTATCTGCTCGACAAGGCCAAACTCGAGATGCCTGCGGAGTTCCTGAAGCGCTGGTTGTATGTCATCAACGAGGGCAAGTTCACCAAGGAGGATATCGAGAAGGATTTCGATTCGTTCCTGAAGATGTTCTCGTGGAACTACCTCCAGAAATATTTCATTCAGAAGGACGGGCTCAAGGTCTCGGCCGAGGAGGCTGCTGCCGAAGCGCGCCTGTTCGCCGCAGCGCAGTTCGCTCAGTACGGTATGCCGTCGGCACCCGCCGAGATGATAGAGAATTTCTCGAAGCAGATTCTCGAGAACAAGGAGCAGTCGCAGAAGATATACGAAAAACTGTACGAGCAGAAGGTCGTCGAGGATGTGAAATCGAAGATCAAGGTTACGGAAAAGGCCGTGTCGGCAGAGGATTTCGCCAAACTGGCAAAAGAGATTTAGTCTTTTTCGTATAAAATCCATCTCTTCGAACTCTGCGGGTTCGGTTTTTGCAACCGACCTGCGGAGTTCGTCGCATAGGACGGGCTACGGATTGTAAACCCCTAAAATAGAAAACGATATGTCCGAATTCGAAAAATACGCGCACGGCAGTCGCGGAATAAGCAGCCTGACGCTGCACGATTATATGTCTACGCAGTCGGCCTCCGTATCGCCGACCATCATCGAGGAGCGGCAGCTCAATATCGCCACTATGGATGTCTTCTCGCGACTGATGATGGACCGCATCATCTTCCTCGGCGCACCGATAAACGACGATGTGGCCAATATCATTCAGGCGCAGCTGCTGTTTCTGGAGTCCGTCGATCCCGAGAAGGATATTCAGATATACGTCAATTCACCCGGCGGGTCCGTGTCGGCAGGCTTGGGCATCTACGATACGATGCAGCTCGTGAATTGCGATGTCGCGACGATATGCACCGGTATGGCGGCGTCTATGGGTGCCGTGCTGTTGGCTGCGGGGGCCAAGGACAAACGCTCCGCATTGCCGCATTCGCGAATTATGATCCATCAGCCGCTGGGCGGTGCGCAGGGTCAGGCTTCCGACATAGAGATTACGGCACGCGAGATTCTGCGGGCGAAGAAGGAGCTGTACGATATTTTGTCGCTGCATACGGGCGTTCCGGTGAAGAAGATAGAGCGCGATGCCGACCGCGACCATTGGCTCTCGGCCGAGGAGGCTAAAAATTACGGATTGATAGACAGTGTTTTATCGAAAAGAAGCAAGTAAATGTCCAATAACAGGAATCATAAGGGCGGCAACGGTTCGTCGGAAAACGAATGTTGCGACTTCTGCGGTGCCAAGCGCAGCGATGTGGACCTGCTGCTTACGAGCGGCGACCACCGTTTGAATATTTGCAGCAACTGTATAGCCGAAGGGTACAAGATGCTCGTTCACAGCGGCATTATCGAGGACAGCGTGCGCAAAACGTCGAAAACGAGTTACAACGACGAGGCTCCGCGCACGATGGACGAACTGTTGCGTCCCGTGCAGATCAAGGAGTTCCTCGACCGCTATGTCATAGGGCAGGACCGTGCCAAACGGTATATCTCGGTGGCGGTTTACAACCACTACAAACGTTTGCTGTGCAACGGTAGCGGCGACGGCGATGTCGAGATCGACAAGTCGAACATTCTGCTCATCGGACCTACGGGTACGGGCAAGACACTTATCGCCAAGACCA
This sequence comes from Alistipes sp., assembly GCA_017937125.1. Lineage (GTDB taxonomy): Bacteria > Bacteroidota > Bacteroidia > Bacteroidales > Rikenellaceae > Alistipes. The sequence goes on along the minus strand of JAGBEH010000008.1, from coordinate 37,354 downwards.
TCGCCCGCCTGCTGAAGGTGCCGTTCACCATTGTCGATGCTACGGTACTGACCGAAGCGGGATATGTGGGCGAAGATGTCGAGAGCATACTGTCGCGATTGTTGCAGGTCGCCGACTATAATCTCGAGGCTGCCGAACGGGGTATAGTGTTCATCGACGAGATAGACAAGATAGCCCGCAAGGGCGACAACCCGAGCATCACGCGCGACGTGTCGGGCGAGGGCGTGCAGCAGGCGCTGCTGAAGATGCTCGAGGGTACCGTGGTGAATGTCCCTCCCAAGGGCGGGCGCAAGCATCCCGACCAGGATTTTATTCGCGTGAATACCAAAAATATCCTGTTCATATGCGGCGGAGCGTTCGACGGCATCGAGAAGAAGATAGCGCAGCGGCTCAATACCCGTGCATTGGGTTACGGCCGCGTGCAGGCCGATACGGTAGACCGCAATAATCTGATGCAGTACGTAATGCCCCAGGATGTCAGGTCTTTCGGCCTGATTCCCGAATTGGTGGGACGTCTGCCCGTGCTGACATATATGGAATCGCTTTCCAAGCAGGCCTTGCGGTCGATACTTACCGAGCCGAAAAACGCTATCGTACGCCAATATCGGCGCCTGTTCGAGATGGACGGCGTAGAGTTGCAGTTCGAGGACGAGGTGCTCGACTATATAGTGGACAAGGCGTTGGAGTTCAAACTGGGCGCCCGCGGGTTGAGGTCCATATGCGAGACCATTATGACCGACACTATGTTCGATGTGCCGTCGTCGGGCGAGCGCAGGTTCGTCGTCACCCTCGAGTATGCCCGTCAAAAGATGGAAAAAACTAATTTTGCTGCTTGGAGACAGGTCATATAGAAAGTTTTTTTCTATATTTGTAATATAAAAGCCCCAAAATATAACTTAAATTTCTTATGAAAACCGATAATTCCAAAATGCAGCGTGCGGCCGACAACATACGCGTGCTCGCGGCATCTATGGTGGAAAAGGCGAAATCAGGCCATCCCGGCGGAGCTATGGGCGGAGCGGATTTCGTCAATGTGCTTTATGCCGAGTATCTGCGTTATGATCCGGATGATATGAATTATCCGTTCCGCGACCGTTTTTTCCTCGATCCGGGACATATGTCGCCGATGCTTTATTCCGTGTTGGCGCTCGCCGGTAACTATACGATGGACGATTTGGCGTCGTTCCGCCAGTGGGGGAGCATCACGCCCGGCCATCCCGAAGTCGATGTTATGCACGGCGTGGAGAATACGTCGGGCCCGCTCGGGCAGGGACACGCTATGGGTATCGGAGCCGCTATCGCGGAGCGTTTTATGGCGGCGCGTTTCGGCGAATGGCTGGAGCACAAGACCTATATTTATATATCCGACGGTGCCGTGCAGGAGGAGATCTCGCAGGGCGTGGGACGCATAGCGGGCAATTTGGGCCTGCATAACGTCGTAATGTATTACGACTCGAACAATATCCAGCTATCGACGAAGGTCGATGAGGTAGATACCGAGGATGTGGCGATGAAATATCGCGCGTGGGGTTGGAACGTGATCGAGATCTGCGGCCAGAATATCGACGAGATACGTGCTGCGCTCGATGCGGCCATAGCCGAGAAGGAGCGTCCGACCATAATTATAGGCAAGACCGTAATGGGCAAGGGTGCCGTTGCGGCCGACGGTTCGAGTTTCGAAAACAAGGTATCGACGCACGGACAACCCCTTTCGGCCGCGGGAGCCGATTATGCGGCTACCGTACGCTGTCTCGGCGGCGATCCCGAAGACCCGTTCCGTATATTCCGCGAGAGCGTTGAGGTGTACGATGCCCGTCGCGAGGCTTTGCGGGTCCTTATCAGGGAGCGCAAGGATGCGGAACGCAAATGGCGCTCGGCGAATCGCGATTTGGCGCGCAAACTCGACAGGTTCTTGTCGAACGAGCTTCCCGACATCGATTACAAGAGCATAGAGATGAAGGCCGATTCGGCTACGCGTGCAGCTTCGGCGGCGGTGTTGTCCGTATTTGCCGACAAGGTGGAGAATATGATCGTGGCGTCGGCCGATTTGAGTAACTCGGACAAGACGGACGGCTATCTGAAGAAGACCAAGGCTTTCACCAAGGGCGATTTCTCGGGCAAGTTCTTTCAGGCGGGAGTGTCGGAACTGACTATGGCCTGCATAATGAACGGTATGGCACTGCACGGAGGCGTGATTCCCGCGTGCGGTACGTTCTTCGTATTCTCCGACTATATGAAACCCGCAGTGCGTCTGTCGGCACTTATGCGCCTGCATGTGATATACGTATGGACTCACGACTCGTTCCGTGTCGGTGAAGACGGTCCTACGCACCAGCCCGTGGAGCACGAGGCTCAGATCCGTCTTATGGAGCACCTCAGAAACCACAGGGGCGAGCGCTCGATGGTGGTGCTGCGTCCCGCCGACGGCGAGGAGACTATCGCCGCATGGAAGATAGCACTCGAGGAGAAGCGCCCCGTGGCGCTCGTCCTCTCGCGACAGAATATCAAGAACCTGCCCGCTCTCGGCAAGAGCCGCCGCGAAGAGGCTATGCAACTCTCCAAAGGCGCCTATATCATTGCCGATACGGCAAAGCCCAATGTGGTGATGATAGCTTCGGGCTCCGAGGTAGCTACGCTTGTCGAGGGTGCTGAACTGCTCGCCAAGGAGGGTATAAACGTGCGCATCGTAAGTGCGCCGAGCGAGGGTTTGTTCCGCGACCAGCCCAAATCGTATCAGGACAGCGTGCTGCCCGAGGGCATACGGCGCTACGGTATGACATCGGGACTTCCCGTGACATTGCTGTCATTGGTGGGCGATCTGAACGCTGTCCACGGTCTCGACCATTTCGGATATTCGGCTCCGTATAAGGTGCTCGACGCCGAGTTCGGCTATAACGGCGAAACCGTATGCCGTGAGGTCAAGGCGTTGTTGAAAAGGTAATTCAGGACGATATTATATGGCTCGGCGGCCGTTTAGGCTGCCGCCCGCATAACAGAACCCCGTCGGATTTTCCGACGGGGTTCTGTTATATTTTCGCGGCGTGCGGTGTACGCCCGCATTTATGTCATATTTTCACCGCGCGGCGAGTGCAGGTCTGATTTACAGCCCGAACTCTTTTTTCAGCATATCGACCGCATCGAGTTTCTCCCAGCCGAAGAACTCTATTTCGCGCTCGACTTCCGCGCCGTCGCGATGCAGCGTCACGCGCTTGGTGTATGGGCGGTTGCCGAAATGCCCGTAGGAGGCCGTCGCCTCGAATATCGGATTTTTGAGCCCGAAGCGCTTCACTATGCTCGCGGGACGAAGATCGAAGAGCTTGCCTATGCGCTCGGCGATCTCACCGTCCGTGATGCCCGTGCGGTTCGTGCCGTAGGTATCGACATATATCGACAGCGGGTCGGCGATGCCTATTGCGTACGACACCTGCACCAGAACCTCGTCGGCGATGCCTGCCGCAACCATATTCTTGGCGATATGCCGCGCCGCATATGCGGCCGAGCGGTCTACCTTCGACGAGTCCTTGCCCGAGAATGCTCCGCCGCCGTGGGCGCCGCGGCCTCCGTAGGTATCGACTATGATTTTGCGTCCCGTAAGTCCCGTGTCGCCGTGAGGCCCGCCTATGACGAATTTGCCCGTCGGATTGACGTGCAGGATGTAGTCGTCGCCTATAAGGTCGGCCAGACGGTCGTTGGCACGCTCGAGACGCGCTTTGACGCGCGGTATGAGGATGTTGCGTACGTCGGCCTTTATCTGCTCGGCATCGACGCAATCGTCGTGCTGCGTGGAGACGACTATCGTATGCACGCGCAGCGGTTTGCGGGTGGCGCTGTCGTACTCTATCGTAACCTGACTTTTCGAGTCGGGACGCAGATAGCGCATCACTTCACCTTCGCGACGGATGGCTGCCAGCTCTTTGAGTATCACGTGCGAGAGTATGAGCGTCGCGGGCATCAGCTCGCGGGTCTCGTTGCAGGCATAGCCGAACATAATACCCTGATCGCCCGCACCCTGCAACTCCTCCTCTTCGCGCACGACGCCTCGGTTGATGTCGGGCGACTGCTCGTGAATGGCCGAGAGGATACCGCACGAAGCGGCATCGAACTGGTACTCGCTGCGATTATAGCCTATGCGGTCGATGACGCGGCGTGCGACGCCCTGAACGTCTACGTACGCATCCGAGCGCACTTCGCCCGCAACGACCACCAGACCGGTGGTGCAAAGCGTTTCGCAAGCGACTTTGGCATTGACGTCGCGGCGCAGGAACTCGTCGAGAATGGCGTCAGAAATCTGGTCCGAAACTTTGTCGGGGTGTCCCTCCGAGACAGACTCCGAAGTAAATAGAAATCCCATAATACAAACATTTAACGGTTAATAAATGAATGTGTAAGGATCGGCTGTTGTAATAAAGAATGCTGTTTTAGCGATTTTTTATTGTGGTTGCAATCAGTCCAAATCTTTCCACATTGTTTCCCGCACCCTTTAGGACGGGAGCGCAAAGATAGCCTATGGCGGCGTAATATCCAAATAAATTCGTATATTTACGCAAAAATATCGGATATATGAACGTTAAAATCGCTGAAGACTGGAAAGAGATCCTTGCTCCCGAGTTCGAGAAACCCTATTTCGAGGAGCTGACACGGTTCGTGCGCGACGAATATGCCTCGCGCCGCATATATCCCCGCGGGTCGAATATTTTCCGCGCTTTCGACAAGTGTCCTTTCGAACAGTTGAAAGTCGTGATTATAGGGCAGGACCCCTATCACGGGCCCAATCAGGCGAACGGACTGTGCTTTTCGGTGGGTGACGGAATCCCGTTTCCGCCGTCGTTGCAGAACATCTTCAAGGAGGTGCACGACGATACGGGCGCCGCTATCCCGTCTTCGGGAAATCTCGACCGTTGGGCGGAACAGGGCGTGCTGCTGCTGAACGCCGTACTGACCGTGCGGGAACACGAGGCCGCATCTCACGCGGGGCGCGGCTGGGAGATATTTACCGACGCCGTCGTCAAGGCCATAGCCGAACGCAAGGAGGGTATCGTCTATATGTTGTGGGGCAGTTATGCCCAGCGCAAGGGGGCCATTGCCAATCCGATGCGCAATCTGATTCTCAAGGCCGTGCATCCGTCGCCGCTGTCGGTGTACCGCGGTTTTTTCGGGTGCCGTCATTTTTCGAGAGCCAACGAATATCTGTTGTCGGTGGGCAAAGAACCTGTCGTGTGGTAGCGGTTGGCGCTGACGTATGGCTGCGCAGGAGACAGGGTTGCGGAGGAAACGATTATGGAGATAAAAAACCTGCTTCGGGCGACGTCGCGGTATGAATTGCGTGAATGGCTGTCGGATAATCATTCTACGGAAACGGAGTGCTGGGTAGCCGTCGTCCGCGGCCGTTCGGCAGATGACGGTGCATTCAGGTATCTCGATGCCGTCGAGGAGGCTTTGTGTTTCGGGTGGATAGACAGTACGGTCAAGAAACTCTCGCCCGACGTGACGGTACAAAGGCTGACGCCTCGCAAGGCAGGCAGTTCCTGGACGGAACTGAACAAGGAGCGGTGCCGCAGATTGGAGCGGCTGGGGCTTATGACCGATGCTGGACGCGCCGTATTGCCCGATATGTCTGAATCGGGGTTCGCGATAGACGATGATGTCTCGGAGGCGCTGCACTCCGATGATGCCGTGTGGGACAACTTTCTGAAACTCCCCGAACTCTATGTCCGCGTAAGGATCGATACGATTCAATCCAACAGGAAAAAACGTCCCGAACTCTTTCGTTCGCGGCTCGCGAAGTTTGTGAACAATACCCGGCGCGGCATTCTTTACGGAGAGTGGAACGACGGCGGTCGGCTGATATGATGCTGCGGAGGACGAATAGACAGATGGACGGATGGACGGATGGAAGGACGGACCGTATTTAAGGAACAACTATAAGCAAAACCACCCCTGACGGGAATACCGACGAGGTGGTTTTCGATTTCGGAGGGGCTTGCCGTGCAGCCCTGCCGATTTATGTATGTTATCCCAAATACGATTTGAGCAGTTTCGACCGCGACGAATGGCGCAGGCGGCGTATTGCCTTCTCCTTGATCTGACGCACGCGTTCGCGCGTAAGGTCGAATTTTTCGCCTATCTCTTCGAGCGTCATTTCCGAACAGCCGATGCCGAAGAAATATTTGATTATGTCGCGTTCGCGCTCGGTCAGCGTTTCCAATGCGCGATCGACCTCCGTAGCCAAGGATTCGTTTATAAGCCCTCTGTCCGCATTCGGCGAATCGGGATTTACGAGCACGTCCAGCAGCGAGTTGTCCTCGCCGTCGGCGAACGGTGCATCGACCGAGATATGTCGGCCTGCTACGCGCAGCGTGTCCGTGACTTTCTCTTTGGGCAGCTCCAGTTCGTTGGCCAGCTCCTCGGGCGACGGCGTGCGTTCGTGCTCCTGTTCGAAACGGGCGAAAGCCTTGTTTATCTTGTTGAGCGAGCCTACTTGATTGAGCGGCAGACGCACGATTCGCGATTGCTCGGCCAAAGCCTGAAGAATGGACTGGCGTATCCACCAAACGGCATAGGATATGAATTTGAAACCGCGGGTCTCGTCGAACTTCTCGGCGGCTTTGATAAGGCCGAGATTGCCCTCGTTGATAAGGTCGGGAAGGCTCAAACCTTGGTTCTGATACTGTTTGGCTACCGAAACCACGAAACGCAGATTGGCTTTGGTCAGCTTTTCGAGTGCCGCCTGATCGCCCTTTTTGATGCGTTGCGCGAGCTCTACCTCTTCCTCGACCGTGATAAGTTCCTCTTTGCCTATCTCCTGAAGATACTTGTCGAGCGAGGCGCTCTCACGGTTGGTGATGGATTTCGTAATTTTTAATTGACGCATATATTTCGTTCCTCCAAAAAATAATTGACCTTTACTGCGTGAAAATCCTACCGCGGTAAAGGTCAATTAAGTTGTCCGTTACATCGGTGTTACTCCACGATTACGTAACTTGCGGCGCGGCCGTCGGGATACAGTCCGTCTATCGACGACACCTTGTCGGTGATCTTGTCGAGGTCGGAGACTCCGTAAACAGCTTTATCGTTGATGTGAGTGATTACGAACCCGTTTCTCACGCGTGCCCTTTCGAGCAGACCGCCGTGTTTGACGCCCGTAACCTGTACTCCGCCCCTTATGTCGAGGTCCCGACACAACTTGGCGCTCGCATCCGCGAATTTACCGCCCAAAATCGCCGAAACATCGACGCTTTCGCGGGTCAGTAGTTCCGTTTTACCCGCTTTATTACGTAAAGTGACATCGAAATGTTTCACTTCCTTGCCTCTTTTTACCGATAAAGTAACTTTATCGTTGGGTCGGCGTTTGCCTATCTGCTCCGTCAGGGTGGTTCCGTTGTCTATCTTCACCCCGTCGATTTCCGTTATGATATCGCCCTTGCGTATTCCCGCTTCGGATGCGGCACCGCCGTCGCTGACGGAGGCGACGTATGCTCCGCCGACCTTGTCGATGCCTAACTCCTTACCGGTCTGGTCGATGAAATCCTGATCGATGAAACGGTAGGAGATGCCGAGCAGCGCGCGTTGTACGACACCGTACTCCTTGAGATCGACGACGACCTTGCGTACGATGGTTTCGGGTACCGCGAACGAGTAGCCTATGTAACTGCCCGTCGAAGACTTGATTACGGTGTTGATGCCCACCAGTTCACCGTGAGTATTCACCAGCGCGCCTCCCGAGTTGCCGGGATTGACGGCCGCGTCGGTCTGGATGAACGATTCGATGCGGAAATCATTGGGAATGACGTCCAGACGGCGGGCCTTGGCGCTTACGATACCGGCCGTAATGGTCGATTGCAGGTCGAAGGGCGAGCCTATGGCCAGGACCCATTCGCCGAGCCGCAGGGCGTCCGAACTGCCGAACGCAAGCGTGGGAAGCTCCTTGGCGTCTATCTTGATGAGTGCGATGTCCGTCGTCGGGTCGGTACCGATCGTCTTGGCGTCGAATACGCGACCGTCATTGAGCTTCACGCGCAGTTTCGTGGCATTCTCTATCACGTGGTTGTTCGTGACGATGTATCCGTCTTCGGAGATTATCACTCCCGAACCTCCCGCACGGCGCTCCTGCATTTGGGGCTTGCCGTTGTGATATTCCCCCTGCGGGAATCCGAAGAATTCGAGGAAGGGATCGTAGCCGCGCTGCCGCATCTCGACCTCCTGCACGGCTTCGATATTCACTACCGCCTTCACGGCGTTTTCTGCCGCATATGTAAGGTCGGGATATTGCTCTGCCTGATACGAAGTGAACTGCGAGCCGAGAGACGGCGTACGCTCTACGGTGCGTTCTACCACTTCGATTTGTTTTCCGTTGTCGGCGAGTTTCGTTACGCCGTATGCCGTTACGCCTCCTATCGTTGCGGAGAGTGCGACAACTCCGAATAATAAAAATGCTCTCTTTTTCATAGTCGAAAATAATAAAAGTTCAAAAGGCGATATTTGTCATAAGCAATCTTTTGTCTTCATTCCGAAAAACAAACGCACCCGATATTGAAATATTGTATGTGCGCCGAGAGATTTCCCGTAAATCCGTGCGTCGTCAGCGACGGCTCTCCTCGCAGTCCTTCTCGTCGGTGTCGTCGCCCTCCCATTCGAACATCGGGAACGAGCGCCGCCCGCCGAGCGAGAACCGCGTATAGGTTATCGGCAGCCCGCGTTCGAGGAACATACGTTCGTAGGCGGTCTTCACCGACAGCAGTTCGTCGGCGTATCCCGAGCCGTAGATGTCGGCATTCGAGACCTCGCAGGGCAGTCCGAAGCGCCGTATTACGGCGTCGGTGTATCCGTACAGATGCTGCGAGTCGGTCTTCAGGTTTATGGCGCCGTCCGCCGCGAGCATCTGCGCATACTCTTCGAGGAAGAGCGGCGATGTGAGGCGCTTCTTTGCGCGGCGCGTTTTGAGCTGGGGATCGGGGAACGTTATCCATATCTCGGACACTTCGCCCTCGCCGAAGAACGAACGTATGAACTCTATGCGCGTACGTATGAACGCGACATTGCGCATTCCCCGCTCGGTCGCCGTTTTGGCGCCGCGCCACATACGCGCGCCCTTGATGTCGATGCCGATGTAGTTGCAATCGGGATTGCGCTCGGCCAAAGCTATGGTGTATTCGCCCTTGCCGCAGCCGAGCTCGAGAATTATCGGGTTGCCGTTACGGAAAAAATCGGCATTCCAATGCCCCTTGAGAGGATGATCGCATCGGAATATCTCGTCGAATTCGGGTTGTACCATACATTCGAAAGTACGGTTCTCGGCAAAACGCCTTAATTTGTCTTTTCCCACGTCTGTTCTGCTTTCTCGAAGGTTATGCCGACTGCCTCCACTCCTTTGAGCGGTACGTGCGGCTCTATCGTTACGGAATATGTGCCTTGCTGCGACAGCCGCGCCGAGCGCCTGTATACGATATTTTCCACGGCGGCCGTCGCTGCCGGTCCGGGACGGCATTCGAGGAAGAATACCTTCTGCTCGCTTATGCAGGTCGAGTCGGGCGCCATTGTGGTTATGGTCAGCGGCAGACGGTTGTCTTTCAGGGCTGCCCCGTATCTTATCGTCAGTGCGAGGTCGCGCAGCGATACCGTGTCGCGGTTGTCGTATTCTACGACCGTCGCCTCGTCCCAACCGAACGGATCGACCCCGTTCATTATCGTTTCGGGTGCCGATGCGCATCCGAACGACAGAAGTGCGACTGCCGCCGAGCACACAGCCGATGTCGTACGCCGTATCATATCCGACAGTTACAGGTTCCCGTTCTTGTCGCCGCCGTTTCCGCCGTTCTCGCCATTGCTCCCGTTGTCGGGTCTGCCGCTGCGGTGCTCGCCGCCGTTCGGACGGTTGCGATGACGGTTGTGGCGATTGCGGTTGCCGTTTTCCGAACCCCTGCGTTCGTCGGCGCCGTGATTGCCGTTGCGGCGTTCCGTGCCGTCGTCGTGCTGCCGTTGCTGCTCGCCGCTGTTGCGGTCGGCTCGGTGCTGCTCGCCGTTCGGTTCGTTACCGCCGCTGCCGTTACGGTTCGGGCGGTTTTTGCGACTCTTGTTGCGCTTTTTCGAATCGAAACGCGTGATGCTGTCCTCTTCGGTGCGATATGTCGGTTCTTCCGCTGTCGGCGCATCGTTGTCGTCGATCAGCTGCTCCGCTTTTTTGCCCGCACGGTTCAGCGCGATTATCTCCCGTACCCGCGAAACGGGTATGGTGACGACGTTCGCCAGCGCATCCTTGCTGCTGCTGAACGACATCGTTCGTGCGAGAATATCGTTCTTGACGGGATAGTATTCGCCGTCGAGCGTCTGCAACGGTTCGCGCACCCGCGGAAATTCGCGGCTCGCATCGGCATAGGTGTCGTACTCGTACATCAGGCAGCATTTGAGTTTCGAACACTGCCCCGCAAGTTTCTGGGGGTTGAGCGATATTTCCTGCATACGCGCGGCATTGGTCGTGACGCTCGAAAAGCTCGAAATCCACGATGCGCAGCACAGCTCGCGGCCGCAGGCGCCTATGCCGCCTATGCGCCCCGCCTCCTGACGCGCACCTATCTGCTTCATCTCGATGCGTATGTGGAACTGCTCGGCGAACACCTTGATGAGTTCGCGAAAATCGACACGCCCTTCGGCTATATAATAGAATATGGCCTTTATCTTGTCGCCCTGATACTCCACGTCGCCGATTTTCATATCCAGACCCATATCGGCGGCTATCTGCCGCGAGCGGATCATCGTCTCGTGTTCGAGGGCTATGGCCTCCTGCCAGCGTTCGATGTCGTAGGGCTTGGCTTTGCGGTAAATCTTCTTGAACTCGCCGTTGAAAGGGTTGAACCCCACGCGCCGCATCTGCTTGGCCACCATATCGCCCGTAAGCGATACGGTGCCTATGTCGTGCCCGGGGGATGCCTCCACGGCCACTATGTCGCCGCGCTTGAGCGGCAGGTTGTTGATATTGCGGTAGTACGAGCGCCGCGTATTCTTGAATCGCACCTCGACGATGTCGGTAGGGACGTTATCGGGATACTCTTCGAGCCAGTCCGTTTCGTGGAGTTTGTAACATCCCTCGCACGGAGTGACGACCGTCTCCTCCCCGTCGTTACGGAATCCGCATCCGCGACCCATATCGGGTTTTGTCTTCAAGTCTTTATAATCGGATGACATTTATCTAAATTTTGCACAAATATAATCAAAAAAAACGAATTGCGGAGGTTTCGGCGGGTACTTCGGCACCCGTTATGTCGGCACGATACGAATATTTGTCCCGAAAATGCTATCTTTGCCGCCGCTATGTACTCATTTTCCAAATACAGGGAACAGTATCGCGCCAATCTCAAGTTGGCGCTGCCCGTTGTCGCTGCGCAGCTCGGGCACATATTCGTGCAGTTCGCCGACAACATAATGGTCGGCCGTTACGGCGGCGACGATCCGTTGCCGCTGGCTGCCGTCGCATTCGGATCTATGGCGTCGTTCCTGTTTTTCATAACGGGGCTGGGCATTACGCTCGGGCTTACGCCGCTCGTGGGCGAATTGTATGCCCGAGGCGAGGACTCGCGTTCGGCGCTGTATCTCAAAAACGCCGTGGCGATGTATTCGTCGCTCGGTATCGTTATTATGCTTATGCAGTTGGCCGCAGCGCCTCTGTTGTACCGTATGGGGCAGCCAGTCGAGGTGATAGATGCGGCACTGCCGTATTACAGACTGATGGCGTTGAGCCTCTTCCCCGTTATGCTGTTCGGGGCGTTCAAACAGTTTCTGGAGGGTGTCGGCAACACGACCGTATCGATGGTCATCATCGTGGGGTGCAATACGCTGAACATCCTGCTGAACTGGATATTCATATACGGCAAGTTCGGTTTCGGGGAGATGGGTGCCACGGGTGCGGGTTTGGCGACGCTCATATCGCGAATCGTAATGCCGATCGCGGCCATATGGTATTTTATGCGCCGCAAGGAGATGCGCCGTTATATGAACCTTATGCCAGGTGTCCATATGGGGATTGCGGCTATGCGGTCGCTACTGTCTATGGGTTTTCCGATAGCCGTGCAGATGTTCCTCGAAGCGTCGGCTTTCGTCATTACGAGTGTAATGATGGGGTGGTTCGATACCGTGGCCATCAGCGCCAATCAGGTGGCGATGACGCTGGGAAACTGCGCCTTTATGATAGTTACCGCCGTCGGTGCGGCCACGACCATACGTATTTCCCACTGTTACGGAGCGCGCAATATCGACGAGTTGGGCATCGCGGCCAAGGCGTCGCTGCATATAGTATTGGTGTGGAACAGTCTGGTAATATTGTTCCTCACCTCGTTCAATACGCTGATTCCCGTGATGTTCACCACCAATGCCGAGGTTATCGGGCTGACGTCCGTTCTGCTCGTTTACGTGTCGCTCTATCAGCTGCCCGACGGTTTGCAGTGCGTGGCCATAGGTACGATGCGCGGTATTCAGGATGTGAAGATCATTCCCGTCGTCTCTTTTTTGGCCTATATAGTGCTGAATATTCCTATCGGCTATCTGTGCGGATTCACGCTCGGCCTCGGCCCTAAGGGGCTCTATTTAGGCTATCTTTTCGGGTTGGGAGCTTCGGCCGTTTTGCTGCTGCTGCGCATACGCCAGAAGATTCGCGCAATGCGTGGGGTCGGTGCGGCCGAATTTTTCAAACAATTATGAAGAAATCTTCATTATCGTGCGCCGCGCTCGCTCTGTTGTGCAGCGCAAATGTCGTCTGTGCCGCCCCGAAAGGGGAAGAGGTTGCGGATTACAGACGCAATTCTCTGAATTTCATTATGCTCGATGTCAGCGAGGGTAATGCGGAAATCTCCGACCTTGTGCGCAAGGCGTTCACCGAGCTGGTCGTTCCCGTCAAGTACAACGACCATAACGTCGATGCGTCGCTCCGTTCGTTCGACTTCGGTTCGATAGAGATTACGGATGCCGACCGCGAGGCTTATGAAGAATTTACGGGGCAGAAGAAAAAAAGCGGCGGTCTCGGTGCACTGAAGGCCGTAGGCAGTGCCGCAGGTGTCGCAATGCCCGAAATTTCGCCCGTAAAGAAAAACTCGCCCGTTGCCGCGTGGAAGTATCTCAATGAGTCGAATATGGCTCGCGAGATGTTCTGCAAGTGGTTCGTAAATCCCGCGAACACGTCGGAACTGTCTGGAGACCTGCTGCGCGAAAGAGCCAATTTCAACGCTACCGAAACGGCATTGGAGATGGCGGCCCTGAATGCCGCCGAAGACAAAAAAAGAGGGTCGGAGCACTTCCGACCCTCGTCCGTTACGCCACCTTGAGCGTAACTCCCTGATGTTTGGATTTCTCCACTACGACGGTATCGCCTTCGCGGAGCTTGCCCTCGATTATGAGGGATGAAAGAGGTTCTTCCACTTCGTCGAGCAGCGTCCGTTTGAGCGAACGCACTCCGTATCTGGCTTCGTATCCCATATCGGCCAGCCTGCGTTTGGCGCCGTCGGTGATACGTACCTTGTAACCCAATTTCTCGGCTCGCGACAGGACGCCCCGAAGTTCGATTTCGACTATCCGTTCGACATCGGACGTCTCCAACGTGCGGAACATCACTATGTCGTCTATGCGGTTGAGAAACTCGGGGGCGAAGGTGCGTTCGAGAGCCTTGCGGTACTCGTCGGCGGGAGCTTCGGCTTCGCCCGTGCGCTTCGAGGGGGTGACGTATCCCACGTGCGACGAACGTACCGCCGCATTGCGCGAGCCGACGTTGGAGGTCATTATTATCACCGTATTGCGGAAATCGACCTTGCGTCCCGAACCGTCCGTAAGATGTCCCTCGTCGAAAATCTGGAGCATAGCGTTGAACACATCGGGGTGAGCCTTCTCGATTTCGTCGAAGAGCACCACCGCATACGGTCTGCGGCGCACCGCTTCGGTGAGCTGCCCGCCCTCGCCGTAGCCTACATAACCCGGTGGCGAGCCTATAAGCCGCGAAACGTTGTGTTTCTCGCCGTATTCGGACATATCGATGCGTATCAGCCCGCGCCGCTCGTCGAAGAGCTGTTTCGACAGCTCTTTGGCCAATAACGTCTTGCCCACGCCCGTCGGCCCTACGAACATAAACACGCCTATCGGTCGGTTTTCATCCTTGAGACCCGCACGCGAGCGGCGTATGGCTTTCGAGACGCGCTCTACGGCCTCGGTCTGGCCGACTACGCGAGCCGCGAGGTGGTCGCGCAGCGTGCGCAGCCTCTCCAGTTCCCCGCCTGTCACCTTCTCGACGGGAATGCCCGTCATCGAGGTTATGACTTCTGCTATCTCTTTGGCCCCTATGGCCGCAGGATTCATATCGAGCGAGCGCCGCCACTCTGCGCGGCTTTCGCCGATCTTCGACTTGAGCGCTATCTCGCGCATACGCGCCGCAGCGGCCTTTTCGTATATCAACGCCTCTACGGCCTCCTTGCGCTCGCGCTGGGTGCTTGCGAGCGAGTGTTCCAGAATGCGAATCTCCTCGGGCTCGCGCGCCGAACCCAGATGTGCCCGCGACCCCGCCTCGTCGAGTATGTCGATAGCCTTATCGGGGAAATAGCGGTCGGTGATGTAACGCTCCGTCAGTTCGACGCACGCTCGCAGCGCCTCTTCCGTATAGCGCACCTTGTGATGGCGCTCGTAGTTGGGGGCTATGTTGCGGAGTATCTGCAACGTCTCCTCGCGCGAGGTCGGCTCGATGATGACCTTCTGGAAACGGCGTTCCAGAGCCGCATCGCGTTCGATATTCTCGCGGTACTCGTCGAGCGTGGTCGCGCCTATGGTCTGCAACTCCCCGCGTGCGAGCGCGGGTTTGAGTATGTTGGCCGTGTCGAGACTGCCCTGCGTCGAACCCGCACCGACGATCGTGTGTATCTCGTCGATGAAGATGATCGTATTTTTGGACTTGCGCAACTCGTCGATAAGCTGCTGCATACGCTCCTCGAACTCGCCCCTGAACTTTGTGCCCGCCACGAGCGACGACAGGTCGAGCGAGAAGACCGTTTTGTCGCTGATGGTGTATGGCACCTCGCCCGCAGCTATGCGCCGTGCGAGACCTTCGACTATGGCGCTCTTGCCCACGCCTGCCTCGCCGATAAGTATCGGGTTGTTCTTCTTGCGGCGCGAGAGTATCTGCACTACGCGCTCTATCTCCTTTTCGCGCCCGATAACGGGGTCGAGACCGCCCTCGCGGGCGAGTTTCGTAAGGTCGGTGCCGAATTTCGACAGCATCGATGCGGACGTGTCGTTCTGCGACGTCTCGTCATCGTCCCTGTCGTCGAGCAGCCGCATACGCACCTCGACGCGCGGCTCTGCCCCTTCGACGAACCGTTCGATGTCAGCGGCCAACAGGTCGGCCGTGATGCCGTACATCTCGAACACGCGCGACGAAACGGTCGTGCGGTCGGATATGATGTCGAGTACGGCGTGCGACGTGGATATGTTGTGTACGTCGGTATTGTTGTTGCGCAGCTCGTCGCCGTAGCCGCCGAAAAACTCCTCGGGGCGTGCTTTCTCACCGTCGGCTTCGGCAGCCTCGTGCTCGATGCGCTGCGTTATCTGGTACAACTCCCAATCTTTCAGGCGCGAGGAAAGTATCTGATAAGCCATCGAACCCTCCGAACGGAGAATTTCGAGCATCAGATAGTCTTTCAGCGAATGGTCTATGCCGGCCTTTGCCGTATCGAATGCCGTGCGGGCGATTATGCCCTCGAGCGTCTTTGAAATCTTGGTCTGCATATCGTCATAATTTTTAGTTACGACCGAATAACGGAATATTCCGTCCCGATATTATGTTAAATAGTCGGGCGGACCGTCTCCGCAGACCGTATTATGTTAAGGATTAGGATGGGAGGACATCCGAAAAAAACAGCAGCGCCGCAACGCTACCGCCGCGGGTATTCCCAGATTTCCATATTGCGGATTTCCGTTCCGTCGATTTCGAAACGCACCGCCGTACGTATCTTGTGGAACCCGTATTCGCCTGCGGCCCCCGGGTTGATATGCAGCAGGTTGTAGACCTTGTCGTAAATTATCTTAAGGATGTGCGAATGCCCCGCAATGAACAGCTTCGGCCGCGCGGACTGTATCTTGGCGACGGCCTGCGGAGAGTAGTGGCGCGGATAGCCGCCGATATGGGTCATCAGCACGGTAACCTCCTCGCATTTGAAAAAGTCGAATTCGCGGTATACGCGACGTATCACTCCGCCGTCGATATTACCGTAAACGGCGCGCAGCGGTTTGAAAGCATTTATCTCGTCGGCCAGTTCGAGCGAACCTATGTCGCCTGCGTGCCATATCTCATCGACATTTTTCAGAAATTCGCGCAGCGGTTCGTCGAATGTCCCGTGCGTGTCGGATATTACGCCTATGCGCTTCATACTATTCGCCGTAATTGGATCCGAGATATTCGAAAATCGAGAACTTCGTCGGGCGCACGGGGCGGTCGAGGTCCTCGATGCTCTCGACTGTTATGGCTCGCTTCCCGCCGAGCACATATTCCTTTATGAAGGAGCCCACGAGCGGCAGGTTGTCGGTCATCGGCGTTTCGGCCAGCGAATGGTCCTCGTACTCGACCGAATAGAAATAGTACGGACTGCGCAATTCGCGCAGCTGCTCGGCGATAACCCCCGAGCCGTAGAAGCCTATGCCTAAAAGGCTCGCTTTGTTGTACGGCACGTTCTTGTCGGAAGTGCCGTGGAAGAAGAGCACGGGGCAGGGAGCCGATTTCCATACGGGAGCGCCGCTCGTCGAGAAGATAGCGCCCGCGAAAGATATTACGCCCGCATAGCCGAACCCTGCGGGCAGGACTTTCGCCGCCTCGACACCGTTGCAGATGCCGTTCTCGGCCTGCAAGACCGTTATGGCGCCCGCGCTCGAACCGCTCGCGATTATCTTCGAGGGGTCGATGCGCCACTCGTCCGCGTGGTCGAGGACGTATCTCGTGGCATCGTACAGATCCTCGACGGCTATGTTCACCGTCTTTTTGAAGTCGGAAATCGCCGTGAATATGCTCGGATCGGTTACGCCCTGCATTCCCAGACGATAATCTATCGCCGCGACATCATAGCCCGCACGTGCCAGAAATTCATAGTATGCCAAATACATAGCCGCATCGCGCGTACCCGTCGAAAATCCGCCGCCGAAGACGAAGACGACGCAGGGGCGCAACCCCTCCGTTGCGGTGCAGGTATAACGGTCGAGATAGAGTTTCTGCCCGCCTTTCACTGCGAACAGGTGGGTGGTTTTCACTATCTCGGCGGACTTTTCGGCGAAAAGTCTCTGCTGCGCGCTCGCCGCGACGGTTGCCGCAACGGCTATCAGGACGAATATTGCTTTTTTCATACCATAATATGTTTACGGCCGTGCAGACCCCGTAACTGAGTCGCCGCAAGCCTGTGCATCATCTCTTTTTATCGCCCCACAACCGTGCCATACGTTCCGCAATCTTCGCTTCGGACTGGTTGGAAGCGTCGGGTTTGTAAAATCGTTTGCCTTTCAGCGTCTCGGGCATAAACTCCTGCTCGACGAAACTGCCCTCGAAATCGTGTGCATATTTGTAGCCCTTGCCGTATCCTGCCTCGCTCATCAGCTTGGTCGGCGCATTGCGCAGATGAAGCGGTATGGGGCGGTTCGTCGTGTCGTTCTGCACGAAGCGCAGCGCCTCGTTTATGGCTGCGTACGCCGAGTTGCTCTTGGGGCTCGTGGCGAGGTAAATAGTTGTTTCGGCGAGCGTTATTCGTGCTTCGGGCATCCCGATCTTGTGCACCGTATCGAAGCAGGCGTTCGCCAGCAGCAGCGCATTGGGATTTGCCAGCCCTATGTCCTCCGATGCCAGAATTACCAGACGCCGTGCTATGAAACGCGGCTCCTCGCCGCCCGCCAACATACGCGCAAGATAGTATATCGCCGCATCGGGGTCGCTGCCGCGCACGCTCTTGATAAATGCCGAGATGACGTCGTAATGCTGCTCGCCGTTTTTGTCGTAGAGGGCGATGTTCTGTTGCAGACAGTCGGTGACGTACTTGTCGTCGATAGTGATTTTGCCGTCGGTGGCGCCGACGAGGATGTCGAGTATATTGAGCAGTTTGCGCGCATCTCCGCCCGCGAATTTGAACAATGCGGCCGTTTCACGCACCTCTATGTCCCGTTTCTTAAGTTCCGTATCGGTCGTCAGCGCACGGTCGAGCAGACGTTGCAGGTCGCTGTCGTCCATCGGGTTGAGGATATACACCTGACAGCGGCTCAACAACGGCGAGATAACCTCGAACGACGGGTTTTCGGTCGTGGCACCGATAAGCGTAACGATGCCCTGCTCGACGGCACCCAACAGCGAGTCCTGCTGCGATTTGTTGAAACGGTGGATTTCGTCGATGAACAGAAAGGGCGTCTGCCGCTCGAACAGATGCTGCCGTTTTGCGTTTTCGATAACCTCGCGCACCTCCTTGACACCCGACGTTACGGCCGACAGGGTGTAGAAAGGTCGTTCGAGGGTTGCCGACACGAGCTTCGCGAGCGAGGTCTTGCCCACTCCCGGAGGCCCCCACAGGATGAACGACGGAACGTTTCCCGTCTCGAAAAACTTGCGGAACACGCCGTTCTTGCCGACCAGATGCTCCTGCCCGATGTACTCGTCTATGTTTTTAGGCCGCAGCCGTTCAGCCAAAGGTGCCGACATACTCTTTTTTCTTTTCGTTTTTCGCTTTTGTCAATGGCAAATATACGAATAAGCGAGGGCAGAAGCAAATTTTATTTGATTATGCCGAGCGGAAGTATATAGGGCGAAGCCAAATATACGAATAAGCGAGGGCAATGCCAAATTTATTTGGGCATTGCCGAGCGGAAGTATATAAGGCGAAGCCAAATGTACGAATAAGCGAGGGCAGAAGCAAATTTATTTGGGCATTGCCGAGCGGGAGTATATAGGGCGAAGCCAAATGTGCGAATAAGCGAGGGCGATGCCGAATTTATTCGGTTATTGCCGAGCGGCACCACGTCATTACGTATTCCGTCTCGCCCGTAGGTTCGTCCGTCCGCTTTTCGACAATTGCGAAACCCTCCTTAGAATAGAACTTTACGGCCCGCGCATTCTTTTCGTAAACGCTTAGTCTCAACTGTTCGTGCCGTTGTTCGAGATAGGCGAGAAGCCTATGTCCGATGCCTTCGGAGCGGTGGTCTTCCCGTACGAATATGCCCGCTATATAATCGCCCTGCAATCCGACGAATGCGACGATTTCGCCCCCGACGGAGCAGACGAACAGCTCGGCCTGCGACAAGGCGCTCCGCATAAAACCGATGTTCGATTTCCAGTATGCGGCGGGAATGAAACGGTGTGCCTGCAAATTCCCGTCCAGCCATATCCGCAACACAGTCTCGGTATCGCCGAGTTCGAACGGCCTGATATACCCGTCGATGTTTTCATACCGCATTCGTTCAGCCGAGGGTTTCGACATAAATTCCTTACTTTAATTGCATTGGTATTTCAAATGTAGGTATTTTTCGCGAATAATTTTTATATTTGCAACAACATATACACGGAAAGTGTAAGTTTATTCTCGATAAGCGAACGTAGGAAATTCACTTTATTTGATAGAGAATAGGCTGATGCTACCGCGCGTATCCGACTTGGATATGGGCGTGGAGTTAATGCTTGTTTTATATCATATGGTAATCCTACGACCTGCTTGTCTAAAATGAGCTTCGGCGCCACGCTTTCTTTTTGTTAAATCCGTTGCGGCGCGGACGGGGAAACCGAACTTAAATATTATGTTTTGCAGTAATTGCGGCGCAGAAATCAATGATGAAGCCGTTGTATGTGTAAAATGCGGATGCGCAGTCAGAAAACAATCCAAATCGAATGAATTTGATCCCGACAAGAGCGACAAAGATTGGATTACGACTCTTCTTTTATGCTTTTTTGTCGGAGGATTAGGCATTCATCGCTTTTATGTCGGAAAAACCGGAACCGGTATACTCCAACTTTTCACATTGGGAATATGCGGAATATGGACATTGATAGATTTTATCATCATAGCTATGGGCAATTTTACCGATTCGGAAGGTAAGCGGATTTGCAACACCGATAATCGCTAACGGTATTCGAGTGAAAACCCGAAATATCGTTTATGTATTGCCGGTCGTCTGCTATTGTTTATGGATGATTTATATTGTCTTTTATTTGCACGATTGGACTTATGCACCGAGATGTATATTTCGTTCTGTCAGCGGATATGATTGTCCGATGTGCGGAGCGCAACGTGCAATTGCCGATTTGTTGCTCGGAGATTTAAAATCGGCATTTTGGCATAATCCCTATTTAATAGTCATATCACCTTATGTAATACTGATTTCGATTACCGTTATTTCACGAAAAGGCTCGATGCGAAAACTCAAATCGATAGTTATGAATATAAAAATAGTATCGTGTTATGCTGTCCTGATGATAATATGGTGGTTTTTCCGCAATACATCGATGTGGCACACGATATTATCTTCGTATATCTAATATATAAACACAACGGCAGTCGAAATAGACTGCCGTTGTGTTTATAACGGAATGTATCTATTCCACCCTCTTCAAATCGAGGAACAACTCGTCCAGCTGCGCCTTGTCTATCGCCGACGGGGCATCGAGCATCACGTCGCGGCCTGCGTTGTTCTTCGGGAATGCAATATAGTCGCGTATGGAGTCCGCACCGCCGAAGAGCGAGCACATACGGTCGAAGCCGAATGCCAGACCTCCGTGAGGAGGCGCCCCATAGCGGAAAGCATTCATCAGGAAGCCGAATTGCTCCTCCGCTTTCTCGGGAGTGAAGCCCAAACACTTGAATATGAGCGACTGCAACTGCTGGTCGTGGATACGTATCGAACCGCCGCCGACCTCCGTGCCGTTGCAGACGAAATCATAGGCATTGGCGCGTACGCGTGCGGGGTCGCTTTCGAGATACTGCACATCTTCGGGTTTGGGCGAGGTGAACGGGTGGTGCATAGCGTAGAAACGCTGCGTCTCCTCGTCCCACTCGAACATCGGGAAATCCACGACCCACAGAGGTGCGAACTTCGCACGGTCGCGCAGACCGAGACGCTCGCCCATCTCCAGACGCAGGTCGCACAGCTGCCCGAGTGCCTTGAACTTGGCACCGCAGATAACCAATACGAGGTCGCCCGCCTTTGCGCCGCAACGCTCGGCAACGGCGCGCAGGTCGTCGGCCGAGTAGAACTTATCTATAGACGACTTTATACCGCCGTCGGCATCGAGACGTATCCATACGAGACCTTTGGCACCCACCTGCGGACGCTTCACAAACTCGGTAAGCTCGTCTATCTGTTTGCGGGTATACGACGCGCACCCTTCGGCAGCTATGGCGCCGATGTACTCGGCATCCTCGAAGACCGAGAAGCCGTGTCCTTTCACCAAATCCGAAATTTCGTGTATCTCCATACCGAAGCGCAGGTCGGGCTTGTCCGAACCGTACTTCTCCATAGCGTCTATCCACGCCATTCGCGGCAGCTTTTCGGCAATCTCCACACCGATAATCTCCTTGAACATATAGCGCATCATACGCTCGAAAACCTCGATGACGTCCTCCTGCTCGACGAACGACATCTCGCAGTCTATCTGCGTGAACTCGGGCTGGCGGTCGGCACGCAAATCCTCGTCGCGGAAACAGCGGACTATCTGGAAATAACGGTCGTAGCCCGCCACCATAAGCAGCTGCTTGAGCGTCTGCGGCGACTGGGGCAGAGCGTAGAACTGGTTGGGGTTCATACGGCTCGGCACGACGAAGTCGCGGGCGCCTTCGGGCGTGGACTTGATAAGATACGGAGTCTCTATCTCCAGAAATCCCTCGCCGTCGAGGAACGTACGTACGGCGTGAGCCATACGGTGACGCAGTATCATCGCGCGCTGAAGCGGTGGACGGCGCAGGTCGAGATAGCGGTATTTCATTCGCAGGTCGTCGCCGCCGTCCGAGTGCTCCTCGATTGTGAACGGAGGCGTCTGCGCACGGTTGAGTATCTTTATCTCCGATGCGGCGACCTCGATGTCGCCCGTCGGCATCTTCGGGTTCTTGGCTTCGCGTTCGATGACCTTGCCCGTAACCTGAAGCACGTATTCGCGGCCGAGCTCGGCCGCAGCGGCACGCGTAGCTTCGTCCGAATGCTCCTCGACAACGATTTGCGTGATGCCGTAACGGTCGCGCAGGTCGATGAATGTCATTGCCCCGAGATTGCGCACCTTCTGCACCCAGCCCGCGAGCGTAACTGTCTGATTTACGTTTTCGGCTCTTAAACTGCCGCACGTATGAGTTCTGTACATAATTTTATGTCGTTTTGCTTGTTTGCTCCTTAACGGATACAAAAGTAAATATTTTCGGGCGAAAATATAGCCTGTCGGGGCAAAAATAGTTATATTTGTACAAAACTATACTGCTATGAAATATTCGAAACTGCTTTGTTTCGTACTTGCTGCCATAATGACGGTCTCCGTCTGCGGCGAGACTTTTGCGAAGAAACCCAAAGACGGCGCGGCCGAAAAGCCCGCTGCCGAACAGGTCGCCGACAAGAATCCCGACCCGAACGCCCCCACGCTGATGCAAGTGCGGCAGATGCCCGTTTTCGGGAAAAGAGGTTCACTGTACGAATTTCGCGAGTGGGCGCAACGGCAGATGAAGTGTCCGAAATCGACCCTCTCGGCACTGCGCCAATCGGGCAAATCGTCGATGAGTGTGACGGTCGTGTTCGTAGTTTCGACCGACGGCGAGGCCTGCTTCGAAAAGGCTCTGAATGCCGACCGCACCCCCGTGGCGGACGAAGAACTGGTCAGGGAGCTGAAGCGGGTGGTCAATCTCAGTCCGAAATGGCAGCCTGCCGTTCAGGACGGGCGGAATGTGAATGTACGCTTCTCTATGCCCGTCATTTTCAATGCTTGGTAGAAACGCGATGACGAACGAAGACGAAAAATATATGCGCCTCGCACTAAACGAGGCGCAAAAAGCGTTGGACGAGGGAGAAGTGCCCATAGGGGCGGTAGTCGTGGCGAACGGCGCCGTCGTCGGACGCGGGCACAATCTCGTCGAGACCTTGTGCGACGCGACGGCGCACGCCGAGTTGCAGGCCATTACGGCCGCCGCTTCGACATTGGGCGGCAAATACCTGAACGAATGCACGTTGTACGTAACGGTCGAGCCGTGCGTAATGTGTGCGGGAGCCATAGCGTGGAGTCAGGTCGGGCGGCTGGTTTACGGGGCTGCCGACCCTAAACGAGGTTACACGACCGTCGGCGGGACGATACTCCATCCGCGGACGAAAGTTACGGCAGGGGTGCTCGGCGAGGAATGCGAACGGCTCGTCAGCGGTTTTTTCGCCGATTTGAGACAGTCGTTTTGATTTTACAAATTAAAAATCTATTTTTGTAGATCGAAAAGGGCGCAAATGCGAACTTTACGACATAAAACAGGCAAAACGGATAACAATTAAAAACATTATGACGATATGAAAAGACTGTTTTCTTTGGCGGTCGCTTTGATGACCGTATGTGCCGTATCCGCACAGAATGAGTTGATCACCAAGTATAACGACGGCGTAAAGGCTTTGCAGGAGAAGGATTATGCCAAGGCTTCGACTCTGCTTGAGGAGTTCGTGGATGCAGGTATCGATTCCGAGGATCCCACGGTTCTGAACTGTGTGGCAACGGCAAAGAAATATATCCCCGTGGCTTATCTGAATGCGGGTTTGAGGTCGGCGAGCCAGAAACAGTATGACGCGGCTGTCGAGAAACTCTCCGTCGCGGCCGACAGGGCGGAACTTTACGGCGAGTCGCAGACGGCGTTGAAGGCGAAAGCTATGCTGGCGAAGGTATATCAGGTGCAGGGCGGCGAGGCCTACAACAACAAGGACTATGCTGCGGCTGCCGAAATATTCGCAAAGGGCTATGCGGCCAATCCCCGCAACACGGAGATGGCTCTCAATCTCGCGATGAGCTATTGTGAGTCGGGCGAATATCAGAAGGGTATGGATGTTTACCGCAATGTTGCGGCGATGTCGCCCGAACGTTACGGCGATGCCGTTGCGAAGGCTAACGAGATGATGGCTCACTATACGTTGAACGAGGTTGCCAAGTTGCAGGCCGCCAACGATTACGACGGCATCATTGCGATGGCCGATACGATGCTTGCGGCGAATCCTGCCGATGCTCTGGCTTACAAGGTGCGTATTCAGGCCTATAACGGAATGAAAAACTACGACAAGGTCATCGAGCTGGGCGAGGAGACCGCGAATGCACAGGTCGATGCGGCCGACCGTAGCGACGTATATTTCCTTGTGGGTGCCGCCTATAACGCCAAGTACAATGCCGGAGGTAACAAGGATGCCGCTTTGAGGGACAAGGCTATTGCGGCTTTGAGGAAGGTGACCGAAGGGTCGAATGTCGAGGCGGCCAAAAAGTCCGTCGAGGATTTGACGACGGCAGCGAAATAGCGGGTCGTGACATACGGTGCGGGGCAGTTCCTCGATAGCCCGCATCTGCCATAGGAATGGATTGCCCCCGTCCGAAACTCTCGGACGGGGGCAAGTCGTTTATGCACAGCCGTCGGTACGCTGGCGTAGGCGTATGGTCGCGTGTCTATAACTTTTCGTTGTCGCGGTGGAGAAAGGCAGTCCGTGTAGGCTGCGTACCCGTGGACTCCGCTGCCGTAAATCCGTAAACTTGCACCCTGCGCGACACTGAATCCTTGTTGCCGTTCACCGTTATTTCGCCAATTCGGCGATAACGCCGCACATATCGTCGTACTGCCGTTCCATACTCTGCAACAGTGCGTATTGGGCGTGCGTGCGGACGAGGTTGTGCTCGGGGTAGCCGATCTTGTAATACGTATCGCCGTCGATATAGTCCATCAGGAACCGCAACACCTGCTCGTAGGTTATGTACCGTGCCGAGAATGCCAGCCAGTCGAGTTCCGACTGTACGAGCGTCGAGCGGCGCTGCGACAGATAGCCGTCCGCATAGCTGCGGAATACCGACATATCGAGTGCCACCCGGCCGAGGTCGCGGTCGTCTTCGGCTCCCGTATTGGCATACGAGCGTATCGCATCGCCGAAATCATTCAGCGAGGTGCTGCTCATAACCGTATCGAGGTCTATGACGCAGAGCACTTCGCCTTTGTCGTCGAAAAGTATGTTGCTGATTTTGGTGTCGTTGTGCGTGACACGTATGGGTATGACGCCGTTATCGACGAGCGCGCGGAATGACGACATCTCCTTGCGGCGCGATTCTATCCATTCTATTTCGCGGGCAAGCGATCCGCGTCTGCCTGCGGCATCGCGCGCGAGCGCCTCGTCCCACTGCCTGAACCGCCATTCTATGTCATGGAAACCCTTTATCGTTTCGGCCAAAGGGGTGGTGAAATCGGCTAACTGCGACTGGAATTTGCCTATGCCCGCTCCGCCCTTGTACGCCAGTTCGGGAGTGTCGGCACGGTCGTAGGTAACCGACCCGTCTATGAATCGGCACATCGTCCAGTATTCGCCGCCGTCGGTGCGGTAGTAGGGCAGGCCTTCATCCGTGAGCACTACCGTCAGCACCTCGCGGTGCGGGTCGCCTCCTGCGGCCGTTACCTTTTGGCGGATATGGTCCGTGACGGCCAGTATGTTGTTCATCATTGCGGGAATGTCGGGGAATATGGCGCGGTTCTTACGCTGGAGGATGTAATCGGGTGCAAACCCCGCGGTAATGACCTTGAGAGTGTCGTTGATGAATCCCGCACCCATCGGCGTTATTCGTTCGACGGTGCCTTCGAGCAGGAAGTGCGATGCAATGGTTTTCAGTTCGTCGGTGTTCATTTATTCGTAGTTAAGGTTATTCGAAATACAATTCGCCGAAAAATTCGGGGCGGTGGAAATCGGGCGACGGTGTGCGTATCGGCGCCCAGCTGACATAATGCGGGTTTGCCGTTTCATCCGCACATTTGTAGAAATTGGCACGCAGCATTGCGGGACGTTCCCCCTCGGCGAACCCGAGCAGTGCGAACGGTATGCCCAGAACGGCGCTCCATTCGTGAATGCCCTCTTTCTCGTCGAAAGGCTCGTGTGCGAGCGACGTGCGGCGCAGGATGCGTGACATAACATCGGGCGCGAAGTGGACCACATCCTCGTTGCGGGACCTGCGTTTGGCTGCCAGCAGTGTCCCTATGCAGTTCATCTCGAAGTTGAAATAGCCGCAGCCGTCGGGCGAGCCGATGAATATCTCCACACAGCTGTCCTGCCATACGGGCGAATTGTCCTCGGTGCATACGGCCTTCAGCCCGAGACCTCGGACGTCGAACCGAACATACAGATATTGCCCGTCGGCCCCCAGATGCAGCGAAACATCGGGTCGATACGGGTATTCGTCCCAGTTCACCTCCCCGAGCGGCTGATACAGCCCTCGGCTTTCCAATGCTGCGGACAGTGTGTCCGATGTCGGTGCCGGTGCGTTTCCGATGTCGATGCGGGGAATGACGATTTTTTTCATATGCTGTCCATCAGTTTTTGCAAAAACAGAAATATGCCGTCGCGCTTCGGTTTCGTGCGGAAGTTGTGCTCTATGAAACGCGCGGTCTGTTCGGGGTAGCGGCGCTCTATGGCTTCGACCGTCGCATATAGCCCCGCAGTCGCCAGCGTCCCTGCGGCGATTACGATGTAGAATTGCAGGTCGGTGTCGGCTCCCAGATATGCGCTGAGCGCCCAGATGCCGATGACCATACAGTTCAGTGCCGTTATCCGCAATGTCGTACCTACGTGCGAGAAGCCCAGCCTGATGAACATATGGTGCAGGTGGGTTCTGTCGGCGTGGAACGGGGATGTGCCGTGCAGTATGCGTCTCGTCATTACTCTCAGCGTGTCGAATACGGGTATCGACAGCACGGCCATAGTGAACGGCACCACCGAGTATCCGCGGGCGTCGAATATCGAGACGAATGTCTCGTCCCCGACCATAACCGTTACGGCGACGGAGAGCATAAGTCCCATAAGCATCGTCCCTCCGTTGCCGATGTACATTTTGGATGTGCGGCCGAAGGCGTTGTGCATAAAGAAGGGTATCAGCGCCCCGATCGCCGACAGGCACATAACCGTCATAGCCGTATCGCCCGCAAGGATGAATGCTATGCCGAAAACCGTAGAATAGAGTATGCAGAGACCCGAAGACAGGCCGTCCACGCCGTCGATGAGATTCATAGCGTTGATGATGCCTACGACCGAGAACAGCGTCAGCGGCAGTGCGGCCGCGAGCGGTATGACGTCCAGCCCCCACAACCCGTGCAGATTGTCGAGCGAGTATCCGCAAAAGAACATCAGGGCGAGTACGGCGACCGCCTGAACGATCAGACGTACGACGGGCGGGATGTCGGATATGTCGTCGAGAGTGCCGAGACACAGCATCGTGAACAGGGCTGCTATGAGGGCGGGCGGCAGCGATATGCCCGTAAATACGGTTGTGCAGACAAGGCTGACGGCAATGCCGAAAAATACCGCGATGCCGCCCATAGTAGGCACGGGGGCATCTTGGAACTTGCGCTCGTTGGGGCTATCGACTATATGCTTTTTGATAGCTATCTTCACTAACAGCGGGTGTATGAAGCAGACCGCTGCGAAAGATACGACAATGGATATTATGTGGGGTATAACAATTTCCATTTCTAAAATGTATAGTGACAAAGATAGCAAAAAATACGTTACCCTCGGCAAATATCGCAGCACGATATGAAATTTCCCGCCATACCGGCGGGAAATTTCATATGTAAGGCCGTTAGCGGCATTGCAATCTTCGTCCGACCCGCGCGGCGGCTGTCCGTCCGATCGGGTGTACGGCCGTATGCGGCTATTTGTTTTGTACGGCGGCGGGATTGTGTTTGTACTTGAACATTACCGTGAAGAGCAGCGCCACCGCAAGAGCATACGCCGCGAAGATACCCCACGTGGCCTGCCAGCCGCCTGCAACGCCTTCGCGGGCGACGAGGTAGCCGCCTTGCCAGTCGCAGAAGTGCGAAACGACCTTGCCTGCTATCCAGGTGCCTACCGAAGCGCCTATGCCGTTGGTCATAAGCATAAACAGACCTTGTGCGCTTGCCTGCATAGGCTTTGCGGCCTCCTGCTCGACGAACAGCGCCCCCGAAACGTTGAAGAAATCGAACGCTACGCCGTAGACTATGCACGAAAGCAGCAGTGCGCCGATGCCCATAGCGCTTTCGGTGTTGCCTATGCCGAAGAACCCGAAGCGCAGCACCCACGCGAACATAGCTATCATCATAACCTTCTTGATGCCGAATTTACCGAGGAAGAAGGGGATGAGCAGTATGCAGAGGGCTTCGGAAACCTGCGAGAGCGAAACGAGCAGGGTGGGGTTTTCCGCGAACCAGCTTTGCGACGAAGCGGCGAAGCTGTTGATATACGGGGTTGCATAGCCGTTCGTGATTTGCAGCGATACGCCCAACAGCATCGAGAAGATGAAGAACAGAGCCATCTTTTTCTGTTTGAACAGGACGAACGCATCCAGCCCCAGACGTTGTACGAGCGTTTTGTTCTGCGTGTCGGCCGATTTGTCGATAGGACATTCGGGCAGCGAGAACGAGTAGAGACCGAGCGTCAGTCCGAGTGCGCCGCAGACGACGAGCTGCATATAGGTGAACTGTGCGTCCTGTCCGAGCCCGAACCCGACGAAATTGACGAACCACATTGCGGCGATGAAACCTACCGTTCCGAATACGCGGATCGGCGGGAAATCCTTCACCGTGTCGTAGCCGTTGCATTTCAGTATCGAGAATGCGACCGTGTTGGAGAGCGCGATTGTCGGCATATAGAATGCCACGCTCAAGAGGTAGGGGATGAATATCGGCCAGATGGATGTCGGCAGCCCTGCGGCCGTAAGTCGCGTCGCCTCCATCCCGAAATATGCCGCTGCGAGCATAAATCCCGCCGCGAGCAGGTGCGAAATGCCTAACAGACGTTGCGGCTGGATGAACTTGTCGGCTATCGCGCCTATGATTGCCGGCATAAATATCGACACTACGCCCTGCGCTATGTAGAACCACGCTATGTAGTCGCCCAGTCCGACGCGTCCTAGGAAATTGCCGATACATACTAAATATGAACCCCACACGGCAAATTGCAGGAAGTTCATTACGGTCAAACGAAATTTGATGCCCATAAAATCGAGTTTTAAGCTGTTTTCTGAAAAATATTAAAGCAAATATAATATTTTTTTCATTATTTCTTTGCAAAAGCAAAATTATGTTCTACTTTTGCATCACCGTTTGAATAAAACAGTATTGGGCTATGGTGTAATGGTAACACTACAGATTCTGGTCCTGTCATTCTTGGTTCGAATCCAGGTAGCCCAACAGGAGATGATCGCGGGTCATTCTTAAAAGCAGACCGCTCGACAAATTTGTCGAGCGGTTTTTTATTCAGCCGCCTTTTAGCGGGCGCCGCAGCGGAGATAACTCACTGCGGGGATAATTCGCAGAGGGGATGGACCCGCTGCGGCGGGTGTCCGTAAGGCGCACGGTCGGATATGCCTGCCGCCTGTCATTTCGCTGCTTCGAGCCAGTCGCGTACGCTGCTTTCGTTTATGCGGTTGAGCAGTCTGCCCTCTCTCCAGTCCAACTCGGGATAGCCTTGTTTCAACGCTGCCGCGCTGCCGGCTATCGTACTGCCGCCCGATGTCGCGAACGGTATTACGGCTTTGCCCTTCAGGTCGTGGCTTTCGATGAACGTATTGATGATGCGGGGCGCGAGGTCCCACCATATGGGATAACCGATGAATACCGTATCGTAACCTGCCGTGTCCGACTTTTTGCCGCCGAGCGACGGACGGGCTTTCGGGTCGTTCATCTCCTTCGAACTGCGCGACTGCCTGTCGTGCCAGTCGAGGTCGGCGTCGGTGTAGGGTTGCGCGGGGGTAATCGCGTAGAGGTCTCCGCCCGTAATCTCCGCTAACTTTTCGGCGGCGCGTGCGGTCGTTCCCGTAGCCGAATAATAGGCTACGAGAATCTTGTTATTCGATTTTTTGTCGTTCATATTTCGATTTTGTTGTGCGTAGGTCGCTGTCGTTATGCCGACGGCCGACAGCAACAATAATAATCTGTACATAGTCCTTATTTTTGAAGTTTGTCGTACTCCTCGTCCGTTACGGGTTCGAGCCATTCGTTGCGCGTATTCTCGCCATTGATTTCGAATGCGAGGTGCGAGAACCAGCTGTCGTCCGCTGCGCCGTGCCAATGTTTCACGCCTGCGGGAATATGGATTACCGTTCCCGGTAAAACAGCCTGCGCGGGCTTGCCCTCCTCCTGGTACCAGCCGCGGCCCGCAACGCCCACGAGCATCTGCCCGCCGCCTTCGGTCGCGTGGTGTATGTGCCAGTTGTTGCGGCAGCGCGGCTCGAACGTCACATTGGCGAACGGAATCTGCTCGGAGGAGATGCGTGCGAGGTAGCTGTTGCCGATGAAATACTTGGCGTAGGCCGTATTCGGTTCGCCTATGGGAAATATCATCTCGCGTTGGAGTGCCGCTTTGGCGTCATCGCCCGCAGAATCTTCCGCCCAAACCTCCTTGGCCGAACGGAATGCCGCCCACGCATTGGGCCAGCCTGCGTAAAAGGCTATGTGGGTAAGCATCTCCGAAATCTCTTTGCGCGTGATGCCGTTGGCCTTGGCGAACTGCAAATGGTGGGTGAGCGACGAATCGACGATGCCTTTGCCGACGAGCGTCGCAACGGTAATCATACTGCGGTCGCGCGGGTTCAGGTCGGGGCGATTCCATACCTCGCCGAAGAGTACGTCGTCGTTGAGTTCGGCGAATGCTGGCGCGAATTCGCCCAATGCGGTGCGTCCCGCCGTCTGTACTATCTTTTCCTGTGCCATAAGATTGAATGTTAAAACGGTGAATACCGAAATTAAAATTGTTCTGTTCATAGTCTCCGTATTGAATGAAGTTGTCTGTTATGTTCGCGGGAGCAGGATGCCCGTTATCGGTCTCTGTGCCTAATTATATTTAGGTATATATTGTCCGTTGCCTGCTTCATCGTTTCGTTATTGCAAAGTTACCTCCCGATTCGGCAGCGGCTGTAACGATAAGATGGCAGTTTGTACCGTTTTTACGGATTTTGCCGCGCCGCCGCGCTCTGTCGCCGCCGCGATTCGTCCGACGACATTGCAAATGTGAATCGAATGTTGAAAAGTGATGTCGGGGATGGGCGGCCGTTTCGGGTAAAAGCGATACTTTTGTGTGCAAAACTCAGGTTTTGCGACTGAACTTAATTCAAAAGAAAGATGAAAAAAGCAGATGTCGTTCTCGGATTGCAGTGGGGCGATGAGGGTAAAGGCAAGGTCGTCGATGTGCTGACCCCCGAGTATAATGTCGTCGCCCGTTTTCAGGGTGGCCCCAATGCGGGACATTCCATCCATTTCGCCGGACAGAGTTTCGTCCTCCATACTATACCGTCGGGTATTTTCCGCGACGGGACAATCAACATTATCGGCAACGGCGTAGTCGTCGATCCCGTGATTCTGGCCGATGAGATTGCTGCGATAGAGGCTATGGGTGTCGATGTCGCAGGCAGGCTGCGCATCTCGAAGAAGGCTCATCTGATTCTGCCGACGCACCGTATAATAGATGCTGCGAGCGAGGCCGCCAAGGGTAAGGCGAAAATCGGCTCGACGCTCAAGGGCATAGGACCCGCGTATATGGATAAGACGGGGCGTAACGGCTTGCGTGTGGGGGATATCGTCTCCCCGCAGTTTATGGAGCGCTACGAACGGCTGAAAAACAAGCATATGGAGCTGCTGAAGCAGTACGATTACGACTATGACATCGCCGAGTACGAGAAGGAGTGGTTCGAGGGCATCGGGACGCTGCGGCGTTTCGAACTCATCGAGAGCGAATATGCGATCAACGACCTGATTGCGGCCGACGCATCCGTGCTGGCCGAGGGTGCGCAGGGGTCGATGCTCGATGTCGATTTCGGAACATATCCGTTCGTCACGTCGTCCAATACGCTTTGTGCGGGTGTCTGCACGGGTCTGGGCGTCGCTCCGACACATATCGGAGAGGTTTACGGCATTTTCAAGGCGTACTGTACGCGTGTCGGCAGCGGTCCGTTCCCTACCGAGCTGTTCGACGAGACGGGTGAGAAGCTGCGCAGTGTCGGCCGCGAGTTTGGTGCTACGACGGGGCGTCCGCGCCGTTGCGGGTGGCTCGATATGGTGGCGTTGAAGTATGCCGTTATGATGAACGGAGTTACGGGGTTGATAATGATGAAGTCCGACGTGCTGAACGACTTCGAAACGATAAAGGTCGCTACGGCTTACGAACTCGACGGACAGCGCATAGATTATTTCCCCTATGAGGCTGCCGACGATCTGAAACCCGTTTATCGCGAATTCGAGGGGTGGAACTGCGATATATGCAATATCCGCAAATACGAGGATTTCCCGCAGGCTTTCCGCGAGTATGTCGAGTTCATCGAGCGCGAAACGGGAGTTCCCGTGAAGATAATATCCGTAGGTCCCGACCGGGACGAGACTATCGTGAGATAGCCCGTTGCGAACTGCGGCTTATGTATTATCCGACAATATGACGGTTGCGCCGATGTCCCGAAAGGCATATATTATATAATATAAAGCAGTTTTTGGATTTGTCGGTAATGGGCGTAAAGGAAATTTTCGTATTTTCGTCCCGATGATGTAAACTCAAGTCAGCAAATGAAGACTAAAATTATTGTTCTGATGTCGATACTTTCATTATTCGGGTGCAAAGAGAAATCGCCGGTTTATCCTACGGACATAATTGCCACCGCTTCGGGCGACGAGGTCGCCGTGACGTTTTTCAAACACGCATCATTGGCTCTCGAGACCGACGGGCGGCATATCTATGTCGATCCTGTAGATTCGTATGCCGATTATGCGCGCCTGCCCAAGGCCGATATGATTCTGATTACCCATTCGCATTACGACCATTTCGATATGGCGGCGATAGACAGGTTGCGCAAGCCCGAGACGATCGTCGTTTGCGACAAGACGTCGGCCGAAGCGTTCGATTTCGATTGCATTACGATGACGCCCGGCAGCGTTGCGCAACCTCTCGCAGGGGTAACCGTAAATGCCGTGCCTGCGTATAACATATCCGAGGGGCATTTGCAGTTCCACCCTAAGGAGCGCGAGGATTGCGGATACGTACTGACGATCGGCGGTTCGCGTATATATATTTCGGGTGATACGGAGAACAACGAGGATGTCAAGGCGTTGAAGAATATCGACATAGCGTTCCTGCCCGTCAATCAACCGTACACTATGACCGTCGATCAGGCGGTGGATGCGGTGAAGGCCATAGCTCCCCGAATATTCTATCCTTATCATTACGGCGAGGTCGAGGACGAGACCGACATCGATCGTCTCGTGCGCGAACTGGACGGCGTTACGGAGGTGCGGATACGCCCGATGGAATAATCGGCGCCGTGATATGGCACAGACAAAGAGACATCATATGTCTCTTTTTTCGTATGTTCGGCTTGTGTCTTATATATTCCCGTTCGGCAGAGGCAAATTTATTTGCTTCTGCCCTCGCATATGCGTATATTTGGCTTCGCCTTATATACTCCCGCTCGGCAAAATCGCAAACAAGTTTGCTTCTGCCCTCGCTTATTCGTATATTTGGCTTCGCCTTATATACTCCCGCTCGGCAAAATCGCAAACAAGTTTGCTTCTGCCCTCGCTTATTCGTATATTTGGCTAACAAAGGTAATGACTATGAAACGTATATACTTATTGTTGCTTGTCTTCTCGTTGTGCGTTACCGCCTGCGGGAAAAACGATGCCGCCGAATCCGACGGAGAAAAGACCGAACAGCCGGATGACGGCGGTGGGGATAACCCAGACAATCCCGACAATCCCGATGATCCGGATCCCGATAACCCAGACAACCCAGACAACCCAGACAACCCGGATCCCGACACCCCTGAGGATCCCGCTCCCGACGAGCCTGTTGCGGATTTCATTTTTGCCGTAAGCGACGATGCCGTGATTTTCGACGGACAGGCTGCCGAAAGATTGGATTTTACGGTCTCGGCTCCGACGGGATATTGGCGTGCGGAGCGGTCGGCGGAGTGGTTCGACCTGACTCCCGACAGCGGTAACGGCAATGCTGCGGTCTCGGTCGGGGCATCGTCGTCCGACATCTCCCGCGAGGGCGAGATAGTATTGTCGCTTTATGAGGATGCGGATGCCGCCGAGCCTGTTGCGAGACATGTGGTTCGCGTATTTCAGGATGACGGCAGGCGTTCGGATGCACCGTCGTTCGAGGTAGTGAATACGACGGAGTTGCTGAGCGGTACGGCCGTGACATTACAGTTCGCACCGCAGGGCGAGACGCGTATAATAGATTGCCGTGTGAGCGATGCGCACGGTTGGCATCTGTTTGCCGACAGACGCAATATGGCTGACGGGCATTTCTCGATAGATATATCCGGCAACAGGGTATATGTCACGGCGCGTCCCAACACTTCGGGCAAAGCGGTCGATTATACGAATGCCTACCTCTATCTCGCCGCCACTCCCGACGGGGCGAGGAAGTCGCCCGTGACGGTTAAGTTTATGCAGCTGGCGACGCGCTATGAATCTATGCGCGGTCTGATCCACGCCAACGGCGGCGAGCTGGCATCCGTGCACGAAGCTTTGGTCGATGGCAGTTCCGTGGATGCTATGAAACTCGGTTCGGGCAACTACACGGGACATTATACCTCGGATGTGCTTTGCTGCGAGGGCGACCGCAAGCTGGTTATGTTCGCGCTCGGGTGGAAAGAGAACAAACATGGCGCTGCGACGTTGTATCTGAGGGTCAATGGCGGCGGAAGCATATCGCCGTCGAGTGTATCTCTCAAGGTTAATGACGGCGCTACGGGGCAGGCTCCGTTCGTCATCGCGCCGAATGTCGCCGACCGATATGTGTTCGAATTGAAGGATATAACGCTGTCGTCCACGATTTCCGTATCGACGAGCCCTGATTTCTCGAAGAAATCCGATGACAAGACGGGACGTGCGCTGCTTTACGGCGTCCAGTTGCGGTAGCGGACATCGTTTGCCCGTCGCTGCGGGTGCGGCCGTATGACTAACCCCTGTCGGGTATTCCCGACAGGGGTTAGTAGTTGCGTGACGGGAAGCGTCTCGACCGCTATTTCAAGCGTATCTCCATTGTGGGATGGCAGTTGCTGCCGCACCACATATTCTCGACGCTGACATTTATCTTGCCGCTCTCTTCATTCACGCTTATCATCGTTGTGCCGAGCGGTTCGATATGGTGTACGGTGCGCTCCGCTTTTATGATGTACGGCATCGAACTGTTGTTTGTTACGGCTACCGAGAGTTTCTTGCCCGATTTGCCCGCCACTTCGAATTTGACGCTGGCCTTGAAAAGGTCGGTCAGCAGTTTTTCGCTTCCTACGAGCATATTGTCGTGGTAGGCGACGGTACGTCCGTCGAGCAACGCCTTGTGCAGCGACTCTTCGTCGCACGACTTGGCGAAAACGAGCGTCATATTGCGATAACGTACGGTGTTGTCGCGCCGCCCCGATTTGTAGTCGATGTCGGTTGTGGAGTGAACGTCCGTATCCGCACACGGCGTATATTTGCCGTTCAACACGTGGTCGATGATCCAGCGGTAGAAGTAGCAGCTGTTGCCCACCTCTACGCCGTCGATAAGCCCTTCGGCATAGAGCGAGTTGCAGAAATCCGTCAGCTTGTTTTCGTTATTGCGGTCGAATTGCGGGTGATTGTGAATTATGAATGCACCTTGTGCGCGTGCATTGCGAATGGCCTGCACGGCGCCGGGATCGTATATGCTGTTGTTGTCCTTGGTGAACAGGGCATTGTAGTCGCCCAGATTTTTGCGCGTTATCTCTACGCCGCGAATGACGAGTATGCCGAGCTCGTCGCCTTTTTTGCGGGCTGTTTCGTACGGAACGTTGAAATCTACCAACAGACCGTTCTCGTCGGGTGCCACGGTCATAACGTTCGTGTTGATGGCATATTTCTTTCCGCGCAGCTCGTCTTTTATATACGGCTGCATAAATTTGTACATATCGCGCTCTATGCGGCGGTACTCTATGTGGTCCGTTATGGCTACCGCATCCAAGCCGTCGCGCCATGCTTCGTGCACCCTGAAGGCGGGCGTTACCTCGCCGTCGGAGTAAATCGTGTGGGTGTGAAGGTCGGTTTTATAGACTGTAAGTCCGTTTACTTTCGGGAAAATTATCTCCTGACGCGTATGCCTTGCTCCGAACGGGCGTTTCTCGGTTTGTGCGAATGACTGTGTCGAGCCGATGCATACCAATGCAACAACCGCGAATGTGGTGAAGTTTCTCATATCTTTTCAAGTTTGCAGTATTATGCAAATATACGAATAAGCGAGGGCAATGCCAAATTTATTTGGGCATTGCCGAGCGGGAGTATATAAGGCGAAGCCAAATGTTCGAATAGGCGGGCGCAATGCCGAATTTATTCGGGTGGCGCCGAAGCGGGGGCAGATCTGTAAACGCGGCTTTGCCGCGAGCGACACGACTGTCGGGAGAGAGAACTGCTTATTAAAATCGATTGGTGTAAAGTTGTATATAGTTATTTATATATAATATAGGTATGCGTATCTCGGCATCGCAGAACGGCCGTTTCGGGAATTCGGATATAAGCATCTTATTTATAATCCGTTGCCGCGCACGGCTCGAAAAAGTGCAAAAAAAGTCGTAAATATATTTGCAAATGTCGAAATCTTGCCGTTATTTTGCACCCGCTTTCCGATAGAAAACAGCTTCGGAAAGGTGCGAAAAAGGTTCTTAAAATTTTTTGAAAAAAAGATTCCGGAAAGTTTGGAGGTCTCGAAAAAACGTCTTACCTTTGCACCACTTTCGACTGAAAAATCGTCGAAAAGGTTGGAAAGGTTCTTGAAAAAGTTTTTTGAAAAAAGTTCTCCGAAAGTTTGGAGGTTTCGAAAAAACGTCTTACCTTTGCACCACTTTCGACCATAAAATCGGTCGGCAGTGCGACAGAAAAGAAATACCTGAGGACGCAAGTCCGAACGAGTATAAAAGGTTCTTTGAGGATATTGAGCAGCTAAGTTTTATCTACTCTTTTTAAGAGTGATTTCAAACAATACCTTTGAGATTAGAGCTAAGATTTATAACAATTTATTTATACAATGGAGAGTTTGATCCTGGCTCAGGATGAACGCTAGCGGCAGGCTTAACACATGCAAGTCGAGGGGCAGCATATAAATTGCTTGCAATTTATGATGGCGACCGGCGCACGGGTGCGTAACGCGTATGCAACCT
>JAGBEH010000007.1 GCA_017937125.1 Alistipes sp. | reverse complement strand
TTGAATATCCCAATCCTTCAAAGGCGTACCGACTGCCTCAATTTTTCGTTTAATACTCTGCTCTATTGGAGAGAGTATAACCCAGGACTCAGATGAAAAGAAATCGCAATCAACACCCTCTTGCTGCACAAAAACGCTCAATTGTTTTCGGCTAAATGCTCTCTAATAAAACGAGCAAGAGTATTGCGGTCAACTTTGCAAATTTTAGCAATTTTACGTTTTGAAACCTCTATAGATAATAATTCTTTAATCAATGTTTCTTTACCAGATAACTTATATTTGTCTGGAGCATTCTTTCTTCCCTTTGGTCGTCCAAGAATAACTCCTTCTTGCTTCCTTCTAGCTAATGCCTCTTTTGTTCTCTGACTGATAAGATTTCTCTCAATTTCAGCTGATAAGCCAAAAGCAAAAGCTAATACTTTACTTTGAATGTCATCACCAAGACGATAGTTATCTTTAATAGTCCAAACTCTGCATTCTCGTGTCATACAGATGTTGAGTATTTCCATAATCATAAAAAGATTTCGTCCGAGTCGAGATAGTTCAGCGCAGATGATTAAATCATCTTTTTGAACTTTATTGAGCAGTCTACCCAATTGTCTTTTGTCGTATGCTTTAGTTCCACTAATGGTTTCTTCTATCCATCCATCAATGTGGATACTCTCACGCTCACAAAAATTGTTTATTTCGAAGCGCTGGTTTTCTACTGTCTGCTTGTCGCTACTAACGCGAATATATCCGTAAATCATAATCAACTAAAATTAAAATTGTTCAAAATCTTTCTAAAACACTAAATAATAATCCCAGCCAAGCTACAACTTAACCGGGATAAAATAATAGAACTTATTTTTAATATTTCTTTCTGTATCCACTATTGGCAAATCTAATGATATGCGACGCATGGAATAGACATCTTCTACGATACGTATCTTCCTCCTCATCTGGCCTTCTTCCATCCCAGCGAAGGTCGGAGTCGGCGTTGCCACCGCCTCCGCCGGATGAAACAACAACAGGTTGTCCGCCAATCAAAGCATCAGCGATAGAGAAGATTCGTTCCCGTACAGAAGGCTCAGCCAGCTGGTCAAGAACTATTTGCATCTGTTCAGTCTGACTATCGTTGAGAGCCGTCAGTCGTGCATACTCCTGTTGCAGCCATTTAAACTCCCGATAGTCCAGCAACGCATTATTCCGCACCGCTTGTATTTGCTGTTCGGCATCCTTTCGATACCGTTCTTCAATCTGACGGACAATCTTCAAGAATCGGCTGGCGATAGACCTGTTCTGCTCCTCAATCCATTTGTCAACACCGAATATCGGAGGTTTACTAGTGATTTGTGGCGGCTCAAAATCTATCTTGTGATTGCGGAAAGGTTGCGCCAGTCTACCGACACGGTCTATATTCTTTGTCATCTGCTCCAGTTCCTGCTCCTTTTCTTGAAGCTTACCTGCCTTGTCTTCAAGCTTTGACTGGTATTCGGAAATCTGTTTTCGTATCCTGGTCTTTTGAATTTCATATTCCTGAAGAGCGATTTTGCCGGAAGCCAGAGACTTCTCAATTTCTTCAAGTTGGGATTGAGACCTGAATATCTGCGCTTCCAACCTCCGTATCATAGTCTGCAGCCCCTTGACTGCTTTCTCCGCCTGTTTCGCATCTTTGGACAGTTTCCGGATATAATCGCGTTTACCAAGATGGCTGACGTTCCGACCTTCGATACTGTCACCACGCTCCAGCCCGTACTTGCTCCCTACCTCTTCATATAGAGAGGTGTGCATTTCCCGAAGAATATGACCATACTCATAACGGCTCTTGCCAAACTTAGCCGACCACATGACGCATTCGCGTCCGCTTTTGGCTCGTTGTCCGACTGGAACGATCAAGGCATGGATATGCGGACTGCTCTCATCGAGATGAACCTGAAAACCGATGATGTTCTCCTGCCCGTATCGTCGGGCGCACCAGTCATAGACATCTTTTGCCCATTGTTCGATTTTCGGACATCGCTGGAGATGGCTGTTGTCTGCACCCTTGTCCAGATTTACGGTTTGGGTCCCAAATGCCATTTCAAGTGTACGGTCATGATTGCCTCCGAAGATAAATTTCGCACAACAGTTTGGTTGAATTTTACTGTCCGGCTTGAAGGGTTTCCAGCCCAGTTCAGTCAACCGTTCCTGCAAACGTACTTCAAGCGATTTCTCCTGATAGCCTAACGGATGAACTTTCCCATCGGGCCCAATCTCGAAATTCAGTTTCATTCGGGTCTTGTCATAGTGATTGGTCGGATCCTGATTCTTTCTGTCAATCTTGTCGTCATTCCAATGCCTTTCGTTTTCATTCGCCTCTGCTGTGCCGAATGACTTCCCGGCTTCAACATGCATGGCCTGTTTAATATCTGTATTCATATATGGTATTCTTTTGATAAATGATTAATATTTGAGCTTGCTCTTGTGCCAGTCCGCTCTGCGGGACAATGACCGGATTTTATTGCCGACAGGCAAAAAGTCCTTATTGTGTTAAGGACTTTCTATAAATCCTCGGAACAAGTTCCTTTACTATTCAATAAGTTCCAGATCCAGTTCATCAATGAGCAACTGCAATGCTGGATTACGTTGTATCATCTGATGGAGTATCTGTCTCTTTGATGGTGAATACAGAAAGAAGTCTGCAATGTCCAATCCTTGGCTGCGTTGCTCTTCATCGGATGTACATTCCAAAACATTGGACACAACAACCCGTTTGCATATTCCAGACAACAAAGCAGGCTTTTCTTTCCATTGTTCGGTTGCTCCTAAATCAGGGATGAGAGTAACCTCCCTGCCTTTGAGGACCTGCATGGCTTCACTATTGAAACAACCGTTCTTACCACCTGTTGCCAGCCATATATAATCGGGGATAAAATGGCTCATTACAACAGCGGTCTTTTCACTTTCCACCAGCATTACCGGAGACGATGAATTTTTCAGAAGATGTTCTCCAAACAGACATTGCTTCAAATGGAAATCCTGCAACTTCAACTCGGAATGTGCCCAGCTGACAAAAGCCTGAGGCTCTTTAACCCGATGGCCTGTCTCGGCATTATAGCACATTACCTTGCCGGTTCTTACCTGTCCATTTATATCTGTCTGCCAGAAAACCGTTGCACCTCCCCATTTTGAAGATGTCCCTATGCGATACATTTCAAACAACCTGCTTGCCTCATTTTCGCCAAATACATGACAGAAATAATGATATAAGGGGTTGATTGAATAATGTGACAGACTCCTTAACACATAAGATGAAGGAATATACGAAGGGGCAATACAAGACGGAATTTTATCTGCCGTCTTATAAGGGGCAGAAAAAAGTGACTTGCCGCGTCCCTCATCCATTTCTAATACATCAGGATTATCCTTGAAGTATTCCTTGGGTGTATAGTGGTAGCCACAACTGTTTTCATGATCACACTTGCCGACATTACCGGGAAAGCTAATGCTGCCTTGTTCATCAATAT
Source organism: Alistipes sp. (assembly GCA_017937125.1). Classification (GTDB taxonomy): domain Bacteria; phylum Bacteroidota; class Bacteroidia; order Bacteroidales; family Rikenellaceae; genus Alistipes. The sequence continues at coordinate 450,166 of JAGBEH010000007.1, read as the reverse complement.
ACCTGACAAAACATCGGCTTTTACCACAGTTCGGACAAGTAGTCTTGCTTCCAGGGCGGTATTTCTGCAAATGGAATCTGTATTCACTCATGGTCTTCTGATTTTAGTGTGGTTGCACTCTGCACTTTTGCACTTTGAGAAGATTGCACGGTATCTTGACAAGATGAAAGTGCAATAGTGCAAGGTGCATCAGTATTTTCTGTCATAAGTTTGCGATAGACTCCATGCTGAAGCTTTTCTATAAGAGGGTGTTTAAGCCGACATAATTGGTCAAGCGCATAATAGACGGTACGTCGGGACATATCAACTTTTCTACCGGCAATAACAGCATCCCCGGAAGTGAACCGATCTTCCAACAGAGAAAGCCAGGCTTCTTTCGTTTCGCCGATACTGTTTATGACAATGGTTTCCTGAATCCTCCTGTATGTTTCCTCATAATAATCAATCATACGGATCGCCGATTCTACGGAATCCCGCTCAATATATTGCATATCTCCACTATCAGTAGCCCATTTCATTACCTGAAACAACAGGGCAAGACGTGCTACATGGCCGTTGAGTTTCATCTTCCGGCTTTCAACATCCGCATCATCCTCAATGGCATTTACAGCATCTATAATTCCATTGTACCATTCATAAAAATATTCTTCCGCATCGTCAGACATTGTAATGATACGGGGATTGACCGTTGTACCCTTATCATCAAGGATACAGGGGATGCTTAGGATTCTGTTGATTATTGTCCTCCATTGATTCATGATATCAGGACGGGCTGTATTCCGTTCTTCCCGTCTCCATCCGGATATCTTCCTGTTTTTGGGGTAGACAAACAGAAAACGGTCAAGCAATCCGTTGGCAAGGAACTCTGCACGGAAGACTTCCTGCAGCATATTTGTCTGTACTGAACCGATGACATTTATACATGGATTCTTGATTAGAACAGGACGTGATTCTGATTTGCGGATAATCTTTAACGGCTGTCCGCTATAAGCTGTCAGCAGATCTTCAATGAGGTTGTTCTTGCTGTTGTACCTTTTGACGGAATTGAACAAAGCCAGGATTTCATCGACGACCAATGTTATCCCACGCTGATTATGCTGATGAATATTCATCATCGCCTCCGGGGTGGAATCATAAATGACCGTCGTTACAAAATTCGGTTTCTTGAGCAGTTGTTCTTCCCCGTCACTTCCGTGCTTGCCTGCTGACATGGCTCTTTCATATTCGTCATATTCCTCGTTATATTTCTCATGCAGCCGGTCATCATACTCATTAATCGGCTTATAGATAAAACCAAGGGGAGGAGTCTTTCCAAGCCCGGGACGTCCGACCAGCATCATATAAAGGGATGGGCAAGTTTTCCACTCGCCCTTTATACGGATATGACAAGAGTTGCCTATTGCAGTAGCGACAGCAGAAAGAACAATAGACGCAGTATATTCCACATTGAAATTTTCGTATCTGGCAAGATTGAGGATAATCTCCTGTATCTTGTCCGGGAAGGCATCTAACGGAAGACCTGTTTCCGGAATGCCTTCCACTTCCGAACGAAGCATGTTGGTCAAATGAACGATGTTAAACATAGCCACCTCCTTCCTGTTTGGGAAGGTCATCACCAATAGCGAAAGCTTCATAATGGAAACGACGCAGAAAGCGGTCTACGTCTTCCTGCGTGTACCAGTATTTATCACCTTCACGCGAGTAGCCGAGATAGCCGTTGTCTCGCAACTTTTTCAGATACTTTTCTTTGATGTTCAATTTCTCCATCAAAGACTTGTTGTCATATAGACGGTGTCCGCCTTCATGAACTGGAGGCGGCAGTTTCTCTTGTCTCTCCACTATGCTGAGAATCTTTTCAAGCAATTCCCGGTCGCATAGCTTCTCTACATTCGTTTCTTTAGCCATACTTAAAACAATTATGGCCGATTGCCCTGATGCACACTCAGACCTTCAGCCTGGTTATACGATATGGTACGATTGTGCACATCGCACCAGAATCACGGCACGAATGTATGAAATAGCTGAGGACTAATAAGTTACAATAAATTATCCAATGTTAGGACAGGTGTTATGGAAAGTTATGATTCTGTCACAACTTTGCATGTAACCAGTTGATTACCAGTAATAAAAAAGAGGAAAATAAAATTGAAAAAATCGAAGATTGCCAGATGAAGCAAAACAAAATGCATAACAAGCCAGAAGCTAAGACTTGCCAAGAACGAAGATAATACTCTTCGTTTTTTGTCACTTCTGAAAAAACTTGTCAATTTCTCCGGCATTGTTAGGGACGGGCATATCCCTCCTGTTCTGCCGGGACTGTCCGATACCGGTCTGTTCAAATAGTGCGTTAAGCTCGACATCGGGAAAGAGTCCGTTGCCGAATTCCCAAAAAGTCTTCTGTTCGTATTTGGAATATTCAGGATAATCGCCGCAATATATTCGACCACACATATAGGCAAGAAGAGCCTTTGTCCCTTTCCAGCTATAATGTAACCCGACCTCTTCAATATATCCGGCTTCTATTGCTTTCGTAAAGATTGTACGGGCAAGTGAAGTATCAAGTCTTCCCGACAATACAACCCCTTTTGGGGAATCCGGACATTCTGACTGATTATCTATGGCTTGAACGGTTTGCTGATTCTTTTCCCTAAGTTTGATGTGCAGTTTTTCTGCTCCGTATGCAAATAGCCCCGATAAGATAAGGGCGGTGACAATGCCTGTTATAACGACAGGATCAGGATGATTGTCCTTTACCGGATCAATTATCCCAAGTCCTATAAGGAGCAGAGTTCCTATAAAAAATACTATTGCAGCAGACCACATGATTATCCTATGGTGCTTATTAAAGATAGTAGAAAGCAGCAATACCAGAACAAATGCGCACACCAGCAATAGGAATATCTTCGTAATAGTCATATCAAATCAATTTTAGATATAAAATTAATGATTGTTTATAATAGCCATCTACAATTATCAGACAATTTCCAGAGATGCAAAATCCTCTTTCAGACGAGCCACTTCCGCCGACAGCGTTTCGGGCAGGAATTTGGCATAGACCTTTTCGGTGACATCCGTACTTCCATGACCGAGCAAACGACTGACAACCGACATGGAAAGACCCTTGTTCAGTGCAAAGACCGCAAACGAATGCCGGGCCACATGCATTGAGAGGGTAAACGGAAGCCCTATCTGTTCTCCGACAACCGCCAGCGACTGATTGATACATTTCGTTGCATTGTTACGGGCTTTGTACAGAGCCTCTGCATCATCAAGATCCAGATCATCCTTTACTAAGTTGAATACATACCGGCATCCGGCACGTTTCTCCTGCCAACGGTGCAGAATATTCAAGGCAGGTTCCGCAAGAGGAATTACATGGCGCTTGTTCGTCTTGATCATGATTTTCCGCAACTCTTTCCGGGAAAAATCGATATGTTTCCATTGCAAGGTCATCACATCCACTACACGGAGTCCGCAGGCATGGAAAGCAAATAAGAACATTTCCAGAAACTCCTTGCGGCGAGGTTCAAGACATGTCTTGTAATATTCAAGAAGAGATAACATTTGCTCCTTGGACAGACTTTTGCCATCAAACTCAGCTTCTTCTTCCGAAAGCGAAACTTTTGACACGATACGCATATCCTGAATCCTGGCATTGACTGCAGGTTCCATCATGCCCATCTCGCTCGCATAGGCGCAAGCTTTCAATATCGGCGTCAAGGAATGGTTAATTGTCGCATCACTGTTCAACTTTACGTCTCTACGCCAAGCGATGTAGCTGTCCAGCAGTTCCGGAGTCATATCGCCAACATAGATTGCATCGGGTCGATAGGACCCTTGTTTGGTTGCCCTTAGAAAGGTCTGGAAGATATTCATGCAACTCTTGCCGTTTTCATAACGGCTCCTGCCAATCCTGTTTCGGGAGTAATCGGACGAAAGGCGCTCCAAAGTAAATTCCACAAAATCCTTCCCTTGGTCTCGCCGTGCAAGCGGCTTGTCCGCAAGGAAGCCCGCCACAACTTCGGCTGTAATCTGATTCGGATTCCTCTCATTATACTCCGCAAGCAGACTGTCAATCCGTTCAACACGGGCCAGCAGAAGCTGATTAAGACGTTTATACTCGCTTCCGTAACTGACTCGCAATTCGCCTCGTCCCTGATTGCCGTTCTGATTCCAGTCAGCAATTTTTGCAAAGACATTTGTCGTTTTGCGGATAATCTCCCTGTTCCAGGTATATTCCAAAACGACAGGGTAAGCTTTGTCCGCTTCCGCATCTTTGGGGACACGGAGCCGGTATCTGCCAAGTGGATATAGTCTTTTTGGTCTTCCCATACGCTTTTTTCCTCCTTTTTTAATATTCCCGAGGAGAAACAAAGGTAATGTATTTTAGACAAACAAACTCCGATTTTGAGCGAAAAAACCGTAATTTAGACAAACAAACCGCACCATCTAAGACTATAAAACACCAGCGCGACAAACAAATTCTCATTGTTCATCGCGCTGATATTCAGTTATTTAACCTAAATAAAGGCTATTAGTATTCTTCCTCATTGAAGAAGAAATCGTCTTTCGACGGATAGTCAGGCCATATATCCTCGATAGACTCATATATTTCGCCTTCGTCTTCTATCTCCTGCAAGTTCTCCAACACTTCCAAAGGTGCACCGGAACGCACGGCATAGTCTATCAACTCATCCTTCGTAGCGGGCCAAGGTGCATCTTCGAGTTTAGATGCGAGTTCAAGTGTCCAATACATAACGCAAACAGTTTTTTAGTATCCGAATAATCATACGTATAGAACGTACGGTTTATTATTTCGCAAATGTATAAAAAATTCCATATATACAAATATTTTTCAAATAAAATGAAATTTTTCAAGGGATCCACAACACCTCATCGACCTTATAATGGTCGGTAAGCACCCGCCCGAGCAGATAAAAGTAGTCCGACAACCTGTTCAGCCACACGAGCGCCGATTTGTCCGCCCCATACCTTGCGTCGGCACGCAGGCAGGCACGTTCGGCGCGTCGGCAAACGGTGCGGCATACGTGGCACATCGACACCTCGCGGCATCCGCCGGGGATGGTGAACTTCGTTATCGGCTTCACGGCGCTCTGCATCCCGTCGATACGGCGTTCGAGAAATTCCACCGCCTCCGATTTTAACGGCGCCAACTTGTCGCTGCCGCCATCGCCCGCCGCCAGCAACGATGCCACCGTCATCAACTGCGAGGTAATATATTCCAGATCGCTGACATATGCCGACAAGGCATCATCTCCGCGCAGCATATCGCCCAGTACAGCCGTAAAGGCCGTCAATTCATCCACCGAACCGTAAGCCTCTACCCTTTCGTCGCATTTCGACACCCGCTCGCCGCCGATAAGGGATGTCGTTCCGTCATCGCCCGTCTTCGTATATATTTTCATAATCTGAAATGTTGTTTCGGCAAATAATTGTTGAATATCAACAAATACCCGCGGTTATCCACGGTAGTTCCGTGATGCGCAGCAATTATCTCGCCGCAAACGGTTTCCCGCTCGCGTCCGTCATACGGAGCCATCACGACCAGCGTGGCACGGATGCGTTCGGCCTCGGCCGCATACCCTTTCAGGCTCTTATTCGGTATTTCGCGGGTCAGAACGACGAAATCGTCGCCTTCGGCCACGGCATTCAAATCGAAACGTTCATAGCAGCAGTGCGAATAAAGATTCTGCAACTGCATCGCGCGGCTCTCGGGAACACCTCTGTTGCACAGGGCGTCATACACGGAACGGTCGTCGGTGATAAATCGCGATTGCATAAATACCCGTCGAACGATGGCATACACGAACGGGGAATGGACACCGTGACCGCGAAAATATTTCGCGCGCGACAATCTGTTCGTCAGCGATTTCACGCCATACAGACGGCGTTTGATATTTCGTCCAGTTATCTTCATCGGTTTTTCGGCCGTCAGGATTATTTTTTCAGCAGGCCTGCAAGATGTCCGGTCGAGAAGGCTATCTGCAAATTGTATCCGCCCGTATCGGCATCTATGTCGAGCACCTCGCCCGCGAAATACAATCCCTTGACCTTCAACGACTCCATAGTATATTTATTCACCTCGTCGCAGCAGACTCCGCCTGCCGTCACCACGGCATATTCGAACGGAGCATAGTCGGTTACGGGCAGAACGAAACCTTTGAGGACCTTGACCAGACGTTCGAACTGAATGTCGGTGACTTTCGACACATAAAGTTTCGAATGCACGTCGAGTTCCTTGGCTAAAGGCACCACCAGCTGCTTGGGGACGAGCTTGCGCAACAATTCTCCGAAAAATTCCTCGGGCTGCATCTCGGCGACCTCCCTGGCTATACGCTCCTTCAGCACCTCTTCGGTCAATGCGGGCTTGAGGTCGAGAACTATCTTAACCTTGCGTTCATCTATGAGCGCATCCACGGCATCGCGGCTCAAGCGCAATGCGACCGCACCCTCCACTCCGCGTTCCGAGAATCCTATCTCGCCGAATTCCCTGCGCACGGGTTCGTTATCGACGAACAGCTCGGCCGCCACATTGCGCAAAAGCAGCCCGTTAAGATAGGAGCGTTGCGGATGCGAAGTCACCAACGGCGTCAGCGAAGGACGCAGCGGTTCTATGTCGTGTCCCAAGGCATAGGCGAACTCGTAACCGTCGCCCGTAGAGCCGGTGGCGGGATAAGAGACGCCTCCCGTCGCCACTATGACGGCAGGAGCCTCTGCCTTGCGTTCGAACCCCCTTTTATTCAGATATTGCACGCCGTATACCTTGCCGCAGGCAGTCAATATCCCCGTTACGCGGGCATTGCATTCGATAGTCACGTCGTTATCGCGGCAATAGAATTCAAGAGCGTCGGCAATCTCGCCCGCCCTGCCGCTGTGAGGGAACACGCGTTCGCCGCGTTCCACATCGAGTTTCACGCCGAGACGCTCGAAGAAACGCACGGTCGCCTTATTGTTGAACTCCGAGAACGCCACATTGAAAAAATCGGCGTTCGCGCGGACTTTCTCCGCGAACTCCTCGGGCGGGCGGGCATTCGTCAGATTGCACCGTCCCTTACCCGTTATGCGCACCTTGCGTGCGGGTTTCTCCATTTTTTCCAGCAACAGCACGCGCGAACCGTTGCGGGCGGCAGTTCCCGCAGCCATCAATCCCGCAGCCCCTGCGCCTATTACCACCAGATCGTATTCTTTATTTTCCATAATCGCACTGCAAATGTACTAAATTATGGCGGTTTCGGACAATCGGGAACGTTTTTATTTGACCTTGCAACCCAAAGAATCCGAAAATCCCGCACCGATTGCCGAATAACGCAATTTTTTCGATTAAATTTCCGAGGGAGCAGGATATATTCGAGTTTATTTTATACTTTTGCGGTCGTAAAAACGTTCTGAAAATTATGTTGAGCAGAAGATTGCTGAGACTGAAAGTAATAAAGTCGCTGTACGCGCACATCAAATCGGAATCCGACAATATCAGGGCATCCGAAAAAAATCTCGTCCTTTCTATCGACAAGACCTATGAGCTCTATTTCCGAATGCTGCTGCTCGCGGTCGATATAGCACGTTACGCCGAAGAACGGCAGGAAATCGCCGGGCGCAAGAAATTGCCGACATACGAGGACCTCAATCCCAACAGGAAGTTCGTCGAAAACGTCGCGATAGCACGCATTGCAAACAGCGAAGCGATCCGTAAATATACCGAAAGCCACTCGGTCGGAAGTTGGACGCAATATCCTGAGCTGCTCAAAAACATATACGCGAAGCTCTCGGCATCGGATTATTTCAAAAAGTATATGGCATCGCCCGAACGGTCGTTCAGGGAGGATGTCCAGCTGCTGACGGATTTCTACACCAAAGAACCGGAGAACAACGAGGCTTTGGAAGAGGTGCTCGAAGACCTTTCGATCTATTGGTCCGACGATCTCGGGTTCGCACTTACGATGGTAGTCCGCACGCTCCAAAATATGCGCGAGTCGCATTCGGATGTCAAACTGCTGCCCGAATTCAAAAGTCCCGACGATCTGGAATTCGCCAAAACGCTTTTTCAAAAGACGGCGGTACAGTTCGAGCGCAATTGTAAGTTCATCGACCGTTTCACGAGCAACTGGGATGTCGAACGCATAGCGTTTATGGATATTCTGATTATGGCCACCGCCTTAACCGAAATCACCGAATATCCGTCGATACCCGTCAAAGTATCGCTCGACGAATATATCGAAATATCGAAATTCTACTCGACCCCGAACAGCAGCTACTTTATCAACGGCGTGCTGGACAAGGCCGTCGAGGCTCTCAAAGCCGACGGCAAGATAGTTAAAACGGGACGCGGTTTGCTGTAATATCGGTCTATGAAGATCGTAACGTACATAGCGGCGGTCGTCCTGCTCCTCGGGGCGGCATGTTCGCAGCCCAAAACAGTCGTAGGCCACCTCGGACAGACGATAAGCATAACCGATTCGACGCTGTCCGCCGATACGGCCGACACGTTGCGGTTCGGACATATGCGCTCGGGAGAAATCGCGGTAAAGCGAATAACGCTCCGCAACGACACGGCGGAACCTATCGTTATAATACGCCACGAAACCACCTGTCATTGTGCATCATTCGAGTACGACAGGCGCCCGATAGTCCCCGGCGGAGAGACGAACATCGAATGCACATTCGACAGTCGCGGCACCCGCGGATGGCAGATGAAGCTCGCGAACTTCTACATCTCGGGGGCGGCGCATCCGATAAGGATATTCATCGAGGCCGACATCGAATAAAAAACGGCGGGGATGAAAATCGCGAAATACATATATGCCGTATTTTTTGTCGCAATCGGCATATTGCCTGCCGAAGCGCGTCCGTCGTATCCCCGTGAAACAGACTCGCTGCTCAAAGTTCTCGACCGCGAAATAGAGATGCGCCCCGTATATCTCGAACGACGCGACAAGGCCATAGCTTCATTATTCGACCGACTCGCATCCGCTGCCGACGACACGGTACGCTATTCCGTGAATTCGAAGCTGTACGGGCTGCTGCTGAAATACGACCACGTAACGCTGAAAAAGGTCCTTGCCGACAATATCGCCATCGCCGACTCCCTTCGAGATCCGATACGCCGTGCGCAATCGACCATAAGGCTCGCATACATATATTCGTTGGAAACGGCAAGCGACGAGATAGAAAATATGCTTGCCGACATCGTCCCCGGGCAGTTGCCCGATTCGTTGCAATACGAATACTATCGGACGCTGTATCAGAACGGCAAGTCGCAGGCCAGACTCTACGACAGTGCATTCAAGGAACGGCTCGAATGCAGAACTACGGCCGCATACGAAAATATGTGCAAGGTAATACGGCGGCTCGATGACCGCCCCGCATTTGCAGACCTGTACCTAACATATCCCTATCGAGGCAGGGAGGCAATACGCAGCCTGAACGATTTCATAGCACGCCCCGACATCACCCCCTCCACTCCCGAATACGCAATGGCGACATACCGACTGTACAGGATATACGAATCGGAAGGCGAAGAGGAAAAAGCGCTCAATGCGTGTATCCGCTCGGCGATATCGGACGTACGCAATTCGCTGAAAGACCATTCGTCGATATACATTCTGGCAAAAAAACTGTTCGATGCGGGCGACATCGAGCGCGCATATTCATATGTGCGCATATCGATACGCGACGCCAAGGACATTATGTCGGGGCATATGCTGGCCAATGCCACCGACATCTTCATCATCGTACACAGCGCCTTGGAGGAGATGGCCAAACAGAATATGAGGACTATGCGCACCCTCATAGCGGCAGCCGCACTGCTTGCCCTCGCCGCATTCGCCGCCTTCATCGTAATACGCCGCCACGCCGCCAGACTGGCCGCAGCGTTGTCGGCGCTCGAAACGATGAATGCGAAATACCGCACTGCCGTCGAACAGCTGACGCGGGTTTCGGAAATGAAGGAGAAATATCTCGTCCAGTTTCTGACACTCGGCTCGACATATATGGAAAACAAAGAGGTGCTTCGCAGCAAGATACTGAAACAGGTGCGCAACGGGAACCTGTCGAACATAGAGAAACTGCTTAAGGACAACGATTTCACCAATGCCGACGCCAAAACGTTCTACGAGCTGTTCGATGCCGCCGTATTGCAGATATTCCCCGATTTCATAACGGAGGTCAATAACCTGCTCAAGCCCGAATACGCACTGAAACCGAAAAGCCCGACGGAGCTGACGCTGGAACTGCGGATATTGGCTATGATAACCCTCGGCATAGACGACAGCGCATCCATAGCGCAATATATGCGATCGACGATAACTACGGTCTACACCTATCGCTCGCGCATTCGCTGCCACGCCGAAGACTCAGACAATTTCGAGACGGCCGTTGCGGAAATAGGCCGGATTTCGATCGTATAGACTTATTTTCGTTTTGATTTTCCGACGCCGCAGGATATAGCAACATATTATTTGTCAAATAATTAAACGCGCATATCCCGAGATTTCATTTTGATTTTCATTATCGCGCCCGATTCGTACCGAAAAACGAGTTATCTTTGTATTGTTACGGGATGCGGTTTTTCGGTTCTTTTCATATTCGGATATCGCCGTTTGCATTTAGCGCAAAAAGCACTATCTTTGTAAGGATATAAAAAATCGACAAACCTTTTAATTTTAGACATTATGATCAATTTACTTCAAACCGTTACGGAGATTGCCGAACCGGTAGCGCCGCAACAGTCGCAATGGACATTCTGGATTATGATCGCACTGATGATTCTGGTGCTCTGGCTCTTTATGTGGCGTCCCGAATCGAAGCGCAGAAAAGAGATGCAGAAATTCCGCGAAGGGTTGAAAAAGGGAGACAAAATCATCACCGCAGGCGGCATATACGGTACCGTAAAGGAGATCAGGGAGACTTCCCTTCTGATCGAGGTGGACAGCAACGTAACGCTGCGCATAGACAAGAATATGGTTGTGGCCGACAACTCCTCGGCACAGCAGCCGCAAAAATAGGTCGGAACTATTTCGATGAAAAAGAACTTGCAGTACACTACGCAAGGTACCTGTTCCAAAATGATCAATATCGACGTCGAGAACGGAAAGATTATCGGCGTCGATTTTTTAGGCGGCTGCCACGGCAATACACAGGCCGTAGCCGCCCTTGTCAGGGGAATGGATATCGATGAAGCCATCGGCAGACTCGAAGGCATCGACTGCCACGGGCGCGGGACATCATGCCCCGACCAGTTGGCAAAAGCGTTAAGACGTATCAAACAGTTGTAACGAACCGAACAAAACCTAAATAAAACGGTAAAATGAAAAAACTATTGATTATGATCGCCGCACTCGCCGCATTCGGCAGTGCCGCAGCCCAACAGAAATCGAGTTGGGACGAAGCTTATCGCAAAGCCGACGAGATCATCGCCAAACTCTCGCTCGAAGAGAAGGTGAAGATGACGCACGGGTACAGCAACTTCTTTTTCAACGGCGTTCCCGAAAAGGGAATTCCCTACGTTTATCTGTCGGATGCCACGCAGGGCGTGCATATGCGCAACAACCTGCCCGACCCGAGTATGGTGAAACAGCTGGAGAAATCCACCGCATTCCCCTGCCCCATAATGCTTTCGGCGACATTCAATCCCGAACTGGCATATACATATGCCAAATCCATCGGCGAAGAGTGCCGTGCCGGCGGCATAGAAGTTCTGCTCGGCCCGGGTATCAATATCTATCGCGACTCGCAGTGCGGACGCAATTTCGAATATTTCGGAGAGGATCCCTATCTGACATCGCGTATGGCGGAAAACTATGTCAAGGGTATGCAATCCACGGGGACGGCATCCTGTCTGAAACATTTCATCGCCAACAACCTCGAATTCAACCGCCGTCGCTCCAATTCGGTAGTCGATGAGCGTGCGCTCCACGAAATCTACCTGCCCGGATTCAAGGCGGGCATCGATGCGGGCGCGGCTACGGTGATGACCTCCTACAACCAGCTCAACGGCGAATGGTGCGGTCAGAACGAATACGTCATCAAAGACCTGCTGCGCGGTTATCTCGGATTTCGTGGAGGAATTATGACCGACTGGAAATCCGTTTACGATTGGGAAAAGGTCGTCAAATCGGGACAAAACATAAAGATGCCGGGCAATCCGCAGTTCTACATCGAAGGCGATCCGTCGAAACTGCTTAAGGAGGGTAAAATAACCGAGCGCGATATCGAAACGATGATCCGCCCGATCATCGCCACCTGCGTCGCATTCGGGCTCTACGACAGAGAGAAATACGACACGTCGTTGCTCTCGAAACTTCCCGAGCACAAAGACAATGCCTACAAAGTGGCATCCGAAGGTATCGTCCTGCTGAAAAACAACGGCATATTGCCTCTCGACGCCTCCGACGGGGCCAAAATTCTCGTTACGGGCAAGTTCCTCAATGCGATTCCGCGCGGCGCAGGTTCGGCCGCGGTCGAGGGCTACGACAACGTCCTATTGAGTGCGGCGATGCGCGAAGTCTTCGGCAAGAACGTCAAGTTCGCAAAAGAGCCGACGCAAGAGATGGTTAAAAATGCCGACATAGTAATAGTCAGCGTCGGCACCCTCGACTCCGAAAGCGTAGAGCGCCCGTTCGCGCTCCCCGCAAAAGAGGAGGCGTTCGTCAAGGGTATTCTCGGTCAGAATGCCAACACGGTAGTCGTCGTAAACTCGGGTTCGGGCATACGTATGACGGATTGGGCCGATAAAGCCGCAGCCATCATCTACGGCTGGTACCCCGGACAGAACGGATTCCGTGCGATTGCCGATGTCATATCGGGAAAAATCAACCCGTCGGGCAAACTGCCTATGACCATCGAGAAAGAGTTCTCGGATTCGCCTGCCAAGAACAGCGTACCCAAGGGTTCGGCTCTCGTGCGCAACACCAACGAACATCTGATAAAGGTATTCGACGTAAACTACGACGAATCGGTACTGGTCGGCTATCGCTGGTACGAGACTAAAAACATAGCGCCGCTGTTCCCGTTCGGATTCGGGCTTTCATACACCACCTTCTCCCTCGACAAGGCCAAACTGTCGGCTAAAAGCATCACGGCGGACCAGCCCGTCAAAGTATACGTCACACTGACCAACACGGGCGACCGCGAAGGCGCAGAAGTGGTACAGCTTTACGTATCGGAGAAGAATCCTACGGTCCTCCGTCCGAAAAAAGAGCTCAAAGGCATTAAGAAGGTAAATTTGGCACCCCAAGCCAAAGCCGTCATAGAGTTCGAAGTAGATCACAAGGACCTCGCATTCTGGGACGACAAGGCGCACGGCTGGAAGGTAAACGAGGGCGAATTCGTAATCTCGCTCGGAACATCTTCGGCGGACATCGCCTGCGAACTGCCGCTGACGGCCAAATAACGGCAGCAACGCACCATACGGGACATCGGTTTTTCCGACGTATCTGTAAAGCATCATCAGTGTCCGACAAATCGGACTTCAACGATATCGCCCCTGTCAGAACCTGACAGGGGCGATATTTAATTCAGGGGATTCTCAACGAATCATTCTCCGGAATTCCGTTCCGCCGCATCACTTTACGGCTGCGGACTTCTTATAAACGATCTTTTCGCCCCACACCGGTATCCACACATTGTCGTGCTCGAGTTTGTCCCGCAACATCAGAGCATCGTCATAGGTCCAACGCCATTTGGTAATGCTGTGTCCGAGTTCAAGCAGATGCGACAAAAAGACGTTCTTAGGCTGGATCTTGTCTATCGCCGCCTGAATCTTCAGACCTACGGCCATATGCAGGATGAAAATATCCACGGGATTCTGAGGATTCAGCTGCTTATAATTGCAAGAATCGCCCGTATGATAAATCACCGTATGGTTCGTATCCTCGCCGCAATCTATTTCGTACGAGACGACGAAATTCTTCAGATTACTGTTATGGTCGCCTATCGTCGTACGAATCTTGATACCGCCGAATTCATATATTTCGCCATCCTTGACGCGCGTTACGTGCACATCCTTGATATTGAAATTGGTCAGCAGCGGCTTGCCTTCCTTGCTCAAAGCCTTGACGAAAGCCATAGCCCAGTGGTCGCCGTGCGAGTGCGTAATCATCCCGACATCGATGAATTTCATCAATTCATCCACCCGTTTGGCACGCAAATCTATACCGAGGACCTGCGACGGGGTCTTGATTATGTACCCCATATTATAAAGGTGCCATATCGCAACCGAACCCTTCTCGACCTTCGTGCTCTTGATTTCTTTCTTTATCTTCTCGAACGACTGCCGCAGATAGTAAGGCACGCCGAAACGCTCCATATTATCTACTTCATACCAATCCCACGTGCCCCAATACGAGTTCCACTCGGTAGTGGTAAAATTATTCATCATTCGCTGCACCACATCCATAGCGGCAATGCGCTCGGGCGTAAAGTCGTGGCCATTGGTCTTGTACATCAATGTCTTCACGGCAGAACGGAACTCCGCCTCCGCAGGTTTTTCGTATGACTTGACCACCTGCGCATCGACAGAGGCAAAAGATACGGCAATCGACGCGATTGCACACAACACAATTTTCTTCATCGGTTCATCATTTTTTTCGTATCGAAATACGCGGCAGCCGCAAACTTCAGCAAGGTTCACGGCTACCGCCGTAAATTACTTGTTATAGCGCACGGCCAGATAGTTAAGCGAGTTGTAACCTCCGTCCACCACCTCGCCGTCATCGTACGAGTAAGGCGAATTCGGATTTCCGGCACGTTCGTTCGACGGAATCAGGCGGATATAGACGACACTGCGGTTGGCCATTTCGTCAGGCAGATCCACATTTATATACTTATATGCCGCCGACTGGTGATAAGTCGTATAATCGTACAAAACGACATCGGGGCAAGTATACGAATCGATAAACGTCCAGTTAGTGCGGTCGGTAGACCACTCCACGTTCCAGTAACGCGGAGCCTTGCCCTGGTTCTTGTTCAAGCAGCTTATCTGCAACGAGAGGTGGCGTCCGGCACTTACCTTCGATGTCGAGAACGACATCAGCCAATAATGGAACGACGAACCGTTCACCCACTTATTGTGATACCAGGCCATACCGTCCGAAGATTCCACCCATCCTTTTCCGGCATTGCTCGTCTGGTTGTTCGTATTCGGCGAAACGCTGACACGATTGCCGTTGCGATCGACGACACCCGTACCGTTTACATTGCCCGGATTCGACTTCCCGACAGGACCGAGGTAGCTGTACTCCTGAGTGGGCAATATTCCGGTAGCAGTGGAGGTTGCGCTCGAATGCGTCAGGGTTCCCGCGCCATACGATGCGGACATAACACCCACTTCGCTTACGGTCTTCTCCACATCCGTACGTGTCTGGTTGTAATAGTTGAATTCGCATACGATGTCGGAGAAGCCCTCGTTGAAATTGTCGGCTATATTGATATCGTCGGCCGACTGATGGCGTATCTGGTAACGGCCTATATTGCCCAGATCGAAGATCTGGTCCTCGTCATAACCCATAGCCCTGTATTCATCGCACTTATTCACATCCCACGTGAAACGGTCGTAGTATTCGAATACGATGACGCCCGACAGGTCGCCCGAGCCTTGCGGCAGCCGGTCGCCCGTACGGCGATACGTACAGGTGATGTTGGTAAACGTATAGAACGAGTTGCCGTTTATGTCGCGCACAAGAAGCGGATACTTGCTTATGCGGTTCACTGCATACTCCTTAGCATAACCTTCGTTTATAGGGGTAAGCGGACCCTTACGTACGGGGAACTCGCAATCTTTCAGCGTAACATACGTATACATATCGTCATCCGTAAGATCGCCGAAATGCTTCTCCTTGACGGGCAGCCACGACATACTGCCGCCCTCGATCGTAGCCACGTTCTCGGACGTAAGGTCGCTGATGGCGTAACGTACGGGATTCATATCGCTCGGATTGGAGCTGCCCTCTTTCACCACGGTAGTTCCTTGCAGATTCAATCGCACCTTGTCGTAGCGGCTGAATACATAGTCGTCCTCGGTATTGAACTCGAGACGGACGCCATACCTTCCGTCGAGGCTTTCGAGATAAGCGCACAGATTGGTATGCGTATAGTCAATCGTAACTTTCGACGTATGCGGGTTGTCGGACGCATTGCCGTAAGTAATATCGCTGACTATATAGCCTTCGATAGCGATATTCTCATCGACCAGCCCCTCCAACTGACGCAACTCCTCGAAAGAGATGATTTCGCTGTTCTCGCTGTCGGGGCCGCTTTGGGTAATAGTCAGCACATCGCTTACCGTTTCGCCCCAGCCGTCCTTGTACGAGAAGGTGACGAGCGCCTTACGGGAGATGTTGTTGCCGAGATTCTCGCCTACCGTAAAATCGACGTAGTTATTGTTGCGCTCGAAATCGGCAATCCAATCGACCTCATTCAGATCCGTATATTCCACATCTATGGCGACATCCGCGAAATCCACTTTCGAGATGAATCTCGTACGCATTTTGCCGCCCGTCTTCTCGACGAACATTCGCGAGTCGGGAATACTGATATCGGAGGACAAAACACCCTCCTGACGGATGCTGATGGTGTCGCGGCGCGTTTCGGCAGCCAACACGATTTTAGCCATACGGCGGAAACGCGCATTACGGTCGTAATCGATAGTGAACTTACCGTTGCCGTCGAGTATCAGTTCTTCGGATGCCTCGGACGAGGGCGTCTTTTTCAGCGACACCCACTCTTCGCCCGAAATCAAACGCACTTTATATGTCTTGTTCGAATATACCTCTATATCCGCCGTACCGGCTTCGGCTTTCAACGTCAGCACCTTATTGGGTACGGCCGCACCGAGGTCCACGTCCGATACGTGATCGTCCTCGTCTACGACACACGAGGTTACGAAAAGCGATGTCAGGGAGACTCCCGCCATAAACAGAAGCCTTTTCGTCGCCGTTTTCAAATTATATGATTTCATAATAGCGATTTCTTTTACTTGTTATACTTAACCGTCACATCCGAGAATGTTACGCTCAATTTGGTGCTCGACGACAATGTCCCGCCCGCAGGATCGGGGGTTGCGACATTGATGGAAGTCGTACATCTGTTGTCCTCAGGGACGAATCGGAGCAGGACCTTGTCACGACCGAACAGTTCCGCAGGCAGATTGACCGAATATTCGTGCAGGCCGTATGTTGCGAAATAGGGACATCTCTCGTGCCAGCATACGAACGGATGCAGGACGAAACGGCTGTCGGGAACATCCGTATAGGTCTCCCCGTCAAAAGAGTACTTAATCAGCCAGTACGACGGGACTACGATACCCGAACCGTTCGCACTCTGGTCTCCGGCATATCCCGAGAAGGTAACTGCCATATTGCGTCCCGTAATGCCCGCAGTCGAGAACTCGGCGTTCACTCCGTACATATTTTTCGAAGCATCCACCCATTCGGTCGTAAAGCGGCAGGCGGCATTGGCCTTTGCGCCCTTCATCGTCGCGTCGGCTACCAGCTCGTTGAAATTGTTCTTGAGTTCGGGAGCGAACGCGTCGTGCCTGTCGTGATACAGATAGCCGCTGCCGACTATCGGACGGATACGATTGTCCGCCGTCTTGTCCATCGCCAGGTTATCCCAGTTCCATTCAACGATAGTAGCATATCGTGAATCGGGATCGGCCGAAACCTGCAAGTCGGTCTTGTCGTAAGGACGGATGCTGTATCGTCCCATATAACCGTCTATGCCGAAGCGGTCCGACACTTCGTGGGTAATGACGCCGCTCAACTTGCCCGAGCCCTGAGGTATGACCTCTCCGTTACGCGCCCACGTACAAGCGTGATTCACGTACATATACAACTTGTCGCCGTTAATGTCACGGACATTCACGGGATAAATGTCGCACATACCCGCATAACCGTTATTCGTACAGAAGAACGAACTTTGCTTGTATGTGAACTCGACATCCTTCAACGTAACATACGTATAGACATCCTCATCCGTCAATTCGCCGATATACTTCTCCTTGACGGGAATATTCGAAGCCGAAGCCTCGGAAAGCCCGACCACGTTGTACACCGGAATGTTCTTGATGGTATATCGGGCAGGATTCTCCTCGCGCATCATCGTAAGGCCGTCCACACGTACGTTCACCTCGGAAAGACGGGTTACGATATTGTCCGAAGCGCCGCTCATCAGCAGTCGGATACCCTTGCTGCCGTCGGCATTCTGGATATATGCCGTCTGACCGTTCACCTCGTTGGACATCGAAGGATAGCCCGAGCCCTGCCATTTGTTCTCCCTGTTGGTCGCGGTATTCTGACCCTCGCTGTCGCTTATGGCATAGCCCACGACCTTGATGCCCGATTCCTGATCGGTAGTGATCGTCCAGTTGCCGTCTTCATCGACCAGACCCGCAGCCTCGGCCTGTACGTATTGGGAAATCAGCTCATCGACAGTGATGCCTACGGACGAAGTGGTCGTCTGCGTCACTTTGGCCGTCGTTTCGTATTCGGCGTCGTTATCGTACTTGTCGATATACACTGCCGTAATAGTGGCCGAACGCGGAGCGCCCGTATCGTTTTCGGTAACGTCGAATGCCAGAACCCGATTTTCTATCCGGATATTGGACAACCACCCGTCAGTACCATCGACATACTGCATATCGCGCACGGTAACCGTTTCGAACTGATCTTTCGGGATGTTCGTGGCAAAAGTAAGGTAGCAGGTGGATTTCGATTTCTCGAAGGTCATTTCGCGGCCGTCGAGCTTGAAACGGAATGCGACGGCATCTCCCGTCTGCTCGATGAGGATTTCACGCCTCTCGCCGCCTTTCGTAACCACCAGAGTGACACGACGCACGGACTGCGGGTTCGACTGATATGTCAGCCATACCTGCTGCGAGCCGCTACCGCTCGTTCTGTCGAGCGAAGCCCAATCGACTTCGGGAACGAGACGTACGTTCCAGTCGCCGGTGGAATAGATGGATATGGGAGTCTCGCTCGCCTTGTTTTCCAGCCTGATAATCTTGTTGTTTACACTCAGGCTCAAAGACGGCTCGAACGCCTTGTCTTCACAGGAAGCCAGCAGCGATGCGGATACCAGCATCAAAGCCATTGCCGCACGGCTGAATTTCTCCATTATTTTATATGTTATCTGTTTCATATTTGTAGTCGTTCGATGTTTTACATACCATATTCGGCATAAGCCTTATTGTCGAGAGCACCGCCCGAATACGACACCTGTCGGTCGGGAATCGGATAATACTCGTGACACGGCAGAATATTGTCGCGAACCTTTTGCAGATTGTTGTTGTCGAGTACGCTCTGATAGAATATACCCCAACGTACCAGATCGTGCTTGCGCTGGAATTCGCCGATAAGCTCGCGGCCGCACTCTTTCTGTATCTCCGTCATAAAAGCGGCCGTATTGCGATAATTCGAAGGAGAAACGGGACCCAAACCGGCACGCGCCCTGACCTTGTTAAGGTAATCGGCGGATTTGTTCTTGTCGCCGAGCATCAGCCAGCATTCGGCCTGCATCAACACAGCCCCGGCATAACGGAATATCTTATGGTTATTGCCGTCGGAAGTGTTGCGCATACCGGGACACCAGAATTTGCGTCCCATCCACGGACGTCCCGTTTCGCTTTTGGGACCGTTGAAGAACTTGAATCCCGGACTGTCGGGATCTGCCGTATCCGCTGCGGTGTCCCAACCCCACGCCATATTGATAAACTGACGTTTGTCGTTACGGTTCGTGAACGGCTGCAACTGCTGGTAGAAATAAGTGTTCGGACGGAATGCCGTATAGGTACGGGCATAGGCACCCAAATTCGGAATCTCTATGCCGTCGTAAATAGCATCGCGGCCGAAACCCGCATCGGTTCCTTCGGAACTCTTACGCGTAGGAGTATAGAAGCAGGCCACGTTCGTCGTAACGGCCAGCCCCTGCTCGTCGTATATATTCGAGTTTTCCCAGATCGATTCGGGAGTGAATTTGCGGCTGAAAGGTATGTCCGAAACGGGGTACTGCTGCAAATCGCCGTAAATCGCCTCCAGATGGTCGAGCATATCGAGAGCCTTGCGCCACCAGTACTCGGCACCTTCATAAGGCTTGTGATAGGGATGTTCCTTTTTGAAGGTCTGCGCATCGGGATTCAGTCTCTCGGCGCTGGCATTCCACATCGCCAGTTTGGCAGCCACCATATACCCCACGGCTACGCCCATACGGTACTCTGTTCCGTCTTCGAACGTACGCTGCTGGACGTTATATTCATTGGGCAGCCACTTTTCGAGCTCCTCGAAACAATAGCGGCGGGTATCCACTGCCGACATACGCGGCAGTTTGGCTATGCGGAGCTGGTCGGCGGTAGTCATAATCTCGTCGGTATAGAACGGGACGTCGCCGAAATTGCAAGTCAGCACCCAATAATAGAATGCGCGGAGAATCAGTCCCTCGGTGTACAAAGGCACCTTTTCGCTATCGGGGAGGTTTACACGGTCTATAGCGGCGATAATACAGTTGCTGCGCATAACGCCGAGATAGCCGTTGTTCCACATCGTATTTCCGAAACGCGGATTGGCGGGAGAAATATCGAGAATCGCGTCATACGTACCCGAGTTGATGTACATAATGTCCGACGGGGCCTCGGTAACGAGCATATACGTACCGTTGAAGATCGAACGCTGAGGTATGTAGCACCCGTTTAAGCCGGCCTCGCACTCGGCGGCGTCGCGATAGAAATTGTCGGGCGCATAGTTCGATTTCATATCCTCCTCGAGACTGCAGGAGGTGACGATCGCCGCACCTGCGGCAACGACCCACAGTCTGCCGAAAATATTCAATATATTATTTTTCATAATCATCATACTTAAACGTTAGTAGCGAATTTGGACACTGAAAATAATCGTACGCGGTTTGGGATACGCGCCGTTATCCATACGACGAATCGTCGATCCGCTGCTGTTGGTGGATACGTCGGGGTCGAAACCGTTGTAATTCTTCCACAAATAAAGGTTCTCGCCGCTGGCGCTGACGGTAATGTCGCGGATTACCTTCGTATACTTGCGCAAATCGAACGTATAACCGATAGATACGTTCTTAAGACGTATAAACGAAGCATCGTGCAACATACGGTCCGATGCGATCTGGTCATCGCTGTATGCCCGCGGTATATTCGAGTTCGGATTACGTACCGGATGCCATGCATTGAGCATATAACGGTACTGGTTCGTCGAAGGAGAGCCGTTACCCATCCACAACTCCGTGAGGTTGTATATCTTACCGCCGACTGAGTAGTTGAAATAGATACCGATCTTCAACTTGCCGATATTGAACGTATTCTGCAAACCGCCGTGAACGATCGGGTCTGCGGATCCGAGATACACGAGGTCGTCGCTGTTCAGCACACCGTCGTGGTTTACATCCACATAGCGCGAGTAGCCCTGGCGATATGTACTTGCACTCGTCGAAACGTAAGCCTTGGTGTGGTTGTTGCGAGCTATCTCATCGTCATTATGCCATACGCCCGCGTGCTTGAAGCCCCACAACGCATTCAGGGGATACCCCTTCACGTAACCGTACATCATATACGAGTTGTTGGTCGGAGAGCTGTATGCCGCAACATATTCGTCGGTTCCGATGTCGAGCACTTTCTGCTTGTTGTGAGAGATCGTGAACGTAGTGGTCCACGAGAATTTGGGTTTCACGATATTCCGGCTCGTTATGCTGAATTCGACACCCTTGTTTTCCGTCTTGCCCAGATTGGCGTAACGCGATGTGAAACCGGTATGCGATGCCAGCTGCACCGACAGCAGAAGGTCGGTGGTACGGGCGTAGTACGCTTCGAGCGTAAACTCGAGACGGCGGTTCAGAATCGCGAAATCGACGGCGGCATTGTACATCGCCGTCTTTTCCCACGTAAGGTTGTCCGACGCCAGACGCGACGGATAGAATGCCACGGGCTGGTCGGAGCCGAAGAGGAAACCTCCGGTCGTATTGCCCAAAGCCGCGAGCGAACGGTAGTAAGATATTGCATCGTTACCCGACAGACCCGCGCTCAAACGCAACGCCAATTCGTCGAGCCAATCGGCATTGACCATAAAACGCTCCTTGCTGATCATCCACTTGAATGCACCCGAAGGGAAGAATCCCCACTTATTGTTCTTTGCAAAAGTAGACGAACCGTCATAACGTGCCGTAAAGGTGAAATAATAGCGGCGCTTGCAGTTGTAATAGAGTCGCATAATACCCGACATACGCGTACGCTCGTTCAGCGAGGTAGTAACCGTAAGGTTTCTCTTGTCGGGAATGGCGTTCATATTGTTCCACTTCACATTGTCATCGAGATAACCCGTACCGTTGGCCGTCAGGTTATGCTGCTTGAACGTTTCGGCCGTAAAGCCGACCATAGCCTCGACATAGTGAATCTTGTTGAACATTTTCTTGAACGAAATGGTGTTTTCGTTCGTCAGCTTCGTCTCATCCGTTTCGGCACGGTATGCCGTACCGCCCCTCTGCGATGCCTGATACGTAGGCAATGACTTCGGCGAGAACTGGTAGGAATGACGCTGGAAGCTGTAATACGAGAAGCGCGACTTGATGGTCAGATAACGCCAAGGCTTGATCTCGACATACGGAGATATGTTGAGCATCTTTCGCGTCGTGGTATTGGTTACGATATTACCGCGTATATACGGGCTGTCGAACGGCTGGCCGCCGTCGAAACCTGTACCCCACAAGTCATTGATTACGGCCCGCTTATCGAGCATAGGGTTGAGGTATATCGCTGCATTGTACCATCCCGTGCCGCCTATCGCCGTCTTATTGTTGTTGTTGTCGCGATACTCGTAACTCGTATTGGCGCCGAGTTTCAGCCACTTGAACAGCTGGCGGTCCACATTCAGACGCCCCGTATAACGCTGCACGCCGGAATTGATAACGATACCGTCGTTGTTGTGATAACCGAACGATGCGAAGTATTTGCTCTTCTTGTCGCCGCCGGAAACCGACAGGTTGTAATTCTGGTACATTCCCGTGCGGGTAATGGCCTTGACCCAGTCGGTGCCCTTGCCCATAGCCGCAGGATCGATGTAACGATAATCCTCTTCGGGCTTCTCCCCGTAATTGTTGAGGAAATAATATACGTCGTTGCGATACTGGGCGAACTCGGTGGCATTCATAATGTCCAAACCGCGGGGCAGCTGCGAGAAACCGACATCGGCCTTGAACGTTATGGACGGTTTGCCCTCGCGTCCCTTGTTGGTAGTCACGATAATGACGCCGTTAGAGCCGCGGGCTCCGTAAATAGCGGTAGACGACGCATCTTTCAGCACCGATATGGACTGCACGTCGGCAGGGTTTATGTCGCTCAGGTCGCTGACCGCATCGATAACGTCATCCACCACGATAAGCGGCTCGTTAGATGCCGTAATCGAACGCGTACCGCGAATACGGATCGAAGTGGCCGCACCCGGCTCACCGGTCGTAGACATAATATCCGCACCGGCGATACGTCCCTGCAATGCCTGGTCGATAGACATAACGGGCGCATCCTTCACATCCGACATTTTGACATTCGTAATAGAACCCGTCAGGTCGGTCTTGGCCATCGTGGCATATCCTACGGCCACTACCTCCTCTATGGCTATATTGTCCTGCTCGAGTTTGACATTGATATTGGTACGGTTATTCACCTTTATCTGCTGCGACGCATAACCCAGAAACTGGTATTCGAGCGTGCCGTTCGCAGCGACCTTGATAGTATAATTACCGTTCACGTCGGTAGTAGTTCCCGCCTGACCGTTCACCACGAACACCGTGGCTCCGACCATAGGCTGACCGCTTGCATCCTTCACATTACCCTTCACGGTAATGATTTCGCTTTGGGCGAAAGCGACCGGAGCCTGCATCAAAACGGCAATCACAACCGCCAGCATTCCCAATGCCGAACGCAGGCGCCCCGATACCGCTGTATATTTTATCATATCTTTCATTTACTTATAGGATTTTATTGCTGATTAACTATTCCTCTTCGGCAAATATCTCGAAATCGACCATCAACGGATAGTGATCCGAATATTTCCACCAGGTTTGTCCGTCATATCCGGGCAACTGCTCGGAATGGGCGAACCCGTCCCTTATTATCTCCGAGCGGACCACGTAACGCAACATTTCGTCCGTCGCATAGATGTAGTCGATGCGCGAACCGCCGTAATTGTGATTTTCGACGAGTATGTCCGAGAACGAATTGGCATTCATCTCCTTCGTCACGGCCGACGTGAATCCCGAGTTGAAATCGCCCATCATCAGCCACCTCTTCTCGGTGTAGTATTCACTGTTATTGATGGTGCGGCTCAGCATAGTCTGTATCTCGCTCAGACGATAGGCGTTTCCGCCCGTTCCCGTCGTAGCCTCGCCCTTGGCGTACTTTTGCGGCCAAAGATGCAAACCGATAAGGTTGATTCCCTTGATTTTCACGTGTACGCCGCCGTGGGAAAGTTCCGTACCGTTGAGTTTCTGTACGCACTCTATCGGGAATTTCGACGTGAATACCACGGGGAAATTATCCTGATGCGCACCGAGGACCACATACTCGTGACCCCAGCGGGCAGCCAGTTCAATCCATCCCGTCGGCTCCTCATCGAGAGTGGTAGAAGGAACGAAATTCTGGTATTTATACGGCAGATAACGTTTGTTTCTGCTCGCACTTGCCGACGCATCGTCCGTATATATCGACGATGCCTCCTGAAAGCAACAAATGTCGGGATCGTATTCGGCAACCCATTTCACGAAATTGTCGTAACCGTTTCGCTGGTCGGCCCACATTCCGTTCTGAATATTGAAGCTTATAAGGCGAATCTTCTCCGAAGAGACCTTGTTGTCGTACTCGACGTCGAGAGGCGTATCCCCCGAAACGTACTTGTACTCGGTCTTCTCGCAACCCGCAGCCAAAAACATCGCTGCGACCGCCGAGCACAGAACGGCGCCTTTTATCGATAAATATATGTTTTTCATAGTTATACGTTTTTCATTATGGGTTATTCGACATCGGGCTCTCCTTCGTCTGTTGCGGGAACACCCTGTTGAACGCCGCACGTAGACACCAATATCTGCCCCCACGCATCCACGTAATTAACCGATACGGACGCCACGCGCGCCTGTCCCGTAGTATTTTCCGTGCAGGAGAAGGTTATCGACGAGAGGTCTTTGCTCACTCCGAAGTTCGAAAGCCAGTCGGTTCCCTGCGGCGAAACGACGCCGAAGCGGAAAGACTCCGCATCCTTGTACGAAAGGTTCGAATCGAGCGGCAGACGGCACACCTCCTGCGCATCGGATGTCAGTTCGACGAGTTCCTGACGGAAGAACAGCGTCGGCGCGACACCTGCCTGTTTCACGACAATGGTTTTCGATGTGAACATATCGCCCGTAGTCACCACCACGTGCGCCGCACGGCGCAATCCGCGCGAAACGGAAGTAGGTCTGTTGGCGTCGTAAGCGAACGTAAAAGCACCCTCGCCTGCTCCCGAGGTCGAGCCGACCAGCGAGATCCAGTCGGCATCGGCATCTTCTATCGCGACATTCCATCGGCCCGAAGTACGCACCAGTACGGATTTTTGGCCTTCATCCGCCGTTACCGTTATCTCTTCCACCGTATTTTGCGTTTCGACGACGGTCTCCTCCTTCGTGCAGGACAACAGTCCCGTCGAAAGTAAGGCGGCAAGAGTCAGGTATATATATTTTTTCATAGTTTTATTTCTGTTTTCTTCGTTACAATTTATTCCTTGACGCATCTTACCTGTGCACCGTTGCCAGTCTCCCATTTCGAAGACCCTGTACTGTGAGATCCCGTAACGCCGATGTAGGCACGGTTATGATCGTCGGCACCGTTGGACAAAGTCGAACAGAGGAAATGACAACTGGTATGTTTGGTACTGCCGCTCGCGCCTTTGAACGGTAAGAACAGACCGTATCCCTGACGATAACCGCCGCCGGGGATATAACGGAACTCTCCGTCCGTCTCGGAGTACAGACCGTCGGGATGCGTCATATCGGCAGATACGACATTCGACCACGTATAAGCGGACAATGCACCTTTCATAACGGCGACCGAGGGCAGTTTATAACCCGCAGGGCACGGATCGTACTGCATATGCGCAGCGATGCTGTAATTCCACGGATAAGAATCGGCACTCGTGTCCAGTTTGAAATCATTGCTCCAATAACGCTGCGGATCGGGAGAGACATTCTTCAATATGAAATAATACAAAGGATCCTTCACACCGAGATCGGACGTTGCGACCACCTTGCCGACACCGCACTGGAATTTCTGTCCGTTGGTGAGCTTGCCTGCACTCGGGAAACGATACTTCGTGGATGCGGTATTGGATGCCTGCCCCATACGTGTGGCAAACACCTCCTCCTCGAAACGGTCGGCACCGGGGAAAGGCGTCGGGCGTCCCATCTCGAAGATCATACCCGCCGCGCGCAGGAACTGCAAATCGCTCCAGCCTTTCGCTTCTGCCGCGCTTTTCGGTATCAGACCCGCACCGATATTGCGGTCGAGGAACTTGTATTCGCCCATCGAGATCTCTTTAACCTCCTCGCCCGGGCACCACAATGTCCACGTCCACTGGATATTGTCTTTCGAATCGGCTATACAGATACCCGCATTGCCGATGCTGCCGTCATAGTTGAAAGTTATGATTTCCCGTTCGGGCAGGTAGGTAGCGCCCGACACCATCTCGGAATTGAGTTCGAACAATACGTAAGCCGCAGTATTGGCATTGAGCATATTTTCCGAACCTACCGACGTATAACCTCCGCGTGTTTTGGCGGCAAAACTGTACCAGCCGCGTTCTTCGAGTATGAAGCAGTTGGCAAACGCATTGCCGGCGGTAAGGTCCACGGGCTGCGGAACGGCCACCGCCGCATCCGACATTGCGGCCCTTTCGAGCACGCAGGCAGTACGCATATCGCGATAAACGCCCAGATTCGTATATACATCTATGCGCAGATCGTCATCGCCATAGGTTGCGGGAGGCAATACGACATTGACTTTGCGTGCACCCGCGCCGAGATCGAAGCCTTCGCCGCAGTCTACCGTCACGTTGTCGGAAGCCGAAGATGCCATAACGGCAGCAGGCGCTTCCTCGTAAGACATATCCACATTGCAAGTTCCCGACAGTTTCTTGGACGCGCTCTTGACGACGATTTTGCTTACCGAGACATCGCCCGACAGGTTCAGGGAAATCACGCTGCACAGGTTCTTAAGCTCCACTACGCCGTCTTTGACCTTACCTGCCATAGGCATAGCCGCAATCGCTCCCGAAGCGTCGTAAGCCTGCACGGCGGGCAAAGCGAACGAAACCACGTTCTCTTTTACCGAAATGTCCTTAGGATCCGCCGAAGGCAGATATACGCCGTAAACGTTCTCGCTCGGAGTGGTAAATGTGGCTTTAGCGCTTCCCACGCCGATGCCGCGGAATATGCTACCGACCGAAACATCGTGATTGTCAGCATCGTAGAATATGACGGCATCCGACTCCGACCAACTCTTCTTCACGGCTATTGAGACCTGTTCGAGCGACACGTCTATCACCGAATACGAGATATCGTCGGCCGATTCGTTAAATTCGAGACGCCGCACCTCTACCGGATTGCGAATGACATCGCGCACCACCGAACCGTCTACCGAGGTTACCGAAACGGCCAAATTGTCGTATGTTCCCGCAGGCAGCATAACGAACAACGTCGTAGGCTCGTCGTATGTCGCTACGATGCCTTCCTCGCCGCAATTCAGCGTCAAAGTGTTCTTCGACCCTTCGGTAGCTGTCACGGCATAATCGTCGGCGAGATCGACATTCACCATACCCGAAAGCGCAACGCCGTCCTCCGCGGTTATATCTATGCGGGCAATCCGACAGTCGGCCTTGACGCGAATTCCGAGGGCGCCGTTCAGATACTTGAATCTGATGTTTTCGCCGTCGGCTACTTTCGCAAGCATAAACGGTGCATTCTCAGCGAACTGCTTCATAATGTCCTTATCGTAAGTCTGCTCCGATGAGATGAAGACTGTCATCACGTCGCCCTGCTTCTTGGCGAGATTGGACCAGGGATAGTACGCCCAAGCCTCGCCGCTCAATTCCTTGCCTGCAAATACGGCCGCTTTCTTTCCGATCTCTTCTTCGGCGATGACATACTTCGCATTGTCGAGCCCGTCACCGAAGACTCCTAATACGGCACCCGCAGGCCACGTCTGCGCATCGTAGCTTTGTCCCGCGATTTCCAGCACGTCGAACTCGGCGACTATCGTGGCATTGCCCATCGGGTTGGACGTATCGACAGCCGTCAGCCGATTGACCGTAAACGCACCGTCGAGGGTTTTGGAAAATTCGTCGCCGTCGGTTTCGACCGTAACCGTCAGGTCGTCGTAAGTTCCGGCGGGAACGAGTATGAAGAATGTCGTGGGTCGGCTGACGGATGTCGCAGCGCCGTCGCCGCAATCGAGGACTATCTCTTTGGCAGACGTCTCCACGGCACCGACTTCGAAATTACGTGCGAAATCAACGGATATATCGCCCGCAAGAGCCGATTTGCCGCTCTGCACGGTGATACGCTTAACCACGGAACCGCCCTGAACCTGCACGCCTATCGCACCGACAACATAGCGGAACTCCACCGCACTCGTCGTAGCGGCAGCCACCATTGCGGGCTTGTATGCCGACAGCTGTATGCCGAAATCGGCGTCGTATTTCTGCGATTCGGGAAGCGCAACGACGATCTTCGAGCCGTCGCGTACGCAATCTTCATTATAAGGATAGTATATATGGAGCACACCCTGCACCTCATCGCCGTAAAATACACCTTCTTCGGCGCCTCCGTAGCTGCTGAAAAGTTTATACTCCGTGTTATCGCCGAGTTCCGAGCCGAACACGCCGACACGCGCATCGGCATCCCACACGCGCGGCTGCGCCTCGGAACGGGTCGTACCGTTATCGTCGATAGCGAGCGCCTCGACGCGGGCCGACAACATCGTTATGCCGTCCACTGTCGGAACGACCTTCGGATCGTCCGTCTTGTCGTCGGAACAGCATACCGCCGTCAGACTCAAAACGGCCAGGCCGATTGAATAAAATATATTTTTCATCTCTGATTTCGATTTATGGTTTCATCACTCCTGAATATGGCGTATGCATCTTATGGAGTAACCTCCGCTGGTAGGAACATACGACCCCGCCGCAACATTGTTCATAGTACTCCAACCGGGCTGACAGCTTTCCTTGATGCTCATAACGCAATAAGCGGGAATATCGAGCGATACCGGATTGGAACTGCCGTTGCGCGAGCCGTACATATACGTGCTCGCTCCCGCATTTCCGAGTTTCGCCGCACCGTATCCCGACGCAGGGAACCACCAATAGTTGCCGTCGTTATCCTCGGAATAAGCTCCGTACCAGACACCGTCCACGCCTGACGAAACACCCGTGAACGTTCTTTTGGTAGCCGTACCGTTGATGCGCTCGACTGCGTGATAGAGCATCGACTGGTTGGGAATCACATACCCGTAAGGACACGGGTCGTATTTGGACTTCTTGTCGATTTTCAGAGGCTCGTTGTTGGTCGTCCACCACAGGCAGGCGGCATCCGTAGTCTTGTATCCGTTGCACTCTATGTTCGAGGTCAGCCATCGGCCCTTCTCGGCATAGACATAGTTCGGATAGCGCATAGCATCGTCGGCCGAAGATTTCAGCACGGTCGATACCTTGAACGCGGACTGTACATATTGCGAAAAACCGTAAATCACGTAATTCTTGCGATTCGCGAAGTTGGACCCTTCGTTTTTGGTCGCGGCGGAGATGGACTCGACTCCGGGGTATCCGTTCAAATTGCCGAACTGGAACTGGAAACCGCAGGCGGCGACGGCATTTTCAGCCGAAATATTGACGCACTCGCTCTTGGTAAACGGAGCATACGTAGCGCCGATATTGCGGTCCATCCAATAATAATGCACGCCCTGACCGTCATTCATCGTGAGATTGTTATGGACGTGAATATCCTTTGGTTTGTCGGTGCACCAGATGTGGTACACCCAACCTATATCGTATTTCGCATCGGTAACGGCGATTTTGGCATTGCCCCTCCGTTGTCCGTCGTATTTGAAGCATATCTTGCCCGCTGCGCTGTCGAACCAGAGGTCGTAAACCAGATCGTAGGCGGTAGCCCACACCATTTGCGAATATACGAAACGACCCGGAACACGCGGATTGGCGGTATCCGTACCGTCCACGTGCTTGAGGTCGAATGAATAATAACGCGAAAGGCCATTGGGTTCGACTATATAGCTGTTGGCATAGTGTCCGTTCGCAGACAGGTCGATAGCCGTCGCGGCAGCAGTCCTGACAGCATCGAAATCGATCTCCGCAACCGTTACGGGCGCGGCATTGGCATTGACGGCGTCGCACGCGCTTACGGTCTTGACGAAAGAGCCTTCGGTGGTCACGACACCGATTTGCAACGCATTCCAGTCGATGCCCGCAGGGACATTCACATAGAAAGTAGTATAGTCGGACGATGAAACGGGCACCCCTTCTTCGGACGACAGATAAATATATGTGGTCTGGAACGAAGCGGATGCGAGTGTCGTTACGGGCACGGCGGTATCGGCCGACGCCAGCTCTACCTGCACCTTATTGTCGGATGCGATGTTGAGCGAACCGTTCTTC
Organism: Alistipes sp.; assembly: GCA_017937125.1. Taxonomy (GTDB): domain Bacteria; phylum Bacteroidota; class Bacteroidia; order Bacteroidales; family Rikenellaceae; genus Alistipes. The sequence continues at coordinate 419,453 of JAGBEH010000007.1, read as the reverse complement.
ACGGTAATGCCCGTGACGGTAACATTGCCCTTGACACGCACGGCCATACATCCCATCATACTCTTGGCGCGGAATCCAGAGCCGTTATTACGGGCGAACAGCGGTGTCATACCCGTACCGTAAGAACCTTCACCGCCGCGTATCGTCGCGGAATACTGCGATGCGAAAGAGAGCGCTTCATTAAGGAAGGCCACCGACGGTGCATATGCGACCCATTCATAAACATCCTCCACGGAGCTGTTGGATACCTTGAAGACGCCGTTTGCCGTTCCTGCACCGGAAAGCAGCGTAGCTTTCTTGACGGACGAGGACGCCGAGTCGTAAACTATGATCTCGTCATCGGCGGCCCATTCGCACTTGCCGCCCTTATTGGCAGCAGCCTCGGGGTCGATGTCTACCGAGACGGTGATATACGCCACATCCTTGCCCAGATCGGTTACGGACAGACGGGGAATATCGCACGGGCGGTCGATCGTCGCGAACAACGTATCTCCCGAAGTCGTCGTTACCTTCACCGAAAGGTCGTCGTAAACGGCGGGAGGAACGAGCACATAGAATACCGTCGGGTCTGCTGTCGTAGTGGCGACGCCGTCGCCGCAATTCAGCGTAATCATATTGCGCGAACCCGTTGCCGACGGGCTCATAGCCAGATCGGCGGAAGTATCGACATTGAAATTGCCCGAAAGCCCGCCCGACTTGCGGGTCACGACTACCGATTTGACATTGCAGTCGGCCTTGACCTTAATGCCGAGTACGCCCGACAGATACTTGAATACGATCTTCTCTTCGGGAGCGGCCGCAGCCACCATAAAAGGCGTATTTTCCTTGAAATGCGACAGCAGGTCGGCATTGTAGGTCTGAGTAGACGCGACAGGCAATGTAAGAATATCATCCTTGAGCACGGCATTCGGCGTATAAGGATAATAGGCTATTATATCGCCATCCGACTCCACGCCGACAAACGTCGCCGAAGATTTTCCGGCCTCGCCCGACATAATCGTATATTGCGAATTCACGATATCGTCGGAGAAAATGCCGAATACGGCATTGTCTTTCCAGACACGCGCGCCGTTGTCCGACTGCCCGTCGAGCTCCAACGCATCGAATTCGGCGACAACGGTCGTATTACCCACCGACTGTTCTATATCGAGCATAGATATGCGCTCGACAACGAACTCGCCGACGACGGATTTGCTGAACGAGCCGTCTGCAGTCTCCACCGACACAGTCAAATCGTCGTAAACGGCGGGAGGAATCATCAGATAGAATACCGTCGGCACCTCCATATCGACGGTAACGGGCTGTTCGAGCACCAGTTTGACGCTGCGCAGCGACCCCGTAACGGACGACGCCTCGAAATCGTCAGCGAAATCGAGACCTATGGTACCTGCCAACGGATGCGAACCGCTCGACAAGGTAACCGACTTCACGGAAATGCCGCCTTTGATGCCTACGCCGAGGCAACCGAGCGGATGGAGGAACTCCAGATTCCCGTCCGTCGATTTGGCTATGAACAACTCCGTATTCTCCCGAAACTGCTTTACGACATCGGCATCATAGGTCTGCTCCGCCGGAAATCCGAGCGCGACCTTCGAGCCGTCCATCGTAACATTTTCGGCATACGGATAGTATGCATAGACATCTCCGCGCACTTCGGGTCCGTAAAACTTGCCCGAAGCCTCGCCGTCGCTCTCATTATAGAGCGTGTACTTGGCATTGGCACCGCCCTGCGAACCGAAAACGCCGATCTTGTCGGCCTTGGTCCAAACACGATGCCCGTCATCGGATGAATCACTGCCCTCATCTGCAACAGATTGAGAGGCCGAATCACCCGATTGGGGGGGGGTAATTTCGAGATGCTCGACGACAGCCGTCAGCACCGTCCGCCCGCCAACCCCATCCGATGGATCGGGTTCTACCGGTGCATCTTCCTTGCACGAGACAAGGGAGACCGCCAGACAAACACAACCCAGCAAACAGTAAAATTTTTTCATTCCGATTGGTTTTGATTGGTTGATTGATTAGGATGTTTCTTACATTTATGTCGGATATAATAAATGGCAAATACGTAAATTATTATCAACAAAAATATGTAATTAAAAATTCATATGCAACTTTTGTTTGATTTTTGCATAAAACATCCGAATCGGAGGCACTCCCCAAAGCGGTCCCGTTGCACTGATCGACAGTGCCGAGCACCTATGCCGCAAAATCCTGACATTCCGTCGTCACCGACGCCGAAACGAACGTCCGCAAAGAAAAACCGCGCGCTTTCAGAAAGCACGCGGTTCACACTCGGCAATATCGCCTCACCCTACTGCTGCAATTTCGTATTGATAACGAACAGCTGCGTTCCGGTCTCGTCAAGCACCGAAATCTGTATGTCGGCCGACTGCGTAACCGGCGTATATTCGAGTATGTGGTCCGTATAATAATTATTGAGGAAATCGAATGTATCGATCTTATTGCCGCAGGCATCGTGGACCTCGCCGTAACGCTTGTCGAAAGTATTTATCCGCTGGATCTGCGACGCGGGTACGACAACCCCGTTTTCGCGACACTCTATCTTCCACGACGTATGCCAGTCCCAGACATTTATGCGGATCACCGCCTTGCCCGAAGCGTTGGTCTGCCCCGCATTGTATACACGGTAATACTGTTCGTTTTCGTCGTTGAAATTCACGCTCTGACGTTTCGTCAGAGCACCGCCCGAAAAATCATAACGGGTAAACGTTGCGGGAGCACCGTCGTGGCACAGCGGGAAGAACCACCACGCACCGCACACGCAGGGATGCGTATACTCCGTAACATCCATATCCGCACGCGGAGTTACGGTTTCGGCTATGTGGTTATGTCCCGACAATATGGTCACGGGCACATTCTTATCCTTGTAAATATTCAACAAATCGTTCGCATTGTCCAGCGGCTGCGGCGAAGACGCGGCGGAATTACGACGGAATGCGGGGCAATGCCAAGCAATGACTATACGCTCGACGTCTGCCGTCATATAGTTCGCATCCTTCTGCGCCCATTCCATCTGGCGGGTATTCAGATGCACGTCGTAAGAGCGGTTTCCGCCCGTATTGCGGTACTGCGTATTGTCCAGAACGACATAGTGCACCTTTCCTATGTTGAACGAATAGTACGTTGGGCCGAATACGGCGTTATATGCCAGTTCGGCCTGCGAATCGTCGTCGGTCGTTATATCCTTGACCGCCATATCGTGGTCGTGGTTGCCGATGCAGTGGAACATCTGGATAGGCATACCGCCCCTTTCGCACACGGTGACGAAATTCGACAGCGTAGCTTTGTACTTGCTGTTGGTCCAGTGGGTCTCCTGCGTCATATCGCCAAGATTCAACCCGTATACGGGCACGCCGGCAGGCAAGGTCTTCACATACTCCCTCAAATACTTGAGGTACGTGCGTCGGAAAGTCACCGAATCGAGTTCGCCCTTGGGCGGGCATATCGAAGGAGTCGTCGCCGATGTGGAAGATATCATCGAACGGTTGCGGATATGCATATCGGCCGACACTATCATAATATGGTTGTCGTTATTGCGCTTTTTGAGCGTGAAATCGAACTGCTGTACCTTATCCACGCTCGTCGCCGCAGTAATCTTGCGGTAGAACAGCGGTATGAAACCGTGCGTGGACGAAACTTCATAGCCCGACGGAACCGTCAAATATACGAGGTTGGATTTGGCCGATGAGGTGCGCAAGCCGTAAGCGCCCTGCTTGTTCGTACGCGTCATATTCACGCCGTCCGTAACAACCACACCCTGCACGCCGACACCCTCGCAACGCACTACGCCGCGGACGGTAGCTTTGGAATCGACTTTCGACCAATCGATTTCATCCTCTTTCGGAGGATCGGGATCGACCGGCTCCTGCTTGTTCGGGTCTTTCTCATCCGATTTCGTGCATCCGACATTCGCGACAGCAAAAACCGAAGCCAATGCGAGCAATATAAATAACCTTTTCATATCTTCTTACAATTTGAATAATGCAAAAACGGGATTATGGTCCGACAGATACGGCACGCCGTATTTCTGTTCGGAGTTCATAACGGTTTTGTAACCCAATATTTTGGCACGGCGGTAGAATATGTGGTCTATCCACAGATTCCGCGCACCCCAGTCGTTGAATGAAGGCAGGTCGTCGGTCACGGGAGCCGTTTCGCGTGCGCCCTGCATCCAGTCGCGCAGCGGGGACAATGCGTCGTGGCCGTAGGTCGTATTCAGATCGCCCGAGACGAATACCGTAGCCCTGTCGCCAGCTATCTCTTTCATTTTCGCCGCCATCATCTCGGCTTCGTGCCTGCGGGCACTCGGCCCCACGTGGTCGAAATGCGTGTCGAAATAGTAAAACTCCTTACCTGTCTTACGGTCGCGGAACTTGCCCCATACCGTTACCCTGCGGCACATGGCATCCCACCCGCGCGACGCTTTCTCGGGCGTCTCGCTCAGCCAGAAGAAGCCGCTGTCGAGAAGTATGTAACGCGACTTGCGATACATCAGCATCAGATGTTCGCCGCCATCGGGCTTCCTGTCGATGTCCGTATCCGCATCGCGCCCCATATCCACCCAACCGTAATCGCTCAGATGAACCTTGAGGTAGTCTACCTGCGGACGGTGCGGCTCCTGAAATCCTATTATGTCGGGATTTTCCGAACGCAGCATCTCAAGCACCCCTTCCCTGCGGTTCGCCCAGCAGTTATCGCCGTCGGCGCCTTTCTTGTAATATCGGATATTGAACGACATCAATTTCAAATCGGCTTTCGCCGCCGCCTTCTCCAATGCCGCATCGCGGTCCGCGGAATCCGCACCGCGCTGAGCCGCAGCGGTTCCGAAACAGCACGACAAAGCCAGGCATATCAAAAACTTACATTTCATCATCGATACGATCTTGCGGAAAATCGGACGACCTTAATTCGGATGAAGTCGTGGAAACCGAATCCCACGACTTCATCACCATCCAATCATCCAATCATCCAATCCATCCTACTTACTTGTTGTATCTTATTGCAAAATACTCCAAGGTACTTGCGTGCTGGTCGGCCAGTGCCGCGCCTTTGGCGCAGTCTTCCAACCGTGCATTTGCGTAATCCGATCCGTCGCTGCATATGTCGCTCGTCGGACGAAGACGAATGTAAACGTTCTCATGACCGAGAATCTCCTGCGGCAGTTCGAAATTGATATGTTTGAATGCCGTAATCGACGAATAAAGCGTATTGGCCCATACCGACACGTCGGGAATGGTGTATTCGCCGATCATATGCCATTGCGCATCGTCGCGTGCGTCCTGCGAATCGGTCAATGCCCATTCCGCACACCAGAAACGGGGCGAATAGAACGTCTGCTGGGTATTCATCACCGAAATCTGCATCGAGATATGCGAAGTGACGATGCCTTCGGTCGAGAAGTTGATCAACCACGCATAAGGACGATTCGTATCGTCATCCCACCAGAAGTGGTTGGCGAAAGCCATAAACGTACCACCATAGGCATTACCCTTACCGCGCATACTCGTAGAACCGTTATAATTTATTTGAGCCGAATTTGTCTTAATAGCATCATTGCCGGGCCATCCTCCCGTGCCGTTGGCAGCATTGGGATCTTCGGCATACGGACCGCACCACTCAACCGTTCCGTCGGGATTGCGGCTTACCAGTTTGTCCATCAACGGGTTCCAGCTCTCCTTAGACGTATCGATAATGATACCGCAACCGTTCTTGTTGCCGTAGTTGGCTCCGAACAGACGATCCGGACCGTTGCCGACAGGTCCGAGATAAGGATAAGTACCGCCGCCCCACATATGCTGATTGTAAGTAGCCATAAGATAAGTCTTGCTTTCGGAGCCGCTGTACTTCGGCTGATAGGTATGCGTCAGCCAGCCATTGGTTCCGTAAGTCGGCTTCTGCACTTCGTTTTCGAGATCGGGGTTCCAGTAACGATACTCGGTCAGCAAAGCCGAGAAACTGTCTTCGACGCTGTCGTTCATATTATCCCAAATATCGCCTTTGGTCTGGTGACGTATCTGATAGCGGCCTATGAATCCGAGCGTGAGATCCTCCTCCATCTCGGCGGGGTCGGCGCCGTTTCTCCATTCGAAACGCGAAAAGCGTTCGTGAACGATAACGCCCGAAATATTGCCAGAACCGTAGGGAAGACGCGTACCGTCGCTGCGATAAGCGCAGTTGGTATTGGTCATCATATACATCGCATCGCCGTTGATATCACGGAAAAGTCTCGGATATTTGCTGATACGATGTGCCCCAGTGCCTATTGCATAGCCCTCGTTTACAGGAGTAATCGCACCCTTGCGTACGGGGAACTCCACGTCCTTGAGAGTTACATAAGTGTAAATGTCGTCATCGGCAAGCTGGCTGATATACTTCACCTTCACGGGAACATCCGAAGCCGAACCTGCAATGCGCGACGTAACCATAGATTTCGTCACGTTCTGCAATTCATAACGATCGGGGTTCTCGACGAGTACGCCCTTGGCGCCCTGAATGAGGAGCTGTACGTGGTCGTACTGCTCGAAAACATTGTCGTCGGCCGACTTGGTCAATATCGCTATTCCGTATTTGCCGTCGAAAGATTCGAGGTAGACGGTGCGGTCCGAAACCGTGTAGTCTATCGCCGAGGTAGTCGTCTGCGGATTCTCGCCTGCATTGCGGTTCTTGCTGTTGCTGACCACTATACCGTCGAGCAGGACGTAATCGTCGATATTTTTGTTCACCGCATAGTCCCTGCGGAACTCCTCGAACGTTATCTCTCGGCCGAGGGTTTCGTTGGCCGTACGCTGCAAAAGGTTGAACTCGACGGCAACGGTCTCATCCCAACCGTCGGTAAACGAGAACGAAACCGTAGCCGTACGAGGTATCATCTCTTCGGCATTGGGGTCGGTCTCGATGGTCAGCACGCGGTCCGACGTATCGGAATCCGAGATTTCGAGCTTCTTGATCCAATCGACATACTTCTCGTTGGCATATTCGACATCGACTGTAATATCCTCGAACGGGATATTGGTCTCGATATCGGCGGTAGTCTCTCCGCCCGCACCTGCAACCGTTATGGACGCATTCCCGAAAACGATTTTAGCGTCTTCGAGCGCCTTCTGCTTAACATAAAGCGTATCGCGGCGACCATCGACATCGGAGCAAAGCACGACACCCGCCTTACGCTTGAAATCGCCGTTGAATTCGCATTCGGCCTTGATGGTAGCAGCGCCGTTCTTTGTCTCGCCGCACGTAAGATTCAACCATTCAGCCGTATTGGTGCGTTCGATATGATAGGCACCGTTGGTATAGATCTTGATGTCGAACTCGTTGGCATCGGCCTCCACGACGAACTCCTTTTCCAATGCGCCCAACTTGACGAGAGGCACATCCTGAGCATCGTCCACCGTACATGTTACGGCACCGACGGTAAGCCCCGCAAGACCTAAAAATTTGAATATCGAATTACGATAGTTCATATCAATCTGTTATTATGTGTTAATACTCTTTATTTTACCGTCCCGCCTGCGCAACGGGCAGCACCCGTTGCGCAAACCGAACCGATATGTTCTAATTGTAGCGTACCGTAATCGTACCGATACGAACCTGCTGATTGGCCGCCGTGGTCGAAGAGGTAATATTTCCCTTTTCGCACGCCAAAGCCGTCTTGTAGTTCGAGGACGAGGCTTTCGGATTGATATTGGTAACTGTGCTTGCAGCCTGCAAACGCAACACTACCTTCTCCTTGCCGAAGCATTCGGCAGGCAGTTTGCGCAGGTGCTCGGTGAAACCGGGAGCGGCATCGTTGGGAGTCGCTCCTCCGCCTGATTTCGTATCATCCCACCATACGATGCAACGGCACTTGACAGGATCGCTGTTCGGAACGGGCTGGAACGATTCTCCGCCGTCTACCGAGTAGAGCAGATTCCAGTTCGACGGTGCCTTGATATTGGTTCCGCCCATATCGCCGGTACCCCACACGATGCCGAAGGTCATATTCGAACCGCTGATACCCTGCGTCGAGAACTCGATATCGAAATACTTGCCCTCGTTCTTGGTGAAATCCCACCATGTATTGTCCAACCTGAGACCGCCGAGGTTTACCAGACCTTTCTGATTGGTTCCGTTACCGTTCTTTTCATCCGTCTTGCCGTTGCAATGATACGGGTTATTGAAATCGGCAGCACCGGCCTGCGAAGCTCCGTACTTATTTATAGTACCCGTACCGATTTCCGGATCGAGGTCGGTCTTAAGGTTATTCCAGTTCCACTCGACGATAGTCTGTGCGAACGGAGCATCATTCAAGGCAATATCTTCCGCTGTCATAGCGCGAAGCTGATAACGTCCGATATTTCCGTAACGTACGGTAACAATGTCATCCGCTACTACGACGCCTTTGAACGTACCCGCCCCCTGAGGAACTACCGTGTTCCACTTGAGGTCGGCACCGGTACGACGCCAAGAAACGCCGCAGTTGGTAAGCATCCTTATCGCATCGCCGTTCATATCGTAGCACAACAGCGGCACGACATCGTAACGCGGTGCACTGCTCGTACCGCACGGTGAATGTCCGTCCTTGAAAAGGTATCCCTCCGTCGAATTGGTATACGCTCCGTCCTTGCACATAACCTCCAGATTAGAAACCGACACCAGCGTGAAAATATCGTCGTCCGTAAGTTCGGCGATAGTCTTGGTCTTGACGGGGACCTTGAACTCGTCGGCCGTAGTCGCTTCCAGAATATTGGCTGCCGTCAGACCCTTGATCGTGTAATAATCGGGATTTTCGTGCTTTTCGAGCGTCAGGCCGTTGATGGCGATTCTAACCTTCGAATAACGTTCGAGAAGTTTGGCATCGTCCGACGTCGCGAACTTCAAGGCAAAGCCGTACTTTGCATCCGCGCTTTCGATGTAAGCGGTCTTTTTGTTCTCCGAACGGTCGAACGCGAACTGTGCGGTCTGCGGACTCGAACATATGTTCGCACTGGCCGCATCGCTGATGACGAAACCTTCGATATACTGCTGGAGAGCAATCTCACCGGGTGCCAGAGCACGAACCGAAGCGAAATCGACAGCCGCGGGATACATCTTCTGCACTACCTTGCACTCGGCCGCCACCTCATTGCCGAGTTCATCGGCGTACGTCAGCTTGATAACGGCCGTACGGGCAGCTTCCGTGTCGTTCTTCAAGAGTTTGAACGTAAGGCCGTCCGAGGTGATTGCGGGTTTTGCGATCCACGGTTCTTCGGGTTCGCCGCCCTCGTATACCACTTCGTACAGCACCTTGTCGGCATAAGGCTCGATATTATTGTTCGTAGCGGCTACTACGCAATCCTGAGCATAGCCCTCGTACGTAACCTCGCTCTCGTCGAGTCTGAACACGGGATCGGCGATGCCCTGCGTAATCGACAGCGTAGAATTGGTAACCTTGCCGTCGGCGTCTTCTATAAAGACATTCAGATCGGCGCGGCGCGGGAACCCTGTCGCGTTCTCCGATACAGCGAACGTAACGGCGCTTCTGGTGATTACGACATCCGAAATCCACGGGTCTACGGGCTGTGCCACGGGAGTCTCCTCCTCGCCGCCGCCTTCTTCACCGCCCTCTTCGCCTTCGGCATCGGCACGGGTGACGACCTTGACGGGGTCGTTAGGCATATCGTTCTCATCGTAATAGGTAACGGTAGCCTCCATATCATCGATGCTGTAACGCAGGTTCGTGGAGATCGCCGACTTCACGGCCGACGATGACTTAAGCAACGTAACGGCCGGTTTAGTGAACACGAGCGACGGCTCGGTAACCGCACCCGCCTGAGTGAACATAACCGTATCGCGGAGTCCTCCTTTCGAGAAAACCACACCGACCTTGCGCGAAATACCGTAGTTGGCCGAATACGAGAAGACTATTTCATGGTTCCCGTATCCCTCCTGCTTGTTGATAGACGCCCACTTCACATTGCGCGTGAGATGCGCCGTCCACTCGCCGTTGGAATATACCAGCACGTGAGTGGAACCGGCCTCTTTCGTCAGAGACAGATTGCGCGACGAAACCGCCAGCGGCAGATCCAGCTCGAAATCTTTCTGACAACCGGTAATGGCGGCCGCGAATGCCAGCAACGCTACCGTCACACCGACGATCGATCTTTTCTGTTTATTGAATATTGTTTTCATAATCTGACTGTTTCGAATTATTACAAGCCGTAAGCCGTATACTCCTTATTGTCGAGGTTATTCTTCGAATAGGAAACCTGCATATCGGGTATGGGATAATAGCGGTGGCAGGGCTTGATACGGCTGTTGGCCGTATTCAGCTGAAGATACGGATAGTCGCTGTTGGCCGTAACCGCATCGTACCATATGCCCCAACGTACGAGGTCGAACTTGCGCTGGAACTCGCCGATAAGCTCGCGGGCGCGTTCGTTGCGGATTTCGTCCTGAAGACGCGGAGCCGTACGGAACACATAGTCAGGCAGCTGCGCACGATTGCGCGTCATATTGAGATACGTAACCGCCGTCTCGTACTCCTCTTTCTCGTAATAGCACTCCGCCATCATCAGCAGAGCATCGGCATAACGGAACACCTTGTTGTTATTGCCGTCGGCTGAGGTCTGCATATTGGGACACCAGAATTTGGGACCCATCCAAGGACGTGAATTGACATTTTTGAACTCTTTGCCGTCATACGACCACGCCATATTATAATGAGCGCGAATATCCTTGCCCATCTTCGACTGAAGACCCTGGCAGAAATACACGTTGGGACGCATTGCCGCCCACGTCGTCGCCTGGTCGCCCAGTTCGGGGATTTCCACGCCGTCATAGATGCACGAGTTGGCGGCACGGGTCGGCGTGCAGATGCAAGCCACGTTCGAGGTATAGCTCAAACCGCCCTGTACGTAAATATGCTGCACCTCCATAATCGATTCGGGAGTGTTCTTGTTACGGAACAGGACATTCTCGACATAATCGTACTGTTTGAAATCGCCGTAGATCTTTTCTATCTCCTTCAAGGCATCCAGAGCCGTATCCCACTCCTTGTTCCACATAGCCATCTTGGCGATGAGCATATAGGCGCAGGATGCACCCAAGCGGTCTCCTTCATTGTCGGACGTACGGGTCTGCGGAGCCAGAGGAGCGATCGACTGCAAGTCCTCGATCAGCTTCGCGCGGGTCTCGACGGCGCTCATACGGGGAAGAACCTGAATCCTTTGCAGCACGGCATTGTCGGTAACGTCGTCGAAATAGAATGGTACATCGCCGAAGAAGCAGGTCAGCGTGTAGTAGAAGAATGCACGGAGAGTCTTGGCCTCGCAAAGCAGCTGATGATACTGGTCATCGTTAAGCACCTCATTTTTATAGGCGCGCTCGATACCGTTAACGGCGAAGTTGCAACGCTGAACGCCGAGATAGCCCTGCTGCCATACGGTCGCACCGAAACGAGGCACGGCAGGAGTAATATCCACACTCGCGTCGAGAGTACCCGACGGACAATATGCGATGTCGGTAACGCATTCCGTTGCGAGCATATACGTATAATTATAGATCGACTTGATCGGAATATAACAACCATTGACTACCGACTGGCACTCGGAATACTTACGGAAGAAATGATCCGGAGTAGACAACGACGACGTATCCTCGTCCAACGAACACGATTGGAACGACATCGCCGCCATTACGGCCGCATATAAAATATGTTTGATTTTCATTGTCATTGTAATTATAAAAGTTAGTATCTTATCTGAAGGCTGAAAATAACGGTACGAGGTTTCGGATAAGCACCCAAGTCCATACGGCGCAGGGTGGACGATGTTCCTTCACTGGAGACATCGGGGTCGAAACCGTTATACTTTTTCCACAGATAGAGGTTCTCGCCCGATACGCTCAAAGTTATGTCGCGCAACCACGAGCACTTCTTGCGAAGGTCGAACGTGTATGCGAGCGTAATGTTCTTAAGGCGCAGATACGAAGCATCGTGGATCATAAAGTCGCTCGGAAGCGCGGCATCGGTCTTACCGCCGGCACGCGGGATATTCGAGTTCGGATTTCGAACGGGATGCCATGCATTGGCCATATATCTGTACTGGTTCGAGAATATGGAACCGGCCATATAGAACTCCGAGAAGTTGTAGATCTTGCCGCCGAGCGAGTAGTTGAAATAAATGCTCAGCTTGAAACCGTAGAGATGGAACGTATTCTGGAAACCTCCGTAGAGATACGGGTCGGCATTACCCTGATAAATCAGGTCCTGACGGTCGAGTTTGCCGTCGTGGTTGATATCGTAGTAACGCGGAGCACCGTCGGTGTTGGTCGTAGTGGCATACGTTTTGGTCACATTGTTTTCCGCACGCTCGTCCGCATTCTTCCACGTACCGCCGTACTTGAATCCCCACAGCGAGTTGAGCGGATAACCCTTGACGTAACCGTACATCATATAGCTGTTGTTACCGGGCGAGTTATATGCGGAGATGAACTCCTCGGAACCTATGTCCTCGACTTTCTGTTTGTTGTGCGACAAGGTCAAGGTCGTAGACCACTGGAACTTGGGTTTCACGATATTACGGCTCTCGATAGAAAGCTCGATACCCTTGTTCGAAGTCGAACCGATGTTGGTGAGGCGGGTGTTATAACCCGTCTGCTGGGCAACGTAGAGCGACATCAGAAGGTCGGTGGTTTTCGACATATATGCTTCGGCCGTAATATTCAGGCGACCCTTGAACATAGACCAGTCGATAGCCGCATTGTACGCAGCGGTCTTCTCCCAAGTAAGTTCCGGCGAATCCAAACGGCTGCGGTAGAACGCCACGGGCTGCGACTCGTCGAACAGGTAACCGCCCGTAGTCGAAGACATAGCGGCAAGCGACTGATAGACCGAGATGGCATCATTACCCGTAAGACCCGCACTCAGACGAATCGAAAGGTCGTCGATCCATTTGACGTCTTTCATAAAGCTTTCGTTGGCGATATTCCACTTTACGGCAGCAGAGGGGAAGAATGCCCACTTGTAATTGTCCGCAAAGTTCGACGCACCGTCGTAACGTCCCGTAACCGTCAGATAATAACGCGACTTGTAGTTATAGTTGGCACGGGCATATACCGACATCTTGGTCTTCGGCGAGTAAGATGTACCTGCGCTGTATGTTTCCTTGTCCAATACGGCATTCATATTGTTCCACATAACGGCATCGTCCATATATCCCGAACCGGCCAGCGTGAAGTTGTGCGAGCCGAAACCGTATGCCGAGAAACCGCCCAGAATATCGAACGAGTGGTCCTTCTTCTTGAGTTTGTAGCCGACAGTGGTCTCGGACGAGAACGAATGTTCGTCCCATTCCGCACGGTAAGCCTCACCGCCTTCGCTCGGAGTCTTCTTGGGAAGCGTACCGGGATAGTAGCGATAAGTATGGCGCTGATAGAGGTAGTACGAGAACGTACTGTTGATGACGAAATCCTTTATGGGTTCGATTTTCACCGTAAAGGCGTGATTCGTAGAATGACGCTCGAGATAATAGGTATTCAGGTCGATCAAGGCACGCGGGGTGTTGATGGTCTGGCCGGCAGTTCCCAACGGGTTGTAATTGTCGTTAGGCTTCATCATAGGAGACAGATACTGTGCAGCCGAATACCAAGCCGTACCGCCGATCGAGGCCTTGTTCTGGTCGTTATGACGCCAAGTATACGAACCCTTGTAGCCTACTTTCAGCCACTTGAACAACTGACGGTCGAGGTTGATACGGCCCGTAAAACGCTTCTGGCCGCTGTCCTGAATGATACCTTCCGTTTCGTTGTACGAGAACGAAGCGTAGTACGACGATTTCGCGCTGTTGCCCGAAAGCGAAAGCGCATAGTTCTGATACATCGCCGTGCGGGTAATCTCATCGATCCAGTTGGTACCCTTGCCCAAAGCGAACGGGTCCTTATAAATGGCACCCGAAAGAGGAGTGTCGGGACCGATGTCGGGATGATTGGCATCGCTGCCGAAATAGGCCAGATCGTTGCGATACTGCGCGAACTCGGAAGCATTCATAATGTCGAGGTGACGCGGCAGTTGCGAGAAGCCGAGGTCGGTTTTGAACGTGATGTTCACCTTGTCCTTGACACCCAAACCCTGCTTGGTGGTAATGAGGATTACACCGTTGGCGCCTCGCGAACCGTAGATCGCCGTCGAAGAAGCATCCTTAAGGACCGAAATCGCGGCAATATCGTCCGAGTTGATGTCGTTCAAGTCGTGAATGGCATCCATCACACCGTCTACTACGATCAAAGGCTCGTTGGATGCGTTGATAGAACGCGTACCGCGGATACGAATGGTAGTCGTAGAACCGGGCTCACCGCTCGTAGACATAAAGTCGGCACCTGCGATACGTCCCTGCAACGCATTATCGACCGAAGTCACGGGGACATCCTTGATATCGTTCATCTTGACGCTGGCGACCGAACCAGTAAGGTCCTTCTTGGCCACCGAACCGTAACCGATGACAACGACATCGTCGATGCTGGTCGAGGAATCGTTCTCCATTTTAACGGAGATATTGGTACGCGACCCGACAGCCACCGTCTGAGTTTTATATCCTAAATATGAGAATTCGAGTTCGTCGGTCGATTTTGCGCTTACGGTAAATTTACCGTTGGCGTCAGTAATGGTTCCCTTGGCAGTCTTAAGCACCGCTACCGTAGCTCCGTTCAGCGGGTTGCCGTCGGGATCGAGAACCGTACCGGTCACGGGATGCTCTTGCGCCTGAGCCGCAACCGGAACCGCAAATGTCGCAAGCAGCATTAAAAACGCTATCGGCAGAACCGCTTTGACAGATGCGCTCAATTTGTGAGAAAGTTTATTCATTATTAGTCTTTTTAGGTAAAACAACTTGTTGTACACATCCGCCTACTGCACATCGACATTATCATCGACAGCATCGTCGTAAATGACGGAGCCGAGAATATTGTCTTTCCCGCTGCCGCCGTTTTCCTCGAAATAAGGCTGGTCGATTTCAGTGAGACGACGTATGTAGAAGTTATCGATAAATATGCGGTTGTTTTCTGTCGAAGCCGTCGAGAGCGAACCGCACGTAATACGCACCTGCGTATTTACCGTAATGGGATTGGTTTTGGTGCTTTTCACGAAGACCAGGAAATCGGTTTTCTTCCACATATTGTCGGGGAATTCATCGCTCTGCACATCGTAATACGGGGCCTCCAGTTCGATCGAAGTCTTACCTTCTTCGGCAAAATCGGCGATAACACCTCCGCCGAGCACACTTACCGTAATCTTGTTGGCATCTTTCTTCCCCGTGACGTGATCGGTATACGCAACCGCACGGAATGCGACCATAAGCAGCGAATCGTAACGCAGGTCGGACGTAAACGGCGAAATGAGATCCGCTCCGTGCCCCTTGTCGTCGCCGAGCTTGAGATACCCGTTCTTGCCATAGCAATGGGCCACCGTCTCGCCGGGGATAACCGTAGAGGTAAAACCGTAGGCTTTCTGTGCCGCCGTCCAATTATCGATAGAGGTTTCGCCATCGGTAAAGCGCGGATCGGTCTTTCCGTATTTCAGCGACGCGAAATCCCAGCTGACACGCGCCGTCGCACCCTGATGCACAGACACATACTTGTTGTAGTTCAAACCGCCGTTTACGGCCGAAAGAATCAACATACCCGTTCTGCGAGTGTAGTAGCACGTCGTTGTGTGACGAGGTTTGACTTTCAGGGTCACCACGCGATATCCCGTTGCGGGATCTTTCGCGGAGTAATCCGTAACAGTTATCCAAGGCGAAGTATCGGCATCTTCCCAAGACGCCGTGAAATCGACATTGGATTTTACGTAGAGCTGAGCGATACCGCCCTTGGCATCGACGCATACGGCATCGACAGGCTCTCGCTCGACCAGGTCCGCATAGACCACGATCGACTCGTTACGTTCGGAGTTGGAGTGCTCTTCGCACGATACGGCCGAAGTCGCGGCAGCCACTGTCAGGGCGACGCAGACCAAGCCTCGCGAGAATTGCACGAAACTCTTAATCAATAATGTTTTTTTCATAATTGAATTGATAAAAAGGTTAGTTGGTGTTATTTGGTGTTATTCGGTCAAATCGAAATCCACGATGATAGGCAGATGGTCCGACGGATGGTAGAAATTCGAAATCTTCTTTGCATCGCGAACAGGTCTCGTATAGGCATCATCGACTATACGGGCATCCGTAATCCTGTCATAGAGCGGTTTGGTGCAGTACACGAAATCGATACGCGACTTACCGCCGGTCGAAGAGTAAAAATTGTTGGGGTTGCGCTCGGCGATAATGTCGATATAAGGAGTATTCTCGAGCACGTACCGGCTAACTGACAGACGGGTATCGTCCTCGGGAAACTTGTATACCCAGTTATCTTTCACCGACCGCGAATTGAAATCCCCCATCATCATCCACATCTGGTTCGCGGCATCCTGTTCGGTGAGAATCGTATGACGGCAGATATACTCTATCTCCAAACGGCGATAGAGGTCGCCGCCGTGCTCCCTGCGGCTTTGCTCGCGCTGTTCGCGTGCGACATTGAACGCATAGGCCTGTGGCCACGTGTGGAGCGTTACGATATTGATTCTGCGGCCGTTTTTCTCGATATAGGCCCATCCGGCACCGTGCGACACAATGCTGTCGGGCTTCTCTCCGATTATACGCGCAACGTTCTCTATCGGATATTTCGAGGTTATGACCTGCGGATAATTGTCGCGCTGGCCGCCTTTGTACCAATATTTATGGCCGTAACGAGCTGCCAGTTCGCCCCAATGATCGGGCAGATAATTATCTTCGGGAGCGGCTTTTTCACCCGTACCCGTCTTGTATATGGATTTGGCCTCGCACCAGACGCATACGTCGGGATTCTGTGCCTTCACCCAATCCGTGAAACGGTCGTAGTTATCCTCCTGACCGTCCCACATGCCGTTCTGGATATTCCAATACAGCAGACGCAGGGTGTCTTTCGGATGTTTTGCACTTTCGAGTGTCAGCGCCAATGCGACGAGAGCTACGGCCGACGCCGCAACAGCTATCAGGGATCTGAAGTTTTTCATAATTCTATTTCAGGTTGAAGTCGGTTAAAATCGGACGGTGATCCGACGGATCGTAGAAATTGGAGACATACGGGCTCTGCTTGGCCGTCGTCCACTTGTCCATCACGGTCACGGTATTCTCTATCGTCCCGTACATCGAGGGCGAAGCGTACATAAAGTCTATGCGCGCCGTTCCGTACGTAGAGGTGATGAAGCATCCGGGATAATAGGTGGCGATAATATCCACCATATCCGTATTGTCGAGAATATGGTTATGCACCAGATAGCGCGTATCGTTCAGATCGCCGTAATTGTAGTACCATTCGTCGAGCCTCGAACGGGAGTTGAAGTCGCCCATCATCAGCCAATCCTGCTGTGCCGCATATTTGGAATTATTGATAGTCTCCTTTATAATGTACTTTATCTCGAACTCGCGATAATAATCGCCCTCTTTCCTGCTCGCGCTTTCGTTGCGGTTCGCTTCGCCCGTAACGCCGTATGCATAGGCCTGCGGCCACATATGAAGGGTCACGACATTGATGAGTTTGCCATTGACATTCACCTGCTGAATGGCAGCGCCGTGCGAAATGGGCTTGCCCGCCACATCCGAATCGGTTATCTTAAGCAGGGTTTCGATAGGATATCTGGAAGTTATCGTCTGCGAATAGTTGTCGCGGTCTCCGCCCGTAGCCGCGTACGAATGGCCGTAACGGGCTGCAAGCGAGCCCCATCCTGCGGGCAGGAATCTCAATGAAGCCGACTGCGACGCATCGGTATGGTCCTTGTAGATCGTTTCGGATTCGCACCATACGCAGACATCGGGATTATATTTCTTCACCCACTTCACGAAATTGTCGTAGTTGTTGTGCTGGTCCGACCACATACCGTTCTGGATGTTCCAGTAAAGCACGCGGAGAGTATTTGCGGGGCGCACATACGGTTCACCAATTACGCGCACTTCGACATTATCCACATAAAAACCGTGTTTGCCTGCCGTCAGCGCATCATTGCCCGCCCAATACAGCATCGTCCCGTCGGTCGCGTTACGGACGGTAACCTCCACTCTGTTCCACTCTTTGGCGGCAATGTCGCTCGACGGAATCCTGACGGCATTCCTGTCAGCCACATACAGCGAGCCGTTAGCTTTGTATCCGGAATTATTGTCGTTCAGTTCGACGGGACGGCCGTTCAGCGTCACGGTCTCGATGAAACCTCCGTTGAGCACCTCGAACAACATATTGTCCGTAGCACCGCTTTGGGGACAATAGTCGAAAGAGATCTTCACGGGGCGCATACCGTCGATATTGGCCAGATTGCCCGTCTGCATAATGCCGCGCGTCGTCGTAGCTCCGCCCACGGTCACGCAGCCCTGATACTCCTGTACGCGGAACATATATGTCCAGTCGCCGAGATTGCGGCTCGTGACGTAAGAATCGGTAACGACGTGGGAGGTGGCAACGGTTTTGCCGCTGACATCCTTAGCCCAATCGTTCGATTGCAGGAATCCCGTACCCGCAACATCGCAGGACACCTCCGCATACGAATCGGCATACCCGTCGCGGTCGATGCCCGTATCCCACGCAACCTTCGCATCGTTCGGAGCAAACCCTATCGAAGAGGAGCCGCCCATAATATTTCCGCCCCAAACGAAATTATCGAACGACTCGAAGAATACGAGATCGCTGTCGGGCGCATATTTCAGTTCGACGGTAAAATGCTTGCCCGCTACGAGTTGCGCGGCAGGAACCGTATGAACCATAGCACGGTGGTCAGCATCGCACACGGTAATGCGCAGCCCGTCCGAATAATTCGCAGGCGCTATAGGCAGGCAGAAATGCGATGGCGCAGAACTTTTCAACGCCACGTACTTACCGTCGTCCGTGCAGTTCAGAACGGCGAAATCCAAACCTTTGGTTATGTTCACCGTACCGCGTGCGGAGTTGTAGTTGGCAAAACCCGCCAAAGCCTTCCCCGCAAGGTTTTCCACCTTTACCGAAACGATTTTGGCCGAGCCGGTCAGCGCGACATCCAAAACGGCGAAGCAATCGTTGAACACCAATTTGTTGCCCGTCTCCTTGCTGTACATCGCAAACATCGGATAGCTGTCCATCGATGCCGCCGTCTTCGACCAGAATTGGGAGTACGGGATTTTCAGGTCGGCGTAAACGGAAGCTCCGTACCACTTTTTCGAAGCCGCGACCGTCAGGTTGGCATTATAAGAGCCCGAACCCGACGCCGTCACTTCGACATATTTGTTACCCTTATCATCCGTCTCGATAGCGTAGGATTTGCCGTTTACCGCGACTATATCGCCCGCATCCCACTTATGTGCGGGAATCCCCATAATTCTGCGGGCGGCATCTTCGGCTTCGCTCAAATAGAAGCGCACCTTGCCGTCTACGACCTTTATATCCTCATATTTATCATCGGGATCCGGATCGGGTTTATCATTCGGATCGGGAAGATCATCGCCGCCCTTGCTGCACGCACAACACAAAACCGTAGACAGCACGACTGCGGCATACGAGAAAAATCGCAATGATTTAGGTAAAGTCAGAATCATAAATATGAAAGTTTTAGGTTTGTTCGAACGAACATACGACCCCCGAAACGGGGTACAATACGAAAACACGAGTACACAATGCCGCAAACGGGCATTATATACTCGTGTAAATATCTGATATACAGTATGTTATACGCTATCGAATCCTCAGATCCGAGGGGGGGGGGATTTTTGCCTACGAGACCCGTAATTCTATGGGCTCGGAACGAATAATCCTCAAATAACCAGCATAAAAGATCTGCCATCATCGTCGTTTTAATTGAATCGTTTCGTTTCGTAATCGTAGGCCAATCGCGCCATATGGCGATTAAATTATGTACGAAAGTACAAATAAAATATCAAAAAACAAATTTTCACGACAAAAAAGTGAAATGACAATATCATCAAAAATTCATAACGGATGTTTTTCATCGCTCATCCGAAACAGACAAAAAACGGGACCGCCCTCCCCGAAGAAAGGCGGTCCCTTATAGAAACCGATGCGTAAATCGCCGTTTACCGCACGATCTGCGCCCGAATACGCGACACGAATGCGGGATTCATACCGTTTATCTTCTCGATAGCGGGTACTACATTATTTATATCGGCATCGTATCTGTCGAGCCACTTGACTATCTCGGACGGATACTCCATTATGAAATTCGGAGCCTGCGATACATTGAGATACTCGGACGGCAGCATCGCGTATGCGTCGTAGCACTTGGCATACTCCTCCTTGAACTCGGGCGTCAGTACCACGCAACGGCGGAATACGCCCTGCTTGCCATACAGGCGCGGCTGCTGTGCCATTGCCGTATCGTCGAATTCGAGTTCCACGACGCAACCCTCGGAATTATCGACATCGCCCACATACACGACCGGCGCGAGCGTATATCCGT
Source organism: Alistipes sp. (assembly GCA_017937125.1). GTDB lineage: Bacteria > Bacteroidota > Bacteroidia > Bacteroidales > Rikenellaceae > Alistipes. The sequence continues at coordinate 398,971 of JAGBEH010000007.1, read as the reverse complement.
CATAACCCCACTCGCCTGCCGACGGGAAACGGGAATAGACGAGTTCCGAGCCGTTCACCGTAACCCTGCGTGGCGGGAAATGCGCGGGGAAACGCAATTCGTAAGCGCGTTTTTCGGCCGCATCGGCATAGCCGCCTTCACGCGGCGAGATCTTTACACGGATCTTATTGCCGTCTACCGTCTTCGTTATCTTCGTCGTAGCATAAACCGTCGCATAATCTTTGGCCTTTCCGTCGTCTTCATACAAAGTCGTCTCGCCGTTACCGCCCGCGATTACCTCCAGAACCAGAGTATTGCACTCGTCCTGAAGATTTTCGACCGTAGACGGATTTTTCGGAATAATCGACCCCGCACGCACGAAATAGGGATTTTCGCCTATGGTATAATAGAGGGTATCGACCTTGCCGCCGTCGATCATAGCACCGCTCGCGCAGTCGAACCACTGTCCCTCGGGGAACCACATCACACGCGGGGCAAGTCCCGTAGTCTTGTCCGCGGGAGCCGCTACGGCCGTCGCGAGGATGTCGTCGCCGAACATAAACTGCTCCTTCATATCGTAAGCCTCGTCGGCTTCGGGATAGTAATAATACATCGGACGGCAAATCGACACTCCCGTATCGTACGCCTGACGCGCGGCATTATATATATAAGGTGCCAGGTCATAGCGCAAACGTATGGCATCGCGCATATAGAACATATGCTCGGGGAACTGCCATATGCGGCGCTCGATACGGCGGTCTTTCGTACAATGCGTTTTGAAGATGGGGGTGAACACGCCGTACTGCAACCATCGGGTATAGAGTTCGGGATCGGTAGTATTGTCGCCCTTGCGGAACATATGACCGCCGATATCGTGTCCCCAATAGCCGTAGCCGACATTGGATGCGGTGGCCGTGAACCACGGAAGGAACCCGAGCGTCTCCCACGACGTACGCGTATCGCCCGAGAAACCGACCTGATAGCGATGCGAACCGAGCCCGCCCCAACGATGATAGATCAACGGACGCTCGTCGCCCGCTTCGTCCATATGCTTGAAGAAGGTGTAATTGAGCCAGAACGTGTTGCTCAACCCCTTCGTGTACTTGCTGTCGAGCCACTGCTGCCAGTCGAGCCACCAGAAATCGACGCCGTCCTTCTCCATCGGGCCGAGCACCGTGTCGAAATAACAGTCCGCCCACTTCTGTTCGTCGATGCGGAAAGGCACGCCCTTACCCTTTTCCTGCCAGCCGTAGGCCTTAGTAAAGCGTTCGTAAGGCTCCTCGAAAGGTTCGATGCCCGATGCGGGATGAAGGTTGAGCGAGGTCTTGAGTTTATTGTTGTGACACCACGACAGGAAATTGGACGGCGAGGGGAACAGCTGCTTTTTCCACGTATATCCAGTCCATCCGATACGCTGGCCGTACTCGTCCTTGGGAGCGTCCTTGCGGCGCAGCGACCACGTCTCGTGCCAGTCCATATCGACAATCAGCACATCGATCGGAATATCGAGACTCTTCATAATATTCATAAGATCGACGAGTTCGTTGTCCGAATACTGCCAGTAACGGCTCCACCAATAGCCGAAAACATACTTCGGGGGCAGAGGTATACGCCCCGCGACCTTCACGTAATCACCCATAGCTTTCATATAATCGTGGCCGTATGCGAACAGATAGAGGTCGAGACGGTCCGCATCCGAACGGCTTTCGACCCATTTCTCCCAATGCGAATCGGTATCGGCGAAGATATGGCGTTTCGATTCGTCCACGATGCTCCATCCCGAACGCGACAGCAAGCCTTTCTCCATAGGCTCCTTGCCGAGTTTCCATCCGTCGCAACGGTCGAGCGTACGTGTCGTACCCATAAGATTTTCCGTATCCTCATCGCCGTATTTCCAAACGACTTTCTTGCCGTTGAGTATGAACTCGGCCTTAAGGTTCTCGGGCGAGAACTTGCCGTTATTTACATACGTAAGCGTAACATCGGCCGTTTTAATCACCGTTTTCGAACGATTGTTGCGCACCGAAAATTCGGGAACGGGCAATTTACGATTTACGAAAGTCAGCGTCGCACGATCTTCGAACTTCCCGTCCTCGCTCCACTCCATACGTATAAGCTGAGGCGTAAGCACCGTAAAACGGGCATTCCCCGCAACCACTACGGCACGGTCATCCGCTTTCGGATCGTCCTGTCTGTCACGGGCGAAAACCGACGGCAACCCGACGACGGTTGCGGCGGCGATGCCCAACATAAGTTTTTTCAATTCCATAGATTATAAATTTAGGTTAAATTCAGCTTTTCCGCTATACAAATTTAGACGTAAAATCCGTTCCTTCGCGCGCTCCCGCCGAGAATGTAGCGGCCGTCGAAGCGCAACATACTGCATACCAACAATATAAGCAACAAAGATATCGGCGGTTTTGTAGTTACTCGACAGAGATGGACTGCACTCTGGTTTCGAAATCGTCGCGATTTCCCGCTGCCGCATTACGCATTTTGGTGCGATAATTATAAATCGTGGAGAGCGAACAGTTCAGGAAATAGGCTATTTTCACGCTGTCGGTAATACCGAGCCTGATAACGGCCAAAATACGCAGCTCCGTATTCAGGACACCCGCCGATTTCTGTACGAAACGCTCGTCCGCGACCAACAGTTCATTGACGCGCTCGATGAAATTAGGGAATATGTCGAGAAATGTCGCATCGAAGATTTTATAGAACTCGCGCCACTCCTTTTCCGCCAGACGCGGGGTGCGTAGTTCCTTAAGGACAGCATCCGCGCCCGAAGCGTTTGCGGTCTTATTCAACGAACGGCGGTAGTCGTCGAGCTTGGCGATGTAGGACGAACACAAGTCCATATAGTGACACACGTACTGCTCCTTTATCCTGTTGGCGTCCGTAAGTCGGACGTTCACCTCTTTCAGCCGCTCGTTGAGTTCGAGCAGTTCGGCATTGCGTCCGCGAATAACCTCGTTCACGCTTATCAGATCGGCGTTCATCCGCTCTATCTTCCGTTTCTGGCGCAATGCCCACCGGAGCGCCCACATTATCGCCGCGGCAAAAAGGCTCACGACGATTATCATCGCAATCATAATGCGACGGCGCGACGTCAGGGCCTCGGAAAATGCGGCGCTTATGGCCTCGTTCGACCCCGCATACTGTACCATACGGCTGTTGTGGTTGCAAAACAGCACATCCTCCATAGTGCAGCGCATATATCGGTTGGCACGCTCGACATCCCCGCGTTCGAAAAGTATCTCGGCGAGTTTGGGCAGCGAGGTGTACTCCTTGACCGAAGCGCGGAAATCATCGATGGCGGACAGTATCAGCATCCTCTCGCGCATATCGCCCTCCGCCATATTAAAAGCCGCCGACGCTATTTTCGCGCGCGAATGGCTGTCCTCGGCCGTATCGTATGCCCGCATAATCAACCTGAACGCCGTATCGCGCTTTCCCTCGCGCTCCAAATCGAGGGCTCCGTACCACATATATTCCGCACTCGACGGGTCGAAAAAGCGGGTTCGCTGTCGGTTGAAAGCATTCATCGCCGCTTCGCAACTGTCGCGCAAGGATTTATTACCCGCCGACTTCACGAACTTGCCCAACAACGACGATTTCAACGCCACGTACGCCCCCGCATCACGTGCGGACAACCGTTCCGCATCTATCTTGTCAAGTTCGCCGTACGAATCGTCGGACCGTCCCAGACCGTTATAAAACAAGGCTGTGCGCAAACGCGCCCTGTCGAGCAACGCCCTGTCGCCGCAGCGTTTCGCCGCAGTTTCGAGCAGCACGGCATAATGGCGGGCGGAATCTACGCGATAATAGAAATATTCATCGCACAGATCGAGCAGGATTACGATTCGGCTGTCGCCGTCCGCCGAAGAAAGACGCTCGCGCAAAACGCCGATGCGGCGCTCCTTGGCTTCATCCCATTCCCTGCGTTCATCGACAGCCCTATCGAGACAGTGCAGCAATTCGGCATTGCCGTCCGAACGGGATGCGCAACCCGTCGCAAGCGACCCCAGCAGGCAGAGGCATATGTATAAACGACGTTTCAAGAGTAAAATCTTTCGTATAATGCAAATGTACGCAATAAACCTCCGATTTTCAAAAAAAGTCGGTATCTTTGTGTGATGAACTTTTCCGTATCGGACATAATCCCGCAGTCATTCCGACGCAGAGGCATTTGGGTGGTCGTGACCATATTTATGCGTGCGATACTCAATTTCGTCGGGCTTGCTATGCTGTTGCCCGTACTCCTGCTGATACTCGACACCGACAGCGTCTCGACGAACCCGTACCTCAATCGGCTGTACGTTCTGAGCGGCATTCCCGACGAGAAATGGTTCATAGCGGCCGTATGCGTGGCCGTAATCGCCGTAATCGCATTGAAATGTCTCATAAATCTGCTGCTGTACAGAGCGGAACGCGACTATACGTATTCGCTCTACGGATATTTGTCGCGCAGGTTATACATCGATTACCACAACCGCGGGCTGCAATTCATCAAAAGCAGCAATTCGGCGGTACTCTCGCGCAACGTAAACGCAATATGCCTGACATTCGTGGCCGGGATACTGCGTCCTGCCGCGACAATAATCAGCGAAACGACGCTTTTCCTGCTGCTGTTCGTTGCGCTGGCATTCTACGACATCACGGCGGCCGTGCTCGTAATCGCCATATTCCTCCCGTCGATATGGCTCTATATCCGTATGGTAAAAGGCAGGCTGAATGATTACGGCGAGGCCGAGAACCGTGCGCAAAGGGCCAAAGCACGCAATGTCGCCGATACGTATCGAGGATACTCGGACATCGAAATCAGCAACGCTTTCCCGCAGATGCTCGAACGTTTCGACCGGACGATGGAGGAGGTGATAAAGATGAGAGCCAGAAATGCGACCATCTCCATCCTGCCGCAAATGTTCACCGAAATAGGTCTGGCGGTCGGAATGGCCGTTATGGTAATAATAAATCTCGGCATCGAGGGCAACCGTATGAAGATCCTTTTCGGCGTATTCGCCGTCGCGGCTCTGCGCCTTATGCCGTCCGTACGCAATATTATGAGCGCGTGGTCGTCATTGAGGTACAACGGATTCACGATTCCCATAATCCGCGACGCCCGCATAGACGAGACCGATACGGCGGTCGAGATTTCCGACGAACGTTTCGATTTCCGCAAAGAGATAGCGACGGAAGGGCTTACGTTCCGTTTCGACGACGGTTCCGCCCCCGTTCTGCGCAACTTGTCGATTAAAATTGCCAAGGGCGAACGGTTAGGGATCCGCGGCCGTTCTGGCTCGGGCAAAACAACGCTTTTCAATCTGCTGCTCGGACTTTACGAGCCGACCGAAGGCGCGATATACATCGACGGCGAACGGCTGTCGGCCGAGAACAGGCGCAAATGGCAGAATACCATAGGATATGTGTCTCAAAACATATTCCTGACGGACGGGACTATAATAGACAACATAGCACTGGGCGTACGCCCCGACAAGATAGACCGCGCATCGGCCGACAAAGCCATAGATATGGCCGACCTTCGCGCATTCACCGATTCGCTGCCGAACGGTGCCGACACGCGCGTAGGAGAATGCGGCAGCAGGCTCTCGGGAGGACAGCGCCAGCGTATAGGCATAGCCCGTGCGCTCTACAAGCAGGCGGACATACTGTTCTTCGACGAAGCGACCTCCTCTTTGGACAATGCCACGGAACGGAATATCAACGAGGCTATCGAAGAGCTGTCGCAGTCGAACAAGGATTTGACGATAGTGATAATCGCACACCGCGACAGTTCGCTCGACTGGTGCGACCGCATAATAGACATAGACGATTATGAGTAAAGATTATATCATCGCAGGATTCAGGCTGCGCGTCTGCGACCCCTACGCAGACCTTGCCGAGATAGGATTACGCGGATTCAGGCCGTTCGAAGCCGAATTTGACGCTGCAAGTTCGCCGATAATGGAGTTGCACTCCGACTGCCCCATACGCACAGAGGATTTCACGGCGACGGTGCTGCACGAATTCGAGTTCGAGGATGCCGCGCACGACTGCTTCTTTTGCCGTTACGACAACGGTTATCTCTTCTATATGCGCCCTCAGGGCTATTATGGATCCGACCGCGACACGGTATTCATCAAAGAGTTCGGCTCGATCAAGGTATACAGCAACATAGCAGTCAGCGAGAAACCGGACATATCGCTGCTGCGCTTCGGGCTGTGGATGATGTTCGGTGTGGCAGTCAATCCGCTGCACGCCATAGCCGTACACTCGTCCGTCATAGTCAAGGACGGCGGCGCTGTAATGTTCCTCGGCGAATCGGGAACCGGCAAAAGCACCCACACACGCCTGTGGAGAGAGAACATCGAAGGGGCGAAACTGCTCAACGACGACAGCCCCGTAATAAAATGCGTAGACGGCATACCGACGGCTTTCGGTTCGGCGTGGAGCGGAAAGACCCCCTGCTACGTAAACCGCGATTTCCCGATAAAGGGCATAGTACGCTTAAGTCAGGCACCACACAACAAGATACGCAAACTCGGCATAATAGATGCACTCGGAGCGCTCCTACCCTCGTGTCCGCCCGCATTCGCCTATGACGGCAACCTCCAGGACAACATATGCGACACCCTGTCCGACGTCTTGGGCTGCGTACCCGTTTACCACCTCGAATGCCTGCCCGATGCCGATGCGGCGGAACTGTCGTACCGAACCGTTTTCGGAATATCATAACAGTTCCGATGAAGATATTGGACAACGACATATTCTTCGCTCAGGTCGAGGAGATGATAGCAGACGGGCAGAATGTCGTTATGCGCGTCAAAGGGCACAGTATGCGTCCGTTCATACGAGACGGCAGGACAAGAGTACAGTTGTCGCCCTGCGATGCGGATTCGGTCCGCAAAGGCGACATCGTACTTTTCCGCTACCGCGGGCATCACGTTATGCACCGCATAATAGCACGCAGCGGAGACAGACTGACACTTGCAGGGGACGGTAATTATCGTAAATTCGAGCATTGCGACATCCGCGACGTCGTAGCAATCGTAAACGGCATAATACGTCCCGACGGCAATGTCATACGCTGCACATCAAGCCGCTGGCGCACGGCATCTGCGATCTGGGTTGCAATGCCGCAATTTATCCGCAGGTGCATATTGGGGATACTGTGGAGGTCAGGCATAAGATAAGTGCCGCCGAATGCCATCGGAGCAGTTTCCGGACCGCTTAGCAATCTGCACGCAGACGCCTCAAGTCTTCGGGAGAAGCCGAATGGCAAAGAAGATAAGGCAGATAAAATCGGTGTAAATAGCGTATAATTGCCTTACAAAAAACAAAGCCCGCTGCAAACAGCGGGCTTTGTCGGTATTGTTTCAAGTCTACGCTTCCAAAGCGAAACGCTTGTAAGCAACGACGGTAGCCTCTTTATCGGAGTTCTGAATGTACTCGCGGATCGAGATCTTCTCGCCTACGAGAGCCTGGTTCAAAAGCGTGTTCTCCTCATAGAACTTGCGCATCTTTCCTTCTGCGATCTTCTCCAGAATGGCATCGGGCTTGTTGGCGTTCTTCGGATCCTGCTTCATAGCCTCGACTGCGATTTGACGCTCGTGAGCGACAACGTCTGCGGGGCAGTCATCGACGTCGATAGCGATAGGAGCCATAGCCGTAGCCTGCATAGCGACGGTGTGGGCAACCTCTTCGGATACCTCCTTGTTGAAACCGAGAATAGTACCGAGCTTCTTGTTGAAATGGACGTATGCATTGCAATAGGGAGCCTCGATACGGCCGTAATAAGCCAGCTCCACCTTCTCGCCCGTCTGTCCCGATTTCTCGATAACCATCTCCTCGACGGTGTGTCCCTCGGCATTCTTTACGGCCAGAAGCGCATCGCGGTCGGCGGCATCGGCAGCCACGGCGATTTCGAGAATCGCATTGGCGGAAGCACCGAACTCGGCATTCTGAGCCACGAAGTCCGTCTCGCAAGCGAGGCAGAGCAGATAAGCCTTGCCACCTGCGATTTTGGTTACGACTACACCCTCCGAAGCGGTGCGATCGGCACGCTTGCTTACGACGAGTTTACCCTTCTCGCGAATGATGTCCTTTGCACGGTCGAAATCGCCTTCAGCCTCGATAAGAGCCTTCTTGCAATCCATCATACCCGCTCCGGTCATCTTGCGGAGTTTCATTACATCAGCAGCTTTGATTTCCATAAATGTTTTCCTTTCTTTTAGATAATTAATTACTCTGCGTCCCCTTCAGCCTCAGTTGCTGCTATAACTTCGGCAACGGCAGCCTCCTCGGCATCTACGGAAGCCTTTACGGCCTTCTTGATGCGGGGTTTGGCCTCTTTCTTCGCAGGCGCAGCCTCGGTATTGGCTTCAGCCTCGAGAGCCTCCTTCTCCTTTTCGAGCTTACGCTCTTCGGCACCTTCGGCGATAGCCGCGCAAACGGTGTCGAGGATAGCGGCGATAGACTTCGTAGCATCGTCGTTCGCAGGTATAACGTAATCGATGTTGGTTGGATCACAACAAGTATCTACCATAGCGAACACGGGGATGTTCAGTCTGTTGGCCTCCTTAACGGCGTTCGCCTCTTTCTGAACGTCCACGACGAACAGCGCTGCGGGAAGACGTGTAAGGTCTGCGATGGAACCGAGGTTCTTTTCGAGTTTCGCACGCTGGCGTGCGATCTGCAACTTCTCGCGCTTCGAGAAGTTATCGAAAGTACCGTCATTTGTCATCTTGTCGATGGTGGTCATCTTCTTGACGGCCTTTCGTATGGTGGGGAAGTTCGTCAGCATACCGCCTGCCCAACGCTCCGTAACGTAAGGCATGCCTACTGCCGACACCTTTTCGGCAACGATCTCCTTAGCCTGTTTTTTCGTAGCTACGAACAGCACGCGACGACCGCTCTTTGCGATCTGCTTGAGTGCTGCGGCAGCCTCATCCAGCTTTACAACGGTCTTGTAAAGGTCGATGATATGGATGCCGTTCTTCTCCATAAAGATATACGGAGCCATTTTGGGATTCCACTTGCGCTTCAAGTGTCCGAAATGAACGCCGGCCTCCAATAATGTATTAAAATCTGTACGTGACATTTTTCAAGTCTTTGTTTTTTGTTTTTAATTTTAATCCTCTTTACGTCAACCTCACGGTAGTGACCTTGTCGATCCGTAAGGTTTTCCGCGACGGGGCAACCGATAAGTAATACCCGAAAAGGCAGTCTCGCCGATTTGAAACCCCAGTCGTGCTTTGCCGAAAATCCGGTCCGAAACGATTAACGCTTGCTGAACTGGAACTTGCGACGTGCTCCGGGCTGACCGGGCTTCTTACGCTCAACCTCACGCGGGTCGCGGGTAAGGAAGCCGTTCTTCTTCAGAACGGGACGATACTCGGCGTTGATCTCGCACAGTGCGCGAGCGATACCCATACGTGCTGCCTCTGCCTGTCCCTTGATGCCGCCGCCATCGAGGTTGATGGTGACGTCGTAGCTCTCGGCCGTCTCGGTTACCAGCAGCGGCTGTTTAACCTCGTAGCGGAGAATCTCCAGAGGGAAATAGACATCGAGCTCCTTGCGGTTGATTGTAATCTGACCCTTACCCGGCTTCACGAATACGCGAGCCACAGCTGCCTTACGGCGACCGACGGTGTTTACAACTTCCATAATCTTTACTTAATCTCGTTTAATTTAACAGTCTTGGGGTTCTGAGCGACGTGGGGATGTTCCGCGCCTGCATACACCTTCAGATTCTTGAAGATGGCATCGCCCAGTCTCGTCTTGGGGAGCATACCGCGAACCGCCTCCTCGATAACGAACTGAGGTTTCTTCGCGAGGTAGTCGGCGGGAGTAGCGAAACGCTGACCACCGGGATAACCCGTGTGACGTACATAGACCTTGTCGGTCATTTTCTTTCCTGTGAGTTTCACCTTGTCGGCATTGATGACTATCACATAGTCACCGCAATCGACGTGGGGAGTGTAACTCGGCTTGTGCTTTCCGCGCAAAATCTTTGCGACCTGCGAAGAAAGGCGACCCAATACCTCGTTCGTTGCATCGATGACGACCCACTCCTTTTCGACCGTCGCTGCATTCGCCGAGATAGTTTTGTAGCTTAACGAATCCACTTTCTTTACGTTTTTAATACTTGTTAATTTATTGTAATCCAACCCCGCACTTTGCGGGTGCGCAAAGATACAAAAAATTTTTCATATATGGTATCGCGTCGATAAAAAAGTTCTACCGATACATATAAAATGCTCGGGAAGCTCCCATAAAAAGATCTTCCCGAGCGTAAATCGGATATTACCGCTGTCAGAAACTGAATTTCACGCCGGCGGTAAAGCGGATGCCCTGCTCGCGATAGAACGCCCACCTGTACATATTCATATTCGCGAGATTGCTGCCTTCGAGAAAAACCGACAGTTTTTCGGTGGCATACCACTCGGCTTCGACGCCCAAATCGGCATAAAACGGCACCGTAAGCTTGTCCTTCAGCAGCTTGTCGTTGCCGATATGCACAAAGCTGGTCCACGCGGCCTCTCCGCGCACGGCAGCCGAAACCCCGACCGAGAATTTGCGGTGCATATACCGCAGTTTGAGGAAGCCATCGACGGGAGCCTTGCCGTTACATACGTCTGCAAAATCCGTATAAAGATACCCGTGCACGCCCAACGACATCGCGAACTGATTGACAGGCTTGTAATCCAGTTCCAAATTGAGCGACATTATATTCTGGCGCGCCGCAGTCGCCCGCAGCCATATAATATCATAGTTATACCAATAGATGCTGTTCTCGTAGAACGACATATCCGCATAGAAACGATATGCCAGCCGCTCCTGCGCCAGACGCCCCGAGATACCGAAGCTGACCTTGTACTGAACGGTATTGGGCAGCGACAGCTCACGGTCGAAGAACCCGACATAGGGATTGCTTTCGGTCAAAGCCCGGTAGCTGTTGTTGCGGAGCTGCCCGTTAAGTTCGACAAACGGCACTATGGCATCGCTGCGGCTTATGTTCAGCGACAATTTGGCATAAGGGATGACATAGTTCGATTTTTTCGCGCGCGTGGAGATGCGGTCGTGATAATAATCGGCGCCGACAGCGATTTTCAGAAGGTTCGACGTATAACCGTATCGGGCGCCGACACGGATGATATGGTCGCTGTATGCCTTCAGATCCTTGATGCCGAGATAGCCGTCGTACCCTGCCGACAGTTCGGCATAATGGCGGTCGAAACTGCGCGCGACACGAGCATCGACACCGAAATCGGCCTGTTGCAGATTCAGGTCGGAGGCTTGCCAGTCCGACTTGTCATTAAAATAATTGCTATGTACGCCCACATCGAAATTCACACGGCTCAGATCGACGAAATCATCGCCCAGACGCAATTTCAGCGAGACGTTCTCGAAATCCGATTTCGGATCGGGGCCGTCGTCGGTGCCGGCATACCTGTTATGTATCGAGGAGTAATAATTCACATCGCCCTCGAACATATGTTTGCCCCAGTACACCCCGCCGGCGACACCTACGCGTGTCCGGGCCTGAAGTGCGTCGCGCCACTTCCCGAAATAGTTTTTCATATCGCCGAACTGCCCCCTGTGGTTGGCATATCCGGCAATATAGCCCACCCGTGCATCATGCACGGATGCATAAAAATCGCCTACGGTATTTACGGGATACCCCGCGCCCAGCTTCAGATAAAAGGACGTCGGGCGGTTGAACTCCCAATATGTCACCGTCGCGGGACGGAACCGATGCGTAGCCAGATCCGTAGGATACATCAGCGGAGTGATACTGCAATCTATTTCAGGGCGCATCTTCACCGTGTCGGCCATATCGGGCGCAACGGGCAGTTTCATCGCCTCCGAAACTTCGGGCACATATGCCTTGGTCACCTCCACCTGCTTGTTCACCTGCGCGTACGACACCGCCGCAGACAATATGCAAGATACCGAAACAGCAATCTTTCTGATCATACTTCCCTCCGCTAATTAAGTTTACCGATCCGTTCTTTCGCCTCATCCACTATACCGTCATCGGCAGGCGAATATCCGTCTACGATGCTTTGATACGTCGCACGCGCCTGGAACATATCGTCGCGCGAACGATAAATATCGCCCAACAGTATGAACGCCTTGCCCAGCCAGTACGAATGCGGAGTATTCCTGTCGGCAAAATCATAAATCAACTTTTCGGCCTTGTCCGCATTGCCCGCCCGATATTCGCTGTCGATAACCGTATATGCAGCCTCGGCACCTTCGACATAACGGACATCCGTACTCAAATCACGGCATATCTTCACAGCCGCAGCCTCATTACCCCGTTTAAGAAGGATTTTGGCCTTGGCGTATTTGGCTTCGCGGAGAGCCGTTTCGCCCGAATCATCGCGGGCGATGACGTCGTCGGCCATAGAAATTACGGCATCGTCATCTCCGTAGGCCCTCACGGAACGCACATATCCCGTCATAGCATCGCTGCGCGCCTGCGGCAGGGTTTCGACATCGTATAATTTCCTGTAGGCCCGCGCGGCATCCTCGTATCGTCCCTGCTCGAAGGTAAGTTGCGAAAGCTTGTCCAGCACACGCTCCGTATATTGGCTTGCGGGACGGTCCGACAAGGCGATAAGCATAGAAACGGCATCGTCGGTACGGTCGGACTTCAGATAGCAGTCGCTCAAATAGAACAGTACGTCATTGGTATAATACCCTTTCGGGAAATTCGCCGCATAGTTCTCGAGCAATTTAACCGCTTCATTCGTCCTGCCCGCCACATACAGTTTCTGCGCGGCTTCGAACGACAACGAATCCCGCGTCATATTGCTCAGATCGCACTCCACACCGGCTTTGGACGCATAATCGAAATAGGCATCCACATCGCCCGACGACACATATATCTCGCGCATCCCGCGCAAAGCATCTTTCGCATCCGACGATTGGGGGTCTTTGGCAATAACCATATCGTAACAGTCCAGCGAACGGCGCATATTGCCGAGATTGAAATGCGCCAGCCCCAAATCGAGCAATGCCGCAGTGTAATATCGCGAACCGGGATAGTTCTCGACGAAAGGCTCGAGCACATCGGCACCGTTGCGGTACTGCTCCTGAGCGATGTAAGTACGCCCGAGCTCATAAGCGGCATCGTCCACGTAATCACCGCGGTCGGCATCCACGATAGACTTCAGCGCATCGATTTTCTGACCCGTTTTACCGAGTATTCCGAGTGCTATGGCACGTTGATACTGGGCATAATAACGCTCGATAGTACCTATTGCCGCCGATTTGGCATAACTGTCGGCGGCAGCCGCGAACTCGCGCATCGAATATTCCGCATCCCCGCGTCTGTTGAGAGCATCCGCACGATATTTGTCCGCCGTGCGATACCTGTCGAGGAAAGCCGTGAAATTATGTTTGGCGCCCGGCATATTCCCGAGCGAAAAATACGCATATCCGAGATTGTACAGCGCCATTTTATACTCGCGTTCCGATTGCGGCGCACGATCGAGATAATAACGGTATTTCTCAGCCGCCGTATCGTAGTCTCCGCGGCCGTATGCGATTTCACCGAGCCAGAATACGCCCAGCGCACCGTATTTCGGACTTATGCCGACAGCCACCGACTCTTCCAGCAGCCGTTGGGCGCGGTCGAGGTCGCCCTGCATATAAGCCTCCAATGCACGGAAATACGTGATCTTCTGCAATGCGGCCTTTATGTTGCTGTCGGGTTCGGGGAAAGCCTTGATGGCATTGTAGGCATTCTCGTAATTGCGCGAATTGAAATAGGCCGCAATAAGCAGTTCGCGTGCCTCGATCTGACGCTTCGATGACGGATATTTCTCTATATAGCGCGTCAGTACATTCACGGCCTCGTTGAACGTGCCGCCGCCCAAATCGTATTGCAGTTTCCCGTAGTTGAAAAGAGCGTCCTCGGCGATTTTCGCATCGAATCTGTCATTCGATGCCATCGCAAAAGCGCGACTCGCCATAACCTTATCGCCCGATTTCAGATAGCAGTCCGCCAAATGGTACGACGCATTCTGCGTCAGGGCATCGTCGGCACCGCACACCTTTTGCAACGCGGCCTGCGCTTCGCGGTAATTCGCCGTGCGGTAGAGCGAATATCCGAGAATGTAATTCTCCTCGCGCCCCATCGCGCCGCCCGATTTCCCGAATGCGCGAATCATATCCAGCGATTTCCGATAATTGTTCATACGGAAATGCGACTCGGCCATAATACGCAGCAAATCCGTCCGTTGCGAGGCGGATGATTTCCCGAGCAGTTCATTGCCCGTCTTTATCACATACGGATAGTTGCCCTCCTTATACTCGATCTGCAACAAATAGTACGGCACCACTGCGCCGTAAGCCTCGCTCGAGGCGAGCGAAGCGAACATCGCTTTCGATGCGGTATAGTTTCCGCGCGTGTAATCGATATATGCCTTATAATAGACCGCATGGTCGTAATACGGACTTGCGGCGCCTATTTTCCCGAAATAACCGTACGCCGCATCGTAATTGCCGTCGAGGAACTCGACATATCCCATACGGATGTCGTATTTCTCGCGCTGCACGGGGCTCAACACCCTGTAATCGACATCCGCGAACTCGTCGCGCGCCTTGCCGTACTCGCCGCGCGTACAATAGTACGACGCCAAAGCGAAACGTATGTCATTGTGGTAGACCGAGCCCGCATACTCATCCATATAATCCAGCAGGCGCTTCTCGATGTCCGACTGGCCGAGTTCGACGGCGCACATAGCCAGATAGTAATCTATCTTGACCTTCAGCCGACGTTCCGTAATAGGCAATGCCTCACGCACTTTGATGAACTGGCTGCGAGCATCGCTCCAACGCCCCCGCTCGAAAAGCTCCTCGCCGCGCTTCATCGCCGCTCCGAGCTCGGACGGCCTCATCGCGCAGGCCTCCCAGACCGCGGACAACGCAAACAAGACTATGACAAACCATCTCCGCATAATAACCCGAATTATACCGCACAAATATAACGTTTTTTTGCGGACGGCAGTATCTCCGCACCGAAATATTTTCCCGCAGCGGGTCTCGGGCAAAAGGGTGCGGGCAGACGGGTGCATCCGAGGCCGAAAAGGCGCAGATATGTCCATCGCAGCGCCGCAGGCGGTCGGAAAATGCAGGCAGGTATTTCGGCCCTGATTGTCAGGCGACGAGCCTGCGCGTAATTTTAGCCGACGACAATATTCTCACGAGCAGGAAACTTACGGCGAATGCCGTAACGGCCATACACACTATGCGCACTGCATAAGGCAGCGCTGCGATGTCGAAAACGTCGTAAGCGATCTCTACGAATATGAAATGGCACAGATATATGCCGAAAGACGCATCGGCCAGTTTTTTAAGCCACGCACGCGGCCGTATCTTCGATTTTACGGCAACGGCGAACATCGGTACGGTCATCATAAACACATTGATGCCCGTAAAATACCATATGATCTCCAGATAGGCGTAATTTCCAGGGAAGAGACTTTGGAGGAAGACATATCCGAACGCCGTTATCAGATATCCCGCCGCAAATACGGGTACGGCTGTCGCAAATGTCCTGCGCCGACTCCGTCCCGACGGATATTTTTGCAGGTAATAGGCCAGTACGACATATCCGACGAATCCCGACACATAGTAGAACATTCCGTATACATTCCAGTCGCAGACGCCGTATATGCCCATATTCCCGTAATTGCCGGCATATCCCGCCGACGGAGCGAGCAGCTGCACATAGGGCAGGAACAGCGATATGCCCCATACGATAAGAAACGTACGTATATCGCGCTTTTCGGCGTGTTCGAGCCACGAACTCAAGACAGGCATTATCAGATACAATCCGACGAGCATATAAAGATACCACAGCGGCGTGGTATCGAACGTGAAGTTGAAGATGAAAGTCCACAGTTTCGGGAATGTAGCCGCCCACGTATGATTCGCGACATCAACGGCAGGATTGGCCGTATAGGGATGCAACACCCCGAAGTACAGAAAGAACATCAACGGCAGAGCTACGGACCAGAAGACCAACGGTATGGCGATACGGCCTATTCGGCGGCGATAGAACTCGCCCGCGGACATTCCCGTCGGCAGAAGCAATACGCCCGTCATCATCACGAACAGCGGTACGCACGGTCTTACGAGGCTGCCGAGAAAGGTGCCCGTAAGGAACGAGGCCCTGTCGGCATCGAACTGAGCCACGAACGGGTCGCAGCAATGGGAAAAAACTACCATAAAACAAGCTGCGACACGCAGCAGGTCGATCCACGCCAGACGCTCGGTTTCAGGTTTCATAAAGAAGGGTTTAAGGTTAGCGGCAACAAAGATAACCAAAAAATCGGATATTTTAGGGAACGGTTTTTGCCCGACAGACAAAGTCAAACCAAAAGCATTGCACTATGGAAGTAAAAGTAAACATCAGACACACCGACAAGGCGGAATTCGAACTCACGGGCGGCAAAAAGGCCGATTCGCTCAACCCCAAAGAGTTGTTGGTCTATGCGGCCGCACAATGCGCGGGCAAGACCGTTATGACCATACTGGAAAAGGAGCGCATCTCCCCAGTGAATCTGGAAATAGAGATGTCGGGCAACCTCGACACCGACACGGTAACGGCACAAAGCGTTTTCCGTTCGTTCCGAATAGTCTACAACCTCGAATGCCGTACGATCGCCGAGCATGGAAAGGCGGGCAGGGCCATAAAACTGGCCAACGACAAGTATTGCGGCACCTTGCAGATGCTACGCCGCATAGCGCCCGTAAGCGATGAAATATCGGTCGTCAGCACCGAGACGGCGAAAGTTTAACGAGCCGTAATCCTTCTGTACGCTGACACCGCCACCGCATAGTTGTAATGCGCGGTGATGGAGTTGGTGTAAAGTTGCAGCCAGCTCAACTGCGCCTGCAACACGTCGAGTATCGTCGCGACGCCTTCGCCGTAGGAATAGGTGCTGATAGAAAGGTTCTCGCCCGCGGCACGCAGGCTTCGCGACGACGCTTCGACCTGCGACCGACTCTCCGTCACGGCCGTCCAGCCGTTAATCTCCTCCCGCAATATGTCGTCGTAAAGCTGCCGTTGCGCCGATTCGCTCCGTTCGATGCCCGCCCGCGCGGCATTTACCGCCCGATGGCGCTCGCCCCAATGGAATATCGGCACGCTCAACTGCACGAATACCGCACCGTCGATAACCGTTTCGCCCGTTCTGTTCGGCGCATACGGCGCCCACGTACCGTTCACTCCCGCACTCAACTGCGGATTATAGGCCGACCGCACGATACGCATAGCGGCTTCCGACTGCTCGCGGCGCAAGGACGAAGCCGCATAATCGGGACGTCGTGCAACAACCGTCTCGAACGGAACCCTGACAGGCAATGCGACCGAATCGAGAATCGTATCGGCGAGCACCGTCTCCTCGACGGAATCCTTTCCGCGCAATATATTGAAATTATGCAGGGCGACAGCGCGATTACGTTCGGCGGTCGTCAGTTCATACTCCGCCTCGCTCAGGCGCGTCTCTATCTGCAACACATCGCCTTTGGCGATATAACCCTCCGCGAAACGGCGGTCCACGACCTCCTTCAACGAACGTATTATCCCCACATATCGGCGCATAGACGCGAGATAAATCTCCGATGCCGACAGCGTCCAGTAGGCATAATCGGCGGCATATCCGACATCGAGCAGCGTGAACTCCTCCTCGCACAACGCTATGTCGTACCCGAGCGATGCCGAACGATACGACGCGCGTACGCTGCCGCCTCCGTATATGACCTGTATGATCTGCGGTTCGACTGCGAAATTCCACCGCTTGACACCGTCCGTATGGCGGAAACGGGCCGTAAAGCGGCCTGCGGCATCGAGCGACGGCAGGAATCCCGTTTTGGCCTTCGCCTTCTCGTAACGGGCGGCCTCGCTCTCGGCCCTGCTGATTTTGAGGCTATGGCTGTAGGCCAGAACCTCCGCGCGATACTCTTCCGCCGACACTTGCCCCGAGACATTGCCGCAGACGGATAAAAGGACTGCAAATAATATGACACTGCGCATATCTAAACCGATTTTGCCCTGATACCGTAAAACAGCGCATACGTAACGGGCAGGATGAATATAGTAAGGAACGTGGCGATGAACAGCCCGCCCATAATCGTCGCCGACATACCTCCGAACATCGAGTCGAAAAGCAGCGGCAGCATTCCGAGTATCGTCGTTCCCGAGGCTACGGTTACGGGCACGATACGGCTGCGCACGGCACGTTTCAACGCATCGGCGGCATCTCCGCCGACGGCACGTTCGGCATCTATGCGATCGACGAGTATTACCGCATTCTTGATATTCATTCCGACAAGCCCCAGAAGCCCGAGCATCGAAAAGAAGTCGAAATTCTTGCCGAAAACGGCCAAACCCGTTACCACGCCTATGAATATGAGAGGGATCATCGATAAAATTATTATCGGCTGTTTATAAGCCCCGAACAGCAGAAGCAGCGTTATGAATATGAGCAGCAGCGCCGTCGGCAGGTTCTTGGCCAAAGCTGCATTCGATTCGGCCTGCGTCTCCTTCTCCCCGAATACCTTGAACTCATAATCGTCGGGGACGGCGATGCAGCGCAACACCGAATCGCGCAATGCGGTAAACAGACGGTCGGAATTGACACCCTCCGCAGGATCGCACTGCGCCTTCATCACACGCCTGCGGTCGTACCGTTTGACGACGCCCCGTTCGAATCCGAAACGGAACTCATCCACCGTCTGCTCTATGGAATAGGCCTTGCCGCTGCGTGAAAATACGGGCAAAGCCTGCAAGTTCGTCAGATTGTAATCGTCCGTCTCGGCATCCTTGAGCAATATCGGCATAAATCTGTCTCCGCGGCGGTATTCGCCGAGAGTATACCCTGTCGTGGCTATGGTTATGCCCTGAGCCATACGGCCGCGGCTTACGCCTATCCGCTGGCCTTTCATCTGGGAATAGGACGGCAGCCACGCAGGGCGCCTGTTCCCCCAGCTGTTGCGGATGTTCTCGCAGCCGTCGTTCCTCCACATAATGTCCTCGACCTGCGAAACGAGACGCTGCAAGGTATCTATATTGTCGCCGATGAACCCGAGTTCGACAGTCGCATCGGGCACGGGAGAGAGTGCGAACAGCGATGCCCTCAACCACACGTTCGGGAAGTTCGCGTCCGCATATTCGGCGAATCGGCGTTTGACCTCGGCCGTCTGTTTCGAAGAGTGCAGTTCTATAAGCATATTCCCGAAATTCGGACGTTCCGAAACACTGCTGCTGGCCAGATAATAACGCGGCGGAGTGCCGCCCGCGGTAAACGACACGCACTTAACCTCGGGCTGTTCGCGCAGCCACGACGCCATAACGGACAGGTCGCGATCCGTAGCATTTATGTTATACCCTTCGGGCAGGATCACATCTGCGCGGAAATAGGGTTTATCGAGCGTAGGGAAGAAATTCTGAGGCATAATGCCCATTATGAATACGGAGGCGGCGAACATAACGACCGTAACGGCTATGACCGAAACCCTGTGACGCAACATAAACGACAGTATGCCGTCGAAAAGACGCTCGGCCGCGTTGTCGGCCGCTCCGCCCGCTTTCGGCGGAGTAAGCAACATATTTCCGAACACGGGCGTCTGTGTCAGAGCGAGTATCCAGCTGAGAGACAGCGACAAGGATATGACGACGAACAGCGGTTTGACTATCTCGGCCACCGATGACGGAGCGAGATACAACGGCAGGAACGAGAAAACGGCTATCAGCGTAGCCCCCAGCAGTCCCCATTTCGGGGCATCGGCGCCGCGGATGAGGGCGTCGCGCCGCGGAATGCCGCGAGCCATATCGTTGCGTGCATTGTCCGTAACGACTATGGCATTATCGACCAACATACCCATAGCGATTATGAACCCTGCGAGCGACGTGCGGTTGAGCCCTTCGCCGATAAGCTGCATAAAGAGCATAGTTCCGCCAATGGAAAAGAGCAGAGAGCTGCCGACGACGATGCCCGAGCGCAACCCCATAACGAGCATTATGATTACGATAACTATGGCCACCGATTCGGCCAAATTGATAAGGAAATCGTAATTGGCCTCGCGCGCGATACGGTTTTCGGGATATAACGCCGTAAGCGTCAGGCCGACGGGCATATCGCGTTCTACGGACTTCAACATACGATCCACATCGTCCCCGACACGCACCACATCGCTCTTCGGTTCGGTGGAGATGCCTATGCCTATGGCGCGCTCGCCGTTTACGCGCATTATCGACAACGGCGGATTAAGATATTCGAGCTCCACCCGCGCCACATCGCCCAAACGGTACTGTTTGCCGTCGGACGACATCAGCAACTGGTTGCGTATGTCGTCCAAAGTCTTGTAGGCGCTGCCCTCGAGGATCCTCACCTCCATAACTCCCGCCACCTTCTCTCCCGAATCGACGATTTTATTCTGCTGGCCGATGGTTTCGATGATCGTTTCAGGACGTATGGCGAAGTTCGCCAGCATACCCAACGAGATGTATACATTCACTACGGGCGTTTGCTCTCCGTAAAGCACGACTTTCCGAACGCCGCCGACCGTCAGCAACCGTGTTTTGATAAGCTGCGCCCAATCGCGCAGTTCGTCCCACGAATACCCTATGTCGCCCGACAATCCGTAATAGATACCGTAGACGTCTCCGAAATCGTCATTGACGGTAACGTCCGTCACCCCGTCGGGCAGCCGTGCGGCGGCATCCGAGACCCGACGGCGCAATTCATCCCACAACTGCGGGATATCGGACGGAGAGACGGCAGGATCGAGTTCGACCATAATACGCGAACGGCCGAAATACGAGTCGGAGGTGATTTTGTATATCGAGCGCATAGACTGTACCTCGCGTTCGACAGGCTCGGTGATAAGCTGCTCCACCTCAAGCGGCGTAGCCCCGGGATAGGTGACGGCAATAGCCGCGGTTTTTATTATGAACGTGGAATCCTCCTTCTTGCCCATACGTATAAATCCCCACACTCCGCCGACAAGCAGCACGGCGAGGAAGAATCCTATGACCTTGACATTGCGCAACGAGTATTCGGGGATATTCATCGGTTCGGGATTTTATTCGATTATGCGTACCCGTTCGCCTTCGCGGAGCCGATAAACGCCTGCGGTCACGACCTTTTCACCGGGTTCGACGCCGCTGTCCACGACGACCATATCCCGCCCGAAAATCTCGCCGAGCGCGACACCGCGCAATTCGACGCGGCCGTCGTCGCCTATCACCCACACATACTCGCCGCCGCGCGACGGAGCATATATGGCCGACAGCGGAAGGGCGACGACATCGGGCATATCATCCTCCACACGCACGGTGACGACACATGACATACCCGGCGATATACCGTACTTCCCGGGATCGGGATTATCTATGCGCAGCGATACGGGAAATCCGGAGGCATCGGACGACGTACGCACCAAGTCCTTCAATACGGCATCGAACCTGACACCGCGATAGTTGTCGAACTCGACGCTGAACGCGGTACCTGTCTCCGCCACCTGCGACAGCCCGCTTTCGGGAACGGTGAACCCGACGGTCGTGCTGACGGGATTTACGAGACGCAGAATACTCTGCCCCGCGTTCACGCGCTCGAAAGCATCGACATACGTACGTTCGATAACTCCCGAGAACGGGGCACGCAATTTGGTATCGTTGAGCAGGTCGAGTGCATTTTCATATCTCGCCCGCGCCTGCGAGAACTGCGTTTGCGCCGACTCGTACTCCTGACGCGACACCGCCTGATGTTCGAGCAGCCGTTTCATACGTTCTACCCGCGACCGAGCCTCCTCGAATCCCGAGCGATTGGCGGAAACCTGCAACTCCACGTCCCGCGGGTCGAGCACGGCAAGCAAATCCCCGCGTATGACGGCATCGCCTTTCGAGACGTCTACACGAAGCACCTGCCCCGATATTTTGAATGCGAGGTTCGTGGCGTCGTCGGCCGTAGCCATACCGGCGAAATCCTTGTCGATATAACGCAACGACGAAGCCGTCACCGCCTTGACGCTGCGCGGGCGTTCGGTCTCGGTGCGAGAGGTATTTCCGCACGCACAAAGAAGCAACAACATAGAAAGCGACAACAGAAGGCGCATAAAAAAATTGACTTTCAACAATGAAAGTCAATTTTTATACCCGAGTCATCGGTCGATGCGGCCGACGACCTTATACAATATAAGTATGCCCTATTTTGCAGACATTCCGCTGCGCAATTTCTCGATCTGCGCCTCGGCTTCGGCCTTAAGTTTCTCCGCCTGCTTCTCCGCAGCCTTGACGAGTGCATCGCCGCTCTTTTCCGCCGCGATTTTGCCGAATGTTCCCGACGCCTTATCGATAAGGTTGCCGCGCTGCTTCTCAGCCTCCTCCACAAGACGCCTGCCCGCCTTGTCGGCCTCTTCGCGCAATTTCGCAGCCTGTTTCTCGAACTCCTCGTTCAAGTCGGCGCTCCCCGTAAGTTTCTGCACCTGCTGATTGACGATGTTGGTCACGGCCTCCTTCGCAGCCTCTTTAACGTCTATGCCTACCTTGGGAGCCGTGAACGTGCCGCCGATATTCACGTTTACGGTATTGAGTATACCTCCGCCCGCCTTCTCGGGCAAAGTAACCTTGCCGACATAATCTATGGTCTGGTCGAGCCCCGTAGACCCCGAAAGGTTCATCGAGACATTGCCCATCCTGATGTCGAACGGCGCAGTGGTAACACGCCCGTTCTTCACCGTAAACGAGATTTTCACGTCCTTGGCCGAAATATCGCGCAGTCTGTCATCGTTCAGCGCCTTGGCAAGAGCATCCAGCGCAGCGATGTTGCTCACTTCGATATTCTCGGAACGGATTACGCCCGAAGCATTGAAAGAGTCGAAATCGACACCCATTTCCGAGGTGAGGGAGGTGGCCATAGTCATCTTCATAGAATAATCGCCGCCAGTCTTTTCGAAAACGGGGACTATCTGACGGACCATATCCAACTGGCGGAAGGTCTCGCCGAACTTGGCCTTGTCGATATCGAGCACCAGACCCAGTTTCGGAGATTCGGGATTTGCCGCCGTGGAATAACGCCCCGAAGCGGACATTTTGCCGCCGAATGCATCGACGGCCAGTTTGTCGATGGAAACGGTGCCGTCCGCAACGCCCATACGGCCTACGAAATTCCTGAGCGTCATCTGCCGGAAGAGTATTTCGGACATATCGACCGCAAGCGAGAGCTTGAGATTTTTCGGTACCTCCACAACCGCCATCGGTTCATCCGCTCCGCCGTTTTCGGCAGCAGTCCCGCCGTCGGCAGCAGCTTCACCGTCGTCGGCAGGCATCATTGCAAGCAGTTCGTTTACGTCCAACAGTTTAGAATTCAGTTTCAAGGAACCCTTCAACGTATCGCCGCGCAGGAAATAGCCAATGTAATCGGACAAACTGCCCGTTGCGGAGAGATCGCTCGCACCGACAGTAACATCGCATCGGCGCAGCTCCATAGCCTTGGGCGATACGACAGCCGTCATATGTCCGATTTTCACATCGGGCATCCCCTTAAGCGCGACGGTCACGCCTTCGATACCGATCATTCCCGAAGCGGCTATCGACTCGTAACGCTGCTTCTCTATGTCGGACATACGTCCGGCAACCCCCAGATCGACCGTTATTTTACCTGCAAGATCCACATCCTCGCCCAACGGATACACATCCCTGACGGCACCCAAATCGACGACGCCGTCGGCAGTGGCCTTGAATTGCAGATCGCTTACAGGTCTTGCGGCCGAAAGCGTCGCCGACAATGAATTTCCGGCCACGGACAACGTAAACTCGGATACGTCTGCTTTCGTATCGTCGAGGGTACCTCCGTCATTGGCTACCGATGCTATGATATTTATGTTATCCACCGACTTGGGAAGGGCAGCATATTTGAAACTGCCGTCCGCCACTTCGAGTTTCAACCCGAATGCAGGCAGTTTGTCGCCTTTCATTTCGCCCTTGGCCCACGCCCCGAGCACCAGATTCCCCGAAGCCGCAAGGTCCTTGAAATCCTTGGTATAGAATGCGGGAATCATCGACAGAATATCCTTGAAAGCCACTTTCGAGCTGTTCATCGCGATATCCATACTCAGTGCATCGTCGCCCGTCTGTACCCAGCCGTCGATGCCGAGCTTAACGGCATTCAGACGCAATGTATTGTCGGACAATGTATAACGTCCGTTCGCAAAATCAGCGGCTACAACGGCCTTGAGTTCGAACTCCGCGTTATTGACCAATTTCACATCGCCCGTCGTAAAATTCATTCCTCCGAGCGACAACGCGACATCGAGGTCTGTCTGCGAAGCCGACATATCGCCGCGCAGGCGCAAATCGAGCGGACGTGCAGCGAAGTACATTCCGGTAGAATCGTCGGCATACGAAACCGCCGCATCCGAAATGCGGAAATCGCGGATCTGCAACCTGAACGACGAAGGAGTATCGTTCTCCTCCTCTTCGGGCTCGGGCTCGGGTTCGGCATCATCCGCAGATTTCATAACGTCCCAATTAACCGCCCCGTCAGCAGTCTTACGAGCATAAATCGCAGGCCTGTCGAGCAGGAGTTTGGTCACTTCGTACCCTGAATCGCCGAACAGCGACATAAGGTCTACGACGACCGAAATACGATTGGCGGCGACTATGGTGTCGCCCTCGAAGCGCTCCGTGCCGACCAGCGTCAGCCCCTTGAGTTCGACCGAAGCATGCGGGAAATGTCGGATAAGGCTCAAGTCGAGTTTGTCGAAATCGAGACGAGCCTCGAGCATCTTATTCGCCTCGTATTTCACTATCTCACCGATTTTGGGCTTCAAAGCCATCGGGATGATTATTACCGCCGCAAGCAAAACGGCAATTACGATACCTGTGATTTTCAGAAAAGTTTTCATTTCATCAATTATTTAATGGTATATCTCTGCAATTCGATTTCGCGACAATGGTGCCGTCGTCGAGGACGATCATACCGTTCGATGCGCGCAACATAGTCTTAAGCACCGTAGCGTCTATATTATAGCATCTTACGGCCGCACTGCCGTCGAACGAGCGCCAAGTAACCTCGGGCAGGAATTCGGGAGTAAGGCACACTACGGCCGCCCCTTCGCGTTCGGCACGTTCCACAATGCCGCGCATACGTCTTTCGCATCGTTCTCCGATGGCCGAGAAATTCGTCACGCACAACATATACACACGCCCCTTCATCGAGGTAACGAGCTGCGTGGCATCGCCTTCGACATCGCGCAAAGAGAACTCACTTATCATCGGCCTAACGACAACGGCATCGGTCTCGTCCTCCGTCGCGATCTTCGTGTCCATCCACTCCCATTTCTTCGTATTCTGCCATTCGCGGTCCTTGAGGTCGAACTCCTTGATCCTGCCCGACCGTCTGTTGCGGCACACGACAACGACCTCCTCCACGTTCTTCTCCCGCGCCGAGCGCTCTATCTCATTATGAATATTCACGCCGATACGGTAAGGCAGAAAGTCTATCAACGGCAAATGCAGGTAGCAATATGTCCCCACCCCCATACCGACGGAAAAGAACAAACAGGTAAGAAATATTTCGAGTTTAGAAAATGCGAATATTCTGTCGGGTCTGTAACGCCACCAGATGACGACGGAGAGCGGCAGCAGTGCCAGATTCTTGAAGAACGTAGCCCAAGGCGACAATTTGAGCGCGTCGCCGAAACACCCGCAGTCCTCGACAGGCAGCCACGTCGCGCTCAAGAACGTGAGCAGCGTGAAAAATATCATCGACACTACGGCGAAAATCGATATGAGCCGTATGCGCACCTTGAATGTGAGCATAAGCCCCATCATCAGCTCGGCACCGCACAGCCATATGGAAAAAACCATACTGGCGGGCAGCAGGCATTCCAGACCGTATATGGACAGATATTCATTGACCTTGAGCGCCGTACCCCAGGGATCTACCGATTTGACGAATCCCGAAAAGATGAAAACCGCGCCCAATGTCATACGGCATACGTGGGAAAATAACTTGAAAGCTCTGCGCTGTCTTAAACTTTTAGTCATTTGTAAGTTCGGGTTATGGCTTGTTCTATTTTCGCGAATATGCCCTCAGGCGTATCCATCCTGCCGTTCTCGTCGCCGCAATCCACGACGACAAGGTTATCGGTCTCCGCAGCCGTTTCGAGATATACGCGGCGGACGGCCTGCTGGAGAGACAACGATGCCTCGTGAATATCCCTGCTGCCGTTGAGATAGGAACGGTCCTCGCCCTCACGGGTCTCGGTCAGTTTGCGTTCGGTGAATTCGAACGGGACATCCAGAAACAGCGATATGTCTGGCACGGGAATACGGTTGCGGACGAATTCGAGGTCGAGAATCCAACCGCGCAGCTTCGCCCTTTCGGCAGCATCGGCAAGTTTGGCGCACTGATAACCTATATTCGAATAGACATATCTGTCGGCAATCACCACCTTGCCCTCATCGAGCCAACCGCGAATCATATTCGCCGCATCGCAACGGTCGCCAGCAAACAGGAGAGCCACTATATAGGGATCCACCTGCTCTACACCGCCGAATTCTCCGCGCAAGAAACGCGCTATGAGTTCGCCGTACACGGGTGCATCGAATCGCGGGAAATGGACATACTCGCTCTCGACGCCCCTCGCGAGGAACATATCTCTCAATTTACGGATCTGGGTCGATTTTCCGGCTCCGTCAAGCCCTTCGAGCACAATAAACATGATTCTCTGTTCTTCTTTATTTAAGCATCCGAACCGCCCGTACGACCCCCTTGACCAGAGCGTCGATTTCGCGTTCGGTATTGTATATCGCAAACGAAGCACGGCACATACCGCTTACGCCGTAATGCGTCATAACGGGCTCGGCACAATGTTGCCCCGTCCGTACGGCTATGCCCGTTTTGTCGAGTATCATACCGAGGTCGTAATGGTGTACGCCCTCGACATTGAACGATATTATCGGACTTTTGTCCGCCTGCGTCCCGTAGATACGCAATCCGTCCACACGTTGCAGTTCTTCGGTCGCATATCGGGTAAGTTCGGCTTCGTAAGCCGCCGTTTCGGCAGCGGGGAACCTCTCCACATAACGCAACGCCTCCCCCAATGCGATGGCGCCGATAAAGTTGGCGGTGCCCGCTTCGAACTTCAGAGGCAGAGGAGCGAATGTAGTACGCCCGAACGAGACGGTATCGACCATATCCCCGCCGAAGAGGAACGGCGGCATCGCCTCCAACAGTTCCCGACGCCCGTAAAGAACGCCTATGCCCGTCGGAGCGAAAATCTTATGTCCCGAAAATGCGTAAAAATCGCATCCCAGCTCCGCTACGTTCACGCCGCCGTGAACCACTCCCTGGCATCCGTCCACCATAACCTTCGCACCGGCCGCATGCGCCGCATCGATTACCGTACGCAGGTCGGGACGCGTCCCGAGCGTATTCGAAGCCTGCGTCACGGCCACGATGCGCGTACGTCCGTCGAGCAGCGACGGCAGCTTCTCCATCTCCGGACGGCCGTCGTCGTCGAAAGGCAGCACACGGACTTCGGCACCGCGCCGCAAAGCGATCTGCTGCCACGGAACGAGGTTGGAGTGGTGCTCCATTTCGCTGATTATCACATTGTCGCCTTCCCCTATGTATTTCTCGCCCCACGCATAGGCCACCGTATTTATCGCTGCCGTAGCACCGCTCGTGAATATTATCTCCTCGGGATGTTCGGCACCGATGAAACGCCTCACTGTCTCGCGCGCCTGCTCGTACAAGTCGGTAGTCTGCTCGGAAAGATAATGTACGCCGCGATGAACATTCGCATTCAGTTCATTATGAAGACGGCATATGATGTCCGTAACGCATCGCGGCTTCTGCGCGGTCGCTCCGCTGTCGAGATAGACAAGCGGCAGACCGTAGACCTTCTGCCCGAGAATGGGGAAATCCCTGCGTATTTCTTCGACGTTAAGCATCACAGTTTTTCAAGTTTGGTTTTCAGAATATCCGTCAGCGGCTCCTTCAGCGATTCGACTGGACAGTGCATCGTTATATCGCCCACAAACCCTTCGATTTGCAGGCGCCGCGCCTCGGCTTCGCTCAGACCGCGCTGACGCATATAAAAAACGGCATCGTCGTCGATCTGCCCTACCGTAGCGCCGTGGCTGCACCTGACATCATCGGCATAAATCTCGAGTTGCGGTTTGGTTATTATATGCGCATCGTTGCCCGACTCTATGTTGCGGCTCTGTTGTTGCGCATCCGTACGCTGTGCATCGGGTGCTACGTACACCAGACCGCGGAATTCGCCCGTGGCGCGTCCCCCGACCACACCCTTGACGAGCGACGAACTCGTGCAGTCGGAGACATTGTGCCTCACCGTCAGTTCGAATACGCAATGGTCGTCGCCCGAACCGATAAAAACACCGTCGGACGTACAGGACGCCCCGACCCCGTCGAGCGACATCCCGTAAACCACATTGGCGCTCTGCATCTCCACGGTCGTAAACCGACAGACGCTTCTCTCCTTCTGTCGGACATCGACTTCGGCAAAGGTGCTCGCCAGATATATGTCAGCGACAGACAGTTCGGCGTCGGGTTCCAACCCGATCCGAGCCGTCATTTCATTCGGCTGCGTATGGAGAATCACCAGTCGGCATTTTACTCCGGATTCTACCGTCAATTCCAACTTCGACGGATCAACGACCGCAAACGGGCGCGACGTGTCGTCCGACACCGTAATGCGTCCTCCCTCGAACCGACGGAATCCGTCGCCGCATACCAATTCGGATATACTCATCGCACTACTCCTTATAATCGTTAATCAGCCAGTCGTAACCCTCCTTTTCGAGCTTGAGGGCAAGGCTCTTGTCTCCCGAATGGATGATACGTCCGTTGTAGAGCACGTGCACGTAGTCGGGAACTATGTAATCGAGCAGCCGCTGGTAATGGGTGATTACGACAGTGGCATTCTCAGCCGTATGCAGTTTGGTGACACCCGTAGCGACAATCCGCAGGGCGTCTATGTCCAGACCGCTGTCGGTCTCGTCCAGTATTGCCAGCTTGGGGTCGAGCATCGCCATCTGGAATATCTCGTTTTTCTTCTTCTCACCGCCCGAGAACCCCTCATTGACGGCACGCGACGTCAATTTCGAATCGAGCTCCACGATCGCGCCCTTCTCACGCATAAGGCGCAAAAACTCGGAAGCCGTCAGCGGCTCCTCGCCGAGATACCTGCGGCGCTCGGCGACGGCGAGTTTCATAAAATTGGCCATCGATACGCCTGCAATCTCGACAGGATACTGGAATCCCAGAAACAGCCCCATACGGGCGCGCTCCTCGACAGGCACCGCGAGCAGGTCGCGGCCTTCGAAAGTCACTTCGCCTTCGGTAACGGTATATTTCTCATTTCCGGCCAGCACCCCCGCCAGCGTACTCTTTCCCGATCCGTTAGGTCCCATTATGGCATGAATCTCCCCCGCCCTGACTTCGAGGTCGATGCCCTTCAAAATCTCCTTATCCGCAACACGTGCGTGCAAATTCTTAATAATCAACATATATTATCTTCTCTTTTTTACCCTGTCATCGGTGTACCCCGCTTTCGGCGATTTACCCCACACTTCCTTCCAAACTTATAGACAACAGCTTCTGCGCTTCGACGGCAAACTCCATAGGCAGTTTGTTCAGCACCTCTTTCGCATAACCGTTCACTATCAGCCCTACGGCATCCTCGGTAGACAATCCGCGCTGATTGCAATAGAACAGCTGTTCCTCGGAAATTTTAGATGTCGTGGCTTCGTGCTCGAGCACTGCCGAGGAGTTGCGGCTGTCGATAGTCGGGAACGTATGCGCACCGCACTTGTCGCCGATAAGCAGCGAATCGCACTGCGAATAATTGCGGGCGTTATCCGCACCTTTGGCAACCTTCACCAAACCGCGATACGAATTCTGGCTGCGGCCTGCCGATATGCCTTTCGACACGATGCGGCTGCGCGTATTGCGACCGATATGTATCATCTTCGTACCCGTATCCGCCTGCTGGAAATTGTTGGTCATAGCCACCGAGTAGAACTCGCCCGCGGAGTTGTCGCCCAGCAGCACGCAACTCGGGTATTTCCACGTTATGGCCGAGCCCGTCTCGACCTGCGTCCACGACAGTCGGGCATTCTCATAGCATATTCCGCGCTTGGTGACGAAATTATAGATTCCGCCCCTGCCGTCCTTGTCGCCGGGGTACCAGTTCTGCACCGTCGAATATTTCACCTCGGCATCGCGCAGTACGACGATTTCGACCACAGCCGCGTGCAGCTGGTTCTCGTCCCGACGCGGAGCCGTGCAACCTTCGAGATAACTCACATACGAGCCTTCGTCGGCGACTATCAGCGTACGCTCGAACTGCCCCGTGCCCGCCGCATTTATGCGGAAATAGGTCGAAAGCTCCATCGGGCACCGCACGCCCTTGGGAATATAGCAGAACGATCCGTCCGAAAAGACGGCCGCATTCAGTGCCGAATAGAAATTGTCGGCATATGAAACCACAGAGCCCAAATACTTGCGCACAAGCTCGGGATAATCGCGCAGGGCCTCCGACATCGAACAGAATATGATGCCCTTTTCGGCCAGCACCTCCTTGAAAGTGGTCTTCACCGACACCGAGTCCATCACCGCATCCACGGCGACGCCGCCCGACAGCGCCAGCTGCTCTTCGAGCGGGATGCCTAACTTGTCGAACGTGCGCTTGAGTTCGGGGTCTATATCATCCGCAGAGGTTATGCCCGACGGCTTTTTCGGCGATGCGAAATATATTATATCCTGAAAATCTATCGGCGGAATATCCAGATGCGCCCACGTCGGCATCTCCATCGTAAGCCAGTGACGGTAAGCCTTCAAGCGCATCTCGAGCATCCAATCGGGTTCGCCCTTCTTCCGCGATATGAGGCGTATGACATTCTCGTCGAGGCCTCGCGGAATCGTCTCGGTCTCGATATCCGAGGTGAAACCGTATTTGTACTCCCGATTTTCGATATCGCCGATTATATCCGTATCCTTTTGTTTCATAATCGTAAATTATCTCACAAAAATACAAAAAAAATGCAAAACGGTCTCTTTCCGCCCCGCAATGTTGAACACCGGACCGATAATATCCGCCGCTGACACACCCGCCGCCCGACGGAGGTCCGCTATTTACGGCGATTTTGGGACGAATATTTTTTTATTTACAAAAAAGATTATATATTTGCATCGCTTTTACGGAAGTAGGGAGAGATGGGTGAGTGGCTGAAACCACCAGTTTGCTAAACTGACGTACGGGATTACTGTACCGGGGGTTCGAATCCCCCTCTCTCCGCAGGAGAAGCACAAAGCCGAACATACGTTCGGCTTTTTCCGTATATACGCACGACGGAACGAGATTACTCCGCCGCTTCCGATTCCATCGGGTTTTCGATATGCACGAACTTATTTTCGAGCCGTTTCCACAGCCATTTGTAGGGCCATCTTCGGATCGAACGGTTGTAATACTCCACGTCCTTGCCGTAATAGCGGAGCAGAATATCGGGAATACGGTCCTCGGGATACGAATCTTCGATAAACCGTTCTTCATCCACCGCGCGTTTCTTACGCATCGAGATGCGGATATTGACATAAAAGAAATACAATACGACCACCGCCACCGCATACGGCCAGTATTGCACTATCGAGAGATATATCTGCCAATTCATCATCACAACATTATTAAAGCGAATATCAGCACTGACATCAGGCAGTTGAGCACTATACTCATCGCCAGCAGATAACATACGATACGCAGCCGCGTTTCCGAATCGGTGTCGCACACGGAGGAATTGTTCACGTTTATCATCTCTTCATCTAAAAAAGTTCGGCCGTATTATCCGAACGGCACAAATAGTTTTCATTGCCCGCAGCGGCAAGCCGCTGCCTGTCTGCATTACGGGGGCCTGTCATCCGCTCTCATCGGCTGCGGATAAATCAACACCCGTCCGCATCGTTTTATGTCGGCCGTCGCCGCAGCCACCGCATCGTTTCTCCTGGCGACATACGCTCGGGCCGTATCCGCGGGAACGTCTTTTTCGCGTTCCTTGTATTTATATTTGATTTTCGCTTTGCCGTAATTGCGCGTAAAGCGAAAATATCTCTTCAAAGGCGAATTAGCGAACTGCTTGTCGAGCACCCTGTAGGCCTTGAAATGTATCAAATGGCCGCAATACGAATTTATCACCGACAGCATCTCGGTCAGCCGCTCGAACGTCGGCCTGCCACTGCGGCATTCCGTTTCGAGCTTGCATACGGCCTTTCTGAACAGTCCTATCGTTCTTCCCGCCGAATACCGCCTGTGCGGGCAGACGTATGCACCGAGGAACAATGCCCCGTGAGTGTAGTGCTGGAGCACTATCTTATCGGGATGGAGCGTCAGTTGCAACTCGTCGCGCAGAAACTCGCGTATTACGGGTATCAGTCCGCACAAAAACTCGCGGCTTCGGTGCACGATGTAGAAATCATCCACATAGCGCCCGTAATGACGGCATCCGAGTTTGCGTTTGACGAACTCGTCCAACACATCGAGATAAATATTGCTGAACAGCTGCGACGTCAGGTCGCCTATTGGCAGCCCCACCCCTGGCGGCGATTTGAGCAGGCTTTTCGACGGCGGCAAACCGTCCCAGTCCGAAGGGCGTCCGATCACTTTGCATCCCGCGACAGGATCGCGGAACAATACGGCCCGTATCAGATAATCCGCAAGCTCCCTGTCGAATCCCGCTCCGTTTTTGCGGGTTCTCACTGGATCTTCGCGGCAATGCCTGTCAATCGTACGGGTTATTATCTCATAGAGCCGACGTTTGTCGATGCTCATAAAATATCCTCGCAGATCGAGTTTCAGGATATAGGCCGAATATCGGTAATTATCGGTGCAGCTCCGCACGTGATGTTCCAGACGTTTGATTCCGAGCAGCGTTCCCTTCTCTTTTCGGCAGGAATAGCTGTCGTAAATCATTTTGCGTTCGAACATCGGAGACAGGTAGCCGAACAGAAGATGATGCACCACTCTGTCCCTGAAAGGAGATGCGAATATTTCGCGTTTTACGGGATAGTTCGTGATGAAACATATACCCGGCGACGGCCGATAAGTCCGATTGGCGATTTGCTCGCAAAGTTCAACGAGATTATGTTCCAAATCCATCTCGAAGATAAGTTGGCTTCGGGTGTTTCGCTTATGTTTTCTCGCATCGAAATAGGCTCGGAAAATATCGGTCAATAAATCAGACCTGCTTTCCATATCTACAAGTTAGGTTTCCTA
This sequence comes from Alistipes sp., assembly GCA_017937125.1. Taxonomy (GTDB): domain Bacteria; phylum Bacteroidota; class Bacteroidia; order Bacteroidales; family Rikenellaceae; genus Alistipes. The sequence goes on along the minus strand of JAGBEH010000007.1, from coordinate 365,671 downwards.
CGGACGTTTGCGAGCGGAGCGGTCGCGAGACGATCGGAACCTCCGTTCATTCGAAAAACGTTCCTCAATAAGCAGAGCGGCAAATTCTTGGACAGGGCGAACGCAGTTGCCGTTCGCACGGTTGTTGTTGTTGAGCGGGTTCACGTTCGACGAGTTGAAGTTCAAGTTACGCCCGTTGGTAGCCGAGTTCGGAACAGCAGCCCAGTAGTAGCCGTTCGTCGTAACGTTGTTCAGTGCGCCGGACGAGTTGTTGCGATAACCCGCAGCGGGGAAGAAGTAACCGCTTGCTAAATGTGACGGAGAGTCGCCGAGCGAAGCCCCGCCGCAGATTGGTTTTTCATAACCGACGAAAACGCGACGCGATACCATACGATCCGTCACGAGTGCTTTTCCATCGCCGGTGGGTTACTGAATTTACAAGACACACTTCCGAAAGCCTTGACTTTTGGAACTCCGGTCTAAAATTCTGCTTAAAATAGGAACCGTCAGTCGGATGCGCCTTTTATTCGCGGGGATTGTCGTCGGGCGTATTGCCGACGCGCTCCTTCGCATATTTCTGCCAAGATGCGAGCTGTTTCGAAACAGCCTCGACTTGATCCGAAAAGCGGGCGAACAACTTCACGTTGATATACCGCAAATCGTACAGAAGACGCAACCTAACCTTCACACTCACGAGCCTCTCCCTCGCCTCGGTTATGAGCGGGAGTTTGGCCGAAGTGGAATTGGCCTTGTAGATCAGTACGAGAATATCCGTCAGTTCGTTTTTAAGTGTTTCTACCAGCGTGAATCGTACGTCACGCGGAACGTTTCCCGAATCGCGGTAAATGCTTTGCAGAAGGTCGTAAGCCGCTTTATAAACGGGCAGATTGTCATAATAGGCCATAATATCGTTCAGCGGTTCCGCAGCAGTTTTTTGAGTTCGGAAATGAAAAATATACACTCCATCGGCGTCGAGTCCGCCAGATTGAAGCCTTTCACACGCGCCGCAAGCTCGCACGCCTGCGTCAGCGTGAAATCGGCCTCTCCGTAGCGCACTGCGGCAGGGAGTCCGTCCAGAGGGTCGCCGTCGGCACTCGGCTCGGCGGCAGGTGCTTCGTTCTCGTCCGCAACGACCTTGTCAGCGGTCGGGAACGTCGGCACGGGAGCAGTCTTACCTTCATCGCGACCGCAGGCTTCGGCCTTGTCGCGCTCGGGTCGTGGTCGGGACGTCGCTATCGAGGATTTCCACGCCTCGAACTCCTTCGCATCGATCGGCCGCTCGGTTGCGACGACCAATTTGCAGGGCTCGGTTTCGAGACGTTCGAAACCGTCGAGCACCCTGTTCTCGGATGCCGACGGAAACCCGATGGAAACGATCTCGCCGCCGTCGAGTACTTTCAGCCGCTTTTTCGTGGGCTTGAACGGCCTTATCTGGGTACAGACCGCGAATGCCGACCGCTCGTAGGCTTTCCAGAACAGCCCCTCGCGGTACAGTATAATGCGATCGGTATTTTCAGCCTCGCTCCGTATGAAATCACGACTCGTCATACTCTTTCGGACGATCTCGATCGTTTTACATCGAATACTCCGACACTTTCTTTATCCGTTTTCGGACGCCAGCCGAAATTTGCTGACGTAAATTTCGGTCGGCGTCCTCAAAACTCATCTTTCAAAAAATTTTCGATCGGCTGCGCCGATCTTTAATCCCGTCGGATCGAAATCCGACGGGAAATCAATCAAATCAAACAAATGAAACAAACCATTATTCTTGGACAGGGCGAACGCAGTAGCCGTTCGCACGGTTGCTGCCGTTGAGCGGGTACACGCTCGACGAGTAGAAGCCCAAGTAACGCCCGCTGGTAGCCGAGTTCGGAACAGCAGCCCAGTAGCAGCCGTACGTCGTAACGCTGCCCAGTGCGCCGGACGAGCCGTTGCGATAACCCGCAGCGGGGAAGAAGATAGTACCGCCCGAAGGGTCTTTAGTGGTACCGACCATCGCCTTGCAGTAGAACTCATACCCCTTCTTCGTCGCAATAGCAGTATCTACAACATTCCACTGAGTATTCGTACCTGTATTATCTCCGGTAGAAGTAAAGCCCGTAAAAGCGTTCGAAGCAGGCATATGGTAACCTACGGGGCACGGGTCGTAAACAGTCTTCGTTACCGCATCGTCATTGGCCGTCGTACCCGTATTCTTGGCACTCCACAAGTTATTATAGGTCGTAGAACACCATACATAACCGCTGCTATTGTAATAGTAGAACGTCATAGGATTCTTTATCGAAGTACCTAAAGATACCCGACTATTGGTCTTCGTATACGTATAAGAATTATTATAAAGCGTATGATCGGTATTACCCTCTCCGTTCGAAGGCGGCATCGGGTCTTTGCGTCCCCACTGGTAATAGGGGCAGCATCCGCCCGTAGAAGCCACTGTAACGGACTCTCCTTTCTGAAGAACGTCCATAACTTTGACATTGGTAGTACCCGTCTGCTTGATACGGACCTTGCAACTGCGAGCCGCATAAGTAGTCGTACCGCCCGCGCTCGCGGAAACCCATCCCAGATTGACAGGCATCATATTGTATGTCTTGTTTTGATGGTTGGTAACGGCTTTCGACGTAAGATCCGTATTCGTAACCCAGATATGCCAGCTCCAAAGTACGTTATTCGAAGCGTCGCGAACCGCTACAACGGAGTTGCCCTCCTTGATATTGGCTGCGGAGACGGTGAACGTCAGGAAATGTTTGTCGGACGACAATGCCACCTCAGTCAAAAGATTATTGGCATCCTGCCATACGATGCAGGCATTCGCAGGCGTATATTTGTCATAGATATACGGTCCCGTGATATTGGCATCGGCGTGGTCCTTGAACGTCGCGAGTACGTTCGTGCCCGAAGTAGCGGTATAGGCCGCCGAGTTGGTAGTACCGCCCTTAATAGCATTACCATAGACCAAAGGCAGACGGTAGGTGCCCGAAGATTTGATTATATAACAGTTCGCGGTATTCTGAACGGCATCCCCGCCCGTACTGTTCGACAGATTGTAATTGGCCGTAGGATTGGCAGGGAATCCCGATGCACCGCTCGAACCCGTCTGTGCGGATATGGCTGCGGTATATGTGTTGCCTGCTGTTGTCGTACTGCCGTTGCCGCTGCCCGTAAATGTCGTGAGCCACGAAGGTTTGGTCGTGCTCCACGTCGTACCGTTATCGACAGAATACTCGGAGGTCCAAGCGGCAGCCTCGATCTTGCCCGACTTGAACTCCTTGTAGCTCTTGACCGTATAAGACAAATTCGTTGCACCGCCGTATTCGCACGAAATGGTCGGCGTAACGTCCAATACGAACGTACCGCCGATATTGGCAGTGGAAATGCTGTAGGTAACGGTCTTGCCCATAGGCCAAACGGTGCCTGCGACAGATGCGGTGAGGTCGAAAGTATCGCCTTTGCTATCGGTGAAATTGACGGTGATATTCGCGCCGTCGGGCAAGGTTTGAGGCATCAACATAAACGTTTTAGCGCCCGCAGCCACCTCCTGATCGGCAACGCCGTCGGATACGGAGAGTGCGAGATTCTGCGAATACGAAACGGCCGTGCTCTGTCCCGACCACGCGCCTGCGCCCGAAACGTCGGGAGTGAACGTACCCGTACCGTACACGTTCTTGACGGACAGACTGTTGATAGTACCGCCGATGATATTGGCGCTCGTAACGAACTTGACGGCCGTAAGAGGATGACGGAACGTCAATTTAACGGGAGTATCGCCGTTGCCCTCCAGCTCGGTGGCGGCGATAAGCAGGTCCTTCTGATCGGCGACGTCGCTCGGTACGGTATAGCTGAATTTGGGCGTACCCTTGGCAGCGCTTACCGAAAGGCCGCTCAAATCGGCGGGAGCGTAAGCGTAGAAGCGCACGTAACCCTCCCCGGGCCAAATGTGCGGATTGACGGTCTGCCATATGCCGTCGATCTTCGATACGGACTCGTTGTCGATGAGTGAGGGTGTGTTATCCTCGCTCCAGACACCCTCGAATGCGTAGCCGTAAACATTGAAAGAGCTGTAAAAATTGTCCATCGTAACGGGGACGTTGCGAGTAGCGGGAGTCTGTGCGCCGATGCGCGCTATGTCGATACGATCCGAAACGGAAGTATGGAGATAGAGCTTGTTTTCGCCCTTCATTCCCTCCATAGCCACGACCCCGTCGTCCGCATATGCGCAATCGGCCGCGCCGTCGATATTGCCGACCGAAAGGCCGTCGGCAGCCTTCTTATCGACATTGCTTTTATGTTCGGCGTCCCAATCGTCGGTATTTCCGACCTCGAAAACGAGGTATTTGCTCGGATTGATTTTCACATCAGTCGTATGCTCTTTGGAGCAGGCGGCGAATAAGGTTATCGCCGCAAACACCCCGACAGTTCGGAGTTGATAAATCGTCTTTTTCATAATCTCTATGATCATTCAATTTTTTTACTCGGATAACTCATTATTATTGTTCCATATCGAGCTCGCGATTACCCGTTTCGGTGCCCCAGTCCTCGACCTCGACGCCGACGCCCGACATACCCTTATCCATCGGAAGTTCGCGATTGCTCTCCTCAGCATCCCAGTCCGTAATCTCGACATCGAATGTCAAGGTGTCGTTCTTGGTCGAAATGCGGTATTTGACGGCGGAGCCCATAGGCCACGTCTTGCCCGCAATAGAGGCCGAACGAGTGCGAGTCTTGCCCTTGGCGTCCTCGATTTCTATCTCGACGGCCGCGCCCGCAGGCAAAGTCTGCGGAATCATAATGAACGTTTGGTCCGCAGCGGTAATAACAGCATCGGACGTACCGTCGGTCGCGACATTCAGGACCTGCGTAAAATCCATTACGCTACCCCAACCGGTCCATGATGTCGCGCCGACAGAATACGTGCCTTTGCCATAAACGCCTTTGAGTGTTACTTTTTTAATTATGCCGTCGGAAAGAATCTGATTGCCCGTTACGAACTTCACCGCCGTAAGAGCGTGCTTGAAAGTCAATTTTACGGACCCCTTGCTGTCGCCTGCCGCATCGGCAGAGGCCGTAAGCAGGTCGAGCTGGTCGGCGACATCGGCGGGAACCGTATAGTCTAATTTCGGCGTGCCCGCAGCAGCCGTGACCGTAAGGCCGTCGAGCGTTACGGGAGCGTATGCGAAAAATCGCACGTTCACGCCCGCACCCGGCCACGCGTGGGGATCGGCGGTACGCCACACGCCATCGACCTTGGATACGGCCTCGCAGTCGATAAGGTTCGGCGTGAGGGTCTCCGTCCAACTGCCCGCGTAGGAGTATGCCCACACGTTGAAAGTCGAATAAAGAGTCGTGACGGGTGTCGCACGCGTCTCGCCGAAACAATCGGATCCGTAATTTCCATTAACGGCGTCGGATTTGGCAATAGTAGCATTGGCGCTCGCATCGCTCCACGACGAGTTCAACTCTATATTAAAACCGATGTTGTTTTTCACGGTAACGGTATAGTCGTCCGTCGCCTTGCGCGAACACGATACGACCGCCGCACACATAAATGCGGCACCGCAAAGCATCGCTCCTGAAAATAAAATCTGTTTCATAATATTTTGTTCCGCTATACTCTGTATCGTTCGAGGGTCCGCTGCCGACAGCGCATCGTCTTCAGATGCCGTATCGTCGCCCCCCCGTTAGTGACCCGACGGGGACATTCAACCCCGCCGAGTCTGCTGACTTTATGAGAAATAACCTGTGGGTTACAGTTCTACATCCTCGGATGCATCCGTCCAACCCGCTACATCGGCATCGAACGTGATGAGGACATCATTGAGGATAGGATTACCGTTTTCGTCGAAACCTGCACCGCCGGCAGCACCTTCGGTGTTACCGAAGCCGATGGTATAGATATATTTGTTACCCTTTACCCAATTGATCGCGATCGGCATATAGATATCTTTGAAATTATCCGCATCGGCATAGATATAACCGCCGTCGTTGCGGATTTTGCAGGAAACTTTCAGATATGCACGGTCGGTAGGAAGCGCAACGGCATTAGTCTTATCGGTAGACCACTTAGCGAAAGTCTGCGGGATAAGAAGCAGAGCATTCGACGCGTTGCCGATTTCCTGAGCGGTAGTACCGATTCCGGTTACGGGAGCAGCAAGACCGATCGAATAGAGCTGAGGTCCATTAACGCTCGTCCAAGCCTCGGTCGAATAGGTGAAAGTACCCTCTTTCTGAGCGAAAACGGCTATATCATTGACATCTACTTCGAATTTGCCGTACGTCTTGACTTTGAAAACGATCTGAGCAAGAGCGTGATTGAAATTGAACTTAACGGCACCGGTAGCTACGTTCGAGTTGTCGCCGGCACGGTCACCCTTAGTCGCATTCTTAACGGAAGCATACATAACGTCCTTCTGGTCTGCGCAGGTAGCCGAAGCTTCATAGTGCAAAGTCTGAGTCGCAGAGGTGAAATTCTTAGTGAGATTAGTCAAAGTCTCGGGAGATACCGCATAGAAATCGATAGCCTCATCGGACCAATATGCCTTCTCCGAAGCCTGATCGTAGTCCCAAGCACCCGAAGTAAACGCGATCTTGACACCGTCGGTCGCAGTACCCATAATTTGCTTATTGGTGCTGACCTCGAAAGCGAATACATCGAAATCGGTAGCCTGAAGTTCGGTAGCATTGTTGATAGCCGTACCGCGGGTAGACTTAGGTACATACGACTTGAAGTCGATAGCATTGGCATCCGAAGTGGCGTAGGTTGCAAGCGATTCGTCCTGCGAACAGCTTACCGTTACCATTGCAACTGCAAGAGTCGCAAAAATAAATGACTTTTTCATAGTTGTGAAATTTGAGTTAAACAATGTTGTTTTTTGAAATTTGTATGAGATTAAACTAAAGCGTTATTAAAGATCCAAATCTTCATTCTCGTCGTTCCACTCTCCGACACCCGGTTCGAAACCGCCGTCGCCGACACCCGCAACGGGAATGTCTATATTTCCTTCCATTACAAGATGCACCTCCTCGGGATCGGTCCCGTCGCCGTGCAGCTGCTCCGTAACGTTGAACGATGCCATAACGTTACCCGCTTTCGACCAACAATATATCGTGAACTTGTGTCTGCTCGCCTGACGCAGTCGCGTATCGCAGCAACCGAAGAAATAGAAATCGCCGATAATCTTGGTGTCGTCGGTCTTATCTACCATCCCGTCGAACGGGATGGTAGATGTCTCGGATGCCAGCAGATTCGAACCCATAAACAAAGACCCTGAGACACCCGATAAAGAACCGCGAATATTCGTTATAGCTTCGGAGTTTGTGACTCCCGATATTTCGTAGGTAGCGTGCCGTGTAACCGAAACGGGCGTAAACGATATGACGGTCTCCGTCTCATCCTCCTTCGAAATCACGACCCCGTCGAGACGGTCGCGCCACATACGGTCGGGAGCGAGCACTATAGGCTCCGTATCGGAATCTCCGCGCGGCACATCGACGGGGCCCTGCATAGTCTCGAGAATCGCCGTATTGCGGGTAAACGCCTCTATGGTTTCAATGGAACCCGTACCGCGCCAACGTATATTTTCCGTATCGTTATTGAAACATACGACATTATAAGTACCCTCGGGGACATCCACCGCCCCGCCGTTTTTGCCTTCGAGATTCTCCACCACCGCCCGTGCATTGCCGTCCACGGGATAAAATATCACACGCATACCGTCGGGATCGGCAGTCGGAGCAGCCGACCAGTCGAATTCTACGCGTACGGATTTCGTATGCTCGAATTCATAGTATAACTCTCTGTGTTTGCAAGCTGTCAGAATTCCGGCACACAGTAAACCGAATACAAAATATCGTTTCATTACTTGTCTCCTTCTTTCTTTACATTATAATTACCGCGACCGATAATCCACACGAGCGATATTTCGAGTTTCGTGGGACCGAACCAGTGGCGTCGGTTGGTCGCTATCCATTCGTCGCGGGAATTCCTATGCTCATACACTTCGTATTTTCCGCCGAAATACCCCGCACCTATACCGAAATCGATATTCAGACTGCGCGTAACGGGTAGCGAATAGCCATACTCGATACCTGCCCCGTAACTCAACTTACTCAAATTGGCTTTCTTTCCGACACCTATATCGTAGGTCGCACCCTGAAAATAAATTCCGAAATGATGCCCCGACAAAGCACGCTCGGCAGATTTGCGGCCGAAATATTTACGGAGGTCCAGTTCGCCGCCGTAACCGCGCCAGCTGTAATTATTCTTATCCTGCTTCCACCACGCATACATCCAGTTTCCGCCGAGCGACCACCTGCGTCCCAAATGGAATTCGATACCGATATTCGGAACCAGTGCAGCATCGTAAAGCAGATTGGTTTTCAATGCCATATGGAAAGGCTTGCGCTCCTTCACCACGACCGGCTTCTCCTCGACAACGGGCTCCGGTTCAGGCTCGGGCTCGACGACCGCCACAGGCTTCGGAGGATCGATATAGACCGTATCCACGACGCTCATAGTACCGGATACCTCTCCCGTGACCGACACGCCGCGCGATTCGTCCCACGTACCGTTGATTCTTATCGAATCGGCATCGTCTATACGAATCGGGCCCTTGACGACAATGGGATCATGTCCCGACAGCGACGTGGTTCCGATCACCGTTCCCGTAACCGTACCTGTGATGTCGCCTTTCGAGCGGCCGCGGACCTTGCCTCGTACGGTGACGATTCCCTTATCGCGGTCGATATCGGTAATCTCGCCGTCTACCATACCCTCCACGGAACCGCGAGCGATCTCACGTCCCGAACCGAGTTCGTGAGCGACTATGTCGCCGACGACCTCGCCCGAAATGGTCAGGTCTTTCTTCTCGTCGGGTGCGGCATCCTCTATGTACGACACGCGTGCTTCGGCACGACGCAAAAGCGGGAAAAACCGCTTGGCCATATATCGATAGGTATTGCCGTAGTGCATCCGCATCAACTGCTGTTTGCGGGACGAGACTATCTTACCGTTGCTTTTCACCCATACGGGCACATTGTTGATGATGTCGAGCACTTCATCGCGGTGATCCATATCGGACGCTTCGACCAATTGCGCCAATTCCGCCCAAGCGATACCGGACTTTTCGACCGTGACATCGATATTCGACGCGTCGAACTTGCTCAAAATAAAATCGGACAAACTGCGGCCTCGCGTATCAGCCAGTGCCAGATTATACGTAGATACACCGTCGGGCGACGTCAATCCGCGAAACGAAATGCGTTTGATACGGCACAGCGAATCCGACGAAATCTTTTGCAGGCGATCGATGAAAGACGAAATTGCAGCCTCATTATCGTCATATTGCGGTTCGACGTCCCCCCGTCCGACACGATACATCACGGTCAATGAATCCTGTCGCGACTGCTGGGCCGAAACCTGCTGACACAGCGATATGCCTACGCATACCAATAAACCCCAATATCCTTTCATTTTTCAACAAATTATCGTAACTCCTCGTACAATCGTAAGAAACAATCCATTACGGCATACGATATTCGAAAAAACGTTCGTTTTTTCTTGCATTCGGTTACTACGTTGATTTTTAGTGTTTTACGAAATTGCGGGGGGGGGTAAATCAATGAATGCCAAAATTCTAACCGAAAAATTTGGTCGATTGATTTTTTTATTATTATATTTGCCGCTGAAAACGAACGTTTTATCATCTATTTTTAAGCAATAAAAGTCTGATTTTTGTGTGTCGATTCATACGTTTTTATGAATGATCAACACTCAAATAGATGACAATAGCTTACTTAAGAGTCAGTACCGGAAAACAGACACTGGCGAATCAACAAAACGAAATCGAGAAATTTTCGGAAAGCAGAAACATCGTCGTAGACAAATGGGTTACCGAAATCGTCAGCGGCAAAAAACGCGGTAACGACCGCAAACTCGGCGCATTGTTGCGGCGTATGAAAAAGGGCGACACGCTGATCGTCACGGAACTGTCGCGACTGAGCCGTACGCTCACAGACATTATGACAATCGTAGGCGATCTGCTAAAGAAAGATGTCACGCTGTACAGTACAAAGGACCGTTATTCGTTCGACGACACGATAAACAGCAAAGTGCTTTGTTTCGCATTCGGTCTCGTTGCGGAATTAGAGCGCAACCTTATATCTATGCGCACGCGCGAAGCACTCGAATTGCGGAAAAAACAAGGCGTCGTATTGGGGCGCCGCAAAGGCAGCACGCCCAAACTCCGACTGCTTATAGACAACAGGACACGGATATCGGAGGACTTGGACCGAGGGCAAACCATCGCCCGAATATGCAAAGACTACGGGGTGTCGCGCGACACGTTCAACCGATTCAGAGCCGAATATATGCACAAGCCCCCGTTACGAACCGCGTCTCCTGCGGCAAAAACGGTCGCAGACGTCGCAACGGCATAAAGACTTCCCGCCACGACGAACAGAATCGTCGTGGCGGGAAGTTATTTCAAACAGCCATCCGCAGTCCTCAACAGCAGTCGCACATATTCGACCGGCAAGTCTCTATCTCCAACGTCGCGTGAGATATGCCGTGCTCCGCGAGCAATGCCCGTTCCGCGCGGCGCACCTCGTCCGAGCGCGACAGATCATCCACCACGATATGTGCCATAATCGCGGTTTCGGTCGTACTCAATGCCCATATATGAATATGATGCACATCCGTCACCCCCTCTATTTTCGCCATTTCGGCAGCAAGGCTGTCCACATTCACCCCGTCGGGAACCCCGTCGATAGACAATTTGAGCGACGACCTCAACAGGCTCCACGACGAGAACACGATCACCGCCGCAACGCAAAGCCCGACAATCGGATCGACGACCGCCCATCCGGTAACGGAGATAACGACGCCCGACACGATTACCCCCACCGATACGAGAGCATCGAGCATCATATGAAGATATGCACCGCGTACATTCAGGTCGTGCTCCTTATCCCGCATAAGCAGGCGTGCAGAAATGAAATTGACCGCGACACCGACGGCGGCCGTCAATGCGACCAATGTACCTGCAACAGGTTCGGGGTCGTTGAATTTACGGATGCTCTCCACTACGATACCCGCGACAGCCCCCAGCAGAATAAGGGCGTTGAGAAGCGAGATAAGCACCGAGGCTTTCCTGTATCCGAACGTATAGCGGGAGTTGGCGGGACGCTGCACCAACTTTACGGCCAACAATGCAAGCAACAGCCCCGCAACATCGCTGAAATTATGCCCTGCATCGGCAACAAGACCCATAGAGCCGAGCCATAACCCTACAAGCAATTCGACGAGTGCATAGCCGACATTCATTATTATGCCGATTATCAAAGCCCTGCTGACGGTTACGGCCGCAGGGACGATATGCGAATGACCTGATGAACCCATATGAATCGAAACCGTTCAAGCTGCGATGCGCTCTAATGCGGAGCGCATCGCGACCGATCGGTGTTAAACCTTATTTATTAATCTTCGCCCACGAATCCTTAAGCGTGACCGTTCTATTGAACACGAGGTGTTCGGGAGCGGAATCCGTATCGGGACAGAAATAACCGATACGTTCGAACTGAACGGTTTTGCCTATCGGCTGCTCGCGCAAAGACGGTTCCAAATATCCCTTCGTTATCACCATCGACTCGGGATTGAGATTGTCTTCCCACGACGTCTGCCCCTCGGAAGTATCGTTCGGGTCCTCGGTACGGAACAGCGGATTGAACAGCCGTATTTCGGCTTCGACGGCGTGCGGAGCCGACACCCAGTGGATTACGCCCTTCACGCGGCGCCCGTCGCTCGACGAACCTCCGCCCGACATCGGGTCGTAGGTGCAGCGCAATTCGACTACGTTTCCTTCGGCATCCTTTATCACCTCTTCGCACTTGATGAGATATGAGTAACGCAGGCGCACCTCTCCGTTCGGCTGAAGACGGAAATACTTTTTAGGAGGATTCTCCATAAAGTCGTCGCGTTCGATGTAAAGTTCGCGCGAGAACGGAACCTGACGCGTTCCGGCCGCCGCATCCTCGGGATTGTTTACGCACTCGAACATCTCGGTCTTGCCCTCGGGATAGTTCGTTATGACGACCTTTATCGGATCGAGAACCGCCATACGGCGCTCGGCGACCTTGTTCAGATCCTCGCGTACGCAGTATTCGAGCTTCCCGAGATCGATGACGTTATCGCGTTTCGCCACGCCGACCATCTCGGCGAAAGCACGCACCGAAGCGGGCGTATATCCCTTACGGCGCAAAGCGCATACGGTCGGCATTCGCGGGTCGTCCCAGCCCATTACCGCGCCCTCGTTCACCAGCTTCAACAGGTTGCGCTTCGACATCATCGTATATGTGAGATTCAGGCGTGCGAACTCGTACTGATGAGACGGGTAAATGTCGAGAGCCTCTATGAACCAGTCGTACAACGGACGGTGCACGTCGAACTCCAAAGTACATATCGAGTGGGTTATCCGCTCTATGGAGTCGCTCTGCCCGTGGGCGTAGTCGTACATAGGATATATGCACCATTTGTTGCCCGTACGGTGATGTTCGGTATGGAGAATACGGTACATAATCGGGTCGCGGAACAACATATTGGGGTGTGCCATATCTATTTTGGCGCGCAGCACTTTCGAACCGTCGGGGAACTCTCCCGCTTTCATTCTTCGGAACAGATCGAGATTCTCCTCGATCGAGCGGTTGCGATACGGCGACTCCTTGCCTGCCTCCGAGACGGTACCGCGGCCTTCGCGTATCTGCTCCTGCGTCTGGTCGTCTACGTATGCCAGCCCTTTCCCGATAAGCACCAATGCCCACTCGTAGAGCTGGTCGAAATAGTCGGAAGCGTAGCGCTCGACAGCCCAATCGAAACCGAGCCACTTGATATCGCGCTTTATCGAATCCACATACTCGACATCCTCCTTGACGGGATTGGTATCGTCGAAACGCAGGTTGCACTTGCCGCCGTACTTTTTGGCAAGGCCGAAATTTATGCAGATGCTTTTGGCATGGCCTATATGCAGATAACCGTTCGGCTCGGGCGGAAAACGCGTTTGCACACGCGTTTCGCCTTTGGCGATAGACTCTTCGATAATCTCCTCTATGAAATTAAGCGATTTCTCTCTGGTTTCGTTTACCTCTGTTGCCATATGTTTTATCGTTTATGTTTTGACTTGTCGTAAATCGTCGGGCAAATCCGTGCTGATACCCCGACCAGCTGTTGGTAATATAATTTCGAGCCGTTGCATTGCAGTACCATCTCGGCACGCACCGACAGATTGTCTTTCAGGAATTTGCGTTCGTATCCTATACCCGTACGATTATACACGCGGTGCTCGGTGCCGTAAAACGGGTCGCCCGTATAAAGGTCGTCGGCATACGGCAGGCCGTCCTTGCCGAGCGCATTCCAGAACGGCGTAAGGCTCTTGCCCACATACAGGTTGTTATCTATGAATACGCCCCATCGGCTGATTCTGAAATACAATTCGCCGCCCATCGGCGCCTTCCACCCCTCTTCGGTGCGGCGGTCGCGTTGCAGACTCTGAAGATAGGACAGACGTATGTCGAAATCGAAAAAGGCCGTAAACCGGGCCCCTATGTAGGGATTGAGCAGGAGGTTGTCCACGACATTCCCCTCGAACGTCTTCTTGTTGGCGTAATGCTGGAGCGAGAACGAGACGCCGGCATCGAAAAACTTGCCGAACACTCCCCCCCCCGATACGAGTATGCGGAACTGTTCGCGCGTCGTCTCCGAATACAGCCCCGTCCAGTCGATTGCGAACTCGGCGAACGAGCGGCGCCCCTTGTAGTGCATGGCGATGCCCTGCACAAGGCTGTTGTATATCAACGTAGAATCGCTGTAAAATGCCCGCGAATAACGTCCTATGAGATTGTGACGGCCGAAAATGCCGGCGGCGGCACCGTACCTGCCGTTATCGAACCTATAGTATGCCACCAGCTTCGCATCGTCGATGAACTTGTCGGAGCCGAAGTCCTTGAGCATCTCGACGCCCGCCACAACCGAATGATGTCTGTTCCAGCGGAACCCGAGCGAAGGCGAAAGCCGCACGGCGAAAATCGTGCGCGACGTACCGCAGTCGCTGCCCGTATATTCCGTATTGTCGAAATGGGTGGATACCTCGCCGTCGAAAAACACGACCTGCGACGACGGCTCGGCGTTCGGTACGGATTGCCGTCCCGAATCCGTACCCTCGGCGTTCGTATGCTGCGCGGCAGCGGAAAAAACGGCGGCAACCGTCAGTAAAAGCGTTATATATCTTTTCTTAATCATCGCAAATGTCGGAAAAGTTCTGTTCGGCGACTTAAAATCAATGCCAAAAGTAGATAAAATATTTTAATTGTGTAATTTTGCCGCAAAGATAATTAACGCGATGAGAAAAATTACCAACGAAGAGTTGCATCGGCCTACGGCGGAAGAGTTCGCAGCGATGGCGAAAATGCCCGTTACGGTGGTGCTCGACAACGTACGCTCCGCGCAGAACACCGGTTCGTTTTTCCGTACGTGCGACGCTTTCGCCGTCGAACGCATAGCCTTGTGCGGCATAACCGCCACGCCGCCCGACCGCGAGATACGGAAAACGGCGCTCGGTGCCGAGATGAGCGTTGCGTGGAGCCGTTACGAAAGTACGGCCGACTGCATCTCGGAACTGCGCCGCGACGGCTACCGCATTCTGGCCGTGGAGCAGGTCGAGGGTGCGGAGATGCTGGGAGAGTTCCGTCCGCAAGAGGGGGAACGCTATGCGCTGATTTTCGGGAACGAGGTGGAAGGCGTCGGCCAGCAGGCGGTGGACATGTGCGACGGCGCGATAGAGATACCGCAGCTCGGCACCAAGCACTCCCTCAACGTATCGGTAGCGGCAGGCATAGTCCTTTGGGAGATGTTCCGCCGTTTGCGCCCTTAAATACGACTAAATACGGCGCCGCAACACCCCCGCAGCCCGTACAATCGGGAAATTGTTGAAAACTATTTGACAACATTTTCCGCACGCGGAGCGTATATCGAAAAATATGCGTACTTTTGCGAGCAACAAAATTCTAAGTCCTATGTCATTTATCAATGAAAGGGTACAATCCGAAGGACTGACATTCGATGACGTCCTGCTGGTACCCGCCTACTCGGAAGTGTTGCCGCGAGAAGTAGATCTGCGAAGCCGTTTTTCGCGAAATATCCGACTCAACATCCCTGTCGTATCGGCCGCTATGGATACTGTGACCGAAGCCGATTTGGCCATAGCCCTCGCACGCGAAGGCGGCATCGGCGTAATCCATAAAAATATGTCCATAGCCGAACAAGCCGCCCAGGTGCGCCGCGTGAAGCGTGCCGAGAACGGTATGATCTACGACCCCGTCACCATTACGGAGGACAAGACCGTAGGCGACGCACTCGCCCTTATGCGCGAAAACAAAATCGGCGGCATTCCCGTCACCGACTCCGAACGTACGCTGATAGGCATCGTAACCAATCGCGACCTGCGCTTCCAGCGCGATATGTCGCGCACGATAAGCGAGGTTATGACCCGCGACGGGTTGGTAACGACCCATTGCACGGAGCTGTCGCACGCTTCGGATATTCTGCGCAACAACAAAATCGAGAAACTGCCCGTCGTGGACGACGAAGGCAAACTCGTAGGGCTTATAACTTACAAAGACATAACGAAGGTGCAGGACCATCCCAATGCCTGCAAAGACGATAAGGGACGTTTGCGCGTAGCGGCAGGCGTAGGCGTCACACCCGATGCGATGGAGCGCATAGCGGCACTCGCGGGCGAGGATGTGGACGCCATAGTCATCGACACGGCGCACGGACACTCGCGCGGCGTGGTCGCCCTGCTCCGCAAGGTCAAGGCCGAATATCCGACGCTCGACGTGGTCGTCGGCAACATAGCCACCGCCGAAGCAGCCGAGTATCTGATAAACGAAGGCGTGGACGGAATAAAGGTCGGCATCGGTCCCGGTTCGATATGTACGACACGCATAATTGCGGGCGTAGGCGTTCCGCAACTGTCGGCCATATACGACGCGGCCAAAGTGGCGCACGAATATGGCATACCCGTCATCGCCGACGGCGGATTGCGCTACTCGGGAGATATCGTAAAAGCGCTGGCCGCAGGCGGCGACTGCGTGATGATAGGTTCGATGTTCGCGGGTGTCGAGGAGGCCCCCGGCGAAACCATAATATACAACGGCCGCAAATTCAAGACATATCGCGGAATGGGCTCCGTAGACGCTATGAAGGCGGGATCGAAAGACCGCTACTTCCAAGGCGAAGAACATAACGTGAACAAACTCGTACCCGAAGGCGTCGTGGCGCGCGTGCCGTTCAAGGGCAGCCTGAGCGAAACGGTCTACCAGCTCGTCGGCGGTCTGCGCTCGGGAATGGGATACTGCGGTGCGAAGGACATCGAGACGTTGAAGAGCGCGAAGTTCATACGCATAACTGCATCGGGTATGCTCGAAAGCCATCCGCACGACGTGGCGATAACGCACGAAACGCCGAACTATTCACGCGAAAGATAGAATTGAATATGCAGGAAAAGATCATAATCCTCGATTTCGGGTCGCAGTACACCCAGCTCATAGCACGCCGCGTGCGAGAGATGAACGTATATTGCGAAATACACCCATTCAACAAAATACCGCCGATAGACAATTCGGTGCGCGGCGTAATACTCTCGGGCAGCCCCTACTCCGTGCGCGACGAAGCCGCACCGTCGCCCGATCTGACGGGCATAAAAGGCGTATTGCCGCTGCTCGGAGTATGCTACGGAGCACAATATCTCGCATCGGCATTCGGAGGTGAGGTGCAGCCTGCCCCGAGCCGCGAGTACGGGCGCGCGATGCTATCGGTAGCGGACGGCACCGACGAACTTATGCATGGTTTGCCTTCGCCCACCCAAGTATGGATGTCGCACGGCGACACGATAA
This sequence comes from Alistipes sp., assembly GCA_017937125.1. Classification (GTDB taxonomy): domain Bacteria; phylum Bacteroidota; class Bacteroidia; order Bacteroidales; family Rikenellaceae; genus Alistipes. The sequence continues at coordinate 348,751 of JAGBEH010000007.1, read as the reverse complement.
CCTCGGTTCCCGAGAACTATCGGATCGTCGCGAGCACGGAAGACGTGCGCGTTGCGGCATACCGCATCGGCGGCGAGCGCACCTGGGGCATTCAGTTCCACCCCGAAGTCTACCACTCGACCGACGGGGCGGCTCTGCTGCGCAATTTCGTAGTCGGCATATGCGGATGTTCGCAGACGTGGACATCGGAGAGTTTCGTGGAGACGACGGTAGCCGAATTGCGCGAAAAACTCGGCGACGACAAGGTCGTGCTCGGATTATCGGGAGGCGTGGACTCGTCGGTTGCTGCCGTGCTGCTCCACCGCGCAATCGGCTCCAATCTGTACTGCATATTCGTCGATTCGGGTCTGCTGCGCAAGAACGAGTTCGACGAAGTACTCGAGTCGTATAAAGGTATGGGACTGAACGTCAAGGGAGTAAAAGCGCACAAACGTTTTTTCGACGATCTGAAAGGCGTAACCGACCCCGAAAAAAAGCGTAAAATCATCGGACGCGACTTCGTGGAAGTCTTCAACATCGAAGCGCAACAGATACAAAATGTCGGATGGCTGGCGCAGGGAACGATTTACCCCGACGTGATAGAATCCGTATCGGTAAACGGGCCGTCGGCCACCATCAAGTCGCACCACAACGTGGGCGGTCTGCCCGAAAAGATGAACCTGAAAGTAGTGGAACCGTTACGCCTGCTCTTCAAGGACGAGGTGCGCCGCGTAGGGCGTGCGTTAGGCATCGACGCGAAAATACTGAACCGTCATCCCTTCCCCGGCCCGGGGCTTGCCATACGCGTGCTCGGAGAGGTGACACCCGAACGTGTGTCGATACTTCAGGAGGTGGACAAAATATTCATCGACTCGCTGCAAAACGCGGGACTGTACGGAAACGTATGGCAGGCGGGTGCGATACTGCTCCCCGTCAAGAGCGTCGGCGTTATGGGCGACGAGCGCACGTACGAAAGTTGCGTGGCATTGCGCGCCGTAGCCTCTACGGACGGAATGACAGCCGACTGGGTACATCTTCCGTATGAATTTCTCGCCGATGTTTCGAACGAGATAATCAATAAGGTCAAAGGCGTGAACAGAGTAGTCTACGACATATCTTCGAAACCGCCCGCAACGATCGAATGGGAGTAAAGAAGGCAGAATGCCGCTTTGCACCCGATCGTATCAGCGAACACATAATACAACGACGCCGCGAATCATCGCGGCGTCGTTGTATTTATCAATGCAAATCAATACTGCTCCTTTTCGTTGGGGAAATCGAGCGATTTCACATCGGAAATATACTGCCCCACCGCATCCGTCATAACCGTATGCAAGTCGGCATAACGGCGCAGGAAACGGGGAGAGAAACCTTTGTTGATACCCAACATATCGTGAATGACCAGCACCTGGCCGTCGCAACCCGCGCCCGCACCGATTCCTATCGTCGGCATATGCAGTTCGCCCGACACGCGCGTCGCCAATGCCGCGGGAATCTTCTCCAGCACGCACGAGAAGCAGCCGGCATCTTCGAGCAGATGGGCATCGCGCACGAGTTTCTCGGCCTCGGCCTCCTCCTTGGCGCGTACGTTATAAGTTCCGAACTTGTGTATGGATTGCGGGGTAAGTCCCAAATGTCCCATAATGGGGATACCCGCCGACAGAATGCGTTCCACCGATTCGAGGACCTCCTCGCCGCCTTCGAGCTTTATGGCATCGGCACCCGTCTCCTTCATAATGCGTATGGCCGATTCGAGTGCGGTTTTCGAGTTGCCCTGATAGGTTCCGAACGGCAGATCGACAACGACCAATGCACGCTGAACGGCACGCACGACAGATGCGGCGTGATATATCATCATATCGAGCGTTATGGGCAGCGTGGTCTCATACCCCGCCATAACATTCGCGGCGGAATCGCCCACCAGAATGACATCCACACCCGCAGCATCGACGATCCGAGCCATCGAGTAGTCGTAGGATGTCAGCATAGCTATTTTTTCGCCGCGCTGCTTCATCTCCGCGAGTCGGAGAGTGGTCACGGGCCTTACGGTACTTTCAACTGACATAGGTTTCTTATTTTGAATAACGGGGCAAATTTATAGCTTTAATCCGATTAAGCAAAATAAATCGCACAAAACCCGAAGCGGAGCAGCGTACGCATAATCTTCATCGGCGTTTCAGCCGTCTGAACGGGAGTTTGAGCACTCCGAAAAACGCCTCCCCGAAGATTCCGCCCGACATTTTGGATACGCCCGCCACGCGATCGACGAAGATTATCGACACCTCTTTTATAGTGAACCCGAACCGCCACGCGGTATATTTCATCTCTATCTGGAAACCGTAGCCGACCATCCGTACGCTGTCGAGGTCGATAGTCTCCAGCACCTTGCGCCTGTAACCGACAAAACCTGCCGTAGCATCGTTCACGGGCATACGCGTAATCGCACGGACATACTTTGAAGCGAAATAGGACATCAACAGACGCGACAACGGCCAATTAACGACATTCACACCCGAAACATACCGCGATCCGACAGCCACATCGGCACCTTCGTCGAGCGTCGCGGACAGGCGCAACAAATCGTCGGGGTTATGCGAAAAATCGCAGTCCATCTCGAATATATAGTCGTACCCGTGCTCCAAAGCCCATTTGAAACCTGCGATATACGCCGTTCCGAGACCGAGTTTGCCGCAACGTTCCACAAGAAACAGCCGCCCTGTATATTGCTTTTGCAGTTCCCGCACGACATCCGCCGTGCCGTCGGGAGAGGCGTCATCGACTACGAGCAGGTCGAAACCGCCGTCGAGCGATATGACCTTCGCAATCATTGCCGCCGCATTTTCGCGTTCGTTATAGGTGGGGATGACAACTAATTTTCTCATAATCACATCATTTTTCCGAATTTACGCCTGCCGAGCATATATCTTGCAACTATCGAGCCTCCGTATATCGTATCGTCGGGCTCGCGAACCGCGGCCGCACGTATGGTTTTTCTCTCTGCCGACAACCGTCCGTGCCAGCGGATGAAATCGCCGTATGCGCGACATACGGCCCATGCCCCGCGCGCATTGCCGCCGACAAGATAGCTCAGCGCCGCCAGCATATCGAGCACGGGACGCACGACGGCCGCGACCAGCCTCTGGCCGCCCGAAGCGCATCGGTAAATCATCGCAAGGTTATTGCGATGGTTATAGAATATCTTACGGGGAGTATTCATAGCAAGAGTTCCACCACCGAGATGATATACCCTGCTCCGCGGTTCGACCTCGACAGAATACCCCGCCAGCTGCATTCGCCAACATAGGTCTATCTCCTCCATATGTGCGAAAAATTCGCCCGCGAACCCGCCGAGACGTACGAACACCTCGCGACGGCAGCACATAGCGGCGCCGCTCGACCAGAATACGCGACGGGCATCATCGTACTGCCCCTCGTCGCGCTCCAACGTACGCATTATGCGTCCGCGGCAAAACGGATAGCCCAAATAATCGATAAAGCCTCCGGCGGCACCCGCATATTCGAACTCGTCGCGAACAAGCACGGACATTATTTTCGGCGCCACGGCAGCGATGTTTCGGTCCGCTTCGAGCCGCGCGACGAGCGGTTCGAGCCATCCCTCGGGAGTCTCGACATCGGAGTTGAGCAGGACGCAGTAATCGGCGTCCACCATACTCAACGCACGGTTGTATCCTTCCGCAAAACCGTAATTCCTGTCGAGCCGCAAAAGCCTCACCCTCCCGAAATCACGTTCGACAATTTCGCACGAATCGTCTGTCGAAGCGTTATCGGCAACGATAATGGCCACGTCGCGGGGCGTATTATCCACCACGCTCGGCAGGAACCGCCGCAGATGCGCCGCTCCGTTCCAGTTGAGTATGACGACAGCCGTTTCGGACATAGTTATGTGTATCTGTTCTATCGGTCTTCTTATTTGCCTTCGGGGCGCATAACGGGACGGTATTGTTTGTCGGGACGGTGCTTCCAGCGATGATGCGACCACATCCACATCTCGGGGCGGTTTCTTATATCGCGTTCGAGAAGCCGCACATACCGTTCCGTAATCTCGTGCTCGGCGACATCCTCCTTACCGTCATATATCAATTCGAACGTCGCTTCGTAATACCCCCGCTTCACCTTGCGCTGCGAGGTGTAGAATACGGGAAGCCCGAATTTGCGCGCTATCTGTTCGCCGCCTTCGAAAAACAGCGTATCCTGCCCGAGGAAACGGAACCAGTGGCTGTCGGGCAAACGCGGCGGATTCTGGTCGGAAATAAGCCCGAGCACCATACGGTGCCCTTCATAGCCGTCGCGATGGCGGATGAAGAATCTCAGCGAATCGTGTGCCGCGACGGGCAGCTCCCTGGTATGGTCGCGCAACCGTTTATAGAGTTCGTCCACGACCACGTTATGTATCTTGTGGTAAACCGCCACCAAGACGTGGTTCGGCAGCCACATACCCCAAAAACCGTAATACTCCCAACAACCCAGATGCGACGTCAGCGCCACGCAGTTTTTGTCGCCCACAATGTGCGCCGCCTCGTCGTGATTGACGAAATAGAGACGTTTGCGGCACTCCTCATCGCTCATATTCGCCAAGACGAGCGTATCCACGATCATCTCGGCCAGATTCATATAAAAACGACGGCGGATAATCCGTATTTCCTGCTCGTCCTTGTCGGGAAAGGAGTTGCGCAGATTGGCCGTTATGCGTTTGTAACGGTAGCGCAGGCAATAGTAGAGGACGAAATATATCAGCTCCTGAATCGCATAATACTGCACCCAGTACGGCAACATCGCCACGAAGCGGCAGTTGAACCACAGAAGTTCGAGCCTTATGCGTTGCCACACAGACAGTTTAACGGGGTTATCTTCATTATATTTCATCTTACGGTCTATATGTTTCCGCCGCTGCGGCCATTGTCGTCATCGGACCTTCGGCAACCGCTTCCGTCATCATCCCTGCCGACGGATTTGGGCCTGCCCGACAATACGATGACGAACTCTCCGCGAGGTTCGTTCTCGCGAAAATATGCAAGCGTCTCGGCAACCGTACCGCGTACGGTCTGTTCGAACTTTTTCGAAATCTCGCGCGTAACCGACACCTCGCGATCGCCGCCGAACACCTCTTCGAACTGCTCCAGACATTTCACCACGCGGTATGGCGATTCGTAGAATATCATCGTACGCTCCTCATCTTTCAGCTCCTGAAGACGTTTGTTGCGCCCCTTTTTCTGCGGCAGGAAACCCTCGAAGCAGAATCTGTCGCACGGAAACCCGCTTTGCACCAATGCGGGGATGCAGGCCGTAGGGCCCGGCAGAGTCTCGACCTCTATTCCAGCTTCCACGCATGTCCTCACGAGCAGGAACCCGGGATCGGAAATGGCAGGCGTACCGGCATCCGAAACCAGTGCGACGGTATGCCCCGCAGCGATGCTCTCGGCCACAATGCCGACGGTCGCATGTTCATTGAATTTATGGTGCGAACGAAGACGTTTTTCGATGCCCAGATGTTTGAGCAGATTCGCAGTCGTGCGCGTATCCTCCGCCAATATGAAATCCACCTCGCGCAATACGTTCACGGCACGTATCGTTATGTCGTCGAGATTGCCTATCGGCGTGGGCACTATATACAGTTTAGGCATATCTATCGGTTATACTTGCGTTCGATAAGTTCCATCAGCAATTTCGTACCGTCGGCATTGGGATTCCAATCGTAGTTCTCGACGATATACACCATACAGTCGTCCAGATTGTCGAAACCGTTCAGTATCCGCAGCGCCTGCTCGTAAGCCTCAGTACTCCCGCCGAACAAATCGCGAATAAGCAGGAAACGGTCGTTCACGCCTATCGCCTTACCCAAATCATCGACAGGGCTTTTGCCCGCCACATCGGCCGCGACATTCCGCGCAGGTGCAATCGTGTCGGCGAGTGTGCGGACATCCGTATTCATCACCTCGCCAAGAACGGGTTCGGATTCGAAAGCTACGGCGATTTTCTGACCAGTTTTATCCGCATTATCGTTCGTTCCGACAGACGGTTGAATGTCGTTATCGGAATCTTCGGTCGAAATACTTTCGGCCGTATCCGACTGCGGAGCATCGCCTTTAGAAGAGAGACTTATATTCTCGACATCAATACCTTGAACCTCGGCAGATATATCGGAACTTTCATTACCGAATGCCATATCGTTGGTTATGACGGTATCTGCATCCGATTCGACCGTTTCAGCCCCTTCTTCCGCGAGATTCTCTTTCGCCGCAAACAGCGTCTTCTCCGCACGATCCGAACCGACCGCAACCGCAGCAGGCTCCTCGTCATAAAGCGACATCATTATCATTCGGCGGCGATGGCTGACGACCATTTCGTCTTCGCCGAACAATGACTGAAGGCGGCTTACGTTTTTCAACTCGGATTTACGCTCGGAGCTGTTTCCCGCAGACGCCGCAGGCTGCCCGTCGGTAATTCCTGCACCGTCCGCGCCGACGGGCTCCACGATAATATCGTCGGGAGATACCCGCACATCCGCCCCGCCGTCGGCATACGCTGCCGTATCGGTTTCATCCGTTTCCGAGGCGGAGTCCGCAAAAGGCGGGACAACATCGGCCTGCACGTCGGGCAAAGCGCTTTCGGCTGTCGCGTCGCCCTCCGACGGCATTCCTATGGTATCGCATCCGTTTTCCGCACCGTCGTATGGCACGGACGCATCAGTCTGCTTCGTATGTATCTGCGGGTTCGGCTGCTCCGCATGCTCCGTTCGCTCCGACGGTCGGTCTTGCGCTACCTCCGTATTTGCAGGCACCGCCGATACGTGTTCCTCCGCATTCGCAATAACAGGCTGCGCCGTCTCGCGGGATGCGCAAGGATCCTCCGTGCCGAAACGCAGGGCGGCATATATCGACCTCAACTCTTCAAGTGCGATATCCCGCTCCAGTTCCGAGACGCCGTCGCGCTTCCAGCCATCGACCAGCGCCTGCAAACGCTCCAGTCCGCTTTTTATATCGTCAAAACTCATATACGTTCTCATTAGTACATTCGACTTTCAAAGTTAAGCAAAATTCGCGAAACGGCAATGAAAATCGAACACGCAACGACCTGCAATACCAAATATGCGACAAATTGAAATTCATAATCGACTTTATTATTCGTCCGTCCCGCACCGTTATCGAGCGTCAGACACGCATCGATACGGTATTTTACGCCAAGCCCGAGCCGATACGCGTCGATGTCGGGCTCGGGGTATCGGTCGGTGTCGTGCTGTGGAGGTTCTGACAAGTGGCGTGAAATTTGGAACTTTCGAAAATTATCCGTACGTTTGTATAACAATTCCAAAGAGGGCGGGGGCTTTCGCCCCTACCCTTGAAAGTCAAAGGGAAATCTCCCATTTAATTCTGACTTTCCAAATTCTAAATGAAATTGCGAGTCTCATAAGAACTGTTTGGAATTGTTGTGCCTACACTTCAGGTTTTCGGCTTTACCTTTGTAATCCTTTTGATTACAAGACAAAGACAAGCCTTTTTATTTTGTAAATGTTTCAATCGCACAAGCACATTTTTCCTTGAAAAATGTGCTTGTGCGAGAAACTGCGATTCAGCGAGGAAACGTCTTCGCTATCACAGTATTATATTGATATTCAAATACTTCGATATATTTTATTTCTGTCTGAAATAAATCTGTATCGGGACGCCTGAGAAATTCCAATGTTCGCGCAGGTTGTTTTCGAGGAAACGACGGTACGGCTCCTTGATATACTGCGGCAGATTGACGAAAAACGCGAACTGCGGCGTCGGCGTCGGCAGCTGCGTGGCATACTTGATACGTATGTACTTGCCCTTCGTCGATGGAGGAGGCGTATTCTCTATGACGGGCAATATCCAGTCGTTGAGCTCCGATGTCGGAATGCGGCGACGACGGGACTCGTAAACGCGTATCGCCGTCTGCAACACCTCCAGAATGCGCTGCTTGTTTATCACCGACGTGAAAATCAACGGAATATCATTGAACGGAGCCAGTTTCTTTTCGAGAAACTCGCGCCACTCCTTCATCGTATTGTTGCCCTTCTCGATCAAATCCCACTTATTCACGACAATCACGCATCCCTTGCGGTTGCGCACTATAAGATTGTGGATATTAAGGTCTTGAGCCTCTATACCCTGCGACGCGTCCAGCATCAGTATGCAGACGTCCGAATTTTCTATGGCACGGATCGAACGCATCACCGAATAAAATTCCAGATCCTCGGTAACCTTGCCTTTTTTGCGCATACCCGCCGTATCGACAAGGTAGAAATCCATACCGAACTTATTATAGCGCGTATGGATGGAGTCGCGCGTAGTGCCCGCTATCGAAGTGACGATGTTCCGCTCCTCGCCGAGCAGGGCGTTCGTGAGCGACGACTTGCCGACGTTGGGACGTCCGACGATAGTGATGCGCGGCAGGTCGTCATCCTGTTCCGCTTCGCAGTCCTCGGGCAGAAGACGCAATATCTCGTCCATCAGGTCGCCCGTTCCGCTGCCCGACATCGAACTGATACAATAGGGGTCACCCAATCCGAGCGAATAGAACTCGTGCGACGAATAAATAAGGTCGTAATTATCGACTTTGTTGCAAACGAGGATAACCTTCTTGCCCGAACGGCGCAATATGTCGGCCATCATCATATCCAAGTCCGTAATACCGGTCGTAACCTCGACGAGGAAGAGAATGACATCCGCCTCGTCTATGGCGAGCAATACCTGGCGGCGTATTTCATCCTCGAAAATATCGTCGCTGTTCACAGCGTAACCGCCCGTATCGATCACCGAAAATTCGCGCCCGTTCCAGTCGGTCTTACCGTAATGGCGGTCGCGCGTAGTGCCCGCCGTCGCATCGACTATCGCCTGGCGCTGCCCCACGAGGCGGTTGAAAAGCGTACTTTTGCCCACATTGGGACGTCCGACTATTGCTACAAGACTCATAAAATTCACACAAAATGAACGGAGCGGAAAAAGCATTGCAAACGCTCGATCTTCAGTCCGTTTCGTTAAACATCGCCGCAAAGATACTCTATTTTGACAAATAAACGGACGATGCCGCGTACGATTTTTGAAAAAATCACTAACTTTGAAAATTCAAAACCGACAAGACATTATGTTGAAAAGAACGGCACTGACCATACTTGCGCTCGCAATAAGCCTGCAAGCATACTGCTTCGGCGACCGTCAAGACGATTACGCTCCGCATCGCAAACGCCGTATGAACCTGCGCACCGAATGGGGAATAGCGGCAGGCATCCATTACGCAGGGCTCAAACTCTCGGGTGGAGAGAACCTGTCTCTCAAATCGCGTCTCGGCTTCGATGCAGGCGTCCATATGGCGCTGCGCTTCGGCGATGCGATAGCGCTCCAGCCCGAGCTGCTCTACTCGTACACGAGCGCCGATCTGTCGGTCAAGGGGATAAAAGGCTCGACGCGCATAAAGTCGCACGCCATAGAGATTCCGCTGATAATATCGGTAAGGATACTGTCGCCGCTGCATATCAACGTCGGCCCCGTATTCAACGTAATGAATAACACCAGCTACATCGACCGCAACGGCGACAAACAGATGTTCGGCAACCTGCGCCCCACATTCGGATATACGGCAGGCATAGCGGTATTTCCGCTGCGGAAGCTGATGATAGACGCACGGTTTACGGGCATATTCAAAAACACGCTGCACAACTTCGACGGCAAGGAGTTCCATCTCGGGTCATATATCGTCGGGCTGAAAATAGGCTACTTATTTTAATAACGATGACTGAAGCTGCAAACAAAACGATAACGATAGAGGGCATCGATACGCGCGAACTGTACGGCGCCAACGACGTCTATCTCGAACAGATAAAAAACCTGCACCCCAAACTCCGAATAATAGCCCGAGGGTCGGTTCTCAAGGTATTGGGGTCGCAGGCGGAGACAGAGATTTTCGAGCGCAAGCTGCGGGAGCTGATAGCTTACTACGAACGTTACGGGCACATCTCGAAAGAGGTTATAGCGCAGGCTTTCAGCCGCGGAATATCCGCCGAAAGCCCCGCGACGGACACTGGCGACGTCATAGTCTACGGCAACAACGGCGCCGTAATCAAGGCACGCACCGTCAATCAGATGAAGATGGTGGAACTCGACCGAACATGCGACTTGCTGTTCGCGACGGGGCCTGCGGGTTCGGGCAAGACATACACGGCCATAGCACTGGCCGTAAGGGCATTGCGCGACAAGCAGGTGAAGCGAGTGATATTGACCCGTCCCGCCGTAGAAGCAGGCGAAAAGTTGGGGTTTCTGCCGGGCGACCTCAAAGAGAAGCTCGACCCGTATCTGCAACCGCTATACGATGCGCTGAACGATATGATACCGCCCGCCAGACTCCAGAAATATATGGAGGACGGCACGGTGCAGATAGCTCCGCTGGCATATATGCGCGGGCGCACCCTCGACAACGCATTCGTGATACTCGACGAGGCGCAGAACACCACCCTCTCGCAGATAAAGATGTTTCTGACGAGAATGGGGCGCAATGCGAAATTCATCGTAACGGGCGACATAACGCAGATAGATCTGCCGCATCGCAACGACAGCGGACTGACACGGGCGATGAATATCGTGAACGGCATAAAAGGCATCGGCTTCATAGAATTCGACAAACGCGACATCATACGGCACGAACTGGTGAAACACATAGTCGATGCGTTCGAAAGAGACGGCGGCCGCAACAAGGAGGACGAACCTTTCCGATAGAGCCGAACTTGTTCGAGTTTTGCCGAAACGAGAAAAGAAGCAAGATGTTGAACGGATTATTGCGTCTCGGAGAGACGCGCGAGCCGCAGCTTCGCCCCGCGAAGGCTCGCTGTAAACAACTTCGCCGTTCGCAAGCTGCGATCGAAAAACAAGGTGTAAAAAACAATGATAACTAAAACCATACTGCTATGGACAGAAATTTGAAAGCGCTGAAACCCGCACCCGTGTGGGAGCACTTCAGCGAGATAGTAAAGATCCCGCGCCCCTCGCACCACGAGGAGCTGATACGCAACTACATCGTCGCATTCGCCGAGAAGCACGGTCTCGAACACGAGGTGGACGGGGCGAACAACGTATATATACGCAAGGCCGCAACGGCCGGAATGGAGAACCGCAAGGGCATTATCCTGCAAGCCCACCTCGATATGGTGCCCCAGAAGAACGGGGACAAGGTTTTCGACTTCGAGAAGGATCCGATAGACGCCTACATCGACGGCGAATGGGTTACGGCAGACGGTACGACACTCGGCGCCGACAACGGCATCGGTGCGGCATCGATACTGGCCGTACTCGAGGACGAATCGATTCCTCACGGCGAAATAGAGGCGCTCTTCACCGCCACCGAAGAGACGGGTATGGACGGTGCGTTCGGGCTGAAAAGCGGGCTGCTGAAGGGAGACATACTGCTCAACCTCGACTCCGAAACCGAAGGCGAATTGTATGTAGGCTGCGCGGGCGGTCTGGATGCGAACATAACATTCGGCTACAAGGCCGAAGCCGCCCCGACGGAAGGATACGAGGCGGTTACGCTCTCGGTCAAGGGGTTGAAAGGCGGACACTCGGGAATACAGATAGGATACGGACGCGGAAACGCCAACCGCCTGCTGTTCCGTCTGCTGAACCGCACGAAGCAGGAATATATGTTATGTTCGGTAGACGGCGGAGGTCTCCGCAACGCCATCCCGCGCGAGGCATCGGCAGTGCTGCTCGTCGAAGATGCCGCGGCATTCGCCGCCGAAGCGGCGGAGTATGAAAAAACGCTCGCCGCCGAGTTCGCGGGTATCGAGGAGGGGATAAGCGTTACGGCAACGCCTGTGCAAGCTCCCGAAAAGGTAATTCCCGCAGCAATCGCTTCGCGTTTGGCGAAAGCGGTAACAGGCGCTCCCGACGGCGTTATACGAATGTCGAAAGCTATGGAAGGATTGGTTCAGACCTCGACGAACCTCGCGCGCGTGGTCTCGGACGGCGAGACGATAAAGGTACAATGCCTGCTCCGCAGTTCGATGAACAGCGAAAAAGAGGCGTTGAGCGAAGCCATAGCAGCAGTATTCGAACTTGCGGGAGCGGACGTGGAGTTCAGCGGCAGTTACGACGGCTGGAATCCCGATATGTCGTCCCCGATACTTCACGCTATGAAAAAGTCGTACGAAAGGCTGTTCGGGAAAGAGCCGCTCGTGACGGCCATACACGCAGGTCTGGAGTGCGGCATCATCGGCGGCACCTACCCCGATCTCGATATGATTTCGTTCGGCCCGACCATTTGCTACCCCCACTCGCCCGACGAGAAGGTGGACATCGCATCCGTCGGACGCTTCTACGAGTTCCTGCTCGACACGCTGAAAAACGCTCCCGAAAAATAGAGTCGCGGTGGAGCAGTTACCCGTAAACGAACGCTGGTTCGTAATCGTAAACCCCGTCGCCGGAATGGGACGGGGTTTGGAAGATTTCCCGCAGATCTCCAAACTGCTGCGGGATAATGAAATACCGTGCGACCCCGTATTCACCGAGCATCGTAACCACGCCGTAGAGCTGACAGTAACGGCGGTAAACAAAGGGTATCGCAAGATAATAGTCATAGGCGGCGACGGCACGCTGCACGAGGTGGTAAACGGCTTGTTCATACAGCAGCAGGTGCGCCCCGACGAAGTGCTGCTGTCGGTAATATCCGTCGGCACGGGAAACGACTGGATAAGGATGTTCGGCATCCCCACACGCTATGCGGATGCCATACGCGCGATCAAGGAGGGGAAGTCGTTCCTTCAGGATGTGGGCGAAATAACATACGAGGAGTCGCAATTCCGCCAGAAACGATACATAGCCAACGTTGCCGGCTCGGGATTCGACGCTTTCGTAATCCGCCATTTCAACCACCTCAAAGCCAAAGGCCGCAAAGGCGGCTGGCTGTATCCGCTGAGTATCGTACGCTCGTTCTTCACCTACAAATCGACGGGCGTGAAGGTATGCGTAGACGGGCAGGTGGTGTTCAACGACCTGCTGTTCAGCATAGCCGTGGGAATCTGCAAATACAACGGCGGCGGCATCCAGCAGCTGCCCGCAGCCGTAGCCGACGACGGGTTGCTGGATATGACGCTCATACGCCCCGTACACTGGTGGCACATAATCTTCCGTCTGAAAAAGCTGTTCAACGGCGAGATATACCAGATAGGACACGTTATGCACGTACAGGGCAGCAAGATAACCGTAACATCGTCGCCCGACATTATGCTCGAAGCAGACGGGGAGCTGTTGGGTACCACCCCGCTCGAGTTCGGCATACTCCACAGGGCCATAAAAGTCGTGGTATCGAAAGATTTTTTGAGAGAATAGATAAATTCAGTCCGCGGCATATACTTTTTTAATTTCGAATAGCTATCTTTGCGGCGAAATAAAAAGGGGTGCTTGCCGACGGCAGGCTGAGATTATACCCATTGAACCGGATACGGGTAATGCCGACACCGGGACACGCATAATCGACATAAGACCCCTTTTCACACTGTTTTAATTTAATAAAAAGGGTAAGCGTATACAAATTTGCATCTTCTTTTATTTTAACAACCCGTTCTCTCTACCGACGGTCAGGTTGCTCGCGGCAGAGCCGCGTTTACAATTCTGACCCCACCCCAAACCCCTCCCTCAGGGAGTGGCTTTCGGTGAAACCCTCAAGGTTACGAGGTTTTGGAAAAAAGGCCGTGTAAAATTTGCATATCATTGCCATTAAAAAGTATGAAAAGGACTATTTTTTTTGCAGGAGCGGCAACTCTCTTCGCCACTCTGACGTCTGCGGCACAGCAGACAGACTCCATCGAGATGTACGAAATCCAGAAAATCGAGGTCACGGCCACCCGTGCCGCACGCGAAACCCCGATCGCCTACACGGACATCTCCAAACAGGAAATTTCGGACAACAATTACGGTCGCGACATCCCGTTCCTGTTGCAGACGCAACCGTCGGTAGTCGCCACCTCCGAAGCGGGTACGGGCATCGGAGGCACGTCGCTGCGCATAAGAGGTACGGATGCGACGCGCATAAACGTAACGATGAACGGCGTGCCGATGAACGATGCCGAGAGCCATTCGGTGTACTGGTACGATACTCCCGACATCGCATCGTCCGTCGGTTCGATGCAGTTGCAGCGCGGTGCGGGAACGTCCACGAACGGCACGGGCGCATTCGGAGGATCGCTCAATATGACCACCGAGTCGCTGTCTACCGAGTTCAACGGCTCGGCATCGCTCTCCTACGGCTCGTTCAACACCAACAAGCAGGCGGTGCACGTCAGTTCGGGACTTATGGGCGGCCACTGGATAGTGGATGCCCGACTGTCGCACATCGGTTCGGACGGATATGTCGAGCGTGCGTCGTCGGACCTGAAATCGTATATGTTCCAAGCGGCCTACTACAACGGGCGCACAATGGTCAAGGCTCTGTCGTTCGGCGGCAAGGCACGCGTATACCTTTCGTATACGGGACTTACCAAAGAGCAGATGGCCGAAAACCGCCGCTACAATCCCGAGGGCGAGATCATAGGCTACCTTCACGATGCCGCAGGCAACCATATTCTCGACGAATGGGGCTCGCCGAAAACGGGTGTCATAGGTTTCTATAAAGATCACACGGACAACTATCTGCAAATCAACAATCAGATAATAGTCAGCCACCGTTTCGACGACCGCTGGTCGCTGAACGTCACGGGGCACTACACTTACGGCGACGGCTTTTACGAAAACTACAAGAACGACCAGAAGCTGGCCAAGTACGGCATCGACCCGATAGAAATCGACGGTACGACGGTCAAGAGGACGAACCTCGTACGCAGGAAGAACGTCCGCAACGATTTCGGCGGCATAGTGGCATCGACCAACTACACGAGCCGCAAAGTGTCGCTGTCGATAGGTTTGGCGGGCAACATCTACGACGGCAACCACAACGGGCGCATATTCTCGCTCGAAAAAGCCCCCGCATTCCCCGAGACCGAATATTACCGCAACTACACGACCAAATACGACGCCAACATCTTCGCCCGCGCCAACTGGAATATCACGGGAGGGTTGAACCTCTTCGCCGATATGCAATATCGCCACATCACCCACAAGATACACGGCATAAACGACAATTACGACGACACGACGAGTGCGCTGCAAACGCTCGACATCGACCGCAACTACGATTTCTTCAATCCCAAAGCGGGTTTGAGTTACTCGTTCGCCGAGCACCACAACGCATACGTATCGTTTGCCGTAGCCCACAAGGAACCGACGCGCAACAACTTCACCGACACCAAAGGCAACGAATACCCCACGGCCGAACGGCTGTTCGACTGGGAGTTCGGTTACCGTTTCGAATATGAAAAGGTATCGGCGGGCATCAATTTCTACTATATGGACTACAAGGACCAGCTTATCCTGACGGGCGAAGTCTCGGACACGGGCGAAGCGCTCGCACGCAACATCCCGAAGAGCTTCCGCCGAGGCATAGAGCTCACCGTAGCGTGGAAAGTGGCGAAATGGTTCACATTCAGCGGCAACGCGACATTCAGCCAGAACCGCATAAAGAACTACGAGGAACACGTAACGCTCTACGACAACAGCTCGGACTGGACATGGAAGGGCGAGCAGGTGAACAAACTCGGCGAGACGACCATAGCCTATTCGCCGTCGATAATCGCGGGCGTAATGTTCGACTTCCACGTAAAAGGTTTTCAGGCCCTGCTGCAAACGCAGTATGTCAGCAAGCAGTACCTCACGAATGCCGAGAATGAGAATATGACGCTCGACCGTTATTGCGTCACCAACCTCAACCTCGCATATACGCTGCAAACCAAACGCATAAACAAGATACGTTTCGGCATACAGCTCAACAACCTCTTCAATACGGAATACTGCAACAACGGCTACGGCTATTCGTCCGCATTCGAGACGGGAGAACGTCTGGACGAGACGTTCTACTTCCCGCAGGCGCGGTTCAATGTGCTCGGCAACGTAACGGTAATGTTCTGAAACGGCGGATGATATTCCGACGCAAACGGTAATGTTCCGAGGCTATGGGAAGCAAGGAGATACTCCAAATCACAGGCATCGTACTCGGGCTGCTCTATCTGTGGCTCGAATACAAGGCGAACATATGGCTTTGGCTCGTGGGCATCATCATGCCCGTCGTACACGGCACGCTCTATTTCAAGGCGGGGTTGTATGCCGACTGCTCGATGCAGGCGTATTATGTTCTGGCCGGAATATACGGTCTCGCAGTATGGCGCAAGTCGCCGAGCGGCGGTAAACCGCACGCAGGCATAACCCGCACGCCGCTGAAAACGGTGCCGATACTCGTCGCCGTCTGTGCGGCCGTGCAGGCCGCCATATACCTGCTGCTCGTGAATTTCACCAACAGCACGGTGCCGTTCTGGGACAGCCTTACCACGGCAATGAGCATAACGGCGATGTGGATGCTTTCGCGGAAATATATGGAGCAATGGCTCGTATGGTTCGCGGTAGATGCCATAACCGTAGGTCTGTACATATATAAAGGCATTCCGATGACGGCAGGCCTGTATGCGCTTTACACGGTGCTGGCGGTAGTCGGGTATCTGAAATGGCGGCGCGAATATCTGCTTGCGGAACGAATTTAGACGAACGGGGCCGTCCTTCAGGGACGGTCCCGTTTCGTAACAGCGTCCCGATACGAATATGGCACGGCGATTGCACGGAGCAGCGAAGTAAAACCAAATAATCGAACATTGCAATGAAAAAAATTCTACTCTACGTGTCGGTTGCGGCACTCGCTCTTATCTCGACAGTCGGCTGCTCGCAGCAGGCACGCTGGAACCGCGCACAGCGTCAGGAGATGCGCGAAGCCTTGCGCGAATACAGGCAGGCCGCATATCTCAACGATCTGACCGATGCCGAATTCATGCTCTTCTCGGACGACGTGGCTCTCGCTTTGGAGGAGGACTACCCCGCTTACACGACGTTCATACAGATGCCGGGCGTAAACGACACGGTTCAGGTCTATGTCGTAACGACGATAGTCGAGGAACTGAACGCCGATGCCCGCAATATGCGTCACATATTCCCGTACGCATATTTGGTAGGACGCAACATCCTGCCTTCGGGACTCGACCGCGCACAGCAACACGCATTCTACAACTGTCTGGCAGGCAAGGTAGACAACTATTACCCGTCGATGACGCAATTCGTAAATGCCGTGATGGCCGACACGACCAATATGTCGCAACTCGCCAGATTCCAGAAGGAATGCGCGAACGATCTGTTCAACTGGACGGTGGTAATCGAAGAAGTAGACATAGACTGACGGCTTACGCACCGATTTATCGTTCGTGGCGGATACCTTTTTCGGGTATCCGCTATTTTTTTGACAAAAATCGTATCTTTACATTTAACTTTTGCCTTCGAACGGAGTCTTATATAATGAAAACGCCCACGAACCGCCCCGATGAAAATCGACAATAAAAGCATAGTTCCTGCGGCCGGCGGAGTTGTCGGTCAAGCAGGATTCTCCGCTCTGATCGACACCTATACCGAACAGTTGTACTGGCACATACGCCGAATGGTAGTGGTACACGAGGATGCGCAGGATATTTTGCAGGAAATGTGGATAAGGGCATACCGCCATATCGGCAGCTACAAAGGCAGTCGGGCAGAAATACATTCGTGGTTATACAAAATAGCGACGAACCTATGCCTCAGACACCTGAAACGAAAATATGAACGGAGATTCATATTTTTCGGCGACGAGAAAACGAATATTCTCGACAGATTTTCGGAGTGCATATCCGAACCGCCCGACAGCGTGGAAGCCAGATTCCAGAAAGCCCTGTTATCGCTGCCTACAAAGCAACGGACGGTTTTCAACCTGCGGTACTACGACGAATTGCCGTATGCGGAGATAAGCCGCATTACGGGTATGAGCGAAACGACGCTGAAGACCAATTATCACTACGCGCAACAGCGCATAAAAGAATTGATGACACGATGAAAGAGTTCGATTTCAATGAAGTGGGCAGGCGTATGCCGTACAGCGTTCCCGAAGGATTCTTCGAGAAGGCCGAACAGAACGCATATGCAGCGATTGCCGACGGCACCGCCCGACACAGGCCGCGAATTATGCGCAGCACTATGGCAATAGCGTCGGCGGCAACAGTTTTCATCGGCGCAACAGTGCTTGGAATACACACATTCCGTGACCGTCAGACAGTGACCGATCCGCAGCAACAATATTGCTTGTTGCTGACAGAGGTCTCGGACAATACTGTCGAAGAGATAAGCGCAAACTATATGGAAGATTATAATGATTTATAACGCAAGTCAAACCACTAAAACTAAAAAATTATGAAACGTACAATCATTTCGACGCTGTTCATTATTTTCGCAGCAGCACAATTCTCATTTGCACAGACCGCGCAACCCGACACTCAGACCGCCAAAAACAAGAACTTCGGGCAGAAAGAGTTGATGGATGCCAAACTTCAGGCAATCAAGGCCGAACTCGCACTCACCGACGAGCAGTTCGACAAGTTCGCACCGATATACCGCCAGTATTCGCGCAATATTAATTTCAATCGCCGTCATACGAGTACGATCGACATTGAGAAAGCCTCGAAACAGGAAATCAACGAATATCTGAAAAACCGCATCGACAACAATATAAACGTCGGTATGGTACGCAAGGTTTACATTCAGATATTCGAACGAGTACTCACACCTCAGCAAGTAGTCAAGCTCTATTCGATAGACAACCGTCTCGCGCGTCAAGCCAGAGAAGAACTGGCCAAACGGAACGGGAAATGATTTCAGAGCGGTTGCAACCGCTACCGTACAAAACGGGCTGCTTCGGAAAGCAGCCCGTTTTTTGTCAGGCAATGCGGCAAACTCTTTTCCGCACTTTCGGGATGTTTCCCGAAAGCAGCCCGTTTGCGCATACGGCAATGCCGTAGTATGTCATCAATACGTTCCCAGACGGAAAACTATCTTCTGGCAATACGTCTCCGTCGGAAAGAGCAATATGCTCGGGAAGTCGGCGTGATTGACCGCATCGGGATAGTTCTGGCACTCGATAGCCACGCCCGCATAGTCGGCATAGCGTCCGCCCGACTTGGTGACGGGGCAGCCTCCCGCAAGCCAGTTACCCGTATAGACCATAGCTCCGCGCTGCGAGGTGAGCACAGTAACCTTGCGCCCCGATTTCGGCTCGCGAAGTTCGCCGATAACGTTCAATATGTTCTGCTGCCAGTTATCGGCCACGAAGAAGTGGTCGTAACCGCGAAAATCCCGTATATGGTTGAACTCCGACCCTATGCCGTCGCCGATGCGGCGGAACGAGGTGAAATCCATAGGCGTACCATCGACGTCGAGCAGTTTGCCCGTAGGTATTTGCACGTCGTTCATCTCCAATACGCGCGAGCAGTCGAGCCGCAATTCGTGCGACAGGATGTCGCCGCTGTTCTCGCCCGCGAGGTTCCAATAGGTATGGTTCGTAAGATTGACGGGCGTAAGTTTGTCCGTCTTCGCGACGTAGGTAATCGATATATTGTTATCCTCGTCGAGATCGTATGCCGCCTCGACGCACAGCTGCCCGGGGTAGCCCGCATCGCCGTCTTCCGAAACGAGCGCGAAGACCACGCGGTTGGTCTCGACGCGTCCCTCCCACAGTTTGGTGCCGAAGCCATTCGAGCCGCCGTGCAGGTGGTTGGGGCCGTTATTGGTTTCGAGGTTGTAATCGACGCCATCGACGGTCATACGGCCGTCGGCGATGCGGTTGGCGACACGGCCTATGCTCTTGCCGCTGCATGCGGGGTCGTTGTAATAGCTCTCGAAATCCTTGTAGCCGAGAATGACATCGGCGATATTTCCGTTGCGGTCGGGGCACTTCACCGACACCATAGTCGCTCCGAGATTGCATACCTGCACCTCGCAGCCGTTATCATTGCGCAGCGTGTAGAGCACTACCGCTTCGCCTTCGGGGGTCATACCCCAAACGTGTTGTTCGATTTCCATAGAAGTATTAAGGTTTGTAACTCTATACAACTTTACACTAATGCAATAATCCGTTCTCGCTCCCGACGGTCGTGTCGCTCGCGGCAAAGCCGCGTTTACAGATTTGACCCACCCCTAAATCCCCGCCTCAGGCAGGGACTTTCGGGAGAACCCGCAAGGCAGTAGAGTTTTGGAATAAAGTCAGTGCAAAAATTATATATAATTGCCATCGGTTTATTCCAAAGGTTTGACATTGGCGATAAGGGCGTCTATGCGGCGCAGGCACTCCTCCCTGCCGATGAACGACGTAACGTCGTACATACCGGGCCCCTTGCCTGCACCTACCAAAGCGAGGCGCAGAGTATTCATCACCTGCCCCATTCCGTAGCCTTTCTCCTCTATCCACGCGTGGACTATACGTTCGGTATTTTCGAGCGAGAAATCGTCGATACCCGCGAGGACTTCGCGCAATTCGGCCAAAATAGCGGGATTTTGCCCTTTCCAGTACTTTTTCGTCTGCTTCTCGTCGTACTCGGTAGGAGCCACGAAGAAGAACGAAGTAAGGTCCCAGAAATCGCCGATGAACGTCGCACGCTCTTTCATTATGCCCGCGACCCTGCCCGCAATCTCGTCCGAAACGTCGATGCCGTGTTCCCTGAGAACGGGCTGATAGAGCGCCGCCAGTTCGGCATCGCTCTTACGGTGCATATATTGGGCATTGAACCACTTAGCCTTGTCGGGCTGGAAGCGTGCACCCGATTTGGAAACGCGGTCGAGCGAGAACGCGTCTATAAGTTCCTGCATAGAGAATATCTCCTGCTCGGTACCGGGGTTCCAGCCGAGCAATGCGAGCATATTGATGAACGCTTCGGGGAAATAGCCGTCCTCGCGATAGCCGTGCGCCGTCTCGCCCGTAGTCGGCGATACCCAATAAAGAGGGAATACGGGGAAGCCCATCTTGTCGCCGTCGCGCTTCGAGAGTTTGCCGCCGCCCGTAGGTTTGAGCAGCAGCGGAAGGTGTGCGAATTCGGGCTGCACATCCGTCCAGCCGAATGCACGGTAGAGAAGGTAGTGCAACGGCAGCGACGGCAGCCACTCCTCGCCGCGGATAACGTGCGAGACCTCCATAAGACGGTCATCGACGATGTTGGCGAGGTGGTAGGTAGGCAGGGCGTCCGCAGACTTGTAGAGCACCTTGTCGTCGAGCGTCGAGGTATTGACGGCGACGTCGCCGCGAATAAGGTCGTGCATCTCGACGGTCTCGTTCTCGGGCATCTTGAAGCGTATCACCCACTGGTCGCCGCGGTCGATGCGCGTGCGCACCTCGTCGGCCGACAGAGCCAACGACGTGGCCAGCTTCCCGCGCACCTCGAAATTATAGGCGAAAGTCTTGCCTTCGGCCTCGTACTCCTTGCGGATGGCGTCCAACTCTTCGGGTGTGTCGAAAGCATAGTATGCCCACCCCGCATCCACGAGCTGCAAGGCATACTTGAGATATATCTCACGGCGCTCGCTCTGGCGGTACGGAGCGTGCGGGCCGCCGACACCGACACCCTCGTCGATCTCGATGCCGCACCACTTGAGCGACTCGATGATGTAATCTTCGGCACCCGGCACGAAGCGCTGCGAGTCGGTATCCTCGATACGCAAAATCATCTTTCCGCCATTATGACGCGCGAAAAGGTAGTTATAAAGAGCCGTGCGTACGCCGCCTATATGCAAAGGCCCCGTAGGGCTCGGAGCGAAACGCACTCTGACAGGTCTGTTCATAATTCAAGTTTATATCTTTAATACGGTTTATTCATTCACGGGGTATGCGCAGGCGCCTATTTGACGCGATACTCGACACGGATAGTCACGCGAGCCTTCTTGTTGCGGCTCGACGTATTGAACGATCCGCCCGCCGAGAAACCCTCGTTGGTATTGGCTCCCGTAATCTGGAAAACGCCCAGACGCGCCGAAACCACGTTGCCGAGCTTCGCTCCCGCATTATCGACTATATTGGTAGCACGCAGCAGGGCATCGGCCGAAGCCTTTTCGATAAGCGACTGTTTGACATTGTCGAGTTCGGTATAGTAATACGACGGCGTTTGCGCTTCGAGCGACACGCCTTTGGCGATGAGCGACGAGATTTCGCGGGAGATATTCTCCACCTTGTCCACATCTTTCGATTCCACGGTGAACTCCTGACTGAGATTATACCCCACGAAGCGCTGTCCCGCATAATTGCCGCTTACGTATATCGGTTCGGTCTCCTTATAAACATTAACGAAACGGAATACCACGGCCGAGGCATCGATACCTTTCGAGGTGATATAGTCGAGCACCTTCCTGCGGTCGGCCTCAATCTTCTCGTATCCCGCGATGACATTCTGCGACTCGACGCGCAGCGTACCGTTCCAGACGATGAAATCGGAGGTGAACTCCGTTTCGCCCAAACCCGTAACCACCACCGTATTCTGGCAACGGTACTTATAGGTATAGGCATAACCCAAAACTACGGCCGCGACGACTATCGCAACGCCGACGACCAAATACTTCCAAATACTTTTCATAGCATTGTCATTTTAATGTCATACATTGAACAGGAAATGCATAATATCGCCGTCCTGCACTACATACTCCTTACCCTCGACACCTATTTTGCCCACGTCGCGGCACGCCTTTTCCGAGCCGAGCCTTACGTAGTCGTCGTACTTGATGACCTCGGCACGGATGAAGCCCTTTTCGAAATCGGTATGGATTATACCAGCAGTCTGCGGAGCCTTCATACCCTTGTTGTATGTCCACGCGCGCGTCTCGTCGGGACCCGTGGTAAAGAACGTCTCCAGATCGAGCAATTTATAGGCCGATTTTATCAGACGGCTCACGCCCGACTCCTTAAGGCCCATATCTTCGAGAAACATCTGCCGCTCCTCGTAGCTCTCCAACTCGGCGATGTCGGCTTCGGTGGCGGCCGCAATGATAAGCATCTCGGCACCCTCGCCCTCGATAGCCTTAGCGACGGCTTCGGTATAGGCATTGCCGCTGACGGCACTCTTCTCATCGACGTTGCAGACGTACAGCACGGGCTTGTCGGTAAGCAGGTTCAGGTCCGAAACCGCCTTGCGGTCCTCCTTGTCCAATATGACGGTGCGGGCGCTCAAGCCCTGCTCCAAGGCCGTCTTGTACTGCAAGAGAATTTCATACTGGCGTTTGGCCGCCTTGTCGCCGCCCGTCTGCGCCTGTTTCTGCACCTTGCCTATACGGTTTTCAACCGTTTCGAGGTCCTTGAGCTGCAACTCCGTGTCGATGACGCCCTTGTCGCGCACGGGATCGACCGAACCGTCCACGTGGGTTATATTGCCGTCTTCGAAACACCTCAGGACGTGTATTATGGCGTTGGTATTTCGGATGTTGGCGAGGAACTTGTTGCCGAGACCCTCGCCTTTCGAAGCGCCCTTTACCAGACCTGCGATATCGACTATTTCTATCGTCGTGGGGATCACGCGCTTAGGATTATCGATCTCCGCAAGACGTATCAATCGCTCGTCGGGCACCGTGATGACGCCGACATTGGGTTCGATGGTACAGAAAGGGAAATTGGCCGACTGCGCCTTCGCATTCGACAGACAGTTGAAAAGCGTCGATTTGCCGACATTGGGCAAACCCACTATTCCGCATTGTAAAGCCATTTATATCAACTTTTTTAATAATTCCTATTCCAAAGCCGTTCCGAGAAGCGTCGCCGACGAGCAGTCGGTGACCCGTACGCGGACGTACTCGCCCACGCGGTGTCCGCCGCGGTCGAAGACGACGACCTTGTTCTGCGACGTACGGCCGAACAGCTGCTCCGCACTCCGCTTCGAAACGCCCTCGACGAGGATTTCGAACTCCTTGCCGACATCGCGGCGGTTGCTTGCGGCCGAAAGCTCATTCTGCAACTCTATTATCTGCGACAGGCGGGCCGTTTTCACCTCATCCGGAATATCGTCGGGCAAATGACGCTGTGCGAAAGTGCCGGGACGCTCGGAATACTTGAACATATAGGCGAACTCGTAGCCCACCTCGCGCATAAGCGACAAAGTTTGCAGGTGGTCCTCCTCGGTCTCGCCGCAGAAGCCCGCTATCAAATCGGTCGTAATGGCGCAATCGGGCATATAGCGGCGAATGGCGGCGATACGGTCGAGATACCACTCGCGGGTATACTTGCGGTTCATACGTTCGAGCACGACGCTCGACCCCGACTGGGCGGGAAGGTGTATGCAGCGGCATATATTGGGGCGCGAAGCCATAACCTCCAGCAGGCGGTCGCTCATATCCTTGGGATGCGACGTTGCGAAACGCACGCGCAGCAGCGGCGATATGTCGGCCACGCGCAGCATAAGTTCGGGGAAACCGACATCGCCGAACCTGTAAGAATTGACGTTCTGCCCGAGCAGCGTAACTTCGCGATAGCCGTTTTCGAAAAGGTTGCGCGCTTCGGCGATGACGGTTTGCGGGTCGCGGCTGCGTTCGATGCCGCGCGTATAGGGCACCACGCAATAAGAGCAGTAGTTGTTGCAGCCGCGCATAATCGAGATGAACGCTCCGACGCCGTTTTTGTCGAGGCGCACGGGTGCCACCTCGGCGTAGGTCTCCTCGCGCGACAGCAGCACGTTGATGCCTTTGCCGCCGCCCTCGACCTCGCGCACCAGACGCGGCAGATCGCGGTAGGTATCGGGACCCGCGACGATATCGACGCCGTATTCCGATTCGATGAGCTTCTCCTTCAGCCGCTCGGCCATACATCCGATAATGCCGACTATGAGCGACGGCTTTTGCTTGCGGTAGCGGCGCATTTCGTTCAGACGCCCCCAGACGCGCTGCTCGGCATTGTCGCGTATCGAGCAGGTATTGATCAGTATTATATCCGCCTCTTCGATATTTTCGGTATAGAAATACCCTTCGTCCTGCATTATCGAGACGACGATCTCCGTGTCGCCGACGTTCATCTGGCAGCCGTAGGTCTCGACGAAGAGTTTACGCCCGCTGCCCTGAAGAGGGCGCAGATTATTTTTGATATTCAGTTCCAAAACAAAATCCGATTTTCCGTTCCACATCAGGCCGCCTGCAATTCATCGCCATCGGGCAGCGGCTTGAAACCCTCGCCGAAAGTATCGTACGCATCCGTAACGACCATAAACGCACGCGGGTCTATCTCCTTGACCTTATGCTGCACCATCTGCACCTCCTTGCGGCTCACGACGAGGAATATCATCTCCTTGTCGTCGCCCGTATACATACCACGCGCCTTGATATACGTAGCGCTGCGGTCGAGATCGACGGTGATGAAACGGCGCAACTCGTCCTGACGAGTATCGCTGACGATGAATATGAGCTTATCGTACGAAGCGCCGTCGATGACGTAAGCTATGACGCGCGATGCGACGAATATCGAAATAAGCGAGTAGAAGGACAACAGCCAGCCCGAACCTTCGCCGTTATCGGCCGAACCTACGCCGAAGCCGATGACGACGAGACCCGACAGCACCACCACGGAGTCGGCTATAAGCACTCCGTTCGAGAAGTTGATATGGCAATATTTCTGGAGTATCATCGCCACGATGTCCGTGCCGCCCGTAGTCGCCTGGTTGCGCACGACCAGACCGACGCCGATGCCTATAAGCACCGCACCGATAATGGCCGTCAGCATCAGGTCGTTGGACATATCGATACGGCCGCCGAGCAGCTGCGACGGGTCGAGGCGTTCGAGAGCCTCGCGCGTGGGATAGGCCAGCCGCGACATTATGTTCATCAGTCCGGGGGTAGTCATAGCCGCGATAACGGTGCGTGCGCCGAAACCTCCGCCGAAGCATACGACGGCGATAATCATCAGCGGCACGTCGAACATATAGCCGAAAGTCCCGACCTGTACGGACGGGAATATGTTGTGCATAACGATACTCGCGCCGTAAACGCCGCCCGGTACGATATTATAGGGATTGATGAAAAACACGAAGCCCGCGGCCATCACGGCGCACCCGAAAAATATCGAGACCCACGACATCCACCAACGCAACGATTTCATCCGCGCAAATGTATCAGTAATCGTCATATACCTTATTTTTATGAAATTCTATCGGAATGCAAAGATAATACAATCCCGCGAAACTGCGTCACCCGCCGCACTATTTTTTGAGAAAACGGAGCCGTATGAAAAATTTTACTATCTTTGTTGCAAATTGTGATAAAAGCGACCGTTATGATCATAACATATTATTGCGCCGTAACACTGATTATCATAGCATACCTGCTCGGGTCGATACCCAGCGCAGTATGGATAGGACAACGCTATTACGGCATAGACATCCGCGAACACGGGAGCAAGAATGCGGGTACGACGAATATGCTGCGCGTACTCGGAAGGCGTGCGGCGCTACCCGTTTTCGCGATAGATTTCATCAAGGGGTTCGTAGCCGTGACGATCATCTCGCTTCTGAAATACGACAGCAACATAACAGCGGCGATGCTCATAAACCTGAAGATAGCGGCGACGGCCGCCGTAGTCCTCGGACACATATTCCCGCTGTTCGCCAACTTCAAGGGCGGCAAGGGTGTAGCCACCCTGGTCGGGGCCGTAACGGGTATCCATCCGACGATCATACTGCTGTGTTTCGGCGTATGGTTCCTCATATTCATGCTTTCGCATTACGTGTCGCTCGCATCTATGACGGCGGGATGCTGCTTCCCGATATTCGTAAGCATATTCTCGGGCAGCACATACAGACGTTCGGGCGACATATCCGTGACATTCATCGTATTTTCGGTCGTCGTAGCGCTGCTGCTGCTGTGGACGCACCGCAAGAACATAGCCCGTCTGCGTGCAGGCACGGAGTCGAAAATATACCTCTGGAAACCGAGAAACGCGAAAAAGACTAACTGACTACCCGACAGGCGCTCCGCCTGAACGGCAGGCGCGATACGGGAATAATAGACTCAATATGTTACAGACAAACCTCATCAAGATGTACGAGACCAGTTTTCGCGAGAACCGCGAAATGTCTGCTCTCTCGGATTACTTCAAGGACGAAACGTTTTCGTATTACGAAATGGCCAAGGAGATCGCCAAGCTGCATTTGCTCTTCAAGAAGGCGCAAATCAAGGCCGGCGATAAAATAGCCCTCATCGGGCGCAACAACCCGCGCTGGTGCATAACATACATCGCGACAATAACTTACGGCGCCTGCATAGTACCCATACTTCAGGATTTCAACCCCAACGACATCATCCACATCATCAACCACTCGGAGAGCCGCCTGCTGTTCCTCGGCGACAACTACTGGGACGTGATAGAGGAGGACCAGATACCGCATATCGAAGCCGTATTCTCGCTGACCGATTTCCACGTGATATGCGAACGCGAAGGCAAGGTGCTGGGACGCTTTATGTCGAATATGACGCAGCACTACCGCGCGAAATATTCGAACGGATTCCGCGTCACCGACATCAAATACCCCGAAGTGCCCAACGATCAGGTAATCCTGCTCAACTATACGTCGGGCACTACCGGCCACTCGAAAGGCGTGATGCTGACCGTAAACAACCTTACGGCCAATGTCGAGTTCGCCCTGCGTACACCCGACAAGAACGGAATGCCGTATTTCAACCAGGGCGTCAGGACGCTGTCGTTCCTGCCATTGGCACATGCATACGGATGCGCGTTCGACTTCCTTTCGCCGTTGGCCGCGGGCGGGCACATCACGCTGCTCGGCAAGATTCCGTCGCCTAAAATTCTCGTCGAAGCTATGCAGTTCGTAAAGCCGACGATAGTATGCTGCGTGCCGCTCATCCTCGAAAAGATATACCGCAAGCAGGTGCTCCCCGTACTCGAAAAGGGTCCCGTAAGCATCGCTATGAAGATTCCGCTCCTGAACAGCGCCATATATTCGTCGATACGCGCCAAGCTGATGGGTGCTTTCGGCGGGAACGTGCGCCTGTTCATCGTCGGCGGCGCCCCGATGAACCAGGAGACCGAATCGTTCCTTATGAAGATCAATTTCCCGATCACGATAGGCTACGGTATGACCGAGTGCGCTCCGCTGATCAGCTTCGCCCGCGAAGACGAATACAAAGCGGGGTCGTGCGGCAAATATATCAGAGACTACATCGAGGCACGCATCGATTCGTCCGACCCGCACAACATCGCAGGCGAGATTCTCGTACGCGGCGAGAACGTGATGCTGGGATACTACAAGAACGACAAGGACACCAATGCCGTACTCGACGAAGACGGGTGGCTCCATACGGGCGATATGGGAACGATGGACGACGACGGCACGATATACATCCGCGGCCGTTCGAAGACTATGATTCTCTCGGGCAGCGGACAGAACATCTATCCCGAGGAGATAGAGGACAAGCTCAACAATATGTATATGGTCTTCGAGTCGCTCATTATCGAAAACAACGGCAAACTCCACGCGCTGGTGGTACCCGACTACGAGCAGGCCGAAAAAGAGGGCATCAACCGCTCGCAGCTGCCCGAGATTATGGACGAGAACCTCAAGCAGCTGAACGACCTGCTGGCCAACTACGAGAAGGTTTCGAACATAACGATATACCCTACCGAGTTCGAAAAGACCCCGAAACGGAGTATCAAGCGTTATCTGTACAACGTCGCTACGCTGAAACTCTGACCTCGTTAAGTTCGGGTGCCGGCCGTGACGGTTCGGCACCCGAATCACTATGCGGGCTGCGGAATCGCGATACGCCGCCCGTCAAATACGACAACTACGCAACGCGCATGTTCGGCTATGAAACTGAAATTCAATATCAACATAGACATCAAACAGATATTGAGCGAGAATATGCTCTACGGAATGGTGTGGCTGGTGGTATTCCTCGTGCCGATACTCAACTCGAAGCTGATGGCCGAAGAACACGTCAATCTCAACAACATCATCATCGCGTGGTGCAAGATCGCCCCTTATTTCATCATATTCCTGATACACAACATATTCATAGCACCGAAGCTGCTTATAAAGCGGCGGTACCTGTGGTATATACTGAGCGACATAGTGCTGCTGGCGACGGTATTCGCCGTAGTCGATCTGTACGAACACTACATAGAAGGCAAACTCTTCGTTATGGATCTGCCAGAGTACATCCCGCGTCACCGCGCGTCCCTCACCGACCTGCAATGGCACTGGAATATGTTGTTAGGAATATTTATGCTGGGGACGAATGCAGGAGTCAAGCTGATATTCAAGTCCATAGCCGACGAACGTAAAATGGAGGTTCTCAAGCGGCGCAACCTGCAAGCCGAAATGGAATATCTGAAATATCAGATAAACCCCCATTTCTTTATGAACACGCTCAACAACATCCACGCGCTTATCGACATCGATACCGAATGCGCCAAAGACAGCGTGATAGAGTTGTCGAAAATGATGCGATACGTATTGTACGAATCCGGGGCGAGGAACATATCCCTGCAAAACGAATTGCAATTCGTATCCAACTACATCAACCTGATGAGGATACGCTACACGAAAGACATAGACATAACTTTCGACAAGCCTCGGCAAGACACGTCGCGCATATTCATTCCGCCGCTGCTGTTCATCGTCTTCGTGGAGAACGCCTTCAAGCACGGAGTAAGTTACAACACCCCCTCGTTCATCAGAATAGACGTCAGCTGCGACGACAAATATGTCTGCTGCTCGGTAATCAACAGCCGCACCGCCGATGCAAGCGCGTCGCACAAGGTCGGCATAGGTCTGGACAACGTGACAAAACGGCTCGAACTGCTCTACAACAAGGACTACGTGCTCGAAATAAACGACACGGATCCCAAAACATACGGCATTAAACTGATAATACCCATATCCGAATGATCAGATGCATAACAATAGACGACGAGCCGTTAGCCCTGCGTCAAATTAGGGGATATATCGAAAAAATCCCGTTTCTCGAACTGGCAGGCCAATTCAGCAACGCCTTAGACGCCCAGCACTTTCTCGCTTCGGAGAGCGTGGACCTGATATTCGTGGATATAAATATGCCAGACATAACGGGCATCGAGTTCGTGCGCTCGCTCCAGCAGCGGCCGATGATAATATTCACCACCGCATACTCCGAATATGCCATCGACGGTTTCAAGCTCGATGCGACGGACTATCTGCTCAAGCCGTTCAGCTTCGCGGAATTCAGCCGTTCGGTAGGCAAGGCCAACTCGCTCTACGAGCTGATGACCAACAGCCGTCGCCATATGCCCGCCGAAAGCGAAATCGAACCGTCGGAAAGCGGTAACGAATACATATCGATACGCGCCGACCACAAGGTCTCGCTGATAAAGACCGGCGACATCATCTATATCGAGAGCGACGGCGAATACGTGCGCCTGCATCTGACGGACGGATCGACGATTATGACGCTGTTCCGGATAAAGAATATGGAAACGTCCCTGCCCTCGGACTCATTTATGCGGGTACACCGCTCGTACATCGTAAATCTGAAATGCGTGACGGGATATGCGCGCGGGCGCGTGTTCCTGAACAACAACGAGTATGTGCCGATAGGCGAAAACTACAAGGAGGCGTTTCAGGAATACATATCGAAGCACTATTCCTCGCTGTAAAAGGCCATCCGTCACCGTACGATACGCAGGTCGGGGAATCGGGACATAGGGCGATATCCGCTTGCGGTGCGTTCATAGCAGAAATGTCTTATGCCGTTAGTCAGTATTATATATCTGGCGCCGAGTACGGAGTTGTACCGCACGGCTTGGGCGAGCACGTCGGGACCTATGCGGACATCCGTCGCCTTGCATTCGACGAGCGCCGCGGGTCGGCATTCCCCGTCGAAGACCACTATGTCGGCACGCTGCGACGTGCCGTTCAGCCCGACAGGATATTCGGTGGCGACAGAACGCAACTCAGCCCCGCAATGCGACATCAGAAACCCTATGGCGTGACGGCGCACGCGCTCCTCGGGCGTAAGCACCAGCCAGCCGCCGCGCACTATGTCGAAAACGTATGTTTCGCCGTTCTCGACCTTAGTACGCATATCCACGGCAGGGAAATTGATTTTGTCGTCGTATGCGGGCATAGTCTGTCGTAAAAAATTCGTATCTTTACACCGACAAAGATACGAATAAGCCGAGAGAAAAAAGCAAGCTTGCTTGCATTTTTTCCGAGACGGAGTATCTTCGACAGAGTCAAAGATACGAATAAGAGAGAGCAATGCCAAATTTATTCGGGCATCGCCGAACGGGAGTATCCGAAACGAAGTTAAAGATACGAAAAGTCGAACGCAGAAACAAGCTTCGGCCCGATTATGCCGAAACGGAGTATCTTCGACAAAATCATAAGGTATGAAAATTATGAGAAACGCACTGATAGCCATATTGCTTTTATCGTCATACGTCGCCGATGCGCAAATCAAGGCGTCGTACGGCACCGAACCGCCCAGAAGCGAGATACGACCGTATGCCACGCCTGCGGAGGCCGTAAAACGCCCCGAAGGTGCGAGCCGCTACATTTCGCCGCTGAGCGAATGGCAGCGGGACGGAAAAGAGGGCCGAACGATCTTCTCCGCCTCTTATGTCTACCCTATCGCCTGGCTGAACCGTCAATTACTGCTGCGGATAGAAGCGGCATCGGCAGGTTACCGTGTCGTGATCAACGGTTCGGAAATAGGACGGGCGAGCAACGGGGCCGTTCCGACAGAGTTCAACCTGACGAAACGGTCGAAACAGGGAATAAACGAGATATCGCTGATACTCGACACGCCGACCGAGGGCGAACCGCTGTTGAAAACGGGCGTAGCGTGGATAGGCAGGGCGGAGGTGCTGTCGCAGCCGACGATAAGATTGCGCGAGGCGACGCACTATACACGGCTCAACGATGCGGGCGACGGCATAGCCGAGATAAGCCTTGCGGTAAAGACCGACGCGCTGAACCCCAAAACCTCACGGATATACTACGAACTGCTTGCGCCCGACACGACACGTCTGGCATACGGATACAAGGACATAACACTCGAAATGCGCGGCGAGGATACGGTGAAATTCGCAGCCATAATCCCGCGCGACAAATTGTGGAGTACGGACAACCCCGTATTGCTGACACTGACGGTTCGCAACCGTATCGACGGCAAGTATGCGGAGACCGTCGCAATACCGACCGGTTTGCATTCGACCGAATACGCATCGGGCAGACTTGTCGTAAACGGTAAGCCCGTATCGCTGAAGATAGCGACCGTAGAGCCCAACGTCACCGTATCCGACCTTGCGGAGCTGAAATCCGAAGGTATCAATACCGTAACGGTAAAAGCGGGAGAGGCCCCGTTGTCCCTATACTCGGTATGCGACTCCGTCGGGATGTACGTAATCCCGCAACTTGCAGCAGACACCTCCGAGGGCGGCGAATCCATAAAACGCGGCGGCAATCCGAGCAACGATCCGTCGATGACGGCCGAGTATCTCGACCGCGCCGCCGCTATGTACCACACCTCGAAAACGCATCCGTCGGTAATCGCTTTTTCGCTAGGCGGCGGACGCACGAACGGCATCAATATGTACGAAACGTATCTCGCACTCAAGAGATCGGAACACGGTCGCCCGATAATTTACACAGGAGCGGGCAGGGAGTGGAACAACGATGCGTTCGATATGCGATACGCGGACAAGTATGCAGGAGCCGAACGATAATAGCTCGAAAATAATAAAATCGAGAAACTAAAGTTTCTCGATTTCTGTCCCCTTCGGGTCGCGGCATTAAACCCGCCTGTAGACACCACAGCAAGAATTGCTAAGTGACAGTTTGGCTCCGGTTTGAAAATTTTCTAATTCGTGTCCAACTATCAAAACACTAAAAGTGGTATCTGTTGCAATGTATGAATGTATTATTCTTCTACATATTTTTTAAATGGTTTTACATACTTTTTATACATAATATCACAACGATGTTCTGCACTTGCAACAAACATTTTCAAATATGCTTTTGCCCATTCCTCCAAAGTTCCCGTATATGTTTGATCTAACTCAGATACATGAAACTGTATTTGCATAGCCGCCGCCCAGTTGATATACAAAGTATTAGGCGTCGCTTTAAATAGGTTCCCATAATGAGCTTGTGTGCAAACTAATTTATCTTCTTTTGGCAACCAATCAACTTCAACATAATTTATACCTACTGTATCAAAATCTTGATTGTCTAATATAATAGCACACATTTGTGCAACTTTATAAGCGGATATAATATTCGGTGCCTGCGCTGCCTTTGAAATATTTCTCGTCTTTACATCTATCAATTCAAAATATTCATTTTTGTGAAATAAGATATCAGCAGTATCGTTTTGTTTCTCCTCAAATACATTCTGAATATCCCAATCCCGTGTTGCAGCATCACCTCTACTAAGTAAGAATAAGGCAACAGGCGAATTAAAAAGAGCTTGTCGGTCTTTGATTGTAATACTCTCAGGATTTCTTCTATATAAATCATTTAAGAACTCATATTGCTTATACACATTATTTGGATATAACTCCTTCAAGTGACGATATACGAGTTTCTCAAAAGGTTCTCCTGCTGCATGCCCAGACAAAGTACCATTATCTGCAGCGTTCGGACGATCAACTTCTTTGTTTTCTAACCAAGATAATATTTTAACGTAAGATATATTACTCATAAAATAAAGTATTAAGGTTTGCTTCAATAAAAGAAAGATTCTGAATATCTTTTGTTTTAACATATTGTTGTGTATATTTAACAATATTATTATGACATCCAACCTCGCGCTCATCATCCCAATTTATACAACGATATGGAATGCTAGCAAGAGGAGTTTCGGAAAACTCTACAATTTCACCCTTTACTATACCATTATATTTAAGCCATTCGAATACCATACCGCTGTTCAAATATGCTAATATATAGTATATACTCTCTTTGCAATTCTGTTTTTTTAAGATTGCAGTTACATCTTGCAATGGGTAAGTTGTAGAATCTGCTATAGCAAATCTAAAATATTGTTTATGAGAGATACGCTCCTTGCAAGGTACAAAAATTCTCTCTTGCTCTTTTTTGAACAAAGTTTCATTGCGAGGGAAAGCGAACTCCCACATCTGTAAGTTTCGCCCGTAACTATATCTTTTTAATAAATCTTCCCTATAAGAGCACAATTTTGTATAGATATGCGGGTACCGCCTTCTAAATGCAGATTCACTTATATTATCCCGCAAAAAGAAATAATAACTATCAGTTATATTATAATATTGTTGCAAATCTTTAGCTTTATACACATGTATAAGAGCAGCTTTCTCATCTTCATTTAAAACGCTTGTATCGGTTACACAAAACGCTTTATCTAAACCTGAAACCATACCGTTACCAATATCGCAGAAATCTCCTATTCGGCACATATTCGCATCGGAATCAAATAATAGCAGCGCCTGTTTTTCACATGCCTTTTCCAAAGAGACTATAGAACATCGTTTTTCAGTATTGGCAAGAATCCATCTCTCTCCTATAACAAACTGAGGAATATCTTGTCTTTCAAAACAAGTTTTACCAATTAAATCCTCTTTTGTCGGCTTACTCTTTTTGAGATATTTATAAAATGATATTTGTTCGGTCCTCTGAGATTTAATGTATTTAAATATCACAAATGAAGATATAACTCCTTCGAATAAAGGAGCTTCCTTGAATAAATATATTTCAGTAACAGCTCCATTATTAAGCATATAGTCCCTTAATGTTCGCGAATGAGTGGTATTCATCCAATATTCCGGACAAATAAAAATTAATTCACCGTTATCATTAAGCTGTTCTATACTCTTGAGTATAAAGATAAAAAAATAATCACAAAGGCTATTGAAATATCGTTTCCACAGAGGTGACACTTCTAACTCTTCTTTCAATTCTTCTTCAAGGTTTTTCCATCTGATATAAGGGGGATTACCGATAATGACATCATATTTTTCATTTATGGGCGCTGATACGAAACTTTCATATCGTACGAAATGATGAGAGTTATTCAAAGATGAATCTATTTCATAAGCATTAAGATTATTATATCCTTGTTCTTTCAAGCTTGTTAGAAACACCCCCTCACCGCAAGATGGCTCTAAGATATTCGAACTTCTATCATGCGTTATTAAAGCAACCATAAAATCAGCAATCGATTTTATGGTAAAGTATTGTCCATATTTATTTTTAGTTTTTGCCATTAAAGAAGTATCACTACAAAGTAACAAAAAAGCCCAACAAACTACGATATGCCAAAATCGGTTCTCCTTAAATCTCTTTTGGTTTCGTATAGATTCAAACTTCATAAAAAATCCGACCCGAAACCCTGCTCAAAATTAGGCAATATTTAGTATATTACCAAGTGTACAAGTACAAAAAGCGGAAGACTTTCATCTTCCGCTTCCGTACCCCCTCAGGGGCTCGAACCCTGGACCCCAACATTAAGAGTGTCGTGCTCTACCAACTGAGCTAAAGAGGCATTTGCGTGTGCAAAGGTAGTGATAATTTTTATTTGTGCAAACAAAAATCAAAAAATAATCGAAAAAATAATCGTCGCCGTTCGACATCCCGTCGGAATACTATAGGTGCATCCGCCTGAGAGACGATGCCGCCGCCGTCTGCGGCACCGTTCAATATGCCGAAGAGTTTTTCCGATCCGACGAAGACACGCTACTCGACGGATAAGATTCCTCATCCGAAACCGTCCGGCAGCCTTTATCCAACGACAGAGAATCGTTTGACGCTTCAGCAGCACGACCTGTAGGATGTCGGCGACACACCCGTCAATCTTTTGAACAGGCAATTAAAATGGCACAGGGAGGGGAATCCGAGCTCCTCCGCTATCCGAGCGACGGGCATATCGGTACTGGACAGGCGTTTTTTCGCCACTTCGAGTTGTTTCAGCACGAATGAACCGCCGCACGTGTGTCCCGTAGCGAATCTCAGCAGATCGTTGAAATACGGCTCCGACAGATGCAGCCTTTCGGCGCAGCGTGCGGACGAAAGCGCTCCGTAAAGCCGGGCCTTCCCGTCGGCGAGATACTGTTCGACGAAGGCATCGTACCTGTCGAGAATCTCGGCATTGCGCAATTCGCGGGTAATGAACTGACGGTCGTAAAAGCGGGCGATATAGTCCGTCATACGCCTGATATGTGCGGCGAGTATGATATTGTGACGGCAGTCGTCGGAATGCCGCAACTCGATGCGGATGTCGTCGAAGCATTCGCACAGTACCCGTTTCTCCCTGCACGACAGATGCAGCGCCTCGTCGGCGGCATAGCCGAAGAACGAATACTCGCGAGCGCCGCTTTCGCAATGCCTGCCGCTGATAATATCGGGCATAAATGCCACAAACCACACGAACGGAGGTTCCGAGGGCAGCGGAATGTCCGAACCGCAGCCGTCGCACACTACCGTAGCATCGTTGTAGTCGCATCCCACCCTTCCGTATGTACATCCGCCCGATGGTATGCGCTCCCAGAACCGTATGACATAAAACCCGCGATCGCGCAGTGCGGGAATGAACGACGCATCGTCCGCATCGTCGGTGATATATAATTTATCGTTATCGGTTTCCATTATCGTTATGCGCCGCGTAAGGCAACGCCGTCGCAATCCCGAATGCAAAATAAACGGATAAAATCGGGATAACAAACAACCGTCGGCCATTCCCCGTAATCGAGGTACACATATCCGTAAGAATGATACGGGCACCGGACAAAAAAAGCCGCGATGCAGTGCATCGCGGCTCCATAGCGACCGTCAGGCGCCCGAAGACCTGTATTCGTTGGGCGTCATACCCGCCACGCGCTTGAACATTCGGCTGAGATGCTGCGGATACTGAAATCCAAGTTCGTAGGCTATCTGGCTGGTGGTCTTGTTGGTCGAAAGCAGCTGCTCCTTCACCTGCCCGACGACTTTGTTCTGAATGTGTTCGGAGGCCGTAATGCCCGTATGTCGGCTTATCAGGTCGCCGAAATAATTGGGCGACAGGAACACCTTGTCGGCAAAATACTTGACCGTAGGCAACCCCTCGCGGGCGGGGGCATCGCCGTCGAAATAGTCGTTCAGCAGCTGTTCGAAACGGGTGACTATATCGCTGTTCGCCTCGCTGCGCGTAACGAACTGACGGTCGTAGAAACGCATACAGTAATCGAGCAGCAACCCTATATTGGAGTTGATGAGCCTGCGGCTGTGCTTATCTATCGAGCGGTTCAGTTCGACGTCTATTTTCCGAAGACAGTCGAGAATCGTATTGCGTTCCTCCTTGGACAGGTGCAGCGCCTCGCTGGTTTCATACGAGAAAAAGGAATAATTCTTTATCTCCTGCCCGAGAGCCGTGCCGTGAATCAGGTCGGGATGGAACAGGATGCCGTATCCCGCAGGCTTCACATTGTCGGTACGCTCTACATCCACCGCCTGCCCCGGTGCGAAACAGACGATCGTTCCGTCCTGATAATCATAATTCTTACGGCCGTATTTTATATTGCCGCACTTCACGTCCTTGAGGTAAAGCGCATATACTCCGTAATGGAATCGAGCGCGCGAAACCCACCGGGTCGCTTTCGAAAGGTCTACGACTGTAACGAGCGGATGGCGCGTTTCGAATCCGTAAAGCCTGTTGTAGGCATCTATGCTGTCTATTCGCAACAAATCTTCCATAACGGTGATATTCGGTTGTTTGTGCAAATATAATATCATTTTTCGAGACTTCGAAACTCTCGCCGCCGAATCCGTAATCGGGGTACGTATTCCGAAGAATCGTCTACGCCGCGAACGAAACGACGATTTCAGCCGCCGAAAACGGCAGTGTGCGCAGGCTTTTAGACCTGCGCACACTGCATTTATCGCATCGCACACGGAATCGCGGCAATCGGCGACCGCCGCAAGAAAGCATTCCGCCCTACCGTCCCAATACGAATATTGCGGGACGCTTGTCGATGTCGGGAGATGCCGTTTTGCGCCATTCGCCGATACTGCGCGTGACGATGTATTCGCTCGGAGCCGTAATGTCGGCCGCAACGGTAAGCATCGTATCGGACGAACATACTTGCAGAAGATGGGCGAAAAGTTTGACATTGCGGTAAGGCGTCTCGATGAATATCTGCGACTGGCGTTCCTGCACGGCACGCGCCTCCAGACGCTTAACGGCACGCGAACGGTCGGGCTCCTTGACGGGCAGATAGCCGTTGAACGCGAACGACTGTCCGTTCTGCCCCGACGCCATCATCGCCATAATTATCGACGAGGGCCCCACGAGCGGCACGACGCGCACGCCCTTCTTATGGCACAACGCCACGACAGCAGCCCCGGGGTCGGCGACGGCAGGCACGCCCGCTTCGGAGATAACGCCCGCCGAGCGCCCTTCGAGCAGCGGGCGCACCAGATCTTCGATTTCGCGCGGCGAGGTGGTATGTTCGTTCAGCTCGCGGAACTCGATGCTGTCTATCGGACGCGCTATATGCGCTTTGGACAAGAACCGACGCGCCGAACGGATGTTCTCGACGATAAAATAGTCGAGCGAATTTATAACGGCCGCATTGGCTTCGGGCGTAACGTCGCTTACGGCCGTCGCGTCCGAAATGGGGCACGGGATAAGATACAATGTTCCGAACATTACTCTTTGGTATAGATACGTTTTACACGGGACGATACGGAGGTCAGGATTTCATACGGTATCGTACCCAGCACTGCCGCCATATCTTCGGGAGTATTGCCCGCCTGCGGCGAAAATACGAGCACCTCGTCGCCCTCGGCAACGCCGTCGATGTCGGTGACGTCCAGCATACAGCTGTCCATACATATGCGCCCCACGACGGGTGCTGGCCGACCTTTTACGAGCATAGACCAGCTGCCGCATCCCAGATGTCGGTCCAAACCGTCGGCATACCCTATCGGCACGGTAGCAATCACACTGTCGCGCGTAAGGCGCTGTGCACGGCCGTAGCCTATGCCCTCGCCCGCAGCACGATACCGCACCTGCACGATGCGCGTGCGCAGGGTAGAAACGGGACGCAGCCCGTCGTTGTGTTCGAAGCCGAAGCCGTAAAGTCCCAGACCCAAGCGGCACATATCGAACTTCGCCTCGGGAAACCGTTCGATAGCCGCCGAGTTTGCCGTATGGCGGATAATCGGATAGGGCAACCCGTCCGCAAGACGGCCGCTCATAGATGCGAACCGCTCGATTTGCAGCCGCGTGAAGTCATCCTGCGCAGGATCGTCCGCGCAACTCAAATGGGCGAACGCCGTAGCGACACGCACCCGTTCGCCGCATTCGTTCAGCCGCCCGACGAGTTCGTCGATTTCATCCCCGACGAATCCCAAACGGTGCATACCCGTATCGAGCTTGATATGTATCGGGTAGTGGCGTTCGCCGTAACGGCCGACGGCTTCTGCGAAAGCCTGCAATGACGAAAAACTGTAAATCTCGGGCTCCAATCGATTCTCGACCATTCGGTCGAAACTCCCCGCATCGGCATTCAGGACGACGACAGGCATCGCAATACCCTTTTCGCGCAAGATAATGCCCTCATCGGCAAAGGCCACCGCAAGATAATTGACACCGTGGTGCTGCAACACCTGCGCTACCTCGGCATCGCCCGCCCCGTAGCTCGACGCCTTGACCATAGCGGTAAGTTTCGTTTCGGGAGAAAGGCGCGAACGGAAATAATTGAGATTATGCACCATAGCATCGAGATCGACCTCCAGCACGGTGGTATGTACCTTGCGCTCGAGAGCGTGGGCGATCTTCTCGAAACGGCTCGCGCGGCTGCCCTTGAGCAATATCGCACGGTCGGCGAAATCGTCGCGCCCCATACGGTGCAGAAACTCGTCCGCAGAGGTATAGAACTCGCTCTCGACATCGGCGAACAGAGCGCGCTGCGCCGAAATCTTCTCCCCGATGCCTATAAGCCGCCCCACACCGCTCTCGACGACCAGTTCCGCCACGCGGGCATACAGTTCGCAATCGGCCATTCCGCTCTGGGAAATATCCGACAGGACGAGTGTTGCGGCACGTCCCGCGGCGACGCCGTGCAGATAGTCGAGCGCTATGGCGAGCGAATTTATGTCTGAATTATAAGCATCGTTCACCAACAACGAATTGTTGATACCCTCTTTCACCTCCAATCGCATAGCGACGGGCTGCAACTCTCCGAAATCGGGCTGCGGATATCCCATAGCCTTGCAGAACGCCTCGACTATCTGCCCGTTGCGCACGGAAGCGACATCGGTGAAATCGGGAACGGGCATATCCGCCGCATCGATTTTTTCGACGCCCGCGGGAAGCATCCCCGCAGCACGGGCGACATCCGCATAACCGCCGTGGTAAATGAACGTCCGCGCACCGCGTGCGAGCAGCATCTTCTCTTCGACCTTCTGCCGCAGCGAGCCGAAATTCTCCTGATGCGCATCGCCTATCGAGGTGAATATCGCTATGTCGGGACGTATCATACGTTGCAGGCGCTCCATCTCGCCGCACTGCGAGATTCCCGCCTCGACAAGCACCAAATCCTCGTCGCCCTCGGCCATAAGCAGCGAGAGCGCCACACCTAATTGCGAATTGTAGCTGCGGGGCGAGCGGAACAGTTTGACATCCGACGGCACAGACTGGGCTATCCACTCCTTGACGACGGTCTTGCCGTTGGAACCCGTAATCCCGACGACAGTACCGTGCAGCATACCGCGGTAATGTTCGGCCAGACGTTGCAGCGCCGCAATGGAGTTACCGACGACAACCGCGCCGCAGCCGCTGTCGAGTGCCGTTTCGCGCTCGACGACGAACGCCCGCACCCCGCGCGTAATCATTTGCGGGATAAAGTCGTGCGAATCGTGGTTAGCCCCCCGTATCGCCACGAAAAGCGTATTTTTGCCGAAAGCACAGTTGCGGCTGTCGGTTTCGACCTCATCGACCTCGATATCGGCGCCGCACAAGCGGCCGCCGCATATATCGGCTATCTCCGACAATCTGTATTTCATAATACTGCGTATTTTTGAGTCAGTTTCGAATTCACCCGAAAGTAACGACCGTAATTCCCGCGCCGCCCCTGTCGGGATGCTCGTCGCGGACATCGACCGCCTGCGGCACCGTCCGCAGATAGTTGCGCACCTCCTCCTTGAGTGCGCCCGTGCCCTTGCCGTGCAAAATGGAGACCGTATCGACGCCGACCATAAGCGCATCATCTACCAAATCCTGCACGGCCTCCAAGGCCTCCGCCGCACGCATACCGCGAATGTCTATCGAACTGCGGAAATTCAGGCGGCGCCGCGAGATGTCGGCGGCAATGACGGTGCGGGGCGTAACGGGGCGCATAACACGCTTATATTCGGCATTCGACACCGCCGTAAGTCTGTCGCATTCGACCGTAGTCAGTATATGACCGAAAGCCACCTGCGCCTTGCGTCCCTTGACGGACTGCACGACGCCGATAATGTCCTGCCCCTCGATACGGACTTTCGAGCCCGCCACGACAGGTTGCGGCACCTCCGCAGCCGCCTGCTGCGGTTCTGCGGCGGGATGCTCCCTGCGGCGCTCGGCACGACGCGCCTGCCGTCGTTCCAGACGCTCCATCTCGCGCTCCACGCGGGCTGCGTTCTCGGATGCTGCGGCACTGTCGTTCTCGACCTCCGCGCGGAATTCGTCGAACTCTTTGCGCACAGTCCGCGTAGTCTCGCGTTCGGCCTGCGCTTCACGTATGGACTTTATGGTGTTCTCTATGCGGCGGTTGGCATCGGCGATAAGCTCTTTGGCCTCCTGCCGAGCCTTGCCTATTATCTCGTTGCGCTCGGAGCGTATGCGTTCGAGCTGCTCTCGGTAACGCTGCTCCAACTCATCGACCTTGCGGTCGGCGATGCGTATGCGGTCGCGTTTCTGCTCCCAATAACGTTTGTCGCGCGCTATCTCGCGCAGCTGCTTCTCGATATTTATATGCTCCGAGCCTACCTTTTCGCTCGCCGAGCGGATTATCTGCTCGGGCAGACCTATCTTGCGTGCTATCTCTATGGCGAAAGAGCTGCCCGGTTTGCCCGTTTCGAGACGGAACAGCGGCCGTATATTCTTCACGTCGAATGTCATAGCACCGTTGGAGATGCCATCCGTATTGGCCGCATAGTACTTGATATTCGAATAGTGAGTGGTAATCACGCCGTAGCTGCGACGTTCGACGAGCCGTTCGAGAATGGCTTCGGCTATGGCCCCGCCTATAACGGGCTCCGTACCCGACCCGAACTCGTCGATAAGCACCATACTCCTCTCCGACGCACCGCCGAGCATATTTTTCATATTGTAGAGGTGCGACGAGTATGTAGAAAGGTCGTTGTCCATAGACTGCTCGTCGCCTATATCTATATATATGCTCTCGAAAATCGGAAATTCCGAATTCTCGGATGCCGTAACGGGAAAACCGCACTGGAACATATACTGCAACAATCCCGCAGTCTTCAGACACACCGACTTGCCGCCCGCGTTGGGCCCCGAAATGACGAGTATCCGCTCGCGGGTGTCGAGCAGCAGGTCGAGCGGCACTATCTCCTTCTTCTGCGCGGCCAGCGTCTGAGCCAGCAGCGGATGCCGTGCATTGCGCAGCGACAGGCGCCCCTCGTCGGATATTATCGGCTTGACGCCCCCGTTTGCGGCGGCCCAGCGGGCTTTGGCGCGAAGCATATCTATCTGCGCGAGGTATTCGCCCGCATCGGCTATCGCCCCGATGTCAGGCCGCACGAAATCGGTGAAACACGTGAGTATGCGGACTATCTCGCGACGTACGGCATACTCCAGCTCCTTGAGCTCGTTGTTGAGTTCCACGACCTCGACGGGTTCGATATATACGGTCTTGCCCGTGGCGGACTCGTCGTGGACGAAACCCTGCAACTTGCGTTTGTTGCCCGCGGCAACGGGAATCACGGCTCGCCCCTCGCGAATGGAAATCATAGCTTCGGCATCCACTATACCCGCCCCTTTAGCCGACGAAAGTATCTGTTGCAGCCGTTTCGACACCTGCCCCTCGCGCGAACGTATCTCGCGGCGCAGCTGCGCAAGTTCGGGCGACGCATTGTCGCGCACCTGCCCGTATTCGTCCACGATGCGCTCGGC
The DNA here is from genome assembly GCA_017937125.1 of Alistipes sp. Taxonomy (GTDB): domain Bacteria; phylum Bacteroidota; class Bacteroidia; order Bacteroidales; family Rikenellaceae; genus Alistipes. The sequence goes on along the minus strand of JAGBEH010000007.1, from coordinate 305,675 downwards.
CTCGCGGACGATATGCGCCAACGGTGCAAGCCCGCGGCTCAATTCGCGTACGAACGGATATGCGTCGCCATCGCGCGAAAGGATGAACGATGAGGTGCGTTCGGCTGCCTTCAATGCAACGGCAAGTGCAAGCACCTCTTCGGTATCGAGAAACGTCCCCTCGACCCGCACTTTGGCGACCACGCCGTCTATGTCCCCGAAATCCTCGCGCGGGAAATCGCTCTCCATGTCGAGCAGGCGGTGCAGTTCGTCCGCAAGCGAATGGCGGCGCACGATCTCGTCGGCAGAGGTCGAGAACCGCTCGTCGGAGAGCAGCTCGCGGGCACGGCGCATCGTACACAGCGCCGCCACCTGTTCGCGCAGGCGGTCGAACCCGACCTTACATTCGAAATCGGACGGATATATCATCTGACGTACAATTTACTTTCGGGTATTCGCACCCTTGTCCTGAACATCCGACGCCTTTTCGGCAGCCTTGGCACGGTCGCGCTCGGCGGCTTTGGCTCCGCGCCCGAACACCGAGAAATGCACGTAACGTTTCGGATTGGCTTCGAGGTCCGCGAGCAGCGAAGAGAGATTTGCACTCGCGGCGGTAAGGTTCGTATAGAGTTCCTTGTCGTTGATGAGTTTGGCAACCGTACCGTCGCCGCTGTCGAACTTTTCGAGTACGGCATCGAGTTTCGCCAACGTGGTTTTGAGGCTGCCCGCAACATCGGCATCGGCGAACTGCTCGGCCACGATATTCACATTGACCAGCGTGCTGTCGATCTTCGAGCTGCTGCGACCAAGCGCCGCCGAAAAAGCGGAGAGGTTGTCCACGATCTCCCGCAACTCGCGCTTGCGTCCCGTGACGACCTCGTCCATACTGCCGGTCACGGAGTCGAGATGGGTCATAATGCCGTTGAAACTGTTCTTGTTGGTCTCCAACAGATCGTTCACGTTGTCGAGCGTCCGCGCAAGCCGCTCCGACAGGTCATTGAGCTTGCTCTTTATATCTTCAAACTCGGAACCCGCCATAGCCATCAGGTCGCGGTCGTGCTCCGCCTTTATCTCGCCGCCGCCGTCAAGCATCTCGGACGATGTGCCGAGAACCAGTTCGATGGCCTTGTTACCCAGAAATCCGTTGCTGTAAATCATCGCACGCGAATCTTTCGGAATATCGTACTTGCGGTGGATGGACAGCGACAACCTCACGCCGTTCTCGCGCTCGGGGTCGAGAACGATGTCCGACACCTGCCCCACCTTCACGCCGCGAATCATCACGGGCGTAGCGGTCTGCACGCCATTGACCTGATCGTAGCAGGCATAATACACCTTGTTGCGGCTGAACACGTCCATACCGCTCAGGAAACGGATGCCCGCCCATGAGCAAATCAATATCACTACCGCGAAAATTCCGATTTTAGCTTCTCTTTTCATATTTCAGTTTTTCTCATTACGGTTCCACGATACCCGAACACGGCCCGTTTCCGACGCATACACGCGCCGACACAGACCGTCAGGGCATTTACTTGCGCCTGACGACACGTCCGCCCTCGACCTCCACGACGAAGGCATCCCTGAACTCCCTGCGCAATTCGGCGGCCGCCTTCTGCGCCGCCGCCCGATCCGAATATTTGCCTATGCAATATTTATACTTATACGCACCGTCGGCCGTATATCGGCTGACTTTTCCGCCGAAACTGCCGAAACGGGCATCGCCGAGCGATACGGGCGTCATACTCGCCATAATCTGCACCGTAAAAAAGCTCCCCGAATCGTTTTTCCCCGACTGCGGCGGCACAGACGGCTCCGATGCCTGCCGAGTTTTCGGCTCTTCGGTATTTCGACGGGCACCCGCGTCCTCGGTCACGGTCTGTCGCGCAGGCTGCGAACCTGCGGGACGGTCGGCGCTCTGCACACCCGTATTCCGAGCGCCGTTTGCGGGAGCATTCGCGTCGGCCGCACCGTTTTTCGCCGCAGAATCGCCGCCCGCAGACGATGCGGCACGCGATGCGGATGCACTCCCGTCCTTCGCATCGGACGGTGCCGCCTTCACGGCAGCATCAGTATTCGCATCCCCCGTTTTCGGATTCTCGTCCGCAACGACGGCAGGGCGTGTTTCGGACTGCTGCGACGCGGCGCCATCGACCAACAGCGATTTGCGCACGTACTCGGCATATTCCCGAACAGCATTATAAAGGTTCTCGGCAATCTGCGCCTGTCCTTTCTCGGAGGACATATACCTCAACTCCTCGGCATTGGACATAAAGCCTATCTCGGTAAGCACACTCGGCATATCGGTAGCATAGAGCACTTTCAGCGGCTGGCGTTTGATACCTCGTGCGATACGTCCGGACTTGGCATAGTTCTTCTGAATGAGCCGCGCCATCATCTCGCTGTATTCGCCGTAGGTGAATTGCAGGTTCTGTATGTAAGCGCGCACTATGGCCGCCGTCTTCTGATTGGACATATCCAGAAACTCCTCCTTGTTGTTGGCGAACAGCACGCTTTCGTTCGCCCTCGTTTCGAGCGGGCTCTCGCCCATTATGAGGGTCTCCACGCCGCGAGCCCCCGACGCAGGGGCGGCATTCGCATGTATCGATATGAATATGTCGCCGCACGCCTTGTTGGCGATCTCGGCGCGAGCCTGCAAATCCTTGTTCAGGTCGGTGGAGAACTGTTTGTCGGTCTTGCGCGTATAAACCACCTTGACATCGGGCATACGTTTCTCGATCAGCGCACCGAGTTTCAACGCCACTTTCAGGTTCAGGTCCTTCTCGTGTATGCCGCGATAAGTAGCACCGGGGAATTTGGGACCTCCGTGCCCGGCGTCTATCACCACCACCTTCACGCCCTGCGCAATATTATCGGCAAAAGCCGCGTTCGTAATCGCAAACGTGCAAACCGCCGCCAATGAAAAGAGTATTCCGCGCATAGTATTTAGTCGAATTCGAGGTTATCTCTAAAATTTTATCTATATTTGTCGGATTGAAAATCGCGTCCGCACGTGTGCGAAACGGTGATTTCTGCGTTTTTGCCGACTTGTCGGCAAAGGTACTGAAAATTTTTGGATTTTTGAAACGAACGAGGACAAAATATATCATCCTTTCGGCAACGATCGTCATTGCCGTACAAATCGTTTTCGCCGTAATGCTGCCCAAAGCCACATATGCGGCGTATGCCGATTTCCGCCTGCACGGTACGGACAGCACGGCGTACATTCCGTCCGCAAACATATCCGACACGCTACGGGCGGCACAAGATACGGCCGGCACCGCGGTACGGACGCAACCACCGTCGCGCGACAGACGCGGCGCCGCTTCGAGGAGGCGCACGGCGGCAAAAATCCCTGCGGCCGACACACTTTCCGCAGCCGTACGCGACTCTGCGACGATTTCCGTACCCGATTCGCTTGCGAGACTCGCGGGCGACTCCATACCCGCAAGCCTGTCGGCAGCGGGCAGCGACACGACGACCAAAAAGGGAGGCGGAGCGTTCCTCGACGAGATAATCAGCGGAAAGAACACCGACTCGCTGGTTTACGACGTTCGCAACAAGATGGTCTACATCTACAACGAAGGCGACGTAAATTATCAGGATATGAACCTGAAAGCCGACTTTATGCGTATCAATATGGACTCCAAGGAGATATACGCATACGGTAAGCCCGACTCCGTGGACGGCAAGGCGACGGTGACGCACCCCGTTTTCACCGAGGGCAGCTCGTCCTACACGATGGATACGATAACATACAACATATCCTCAAAAAAAGCCAAAATCAAAGGCGTGGCCACGCAGGAGGGCGACGGCTGGCTCATAGGCGGCAGCGTGAAGAAGATGGAGGACAACACCATCAACATCCAGCACGGTATGTACACCACCTGCGACGAGACCGACCACCCGCACTTCTATCTCGCTATGACGAAAGCCAAGGTAATCCCCGGCAAAAAGGTGATTACGGGTCCCGCATATCTGGTGATGGAAGACGTGCCGATATATTTTCTCGGCATTCCCGAGGGTTTCTTCCCCATAAACTCGGGGCCTAAATCGGGACTTCTGATGCCGACATTCGGCGAGGATTCGAAAGGTTTCTTCCTGCGCGATCTGGGTTACTACTTCACCCTCGGCGAGCATATGGACCTCGCGGTGCGCGGAGGTATCTACACCCTCGGCTCGTGGGAGGCGTCGGCATCGTCGCACTATATCAAGCGATATAAGTTCACGGGAAATTTCAATGCCAATTTCTCGAGCATAAAATACGGCGAGAAAGGCGAACCCGACTACGTGAAACAGAACAACTTCCGCCTGCAATGGACGCACTCGCAGGACCCGAAGGCCAACCCCGGATCGACATTCTCGGCATCGGTGAACTTCTCCACGAGCGGTTACAGCCGCTATTCGGCGACGAACCTCAACGACATTCTGGCCACGCAGACCAACTCGTCCATCTCCTATTCGAAGAGCTGGGCGGGCACTCCGTTCTCGCTGTCGATGAATATGGCCGTGTCGCAGAACTCGCAGAATTCGACCATAGCGGTCACACTCCCGACGATAGTATTCAACGTCGCACGCGTCTACCCGTTCAAGCGCAAAGAGGCCGTAGGCAAAGCCCGCTGGTACGAGAAAATATCGTTCAGCTACTCGGGCAAGCTGACCAACTCGGTATCGACGACCGAGAAGGAACTCTTCACGAAAGAGACCCTGAAGAATATGAAGAACGGCATCGAGCACAGCATACCCGTCTCGACGTCGTTCAGCCTGTTCAACTACATAAACGTATCGCCCACGGCGAACTACACCGAGCGCTGGTATTTCAAGAAGGTCGAGCGTCAATGGAACCCCGTAACCAATCAGGTGGACTATCTCGATCCGCAATACGGCTTCTACCGTCTCTACAACTACAATGTCGGCATTTCGGCACAAACGACGGTCTACGGAATGTGGCAGTTCAAGAAGAAGACCAGCAAGGTGCAGGCCGTGCGCCATACGCTGACCCCTCAGGTCGGATTCTCCTACGCCCCCGATTTCAGCAAGCAGAAATACGGCTTCTACAAGACCGTGCAGACCGACTCGCTCGGCCGCTACACGGTATATTCGCCTTTCTCGGACAACGCTTACGGCGTTCCGGGATCGGGGCAGCAGATGGCCCTGACGTTCTCGCTGTCGCAGACGCTCGAAATGAAGGTGCTGAGCAAACGCGACTCGACGGGCGTAAAGAAAATAAAACTCATCGACGACATCCGAATAAGCGGTTCGTACAACTTCCTGGCGGACTCGATGCGTCTGTCCACGATACCGATTTCGTTCCGAACGACCGTATTCGGCAGCAATTTCGGTCTGAACCTGTCGGCGACGCTCGACCCGTACGAGGTATCCCCGCAGGGCGTGCGCTACAACAAGCTGATGTGGCGGCGCGGTCTGCCGGGACGTATCGTCAGCACGGGATGGAGTTTCGGATACACGTTCAAATCGCGTCAGGACAACTCGCAGTCGGCCATCAACGACATCAACTCCATTCCGCCCGAATACATAAACCCGTTCTACGACCCTTACGGGCGAATGGACCCTGTTCTTCGACGGCAATATATGTCGCAGACATATTACGACTTCTCGCTGCCGTGGAACTTGGGTTTCAACTATATGATCAGTTACTCGATAAGCTACGTGAACAACGGCACCACGGGGTACAAGAAAAACGTCACGCAGACGATAGGCTTCAACGGCAGCATAAACATAACACCGAAGACGGGTATAACGTTCACGGGCGGTTACGACATTATGAACAACAAGCTGACGACAACCTCGATTTCCATCACGCGGGACCTGCATTGCTGGCAGATGTCTTTCGTATGGATACCCTTCGGATTCCACAAGAGCTGGAGTTTCAATATCGGGGTCAAAGCCGCGTCGCTGGCCGATTTGAAGTACGACAAGAGCCAGAGTATGTACGACAATATGTATTGATTCCGTCGGCATACATTTTGCGCATCAATAATAAAAGAATTGAAAAACAAAACGATAATGAAAACGCAGAAAGCTTATAATCAGGAGATTGAAGAGGACGGAGAATTCTCCGCAGGCGATACGAACCCATCGTCCGAAGGTGCGGGCAATGCCAATATGGCAGAAGGGGGCGATTCGACTGACGAAATGACAGACGGCAAGGGCGGAAGCGAACAGGCGGAAGCCGAGAACAGCGAAACGCAACGCAACGGCGACTACGAAAAAGAGGCTGCCGAGTGGCGCGACAAATACATACGTCTGCAAGCGGAGTTCGACAATTTCCGCAAGCGCACGCTCAAGGAGAAGATGGACCTGATTCAGAGCGGCGGTGCGGATGTGCTGAAATCGATGCTGACGGTGCTCGACGACATATATCGCGCCGTGGACGCCTCCGAAAAGAGCGACGACATAGCGTCGCTGCGCGAGGGCGAGCGGCTGGTAATGCAGAAATTCACCGAAGCGCTGCGCCAAAAAGGGGTGACCGAGATAGAAGCGGAGGGTCGCGATTTCGATGCCGACCTACAGGAGGCCGTCGCGCGGTTCGCCGCAGGCGAGGATAAAAAGGGCAAGGTAATAGATGTCGTGCAACGCGGTTACAAGTTGGGCGACAAGGTTCTGCGCTACGCGAAGGTCGTAGTGGGAGAATAATCCATTCAAGTAATTTAACGGGCGTTCACGAGGTTCGCCCATCGACATATGGCAGAAAAAAGAGACTACTACGAGGTGCTCGGCGTCGAAAAGAACGCCAACGCCGACGAAATAAAGAAAGCCTATCGCAAGGCCGCCATAAAATATCATCCGGACAAGAACCCGGGCGACAAGGAGGCGGAAGAGAAGTTCAAGGAGGCGGCCGAGGCATACGACGTATTGTCGAACCCCGACAAGAGAGCCCGCTACGACCGCTACGGTCACGCAGGCGTAGGCGGTGCCGCGGGAGCCGGAGGCTTCGGCGGAGGCGGTTTTGCGGGAGGATTCACGATGGAGGACATATTCTCGCAGTTCGGCGACATCTTCGGAGGACATTTCGGCGGGGGCTTCTCGGGATTTTCGGGCGGCGGCCAACGTGTCAGCCGCGGCGGCGACATCCGCGTAAAGGTGAAACTCACCCTCCAGGAGATAGCCGAAGGCACCACCAAGAAATTGAAAATCAACAAGGAAATAGCCTGCGACAAGTGCGGGGGCACAGGGGCCGACGGTTCGAACGCATATGCCACCTGTTCGACCTGCAACGGTTCGGGATATGTTACGCGCGTAGAGAATTCGTTCTTCGGCCGCGTACAGACGCAGGGGTTATGCCCCACCTGCGGCGGCACGGGCAAGGTCATAACCTCGCCCTGCAACAAGTGCAACGGCCAGGGGACGGTGCGCGGCAGCGAGATCGTCGAGATCAAGATTCCCGCAGGCGTAGGCGAAGGTATGGCACTGACCGTTTCGGGCAAGGGCAATGCCGCACGGCACGGAGGCATAAACGGCGACCTGCTCGTAGTAATCGAAGAGGAGCACGACCCGCAGCTCGTACGCGACGGCGACGATCTGATACACAATCTGAACATCACCGTGACGACAGCGTTGTTAGGCGGTGAGGTCGAGGTGCCGACCATAGGCGGCAAAGCCAAAATCAAGATAGCTCCGGGCACCCACGCAGGAAAGGTTCTGCGCCTGCGCGGCAAAGGACTGCCGTCGGTGAACGGCTACGGCAAAGGCGACATTTTGGTCGTGGTAGACATAACCATCCCCTCGAAACTCTCGTCCGAGGAGCGCCGCCTCGTCGAACAACTGGCCGCACAGCCGTCGTTCAAGGCTGCCGAGAAGGTCGAGAACCAGAATATATTCGAACGGATGAAGAACTTTTTCAGATAGGCAATTATGGGTTGGTTCACTCCTTACAAAAAGCCGAACGGCTTCAACTATACGCCGCGTTTCTTCGACCCCCGCAAGGAGGCGCTCGAACAGCGGCGCCGCGAACTGCGCGGTGAAAGTTCCGAAACCGACGGGGAGGAATACACCCCGGGGCAATATCTGCGTACGCAGCGCGAGGCCCGTGCCGAGCGTCGGCGCAGCGGCGCGGACAAGCGCAGCCGCAATTCGGGCATAGTCATAGCGACGGCCGTGGTGCTGCTCATCCTGTTCGTCTATATGCTCTACCCGCGCATAGCAGAGTTGTTCGTCGCTGCGCACGGCGTACCCGCAGAAACGGAGCAGGCAGAGGAAGAGTTCGACCCCTACGCCCCCATAACGATAGTACCGAACGATTACAAAGAATAGATGTCCGACAAGATAAAATTGCTGCCCGAAATCGTCGCGAACCAGATTGCGGCGGGAGAGGTCGTCGAGGAGCCTGCCTCCGTCGTCAAGGAGATGACGGAGAATGCCGTCGATGCGGGGGCGCATTGCATAAAGGTGAACTACCGCAACGGAGGATTCGACCTGCTGCAAATAGCGGATGACGGGTGCGGTATGTCGCCCGTAGATGCGCGTATGGCTTTCGACCGCCACGCCACGAGCAAAATAAAATCGTTGGACGACATTTATGCCCTGCGCACGTTCGGATTCCGCGGCGAAGCGCTGGCCTCGATAGCCGCGGTTTCGCAGGTGGAGCTGCTCACGCGGCAGCACGAGGACGAAACAGGGACCGAGACCGTAATAAACGGCGGGGAATTCATCTCGCAAAAGCCCGTTATGACACCCGCAGGTTCGCAATTTTTAGTGCGCAATCTGTTCTATAACGTCCCCGCGCGGCGCAAATTCAAGGAGGAGCCTACGAAGGCAGCCGCGAAAATAAGGTCGGAATTCCAGCGTGTGGCGCTCTGCAACCCGCAAGTCGCATTCGAACTGTATGCCAACGACGCTCCGATATACATCCTGCCGGAGACGACGCTCGTAGGGCGCATAATAGACGTCATAGGAAAAGGCATCAAGCAGAACCTGCTCGAAATCGACGCCGACACGTCCATCGTCTCGCTGAAAGGATACATAGGACGGCCTGCGGCAGCCAAAAAGCGCAACTCGAACGAGCAGTTCCTCTTCGTAAACGGCCGCTATTTCAAATCGTCATACCTGAACAAGGCCATACTCAAAGCCTATGAGAAGCTGATACCCGAAGGGTGCTTCCCGTCGTATTTCATATATATAACGGTCGATCCCGACCGTGTGGACGTAAACGTCTCGCCGAAAAAGACGGAAGTCAAGTTCGCGGACAACGAAGCCATATGGCAGATACTGAATGCCGCCGTACGCGAAACGCTCGCCAAAACGGGCGCCGTTCCGCTGCTCGATTTCGACGACGAGGCGGCCATAGAGATTCCCGTTTCCGAGCAGGGTGCAATATATCTCGAACCGCGCTCGACAACGAACGACGAATACAACCCGTTTCTCGAAACGGACGACGATGCGACTGCGGCGGGCGGAGGTCTGAAGCAGACCGATCCCTACGGCATCGTCTCGGACATCGGTTTCGCATCGCCGAAGGGCGGCATACGCGACGGCTTCGCAATCGGCGGGCGGACGGGTAATTTCGCATCCGACAATACTTTCGCCGACATTCCCTCTGCGAGCGGCGGAGGCAGCCGCACCCTGCGGCAGGCTGGCCGCGACGACGAATACGGCGACATCGCCTCATCCATAAACGGCGGGGAGTACGACGGCGGTATGCAAATCCCCGATATCGGCGGTATGCAGCAATACGACGAGATAGCGAGCGGTTTCGACTCGCTACGGTCGGACGGCGTTGCGGAGACATCCGCCGCCCTGCCGATACCCGAAAATAAGGCTTCGTTCCAATCGGTAACCTATATCGGCAACGGCTATGCTTCGGCATTATACGGAGGCCGTTTCATCATCGCCGACCTGCGTCGTGCCGAGGAGCGCATACTCTACGAGAATTACATTTCGCAGACGGACGGGGCATCGGTGCCGAGCCAGCGGCTGCTCTTTCCCGAGCGGCTGGTACTTTCGAACGACGAATATGCCCTGCTCGAAAACAACGCGGTGGAATTCGCCGCTCTCGGCTTCGACATAGATTTCGAGGGCGAGGGGACGATCGAGGTGAACGGCGCCCCCGCGGATACGGGAGCCGAAGGTATCGACAGTCTGATATTCGAGCTGCTGAAAGCATTCGAGATACCCGTATCGGCCGCCGACATAAGACGAGAAAAGATTGCGGCATCTATGGCGCGCTGCGCGGCACGAAAGTCGCGGTGCAGCCTGACCGACAATGAGGCGGCGCTGCTGCTCGGGCGTCTCGCCGAGAGCGGCAACATAAGTTTCACGCCGCAAGGCAAGGCCATAATTACAGAGATAACTCCCGACGAGATACGTACGAAGTTGGGCTAAAAAAGACAAGAGTATGAACCCTTATTTCAGAACACCGCCAATAGTCAAGAACCTCATAATAGTCAATTCGCTCATATGGCTGGCGACATACCTGTTGCCGGCGGTCAATACGTTCGCCGCGCTATATTGCCAGTTGTACTGGTTCCAAAGCCCGTTCTTCCATTCGTGGCAATACATAACGTATATGTTCCTGCACGGAGGGTTCGACCACCTGTTTTTCAATATGTTCGCATTGTGGATGTTCGGCCGTATGCTCGAATACGAACTGGGATCGATGCGCTTCGCGACATACTATGTCGTCTGCGGCGTAGGGGCGGCGCTTATCCAGATGCTGGTAGCGTGGCTTACAGGCGAAACCGGCATCGTACTGTTGGGAGCTTCGGGAGCCGTGATGGGGGTATTGCTGGCCTTCGGCGTTATGCACCCCGACGAAATCCTCATAATGTTCCCGATACCCGTCCCGATAAAGGCCAAATGGTTCGTCATAGGATATGCGGCACTCGAATTGTTCTACGGAGCTACGGGTCGCGGGGCAGGCATCGCGCATTTCGCTCATATCGGAGGAATGTTATGGGGGTATCTGCTCCTGCAATACTGGAAACGCAGAGGAGTAATCAGATTTTAGACGTATGGCCGAATATTATCATAACCGCTACGGGAACGACCGCAAAAGGAAGCGCAACAGACCGCCGATATGGGCGCTGCTCGCCGATACCGTTATGGCCGTCGTATCCGTTCTTGCGGTCGCAGGCCTGCTCGCGGTGTTTATAGGGCAGTTCGTCCCGCCCGATAGTATGTGGTATTTCTCGCTGCCGGTTCTTGTAGCGCCCCTGATATATATGACGGCAACGGCCGCCGCGCTTTACTGGATAATACGCTGGAAATGGATGGCCGTGACAGCGATGTCCGTTTTCGTCGTCGCGGGACTGTTCTATGTTTCGCTGTTCTACAAGCTCGACATCGCCCGCCAATACGGCGAACCCGCATACGAACGCGGGAATATCAAGGTGCTGTCCTACAACGTACGCATATTCCGCAACGACCTTTGGGAAAACCGCACCGATTCGATAACGGAATTCGTCAAGCGGATGCAGCCCGACATAGTGTGCTTTCAGGAGTTCCCCACGCTCGACTCGGTACGCCGCGAAATCAACGGGCTGATGGACGGATATACGCCATGCGGCCTGCCGTCGCTCAGCGACGGATTCGTCGAATGCTATACAAAATACGGCATCATCGGCTGCGAAACGATAACGGGAATGGAGGGAACGGCGTCGGGGATAACCGCCGACCTGCGGATAGGCAACGACACGGTGCGATTAGTGAACATACACCTCCAGACCACATCCATATCGGCCGACGACAAAGAGTACATAAGCCGTCACCGCTTCATATCGGACACCACGCGCGAAAAGAAGATACACGGCATAGCCCGCCGCCTGCTCGACAACAACATACTGCGGGCGCAGCAGGCAAGGGTCCTGCGCCGAATAATCGACGACAGTCCCTATCCCGTAATCGTCTGCGGCGATTTCAACGACGTGCCGATGTCGTACGCCTATCGCAAGATCGCTCGCAGGCTCGACGACACGTTCAGCCGCGCGGGACACGGGTATGCCCACACGTTCCGCGGATTCTACAATATGCTGCGCATAGATTACATACTGGTCTCGCCGGACTTCGAGACCCTCTCCTACGAAGTCCCGCAAATAGATGCGTCGGACCACTATCCCGTATTCGCAAGATTGAAACTAACTCAAAAAAAGGAAAAATATGATTTTGGACTCCCTGCGAAACAGTGAGACGTACTACCCTCTCTGTCCGCGATTCAAAAAGGCTTTCGAGTGGCTGGCGCAGACCGACATCAGCGCACTGCCGACAGGCCGCCACGCCATCGACGGCGACGACATATTCGTAAACGTATCCGAACTGGAGCTGCGTCCGCGCAGCCAGGCAGCACTGGAGGTTCACGACGAATACATAGATATCCAGCTCGTGGTAGACGGCGAGGAAGAGTTCGGCTGGAGTCGCCGCGAAGTGCTGGAACGGCCGCGCGGAGAATTCGACGTACGGAAAGACATACGGTTCTACGATGATACGCCCCAGACATTCTACACGGTCCGCAAGGGCGAATTCACGATTCTGATGCCCGAAGACGCCCACGCGCCGATGCTCGGGAACGGGTTCGTAAAGAAACTCATCATAAAGGTCAGAAAATAATCCTCGGACCGTAAAAGTCGGGCGCAAGGCCGCGAACGGAAATCGCCCCTGTCGGATTTTCTCCGACAGGGGCGAAATCGTACGGAACGTATAGAGCATCGGTATCTTTTTTATGTTTGGACGTTAGGATTTTTATCGTTACATTTGTAATCGACCAATACGGACGCGCAATGATAAGATTCATCCGAACGGCGATTCATATCGCCCTCATACTGTCGGTCACGGTATGCTGTGCCAAAACCGACCTCGAAGGAAGCGAAGACCCCGCGATTCCGCGAATAACTTTCGGAAATACGGAACCGATACCGGCGGCAGGCATCGAAAACGGATGCGTCGAGATGACGATCGCCGACGCCAACGGCCGTGCGGTCAAGGTATCGCCCGACGGCAAGGTGGTGACCGCCGCGTCGTGCACCGAAACGGCCGTCATATTCTCCGTCTCCGAGAATACGGGCAGCGACCGAACGGGTTACGTCGTGGTCTCGTGCGGTAAGGCGGCCGAAATCCTGCGCATCTCGCAAAAGCGCGGCACCGTACTGCACCGCAAGTCGGGCTGGTACGAACTTCCCGAAATCGCAGACGACGAGGCGTACATATATTTCACTCACGACAAGCTGCCGTCGTCGCCCGACAAACGGAACTACTCTTTCTGTTTCGCACCCGAACATTATGCGGCGATATGGGTCGCCTACCCGTTGCACAAGTGCTATACGGGTTCGGCCGACAGACGCAACTCGTTCGGGTACGACATCCCCTTCTCGAAATTCTGCGACGACCCCCGCTTCGAATATCAGGCGCAGGTAACGGGGGCATATTACACGAACCGCAACGACACGAACATAAGCGCGACGAACCTGCAATACTCGCGCGGGCACCAATTGCCGTCGGCCGACCGCACGGCGTCCGCGGCGGATAACGACACGAGTTTCTTCGCCACGAATATGACGCCCCAGCTGCAAGCCCTCAACGGCGGCGCCTGGCAGGGGCTCGAAACTTTAGTGCGCGAGAAATGGATTTGCAGCGATACGCTCTATGTAGTCACGGGCGCCCTGTTCGACGAAGGACATCCGTATGCCTACGACAACAAAAGCCAAGGCAAGCGCGTGAGCGTGCCGACGCACTATTACAAGGCTCTCCTGCGCACGAAAAGCGGCATATCGGGCAAGAAAGTGTCCGAATGCAGGGCCGATGAGCTGCAATGCATAGGTTTCATATTCGCGCACGACACCTCGCGCAGTTCGCAGAAAGTGTACAGAAGCGATGCGTGCAGCATTTCGGCTCTCGAGCAGCGCACGAAACTCAGATTCTTCACCAATGTACCGTCGGCGCCGAAAGACGTATGCGACACCTCGTTGTGGAGCGGGTTGCAATAGGCCTGCCCCGCGCAGAACGTACGCTGCTTTCACGGCCGTTCGGATACCCAGCGCATTCCTCACCGCAGGCAGAGGATACATACGCAAGAACGTACGACAGACTGCAAGTTTCGGCCGCAATCAATGACGACCGTCACCCCGCATCCTGCGGAGCGGTATTTCTGCGGATAAACTCGGTCGGCGTACAGCCGAACTCCTTTTTGAAACACTTGGTAAAATACGTCGGAGACGCGAATCCCGAAGCATAAGCCGCTTCGCTGACGGTAGTACCGTTCTTGAGCATCTGCACGGCCTTTTTCAGACGGAAGCTGCACAGCAGGTCGGTAGGCGACATCCCGAACAGGCTCTTGGTCTTGCGATACAGATGTACGCGCGACATACACAACTTGTCGCTCATCTGCTCGATGCTGAACTCGCTGTCGGCATACTGTGCCTCGGTAAGGTCGAACAGCCTGTCGCGGAAAATGTCGTCGCTGCACGGAATATCCTTGACATCCACATCGAGAAACTTGTCGGCATTGAACCTCCGCGCAAACATCTCGACCATCTGGCGCCGCTCCTCGACCATACGTATGATTTTTATCTTCACATAATCGATATTGAACGGTTTGCGGATATATTCGTCCGCGCCCTCGGCAATGCCGTATATGCGCTGGCTGTCATCCGTAAGCGCCGTGAGCAGGATAACGGGAATATGGCTCGTGGCGACGTCCGTCTTGATATTGCGACACAGTTGGAAGCCGTTGATCCGAGGCATCAGAACATCGCTGACAACTATGGAAACGTTGTTCTCGATAACGGCCTGAGTAGCCTCGTAACCGTCGCCCGCGACAATCACATTGAAATTCTCGGCAAGCTCCGACGCCAGATACGAACGTATGTCATCGTCGTCTTCGGCAATGAGGACCGTAGTATCGGGATAGCGTCTGGCGAGCTTGTCGCGCACGCTTGCCGACAGCTCCGCACCCTCTACGGAATCGGCGGCACCCTCCCTGCCGATATACACCGCATCGGAGGGCAGATGATTGCGCCCCTTCAGCAGCTCCACATAAAACGACGTGTATTTATCGGGTTCGCTGTCCACCGAAATACACCCCTTGTGCATCTCGACATACTCCTTGGTAAGATGCAGTCCGATGCCGATGCCGTGCGACGAGGAGTTGTCGATGGAGTAGAAGCGGTCGAATATGTGCTGCTGGGCGTCGCGTGCTATGCCGCGCCCCGTATCGTGCACCTCGATAATGACGCTCGAACCGTTATCGGTTATCGACACTGTGATGATGCCGTACTTTCTTGAATTCTTGAAGGCATTGGATATGAGATTGATAAGCACCTGCTCGATTTTGTCGGCATCTATCCACAACATTTGCGAAGCGATTGTCGAGCGGAACTTGTAGACTATCTTTTCGCTCTCGGCATAAGCCTCGAAATATTTCAGTATTTCGTTGGTGAACGGCACTATGTCGATCTGCGACACCTGCAACACCATCTTGTTGTTCTCTATCTTCCGAAAATCGAGTATCTGATTGACTATCTTCAGCAGGTGTTTGGCGTTGCGCTGTATGGTCCAGATATTGCGGCGGATAGAGGGGTCCTGCTCGCTCTTTGCTATCTTGTCGAGCGGATTGAGAATAAGCGTCAGCGGCGTCCGCACTTCGTGCGAAAGGTTCGTGAAGAACTGCAACTTCTGGTTCGTCAGGCTCTCTATGCGCGCATTCTTGAGGACGAGCTCCTCCGTATGGCGTTCGATTTCGTCGTTGCGCTTCGCCAAGATGCGGTTCTTACTGTGAATACGGCGATTGACGACCAGCGACGCGACGGCGACGAAAAGCGAAAAGACGAGCACGACGACCAGAATGACCGAAGAGTGCTTCAGCACGGCATAGTTGTTCGAAATGCTGTCGAGCTCCCTGCGCTGGCGGTTGATATGGTTCTGATAGTTGAAAATCTGTTCGGACTGAGCCTTGAGCGTTACCGCATTGTTGCGATCGACGATGGACGATTTGAGCGTATAGGTCTTGTCTACCGGCTCGCCCCTCAATATCTTCATCGCCGTCTCAATGACGAACTCCCCGCCCGGCGGATAGAGGAACGACGCTTCGAGCCGCCCGTCGATAACGGCATCCACTCCCACAATGGCATCTATACCTATGAATTTTATGCGCCGCGCCGCCAGCGAATCGCGCGAAGCGATGGCGTCGTAGGCGGCGAGAGCCATCTCGTCGTTATGCCCGAATACGAGGTCTATGTCATCGTAGTCGGCAATATCCTCGACGCGCGCACGCGCGACCTCAGGATACCAGTTGCCGACGATCTGCCGAATACGATAGCGTCCGTCCATCCCGCTGACGAAACCTTTGTGCCGCTCCTGCGCGGGCGAAGAGCCCTGCAAGCCCCATATTTCGAGCACGGCAGACCCTTCGGGCAGTATGGACCGCACGTATTCGCCCACATCGCGGCCTATGGAGCAGTTATCGGCGCTGATGCAGGTCGTATAACGGTCGGAATCTATCTTACGGTCCCATATGATGGTCGGTACGCCGCTGTCGTAGGCCTCGACCGCCACGGGCGTAATCGGTTCTGATTCATTTGGAGAAACGATGAGCAGATCGACATTCGCGTCGAGCAGCTCGTCGATCTGACGTATCTGGCGTTCGCTGTCATTGTGCGCCTCCTTGATGATCAGCCGCAGGTTCGGATATTTGGTCACCTCCGCCTCCATCTGTATCATCATTATCTGCCGCCACATATCGCTCGTACATTGAGAAAAGCCTATCGTATAGACGGGCTGTTCCTCCGATTTCCGACGCTCGCACGTACACGAACCCGCAAGAATCGTCGAAACGACGGCTGCCGCAAGCATAAGGCGTATGGGATATGGAGTCATCGCGAATCTCTTTTATCGTTCTTCTCTGCGGAACAAATTTCGCTTAAATTTCGGTCAAACGGAAATCATCGGCATAAAAAACCGCATCGCGGTCGCACCACGCACCGCAGAATACGGTCAGGTTCGTGTTGTCGCCCGAATCGAACTCGACACACATAGGGGTCATATTGTCGCGCGCGAGCAATACGAGGCGGTCCCTGAGCACGGTGCCGTCAGGCATACGCACACCGATATAAAGCCCGTTGGACACGGGGTACAGCGACATTCGGCCGCAGGCGGTAAGTCTGTAACGTGTAGCGGGACGCACGGCAACGCTCCTGCGGCACATATCGTTCCACGTTTCGCGGTAAGGCGTAACCGAAAGGCGCATACGGCATTCGCCGCCGACAACGCAGGCATTGTCGCCGAGCGACCACCCGTCGTCGCCGTTCGCGAAATCGCCGTTTGCAATCAGGTTGCATACATCTGCCGTCGGAGTGTCGGTGGCGGCAGCGGGCAGCGGGCTGTCGGCCGAACAGGCCGTCGCCGCAAGTACGAGAAAGATAACGATACGTTTCATCATAGCAAGAATTATCAAATCGGTTCGACCGAACAGGGGCAATCCCCCGTTCGGCTGAACCGTTCACCGGAAGCTCCCCCGCTACTTACGGGATGCGAGGAAAGATATCGTGTTGTTATCGACCGACAGAATATGCGGGGCATAAAGCGCCGTAGATTCGTCGGGATCCGCCATAAGTATCTTCTCGCCCGACCATTCGCCTTCGGGCATACCCGAATCGCGGTAAACGAGGCAGCCCGTAGTCTTCGAACGGTAAATCATCATAAACGTATAGCGCGAAGCATTGTAAACGACGCTCATCTCGTCGGTCGGACCGTAGCATATCGGAGCTGCGGCCGTCTCGTCGCCGACGACCCATTCGCCGCCGTCCCAATACTCGTAAGCGGCCGCGTCGGCTATCTTGGCGGGTGCCACGCGGGCGATGTATGTCGTCACTGCGCTGTCGCCCGCAGCCGAACCGAACATATAGACATAGTTGCCGTATGCCAGCAGCGAAGCCTTGACGAAATTGCCGTCGGCGTTCCACGCCGCCGCCGTCTTGGTCCACGTCCTGCCGCCGTCGGACGAAGAGAGGAGACCGCTCGCGGAGGCCGTCCAATCGGGTTCACCCTCGCCTTCGGCAGGTGACGACATACCGGCATAAGTATAGTAACGTACATAGCGCGTATTGCCCGAGGTAATGCCTGCCGTAGGAACGACGCCGCTTTCGGCGAGCATATCCTCGTCACCGACGCTGACCAGCTTCACACCCTCGGCAGTCAGACCGCCGTTCGATGCGGCGAAGACGTTGCCGCACGGCTTGTCCCCGACCACGACATCGTGCAATACGGCGGCGATCTTGCCGCTCGGTTCTACCCACGCAACGGTCTTGCCCACGGACTGCACGCTGTTGAAAGAGGCGTTGGTAATCTTCGCTGCGATGACGGCGGCATTCTGCGGCTTAAACGAATCGTTGTTCGTTCCCGACGGAATCACCTTGAAATCATCGGCCTCGATCCACAGGTTGTCCCAGCAGAAACCGCCGAGAAAAGCATCGACCTTTACATCGTCCGTATTGGCAAGCGTATATGAATACTCCTTCCACTCGGTACCCTCGTCGGGCGTGTTGGTGTTCTGGTCGTGCACGGCGGCACCGCGGAATCCCATATAAACGTTCAATCCGTTCCACGCGCCGCGGAAATTGACGGACAGAGTATAGGAGGCATTCTTCTTGAGGCAGACGCTCTGAATCGCCACGTCGCGCCAATCGTGCGAATTGCAGTCGGCATAAAGCGTACGCGCACCGTTATACGGCGTTTCGGCCTCCGAGATATACTCCGGAAGGTACCACAAAGATTTTTCCTTCCAATCCAGATCGCCCGCGAAGCGTTCGAATCCGCCGTCGGTAAACATATTGAAACCGTCGGGATCTACGGCTATATCGCTCTTTACGAGCCAGACATTGCCGAACTCGGTCGGATCGGGGTTCTCCTTGTAACCGCCGCTGTTGCCGCCTTCGTCTTTGGAGCACGAGATAACTGTCGCCGCGCACAACAGCGCAGCCAAATACATTCTGTTTTTCATAATCGCTTGTGTTTTAAGTCGGTTTATTCCATTGTTTTCGGAGTCATTGCAAAATCATCGGCCACGACATACAGCCCCTGTGCGCCCCACGTGCCGAAAAATACGTCGAGCGTCGTATTATCGCCCGAATTGAACTCGACACGTATCTGCGTCCACTCATCGGGGCCGAGAGCAGGATTGTCGTCGCATATCCTGCCGTCGGCAAGACGTACGCCCAGATATGCGCCGCGATGCCCTGCGACGGAGGCTTTGGCCCACGCCGTAAGCACATAATCGGTATTCTTGTGCACCTTGACGGTCTGCGTACAGGAGTCTTTCCACTCGCCGTCCGCATTATTGACGGTCTTGCAGGCTATTTTTCCGCCGTGGCAATCGCGCGTCGAGGTCGAAAGGGGACAATTCCACAGCGTACGGTAAGCGATAGATTCGTTCGGTTCGTTTTCGAAACCGGCCTCCCATATCATATTGAATCCTTCGGCATCCTCACGCAGTTTGGCGCGATAGAGATGTATGTGCCACGTATCGTACGACGCCGACGGTTTGCGATCGACGGAGGAAAGGACGAACCACAAATCACGCCCGTCGCAGAACCACGGATGGATATACGGGGCATAACCGTCCGTCAGCAGGATCTTCTCCGCCGACCACTCGCCCTCGGGGGACAGTGCGTCGCGATAGACCACTTTACGCTGATTGACCGACAGATACATCATTATGTAACGTTTGTAGTAACTGTTGTACCGAACGCTCATCTCCGAGACCGTACCGTTCGCTACGGCCACGGCTTCGGCTTCGGACGACGACCAGCCGCCGCCGTTCCAATAGACGTATGCCGCACGGTCGAGTACGTCGCCGAGTGCCACTTTGGCCAGATAGACATTCCCCTTGCGGCCCGCAGGGGTTCCGTACATATAGAGCGTATCGCCGCGCTTGACATACGCCACCTGCACGAAGTTGCTGTAGGAAGGCCACTTGACGCCCGAACGCGTCCAGCTCTTGCCGTCGTCGTCGCTCCACACAAGTTCGCTGTAATTGACGCTCCACATATCGTTTCCGTCGGTATTCCACTGGCGGATGCTCATATAATTGACATACTGCCGATGGCCGCCGGCGACAGGTGCCGAAAACCCGCCCGTGGGTATGCAGGTGACCTCGTATTCCGAGCCGTCGGGATACTGTCCCGTTTTGGCGCGCGAGACTATCGGTTCCATCATTCTGCCGTCCGCATCGCGTATGACATCGTAATAGTACAATCCGTCCTCCAACGACAAATCGGCAGATACCGCTATGGCATTGGACCGCCAGCTGCCGCCGCGGTCATCGAAATTATCGCCGAATATGCACCACAGCCTGCCGTTGCCCGCATCCCACATATTGCCGTAGTCGGTCGAGCCGAAGCCGAAGCGGTACATCGTATTGTTGGGATTGGGCAGGTTTTCGCCCGCGGGCGTAGGCCCTATGACACGGGCTATGCGCTCGGGATCGACCGCCTCTATCGACATCACCGTCTCACCGCCGGGAACGGGTTCGAAAGGGTCGGGGTCGGTCCCCGGAGATACGGGCAAGTCGCCGTTCTCGGTACACGCCGCGGCGAGGGACGACATACCGACAAAGAGCAGTAATATATGTCTTATCATTCGTTTCATCATTTTACGTAACCGTCGTTTTGTTCGAGATTGGGATTGGAGATACATTCCGAAGCGGGAATGGGGAACACCTTCAGGTGATCGTCGTTCTTGGGCGTATGTCCCCACCACGCACCTCGGGTATAGACGCCCCAGCGCAACAGCTGTTCGCGGCGCATAGCCTCGCCCGTAAATTCGCGGCCGAGTTCATTCAGGAATTCGCCGTAAGGCACCGTAACGCCATCCACCGCGACATCCGCCGAGAGCTGTGCGGCCGTAAGCATCCGCACCGATTCGGGCAGCGACTTGTCGAAACTGCGCGAACGGACGTCATTGACAATATCCGCAGCGCCGGCAGCATCGCCTGCACGAAGCAGGCACTCGGCCTTCATCATCAACGTTTCGGATAACCGATAGACGACCCAGTCCTGATCGGTCTCCCACTTTTGGCCGATCTTGATTTCGTACTTGCCGAAACGGTACCCCTCGAACTCGTCGGCAGAGACGGGAGAGGTGATGAAATTGGTATGATTGTACGGTTTGCCGTTAAGTTCGAGCGGCTCTCCCGTATTGTAATCGTACTGTTGCCCCATAAGGTAGGTATCGACATAACGGCGGTCGTTATAAGAGACGCAGTTGTGCGTAACGGCATCCTCCTCGGCATCGAACGTATCGGCGACATACGACGGCACCGCCCGCAAACCGTTATACCCTGCCGATGCGGCGGCATATATAGGCTTGCCCGCCCAATGGAACGTTTTGGCATAAATGCAATGCAGAACGGGCGTCTTGGTTGTTTCGTCGTAAGGTATGGCGAATATGATTTCGGGCGAGCCGACATTGTCGAGGCTGAAAATATGGCCGTAATCGCCGTCGAGAGAGTACTTGCCCGACGCGATGATTTCATTGCACAGTATCAGGCAGCTGTCGCGTTTCGACGCGTACTCCTCACCGAGCCACGACTCGGCATTGAGGTATATACGCGCGAGCATATGTTTGGCCGCCCACTTGTTGAAGCGGCTGTAGGTGCGTTCTTCCGAAAGCTTGTCCATATTCCCGCGAATCTCGCCGACCACGAAATCATAGACATCCTTGCGGCTGTGCGAGCGCGGCATATATCCGTCGGGAACATTGTATTCGGTCTCGACTGGCACTTTGCCGAAGAGCGAAAGCAGGTGATAGTAGTAATGGGCACGGGCGACCTTGATTTCCGCCACGGTAGCCTCGTCGAGTTCGATGCCCGCGCTTTCGAGCTGGTAGAGCACGCGGTTGCAGCACGAGGAAATGCCGTACCACAGATGGCTCCACACATTCGAGAAATGCGGATCGTTTTCCTGCCATTCGTGCTTGTTCAGACGCTGCCATATGCCGTTGTCATTCCACCCGCCGTCGGTATTTATCGGGACGACCCACGCATCGGTGCCCAACTCGTAAAGGTCCCACACGCTGCGGTCCTCATTGAACCAGCGCATCTGCCCGTAGACGGGGGCAAGCATATAGCCCGAGTTGTTCTTGGCGTCGTCCATCATCTGATCGAGCGTAAGATTGCTGTAAATCGTCGGCTCGAGATTCGTACAGGCCGTGAAAGCAGACACGGCAGCCGCCAATATTACGATTGTCTTTTTCATCTTCGTGTCCTCCTGAATTTAGAATACTATATTGAGACCTACGGTATAGGAGCGCAATGTCGGGTACTTGACGTAGTTGTCCACACCGGGTGTAAGACCCGTGATGGAAACAGCCTCGGGGTCGATGCCTTTGTATTTGGTTATCGTCGCCAGATTCTTGCCCGCGACATACAGTCTGATGCTCCGGATGAAAGACACCTTATCGACATTGAACGTATACCCCAGAACGAGGTTGTCGAGCTTGAGATAGTCGCCGTTCTCGATATAGCGGTCGCAATAGGTAGACGGCGCATAATTGTAGTAATCGCCGACCTTCTCGTAGGCCGATGACGGTATGTTGTAGCTCGACAGCCACGCAAGAGTCTCGTACTTCATACGGTACTGGTTAAGTATCTGATACTTGAATGCCCCGTGGAACGAAACGGACAGGTCGAACCGCTTGTAGCGGAAATTGGCATGGAAAGCCGCGAACATCTTGGGCATACCGTTGCCGAGAACGGTCTTCTGCTCCTCGCCAGCCGTAGAGTTCTCGGCACCCTTGATACGCCACGCCGTACCGTTGCTCTTAAGTCCGACTGTACGCCAGCCGTAGAAATTACCTATCGCCCAACCCTCCTCGAGACGGTGCGAATAGGTCTGCACGTGGTCGAGATACCCCAGATTGAGGTATTCGAGATGGTAACGGTCGTTCGAGAGTTTCTTCAGCGTATTCGCATTGTAGGACATATTGCCGCCGACGGTGAAATCTATGTCGCGGCGCCGCACTATGGCGAAATTGAGCGCCAACTCGACACCTGTGTTCTCTATCGAACCTACGTTGGCGAGCATCGTATTGGATATATTCGGCGGCGTAGGTACGGTGTAGGTATATAGCAGGTCTTTCGTATAACGGTAATAGCCGTCGATAGATCCGGAGATGCGTCCGTCGAGGAACCCGAAATCGAGACCTATATTGAACTCGTGCTTCTCCTCCCATTTCAGGTCGTCGTTGGGATTGTTCGACGGAACGATGCCGCTAACCCACTTCCCGTCGGTATAGGACATATAAGAGTTGTTGAAGTTATAGAGGGCGACATACTGGTAAGGATCGCTCGGCTCGGTGCCCGTGACACCGTAGCCCGCACGCAGTTTGAGTTCATCTATCCAGCGTACATTCCTGAGCCACGGCTCGTTTGTCATCCTCCAGCCGACGCTGACGGACGGAAACCAGCCCCAACGGTTGTTCTTGCCGAACTTGTCGCTTCCCTCGTACCGCAGGCTCGCCATAAGGAGATAGCGGTTGTCGTAATTATAGTTCACGCGGCCGTAGAATCCCGCCAGCTTGCGCTCCCACTTATTGCTCGACAACGTAGAAACGCCGTCGCGCGTAGACTCCGCCGAACCTATATTCCACACTCCGAAACCGTCTATCGGGAAATCATAGGCATACATACCCGCCTGCTGGTAAGTGTATTTGTTGTAACTGTATCCCAGCGTTGCGGAGAACGAATGCAGCCCCCAGCGGTGCCCGTAATCGGCCTGAATCTCGACCGTACGGTCGTCGCCATGGCCGCTCGTGATGCGGGCGCTGCCCTTTTCGCTGCCCATAGTGGCATTGTACGCCTTGTGGGTAGTGGTGTATTCGTCCTGGTTGTAGTCGTTCTGGTAAGCGAGCATTGCACTCAACTTCAGCCCCCTGACAGGTTCGATGACGACCTTGCCGTTCATTGTCAGCTGGTTGTACTTGTTCACGCCGTAATTCTCATTGAGCAGCTCCAAGGGATTGGCGCCGTTGCTGTTCTCGTAATAGCTGCCGTCGGCATTGTAGACGGGCGTGGTAGGATTCCGCAAGACGGCCTGCGAGTAGAGGTCGTCGGGGGCATAGCCGTGCTTGACGACACGGTCATGGATGTTGAACATCAAGCGCAAACGGTCGTCGAACATCGAGTGGCTGACCGCAATCTTCGCCGCGAGCGAACGGTCGAACGACGTCTTGTAGATGCCACGCCGATCATCGTAAGCGACCGATGCCACGTAACTCGACCTGTCGTTGCCGCCGCTTGCAGAGACATAGTGCATCTGGCTGACGGGCAGACGCGTAACACGGTCCACCCAATCGGTGGATGCCCCGTAATCGTTGATAGCCGAGAATGCTGAATTCTCTTTCAGACGGCGCAAACGTTCGGCGGACGGATATTTCTCGTTATCGATCATACGGTCGATCCTGACATAGCCGTGATACTCGACGGTGCATTTGCCCGCCTGCGGACGTTTGGTGGTGACGAGTATTACGCCGTTCGTACCGCGCGTACCGTATATGGCTGCGGCAGAACCGTCTTTCAGAACGTCGATGCTCTCGATGTCTTCAGGCGAAACTGAGTTGAGCGACCCGCCGACGATGCCGTCGATGACGATGAGCGGCGATGACGATGCGGCCAAAGTAGACAGGCCGCGCAGCTGTACGCTGTAATCGCCACCCGGATCGCCCGAGGTCGTAGCGATGCCCAAACCTGCGACACGCCCCTGCAAAAGCTGCATAGGGGTCGAAACGCCGCCCTTGATGAATTCGTCGGCCTTGACGCGCGAAACGGATGTCGTAATCTCCTCTTTCCTGGCCGAGCCGTAACCGATGACCACCACATCCTCCAGTCCGAGCGCATCCTCGTCGAGAGTTATGTCGAGGACGGTTCGGCCGCCGACCTGCTCCGTACGGCTGCGCATTCCGAGGAATGAAAAGTCGAGCATCGCCTGCGGCGAAGAAACTTCGATTTCATAAGTACCGTCCCCTGCGGAGATAACGCCGTTGGTAGTGCCCGACTCGATAATCGACACGCCGACAAGCGGGCGGGCGAAGCGGTCGGTGACCGTACCTTTCACGGTCGCGGGTTGTGCTGCGGCCGATAGCGCGCACAGCACGGCGGCAAGCAACAAAATAAGTTTCGAACAGATATGTTTCATAACGGTTTCAGCGTTTTTCGGTTATTACTTCGGCCGTTTCGTCGCCATACCACCATGATGTGGCGCGCAAATCGGCCGTACCGTCGTGCCAGCTGAGCATTTCGAGGTCGAAACACAGGCGCGAACAGAACGGGATTATATCGAGATTGCGCGTACGCATAAAGGCATTGTAGCCGTGCGACGACTCCTCGTCGGCACGCGGCGCCCCTCCGTACGGTGTGAGGAATACGATTACGGGAGCCCACGAACAGTTGAAATAGTCTTCGGTTCCCGTACCGAAATGAGATGGGAACGTATCGTCATCGACCCATATCTTCTCGTCGCCCTCGCCGTACCAGTCGGCAGCGTGATTGTAGAGCGACAGCATATCGCCGCAATAGACGCCGCGACCCGCAACGGTTATGAAGTTCCAATCGAGGTTATCCGCGGACGAGTAATCGCATTTGAGCGGGACACCCGTTTCGGAATGGTGGTTGCAGCGGAAATAGAGCGAGTTCGCATCCCAGACATAATCGCCCGCGACAATCTTCACACTCACCGAGACACACCTGTCGCCGTTGTTCACCACCTCTATCTCCCCGTTGCGGCGATAAGGCATCACCCAACGGCTCTTGACGGTCGTCCTGCCGTCGCAGTCGAGATACCAGCCGTGTATTTCGGGGGCTCCGAAACCGCCGCCCGCGAAGTCGGAAAGAGGTGCATCGATACACTCTATGCCGTCGAACCGACCCTTGACGGCAAGTGCCTCGGCCGCTGCGCCGAAATCGGCGGGAGCGATGCCGGTCACGGCAATCTCCATATGGCGTACGGCACCCTCTCCCTCCGTCCTGACGACAAGCGATTCGCCCTTGTCCAGTTCGGCCTCGCGAGAAACGGTTTTTCCTGCGGTGAAATCGGTCGGGGTGAGCAATTCGTCGCTTGCACGACGCATATGTCCGACAGCGGAACGTGCCTGTGCGAGCGTAAACGTACGGACTGAAGTGCCCGCAGGATATGTGCGGTAATTGATCTGGTAATAACGCGGGATTTTGACCGTGATATCAGGCTCCTCGAACGTTATCCTGCAACTCTCGGCATAAGGTATCGGCAGAAAGAACGTATTGCCGCCGACACCGTCCATCGCATCGACGTAATGCGTATGCGTGAGCGACAACCCTTCGGGGACATCGACGGGAAAACGACGCATATCATAGGCGGGAACGACGATCTGAGGTTCGGCGGAACCGTCGAGATAGAAACGCATGGTTCCGAACTTCTCCTTGGTAGTAAGCCATATGCGCGTTACGGCCCCCGGCCCTTTGCTATCGAAGAGCACCTTCTCGACACGGCCGCAGACGGTATCGAGCCGCTCGTAACCTGCACCGTCATCGTTGGCGAACCAGCCCGCCTTGTCGGGTGCCGAAGAACGGCGGTCGTAACTGCTCGCCTGACGCTGGGTATACCTCACGGACGGAAAACGCGTCACGGCATCGCGCGAGGTCATCTCGTCGAGCAGGGTCTCCAGCGTAACCGTCGCAGCATCTTCGCAGTCGGAAGTATGTACACCGCACGCGACGCAGCATACGAGGCATACCGCGGCGGCATAGTATTTTTCGAGTTTCATAGGATGGATTTAAGTTTGTATTTCGTAATAAAGCGATGCGGATCATTTGCGCGGCGGAGTCCACGCCCCCGAACGTGTGCATACGTATGCGGCGGTCTCCACGGCGGCACGATGCGCCTCGGCGATACTGCCGCCCGTAAGCAACGTGGCGATAAGCGCCCCCGAGAACGAATCGCCCGCACCGACCGAATCGGCGACCTCGACACGCGGCGTGGGCAGTGTCGATACCGACTCGGAAGTGTATATCGAACTGAACTCGGCGCCGCCCGTAAGTACAAGCATCTTAAGTCCGAACCGTTCGATGATACGGCGGCAGGCATCGTCGGCGGAGAGATCGCCGAGGCCGAACATTCGTTTCACCGTCTCGAGCTCCTCGTCGTTGATCTTGAATATGTCGGCCATATCGAGCGAATCGCGTATAAGCTGCTCGGAATAAAAGTCCTTGCGCAGGTTTATGTCATAGACGCGCAGTGCATCGGCAGGCGTCGCGGCCACCAACGCCTCGGTCGTCGCCCGCGACACGGGGCTGCGCTGCGCAAGCGTGCCGAAACTTACGGCCGAGGCTTTGCGGGCGAGTTGCAGGGCGCGCTCCGTCAGCGGTATATGGTCCCAGGCCACATTACGGCATATGTCGTAGTCGGGCGAGCCGTTGTTCAACGTAACCTGCACGGTGCCTGTCGGATAATCCACACGTTCGACCATGAGCGCGATGCCGTGCGCTTCGGCGACGGCAACCAGTTCGTCGCCGAGGTCATCATACCCGACGGCGCTCACCGCCCAGCCGTCCACTCCGTGCTGCGATGCGTGGTATGCGAAATTCACGGGTGCTCCGCCCGCCTTTTTCCCGTCGGGCAGTACATCCCACAAAAATTCCCCTATTCCTATTACTATCGGTCGTTCCATAACTTATCCTCCTCTATTTCCTGTAAAAATAAGCCTCGATCTCTTCGAGCGAGCGTCCCTTGGTTTCGGGGATAAAGAATTTGATGAACAGCCCCGCGGCAAGGCTCAACACCGCAAAGATGCCGAATGCCGTATCGGCACCGAGCGTATTTTCGATCCACGGATAGAACTGCACCACAAGGAATGCGCACACCCAACTGATACCCGTCGAGAGAGCCATAGCCGTACCGCGTATGTAGGACGGATAGATCTCGGCCGTAACGACGAACATCAAAGGCGAAAGCGAAAGGGCGAAAAAGGCTATGTAGGCGAGAATGGCGACGAGTATGCCCGTATCGTTCGGCTCCGGAACGGAAAAGGCGTAAGCGAGGTATCCGAGCGATATCACAAGGCCGAAACATCCCCACAGCAACAATGTCTTACGGCTGAACTTGTCGCACACCCACAATGCGATGACAGTGAATACGAGATTGGCAGCTCCGACGAACACGGTCTGCAACAGCGGGTCGCTGTCGGCGATACCGACACTGCCGAGAATGCTCGGGGCATAGCTGATGACCACGTTGATACCCGTTATCTGCTGGAAAGCGGCCAGCATCGAGCCGAGCAGAACGATTTTCAGGGTCGTGCCCTTGAAAAGTTCGGAGAATCGCGCCGATTTTTCGGTCGCAGCACGTCCCGCCTCCATCATCGCCTCGGCATCGGCACTGTCGATACCGAAACGGTCGATAGCCCGACGCGCATCGTCGATACGATTGCGCTGGATAAGCCAGCGAGGGCTCTCGGGCAGCAGTGTCAGCAGCAGCACATCGAGAACGGCGAAAACCAACGGCAGGCCGAGCATATACCGCCAATCGCCGACAAGGCCCGCAAAAGCATAATTGGCGCAATAGGCGGCCAGTATGCCTACGACCACAAACAGCTGGTAGAGCGACACGAACGTACCGCGCAGGCGTGCAGGCGAGATTTCGGATATATAAATAGGTATCACCGCCGACAGCACGCCTACACCTATGCCGCCCACAAGACGGAAGATGACGAGCGAGGTCGCGGTAGGCATCAGCAGGGAGCATCCCGCAGCCGAGATACCGAGCAGGCAGGCCGAGACGACGAGCATAAGGCGGCGCCCGTAGCGGTCGCTCAATCCGCCGCCGAGCAGTGCCCCGAACAGGCAGCCGACCATAAGTGCGCTCGCTACGAAGCCCTTACCGAGGGCGGAAAGCGCGAATTCGCGTTCGATGATGTCGATAGCGCCCGAAATGCCGCCGAGATTCATTCCGACGACCAGCGCTCCGAATGCCGCAACGACGGCATAAAAGACGATTGTCGAGTTTCTTTTCATATGATTCAAATCAGGTTTCGGTATATCGCATCCTGCGATGCGACGGTTGTTCTTCATTCCATTACAAAAGTACTCAAGAATCGTCACCGCACACCGCACGCTCGTTACCAAATAGAGACCCGCTCGTTACATCGGTGCGATAAAAGCGAATTATTTTCGTGATTCGGCGTCCACGCCGACAAGAGGAGGTCTGCCGACGGCATCGGTGCACCATCCGCCGAAAGGCGGAGCATACGGAGACAATAATAAAAAGATAAAGGTGCGAGGGAACGGGGGAACGGGACGGGAATATGCAAAGGCGAGGAGCGGAAACGGGAGACCTGCAAACCGACGATATCGCGGACTCGGAAACGGGCGAACAAGAAACGACGAACAAGAAACGACGCGCCGCGAATATAAATTCGCGGCGCGTCTAAATCTGTCCGTCACCGCATAGCGTTCCGCGCAGTGACAGCGAGAGTTTATAGGTAAAGCATATCGCTGCACCTCGCCGCACTGAATACTATGCGGCGACAGCACGGCCGAGATTACAACTTGATGTCGTATATCTGGATTACACCGACGAGCTTGCCCGCATCATCGGTTACGAGCAGGGAATTGACCTTGTGGCGCGTCATAAGTTTTTCGGCCTCGATGAGTTTGGCCTCGGGATGTATCGATTTCGGGTTGCGCGTGGCAATATCCACGGCCTTGATATTGAAGAAATCGGACTGTCGGCTCTCCATAGCGCGGCGTATATCTCCGTCGGTAACGATGCCGACTATCCTGTCGCCGTCGCATATGACTATAAGCCCCAAACCGCCGCGGCTGACGGCGTGTATCATATCCTTGGCCGAACAGTCGCTCGCAACGACAGGCAGGTCGTTCTTGCGCATAACGTTGCCTACGGTCATCAACAGACGCCGACCCAGACTGCCACCGGGATGCAGGCGCGCGAAATCGACGCTCGAAAAGCCGCGCAATTTCATAAGCGCGACCGCAAGCGCATCGCCCATAGCTATCTGCGCCGTGGTGGACGAAGTGGGAGCGAGATGCAGGATGCAGGCCTCATGACGCACCGACACGTCCAGATGCACATCGGCATTTTTCGCGAGCGTGGATTCGGAATGGCCCGTCATAGCGATGAGTTTGTTGCCGTTATCGTGGATAAAAGGTACGATTTTCAGAATCTCGTCCGTCTCGCCCGAATACGAAAGGGCTATTACGACATCCCCCTTCGAAATCATACCCAAATCGCCGTGAAAAGCCTCCCCCGGGTGCAGGAAGAAACTCGGAGTACCCGTGCTGGCAAGCGTGGCGGCTATCTTGCGGGCTATAAGCCCCGACTTGCCCATACCTGTCATAACGACCTTGCCGCTGCCCGAAAGAATTATATCTACGGCCGCGGCGAAATCATCGCCTAACGACGCTTCGAGATGCTTCAAAGCCAGCGCTTCGGTATGTACGGCCTGCCGAGCGACCTCGACGGCGATACGTTTGTCGGTTTCGTTCATCATATCAAAGTTGCGATTACCTCTTCCAATTTATCGAGTTCGAGCATATTGGGACCGTCGCTCAAACCCTTGTCGGGGTCGGGATGAACCTCGAAAAAATATCCGTTGGCACCGAATGCCTTGGCAGCCAATGCCATAGCGGGCACGAACTCGCGGTTGCCGCCCGTCTTGCCACCCGCCGCACCGGGTCTCTGTACGGAATGGGTGCAGTCCATAATTACCGTAGGCGCTATCTTCAGCATATCGGGGATGTTGCGGAAATCGACCACCAGATTATTGTAGCCGAACGAGTTGCCGCGCTCGGTAAGCCATATCTCGGCGGCTCCCGCATCCTGCGCCTTCTGGTAAGGATAGAGCATATCGGAACCAGAAAGGAACTGCGCTTTTTTGATGTTCACCGTCCTGCCCGTCTTGGCGGCAGCGACCAGAAGGTCGGTCTGGCGGCAAAGAAACGCGGGAATCTGTATCACATCGACGACCTCGCCCGCAGGTGCGGCCTGCCACGCTTCGTGGATGTCGGTGAGAATACGAAGCCCCCATTTGGATTTGACGTCGGCAAGCATCCGAAGTCCGAGGTCGATGCCCACGCCGCGATAGGAGTGCACGGAGGTGCGATTGGCTTTGTCGAACGACGCCTTGAAAATAATATCCGTACCCAGACGGCCGTTAATATCGACCAGACGCTGCGCGACGCAATCGAGCAGCGCGGCATCCTCGATGACGCAAGGTCCCGCTATGATCTTCATCTACTTATGGTTTTGTGCCGCAAGGAACGCTTCGGCGCGTTGCAGATCCTCGGGCGTATCTATACCTATGGTTTCGACATCGGAGATGCCGACGCCTATTTCGTACCCGTTTTCGAGCCAGCGCAGCTGTTCGAGCGACTCGGCCTTCTCGAGCGTCGATTGCGGCAGCGACGTAACCTCGCGCAGCACGTCGGCACGGAACGCATACATACCTATATGTTTATAGAACGTATGTTTCGCCAGCCACTCCGAACGATCGACGCCGCGCAGGTAAGGTATCACCGAGCGCGAAAAATATACCGCATGCGACTCGGCGTCGAGCACCACTTTTGGCGAATTGGGGTTTTCGAGCGCGGCGAGGCCGTCGCTCTCGGCAAAAGGCTTCACCAGTGTGGCTATATCGGTCGAAGGATTATCGAAACAGCGTTTCAAGGCCTCTATTTGCGACGCCCGAATAAAAGGCTCGTCTCCCTGAACATTCACCACGACGTCGTACGCAACGCCCTCGCGTGCGCAGATTTTATCGTAAGCCTCGCGGCAGCGGTCGGTACCGCTCTTATGGTCGGGCGAAGTCATCTCGACCTTTCCGCCGAAAGCCCGCACGGCATCGTATATGCGTTCGTCGTCGGTAGCCACTACGGCATCGTCCAGAACTCCCGCCACCTGCTCGTAGACGCGCTGAATGACGGGCTTGCCGCCCAGTACGGCCAACGGTTTGGCAGGAAAGCGCGTCGAGGCGTAACGTGCGGGGATGATTGCTATGAATTTCATAATCATCGGTATTTATTCGAGTGCGAGCCGCAATACGTCCTCGTTCGTGCGGACGTATCGAAACTCCATACCCGCGACATATTCGGCCTTTATCTCCTCGATATCCTTGCGGTTGTCCTCGGAGAGGATAATCTCCGTGATGCCTGCTCGTTTGGCGGCGAGAATTTTCTCCTTGATGCCGCCGACGGGCAACACCCTGCCGCGCAACGTCGTCTCGCCCGTCATAGCTATGCGCTCCCTGACTTTGCGTCCCGTGTATGTCGAGACTATCGAGGTTATCATCGTGATACCCGCCGAAGGACCGTCCTTGGGAATCGCGCCCTCGGGGACGTGGATATTGATGTCGTTCTTCTCGAACATATCGACGGGGATGCCCAACTCCTCGTGATGCGCCATAACCCATTCGTGGGCTATCGTGGCGGACTCCTTCAT
Organism: Alistipes sp.; assembly: GCA_017937125.1. Lineage (GTDB taxonomy): Bacteria > Bacteroidota > Bacteroidia > Bacteroidales > Rikenellaceae > Alistipes. The sequence goes on along the minus strand of JAGBEH010000007.1, from coordinate 273,276 downwards.
AACGTCGCCCAGATTGCCCGTAAGGCTGATCTTGCCCTTGCCGGGTGTGAGCAGAGACTCTATATAGAGGATGTCGCCGCCGACCTCGGTCCACGCCAGTCCCGTCACCACGCCGACCATATCCTTTATTTCGTACTCGTCCTTCATAAACTTCGGCTTGCCGAGTATCTTTTCCACATCGGCGGCCGTCATCTCCGCAACATACGCCTCCTCGAACGCTATTTGTTTGGCACGGGCACGCGCCAACTTGGCTATGTGCTTGTCCAGAGAACGCACGCCCGATTCACGGGTATATTCGGAGATTATCTTCTCGACGACGGCAGGTGCGAGGATGAGGTCATCATCCTTGAGCCCATGCGCCGAACGCTGCTTGGGCAGCAGGTGATCGATGGCGATGCGTATCTTGTCTTCGAGAATATAGCCCGAAATGTTTATCAGTTCCATACGGTCGCGGAGCGCAGGGCTTATATTGCCTACGTTATTGGCCGTAGCGATAAAGAGCACCTTCGACAAGTCGTACTCCATATCGATATAATTGTCGTGGAAAGTGGTGTTCTGCTCGGGGTCGAGCACCTCCAACAATGCGCTCGACGGATCTCCGTGGTTGCCGGACGTCATCTTGTCCACCTCGTCGAGAATTATGACGGGATTCGACGAGCCACAACGCTTGACGGTCTCGATTACGCGCCCCGGCATAGCGCCGATATATGTACGGCGGTGTCCGCGTATCTCGGCCTCGTCGTAGAGACCTCCCAACGCTATACGGCCGAACTTGCGCCCGAGAGCGGCAGCTACGGACTTTCCTAAAGAGGTCTTGCCCACCCCCGGAGGGCCGTAGAGACACAATATGGGAGATTTGAGGTCGCCCTTGAGTTTTATGACGGCCAGATGCTCCAGAATGCGGTCCTTGACCTCGTCGAGACCGAAATGGTCGTCGTCGAGCTGCTTGCGGGCGCACTCCAGATCGAGATTGTCCTTAGTGACGTCGTTCCACGGCAATTCGAGCAGCAGTCGGAGATATGTCATCTGCACCGAATACTCGGCTACGGCAGGATTCAGCCTCTCGACCTTCTGCAACTCCTTTTCGAACCGTTCGCCGACCTCTTTCGGCCAGTTCTTCTTCTTGGCGGCCTCGCGCATCTCGTCGATCTCGGCGTCGGTGCCCTCGCCCAACTCGTCCTGAATGGTGCGCATCTGCTGTTGCAGGTAGTAGTCGCGCTGCTGGCGGTCTATATCCTGCTTGACCTTCTCCTGAATGGACGCACGCAGCTCGGACAGCTGCTGCTCGCGTATGAGTATTTCGAGCAGTTTGCGCGAACGCGCCAACAGCCCCGGAGCCTCGAGCAGGGACTGGCGGTCGTCGTCGGAAAGTTCCATATTGGAACATATGAAGTTGATGATGCCGCGTTTCGAATCGATATTCTTGATGGCGAATGCCGCCTCCTTGGGCATCGCCGGAGACACGTTGATTATGTTCAGAGCGACATCGCGAATGGAATCGACAAGCGTGTCGAACTCCACGTTGCCGGCCCCGGGCTCGCTGTCGCACAACGGCGTTACGCGAGCCGTGAAATACGGCGTCAGCGACACGTATTCGACTACCTCTATCTTGCTCAGACCGCGAAGTATGACGGTAAGGTTGCCGTTGGGCATCTCGAGGACCTTGAGTATGGATGCGGCGGTGCCGACCTTGTACATATCCTCGGGCGAAGGCTCCTCGACCTCGCCGTTGCGCTGCAACACGGCACCTAACAGTCCGCCTGCCGCATCGACGCTGCGAACCAGATTGATGCTGCGCTCGCGCCCGACGGTAATCGGAGTGATGGAGCCGGGGAACAGCACGGAACTGCGCAACGTAAGGATCGGAAGCTTGTCGGGGATAGTTATGTCCTCGACGGGTTCGTCTCCTCCGGTGACGATGGGAATAACCTGATGATGCCCTTCCATAATATCGGGCAGCACGTTCAGATCGTCTATGAGTTCGATGGTTTCGTTACTATTTTTTTTTGCCATAATTATCCGATTGATTTGCAAAGATAACGTTTTTTGCGATAACAATATTACTCGGAAACGAAAAATCCCGTTTTCAGCCTCCTTCAGCCTACAAATATCGGGCTGGCGCTCGGTTTCCGAACCGTTTTTCGCACAAATTCGCTACATTTGCATCCGTAACGATTTTTTCGACTATGGCTTTGATTATCCCGCACGACTACAGAGACCCGCTGCCAGACCGCGAAAGCACGGAAAAAGCGATAAAGCAGGTGAAGGATATGTTCCAGAACAACCTGTCCGCACAGTTGGCGCTGCTGCGCGTAACGGCACCGATAGCGGTGATGAAAAGCACGGGGCTGAACGACGACCTGAACGGTTCGGAGCGTGCGGTAACATTTCCCGTGAAAAGCCTGGGCGGGGCAACGGCCGAGGTGGTACACTCGCTGGCCAAATGGAAAAGGTGGAAGCTGGCGCAGATGGGCACGGCCGCAGGGCGCGGGATATACACCGATATGAATGCCCTACGTCCCGAAGAGGAGACTGACAACATACACTCGATATATGTCGATCAGTGGGACTGGGAGCAGGTGATAACCCCCGCACAGCGCAATGCGGAGTTCCTGAAGCGGACGGTAAGGCGTATCTACGAGTCGATAAAGGTTACCGAAAACAAACTCTACGTAGAGTTTCCCCAACTTATCCCGCAGCTGCCCGAGGAGATATTCTTCATACACTCGCAGCAGCTGCTCGAAATGTATCCCGACCTTTCGCCCAAAGAGCGCGAGAACGAGATAGTACGGCTCCACAAAGCCGTATTCGTCATCGGAATAGGCGGAAAGCTCTCGAACGGCGAACCGCACGACGGCCGTGCAGCGGACTACGACGACTGGAGCACGCCGAACGAAGAGGGCTACGAGGGTCTGAACGGCGACATACTGCTGTGGAACGACCTGCTCGGTTCGGCATTCGAGGTGTCGAGTATGGGTATTCGGGTCGATGCCGAAGCGCTTATGCGTCAGCTCTCCCTGCGCGGAGAAGAGCGTAAGGCCGAGATGATGTTCCACCGTATGCTGCTCGGCGGGCAGCTGCCGCAAACCATAGGCGGCGGCATAGGGCAGTCGCGGCTCTGTATGTATCTGCTGCGCAAGGCGCACATAGGCGAGATACAGAGTTCGATATGGCCCGAAAAAATGGTCGAGGATTGCCGCCGCGCGGGGATAATGCTCGCCTGACGGGATGCCGCACGGGGAAAATACTCGCCCGACGGAACGGAAAGCGATTATTTTCGTCCTGCGGTGCGCATTTTCGTCTTTAATTTTGTATTTTTGCACGAAAATATTCAAAACGATAAGGATTTATGCAGATTGCCGACAAATACACTCCGCAGGAGATAGAGGCGAAGTGGTACGACTACTGGACGGAACACAAGCTGTTCCACTCGGAACCCGATGAACGCGAACCGTATACCATAGTCATCCCGCCGCCCAACGTCACGGGAATGCTCCATATGGGTCATATGCTCAACAACACGTTGCAAGACGTATTGGTGCGCCGTGCGCGTATGAAAGGCAAGAATGCCTGCTGGGTGCCGGGCACGGACCACGCCTCGATAGCCACCGAGGCCAAAGTCGTGGCCAAGCTCAAGGCCGAGGGCATCGACAAATCGACCCTCACGCGCGAAGAGTTCCTGCGCCACGCGTGGGAGTGGAAGGAGAAGCACGGCGGCATAATCCTCAAGCAGCTGCGCAAGTTGGGCGCTTCGTGCGACTGGGACCGCACCTGTTTCACGATGGACGACACCCGCACGGAGGGTGTGATAAAGGTCTTCTGCGACCTCTACGCCAAGGGCCGCATATATCGCGGCGTGCGTATGGTAAACTGGGACCCGTCGGCACAAACGGCACTCTCGGACGAGGAGGTCGTATACAAGGAGTCGCAGGGCAAGCTCTACTATCTGCGTTACAAGATCGAGGGCACGGACAAGAACATCATAGTCGCCACGACCCGTCCCGAGACAATTCTGGGCGATACGGCGCTCTGCGTGAACCCGAACGACGAACGGTACGCCTCGCTGCCTGCGGATGCGCGCGTCATAGTGCCGCTGGTAGGCCGCTCGATACCCGTCATACGCGACACGTACGTAGACATAGAGTTCGGTACGGGTGCGCTGAAGGTAACCCCCGCGCACGACGTGAACGACTATATGTTAGGCGAAAAATACGGGCTCGAAACCATAGACATATTCAATGACGACGGAACGATAAACGACAAGGTAGGGATGTACGTCGGTATGGAGCGTTTCGAGTGCCGCAAAGTGATAGAGAAAGACCTCGAAGCGGCGGGGCTGCTCGAAAAGGTCGAGGCATACACCAACAACGTAGGTTATTCGGAGCGTACGGGTGTGGCCATAGAGCCGAAGCTGTCGATGCAATGGTTCCTCTCGATGAAAGAGCTGGCCGAACCTGCGACGAAGGCCGTAATGGAGGATACGATACGTTTCGTACCCGAAAAGTACAAGAACACCTACCGTCACTGGATGGAGAACATCAAGGACTGGTGCATATCGCGTCAGCTGTGGTGGGGGCAGCGCATTCCCGCATATTATCTGCCGAAAGGCGGCTATGTGGTGGCCGAAACGGCGGAAAAGGCGCTCGAACTCGCCCGCGAGAAGGATTCCTCGCTGACGGCCGCCGACCTGCGGCAGGACGAGGATGTGTTGGATACATGGTTCAGCTCGTGGCTGTGGCCGATTTCGGTATTCGACGGCATACGCAACCCCGACAATGCGGAAATAAAATACTACTACCCCACCAACGACCTCGTTACTGGCCCCGATATCATCTTCTTCTGGGTGGCGCGAATGATTATGGCGGGCTACGAGTATCGCAATGCGGCGCCCTTCGACCACGTATATTTCACGGGCATAGTGCGCGACAAGATAGGCCGCAAGATGTCGAAGCAACTGGGCAACTCGCCCGACCCGCTCGATCTGATAGCCCGCTACGGTGCGGACGGTATGCGTGCGGCGATGCTGCTCTCCTCGTCGGCGGGAAACGACGTGATGTTCGATGAGGCGCTCTGCGAGCAGGGACGCAATTTCGGCAACAAGATATGGAACGCCTATCGTTTGGTATGCGGCTGGCAGACGGACAGTACGCTCGCGCAGAGCGAGAACAACCGCCTGGCGGGCGAATGGTTCGCGGCGGTGCTCGACCGCACGCTGGCCGAAATAGATGCCGATTTCGCGGCATACCGCATATCCGAAGCCTTTATGAAGGTCTACAAACTCTTCTGGGACGACTTCAGCGGCTGGTATCTCGAAATGATAAAGCCCGCATATCAGGCGCCGACGGATGTCGCGACGATGGAGACGGCGAAACGTTTCTTCGATATGCTGCTGCGTACGGTGCATCCGTTTATGCCGTTCGTTACGGAGGAGATATGGCAGGACCTCGCGCCGCGCAAGGACGGCGAGTCGATAATGACGAGTCTGCTGCCGACGCCGAAAGAGGCGGACGGAAAGCTGTCGGCGAGGTTCGAGTTGGCCAAGGAGGTCATATCCTCGCTGCGTAACATCCGCAAGCAGAAGAATATAGCGCAGAAAGAGCAGCTCGTGATGAAAGTGATAGCCGATGCGAACTACCCTGCCGAGTACGAACCCGTAATCGTCAAGATGGGCAATCTGTCGTCGGTGGAGCGCGTCGCGGAGAAAGATGCTGCGGCTGCGGCGTTCATAGTGAAGACGACGCAATATTTCGTGCCGATGGGCGGAATGATAGACGCCGAGGCCGAAATAGCAGCGCTGTCAAAAGACTTGGCATACTACGAGGGGTTCCTCGCCAGCGTGATGAAAAAACTCTCGAACGAGCGTTTCGTAAATTCGGCGCCCGAAAAGGTAGTGGCGAACGAGCGTGCGAAGCAGGCCGATGCCGAAGCCAAAATAACGGCTCTCAAAGAGCAGCTGGCGGCACTGAAGGGGTGATTCGAGGAATTTGCCTCGCGGGACGGCGCGGCATACGGACGACGCAGGCGGCGGAGGTTGCGGCTGGCGCAGACGGATGCGGATGCAACTCAAGCGTATGCCGCGCGGCAAAAGCGAAACAGATGATTTAATCCTATAAAGGAACGGCGCAAGTGGCTCGAATAACGATATATACCGACGGCTCCGCACTCGGCAATCCGGGCGCGGGCGGCTATGGTATAGTATTGCTGTCGGGGCCTTTCCGCAAGGAGCTGTCGCAGGGCTATCGGCTGACCACAAACAACCGAATGGAGCTTATGGCCGTCTGCACGGCACTCGAAGCATTGAAATACGACGGGTCGGACGTAACGATATACTCCGATTCGAAATATGTGGTCGATGCCGTAAATAAGAAGTGGGTATTCGGTTGGGAGAAGAAAGGCTTCGCGGGGAAGAAAAATCCCGACCTGTGGCGCCGCTTCCTGCGTATTTACCGCCGACATACGGTAGAGTTCGTATGGGTCAAGGGGCACGCATCGACCGTCGAGAACAATCGCTGCGACCAATTGGCCGTAGCGGCGGCGAACGGAGGAAATCTGTTGGAAGATACGGGCTATTCGCCCGAAGAATAAGCCCTGACGACAGGGCGGAGATAAAAGGCGGGCGTATGTCTTACATACGCCCGCTTTCTTTCTGCGGTAACCGAACGGGAACAGAGTAAGCCACGAAACGGGTGCACGGCAGATACGGATCCGAAGCAGGGCGAATACGGAACCGAAGCGGAACTAAAGATGCAGGACGGATGCGGCCGTCGGGCCAATCGTCGTGCTATCCGTGGGTCAATCGTCGGCCAATCGTCGGCCAATCGTCGGGCGATCGTCGGGCGATCGTCGGGCGATCGCATTATTTTATTATCCTGCGTATCGTATTCGCTCGGCGGATGCTCTCGGCAAGGCCGTCGGCATCGTCCGCTTCTATCATCTTGCGCAACACCTGAAGCTGGTGTATATGCTCACGCAGAACGTCGAGAACATTGTACTTGTTCTTTAGGAATATCGGAATCCACGTGTCGGCCGACGACTTGGCAAGCCGCACCGTGCTCTCGAAACCGCCGCCCGCAAGGTCGAAGATATGCTGCTCGACACGCTCCTTCTCGAGCACCGTAAGCGCGAGCGCAAACGAGGTGATATGCGATATGTGCGACACGTAAGCCGCGTGCAGGTCGTGCTCCTCGCCGCTGTCCATATATATCCTGTGCATCCCTATCGTCTCGTAGATACGTTCCACGAGCGCCAGTGCGTCCGACGCCGTACGTTCGCGTTCGAGGATTACGACCGTACGTCCCGCAAAAGCGTCGTTGCGCGCAGCCGACGGGCCGCTGTACTCGGTACCCCACATAGGGTGCGTAGCGACGAAGCGCGACCGCATAGGATGTTGCGAAACGACATCGCACAACTCCTCCTTTATCGAACCCGTATCCATCACGGTCTGCCGCGCTCCGATACGGTTCAATATCTTCACCGCCAGCAGCGGCGCCGCATCCACGGGCACGGCCAATACTATCAAATCGGCTGAAGGCAAACCCTCGTCGAGTGCGACTATGCGGTCTACCAACCCCAGCGACAGCGCTTCGGCCGCATTTTCGGGCGACGTCTCTACGCCCCAGATCTCGTCGGAGAGCATATGGCGGCGCAAGGCGAGAGCGAACGAACCGCCGATAAGACCCACACCTATAATCAATGTCTTCATCCCTCTATCCGTTTATGAGTTTCATCTGAACATGTACCGACTCCTCGTGCAGCACCCGCAGGAAAGCCGTTACGAAATCGGGGTCGAGGCCCAGTTCCGCCGCCTGCGCACCGCGCTTTTTCAGTATCTCGTCATAACGCTGCGTCTGCAAGACGGGCATACCGTGCTCCTTCTTGTATTGTCCGATCTCGCGAGAAATACGCATACGCTTCGACAGCAGCGACAGCAGTTCGTTGTCTATCTTGTCTATCTCGCGGCGCAACTCGGCCAAACTCTCTGTGGTCTGCGTCGTATCGCGGATAACGAGACGGTCGAGAATCAACGACAGGGATTCGGGTGTTATCTGCTGGTTCTTATCGCTCCACGCGCAGTCGGGATTGCAATGCGCCTCGACTATAAGCCCGTCGAAACCCAAATCCATAGCCTCCTGCGACAGCGGCGCTATCAACTCGCGGCGCCCGCCCATATGGCTCGGGTCGCAGAATATCGGCAGGTCGGGAATACGGCGGTGCAGCTCGATAGGAATATGCCACTGCGGAGCATTGCGGTAGAGCGACTTGTCGTACTCGCTGAAACCGCGATGAATGGCTCCCAGACGCCTTATCCCCGCATTGTTGATGCGTTCGAGCGCACCTATCCAAAGCTCCAGGTCGGGATTGACGGGATTTTTAACGAGCACCGTGACATCGCTGCCCCGCAAGGCATCGGCGATCTCCTGCACGGCGAACGGATTGGCCGACGTACGCGCGCCTATCCACAAAATATCGATGCCCGCATCGAGCGCGGCACGTACGTGCCGACGATTGGCGACCTCGACAGCCGTGTACATACCCGTCCGACGTCTGACATTTTGCAGCCACCCGAGGCAAGGCTCGCCGCCTCCCTCGAAGCCGCCCGGTTTGGTGCGAGGTTTCCACACGCCCGCACGGAAAATGCGCACGCCGAGCGCGGCGAGACGATGGGCGGTATCGAGCACCTGCTCTTCTGTTTCGGCGCTGCAAGGTCCCGCGATAACCATCGGGCGCGCACTGTCTACGCCTTCGAAAACAATAGGTTCAAGTTTCATAATATCACTGTTTTTAATATTCCGCATCGGTACGGAACTCGGCATACGTCCCGAGTTCCCTGAAATCGCTTATCAGCGGCAGGATAGCCGCAATTCCCTGACGGTAGCGGGATACATCGTCGAACGTGAGATCGACATAGAAACGGTATTCCCATTCGCGGCCGATAATCGGCAGGGACTGTATCTTCGTCAGGTTTATATCGTAGAACGACAATATCGTCAGCACCTTCGACAGACTTCCGCGCGAATGCGGCAGGCTGAAGACTATCGAGGCCTTGTCGGGCTTCGGCACAGCAGTCTCCCCGCGTCCCGAGACGAGGAGAAAGCGGGTATAGTTGTGTTTGTTGGTCTCGATACCGTCGAAGAGTATCTTAAGCCCGTAAATCTCGGCCGCCGAACGTCCGCAAATGGCGGCGTGCCCGTGCAGACCGTTTTCGGCTATGTCGCGCGCACTGCCGGCGGTGTCGTAGGTCTCGACGGGCTTGAGCGACGGGTGGTGCTTCAGGAACTCGTCGCACTGCATAAGCGCGATAGGATGCGAGTGCACCTCGCGGAGAGTTTCCGTCGTCTCGTCAGGCAATGCACACAGAACGTGAGAGATACGCAGCTTATACTCGCCGACGATATGCAGATTGCCGCGACGCAGCAATTCGTGGTTTTGCAGCAGGCTGCCCGCGATGGTATTCTCGATAGCGACGATGCCGTAAAGCGACTTGTCGCCGTTCACACGTTCGAACAGCGTCTCGAAACTGTCGCAAGGCAGCGTTTCTATGGTCTCATCGGCGAAATACGCACGGGCGGCCGCCTCGTGGAAACATCCCGTAATACCCTGTATGGCTACTTGTTTCATAATCCAATATATAACTTGACGCCTGTTCACTGCCGTTTCTGCTCCCGACGGCGAGCCGCCGCAGCGATGCAACGTAAGGCGAATAAAAAATCCCATTCTTACGAACGGGATCATACATCTTTTTGTCTGTTATCTGTCACTGACGCATACAATCCCTTATTACTCTCGGCCAAAAAAGTAATAATAAAAAAAGTATGCGAAAGCGAAATTCGTCATTGTCTCGGCGCGTACCGCTTGCGTACGCATCACAAAAGTAATAAAATATTTTTAATAACCGCATATTTACGGCAGGAAATCGTTATTTTTGTTCGCGGAGACGGGGATTTCACGGGGCGGAGTTGCGGCGGTTGCAATCCTTGCGGATTGCAACCGCGCCTGCAAAAGAACAGAATTTCGAGTTTGCGAGCAAACTCGCTTCGCAGCCTGCGACTGTGAAAAAAGACACGGAAAAGTCGTATTAAATTATCGTTCATTATGTCCGTAATGTGGAACCTGTGGCACGGATGCCGCAAAATAAGCGAAGGATGCAGGCACTGCTACGTCTACAGCCAAGATGCGCAGAGAGACAAGGATGCCTCGCGCATACGGCGTACGGCGCAGTTCGACCTGCCCGTGCGGCGCGACCGACGCGGACGTTACAAAATCACGTCGGGCGAAATGGTCTACACCTGCTTCACATCGGACTTTTTCATCGAGGAGGCCGACATATGGCGTACCGAGGCGTGGCGCATCATACGCATACGCAGCGACCTGATGTTTCTGATAATCACCAAGCGCATAGACCGTTTCGACCTCTGCAAGCCCGACGACTGGGGCGACGGCTATGAAAACGTGATAATATGTTCGACCTGCGAAACGCAGGAACGCGCCGATTACCGTCTGCCGATACTGCTGTCGCTGCCGATAAGGCACAAGCAGATTATTTGCGAGCCGCTGCTCGAACGCATAGACCTCACGCCCTATCTCACACCGGACATTCGCGCCGTGTATGCGGGCGGAGAGTCGGGAAACGATGCACGGACGTGCGATTACGAGTGGATACTCGACCTGCGGCGGCAGTGCGATGCGGCAGGCGTCGGGTTCAAGTTCCACCAAACGGGCGCGCGCCTGCTGAAAGATGGCAGGACATACCGCATACGCCGCGAGTTCCAGCACTCGCAGGCGCGGAAAGCGGGTATCGATACCATAGACCGCTGAGACACCTAAGTTCCGACCGTCGAACCGTCGGCAATGTTCGCGAACGGAAAAAGTTCGGAACACGGCGCTTGCGTATTGCCGATTTTTCATTATCTTTGGAGATCGAAAACCCGAACCATAATTACAACCTATGAAAAAACTTTTTCTGTTCTGCGCATATATGCTGGTATCGGCATATGCGTATGCATCTCAACCGCGTGCCGAGTATCCGCGCCCTCAATTCGAACGCGAGCAGTGGCTCAACCTCAACGGCGAGTGGAGTTACGAACTCGATCTCGTCGGAACGGGATACGAACGCGAATTGTTCGGCAGCAAAGGCTTCGCCGACAAAATAACCGTTCCGTTCTGCCCCGAAAGCACGCTATCGGGTGTCGGACACAAGGATTTCATCACGGAAATATGGTATCACCGTATGTTGCAGGTGCCCGCCGAGTGGGCGGAGCGTAAAATACTGCTCAATTTCGGCGCCGTATATTACGAATCGGAGGTTTATATCGACGGGCAGTTCGTCGGCCGCCACATCGGCGGTTCGGACTCGTTCGCGTACGACATCACGCGCTTCGTCGCCGACGGCAAGCCGCACGATTTGGTGGTACGCGCCGAGAGCGACCTGCGCAGCAAGAATCAGGGTGCGGGCAAGCAGTCGCTGCGCTACAACTCGTTCGGCTGTCTCTACACCCGCACGACGGGAATATGGCAGACCGTATGGGTGGAAGCGACATCGGACAGTTCGCTCGAATACGTGCAGACTATAACCGACATCGACAACCGTCGAGTGATAATCACCCCGCGCTACTACCTCGCATCGGCCGACAATACCCTGACAATAAACATCAGGGACAACGGCAAGACGGTGGCGAGCGCGAGTTCCGCAACGATAGACGGCATTCCCGTCGTCGTAGCGTTCAGGAAGTTCGAGACGTGGTCGCCCGAGAACCCGAAACTCTACGATGTGGAGTACATAATAAAGAACAAGGCGGGCGAGGTCATCGACCGCATAAGTTCATACATAGGTATGCGCAAAGTGCACGTGGACGGAAATAAGGTATATCTCAACAACGAACCCTACTATCAGCGTCTCGTGCTCGACCAGGGTTTCTATCCCGACGGCATCTGGACGGCACCGAGCGACGATGCCCTGCGCCGCGACATAGAGCTGTCGAAAGCTGCGGGCTTCAACGGTGCGCGCCTGCACCAGAAGGTGTTCGAGCAAAGGTACCACTATTGGGCGGACAAACTCGGCTACCTCTGTTGGGGCGAGTATCCGAGCTGGGGAATGGAGACGGCGTCGCCCGTTGCGGCACGAAATTTCCTCACGGAGTGGGAGAACGTCATCGTCCGCGACCGCAACTCGCCGTCGATAGTTGCGTGGACGCCGTTCAACGAGGTCTGGTGGCCCGACGGGGTGCAGTATCCGCGATTGGTGGAGGATACTTATAAGCTCACTCATCTGCTCGATCCGACACGCCCGGTGAATACCGTCAGCGGCGGCTGCCTGACACCGCATTACGACATCTGCTGTATGCACCACTACGAGCAGGATCCCGCAAAACTCAAACAGAAAATTTACGACGCCGAGAAAGACGAGTTCTTCAACCACCGCTCCTACGGCGCGGTACCGAAGCAGTCGAGTGGCTATGTAACGACCTATCGCGAGGCGGTGGACAAGGCGCCTTACGCGATAACGCCCTACGACAAACACAGGCCTTATCTGTTGGATGAGTTCGGCGGCATAAAGTGTCTCGAATCAAATCCTGCACCCGACGTCAAGGGTCGCGAGAAGAAGACGTCGTGGGGCTACGGGAACTCGGCGATAACGAAAGAGGATTTCTACACCCGTCTCGAAGGGCAGGTGGATGCTCTTTTGGAGTTGAGCGACAAGATTTGGGGCTTCTGCTACACGCAGCTCACGGATGTGGAGCAGGAGGAGAACGGTCTCTACTATTACGACCGCCGCCCGAAATACGACGCCGAGCGCCTGAAGAGCATATTCGCAAAGCCGCTGCCGACGGGATGCAACGCAACCGAAAAGAGAAAATAATCATTATAACGTATGTGGAATTTTTTAGCGCCCGCGCCGCACAGGAAACCTCTGCCCGCGAATGAGGTGGACAAAGAGTACAAGAAACTGCGCCTCAAGGTATTTTTAGGTATTTATTTCGGCTATGCAGCCTATTATTTAGTGCGCAAAAACCTGTCGTTCGCCGTCCCCGATATGATAGCGGAAGGCCTGATAGACAAGGCGGGAGCAGGTATAGCGATGGCCGGCATTCCGATCGCCTACGCGATAAGCAAGTTCCTTATGGGCAGCGTCTCCGACCACTCGGATGCACGCAAGTTCATGACCATAGGTCTCGTGCTGGCGTCGGCAGTTATGCTCGTCGCGGGACTGATACCCTACGGTGTCGGCATCGACGGGGATTTCTCGACCAACATAGCCGTACTCTTCGTATTTATGCTGCTCGCGGGATGGCTCTCGGGTATGGGATGGCCTCCGTGCGGACGAATACTCGCCCACTGGTTTTCGACCAACGAACGCAGTTTCAAGATGTCGGTATGGAACACGGCGCACAACGTGGGCAACGGAACGCTGGCGCTGCTCGTTACGGCGGGCGTTCTGATCTTCGGAACGATGGGCATAGGCGAATCGTGGCGCGCGGCATTCATAGTTCCCTCTTTGGTGGCGCTCGTTTTCGCGGCATTCTGCTGGTTCACGCTGCGCGACACCCCCGAGTCGTGCGGATTGCCGCCGATAGAGGATTACCGCAAGGACTATACGGGAGCGAAGGCCTCCAAAGGCGAGGAGGAGAACATACCCTTCCGCCGTCTGTTCGTAGATTATATATTCCGCAACAAGATGTTGTGGCTCATAGCGGCCGCAAATGCGTTCATCTACTTCGTCAGATACGGCATCAGCGACTGGTCGCCCACCTATCTGGCCGAGGTGTACAAGATGACCGACGGCGACAGCCGCACGGCATTCGCACTGTTCGAATATGCGGGTATCCCCGGCACGATACTGTGCGGGTGGATATCGTCCAAGTTCTATCAGGGCCGATGCGCTCCCGTGAATGTCATTTTCACCGTTCTCACGGCCATAGGCATTATGATGTACTGGTTCGCCGAACCCATATCCGCAACGACCGCGCTACCTCTCAAATATGTTGTATTCACGGCGCTGTCGATAATAGGAGGTGCCGTTTACGGCCCTATCGCGATGATAGGCGTGCAGGCGCTGTCGCTCGTGCCGAAGAATGCTGCGGGTACCGCAGCGGGATTTATGAGCCTGTTCGGCTATATGTTGGGCGATGCCGTCCTGTCGAAAGTGGCTATGGGATATGTGGCGCAAAGTTCGCTCGGCTGGAACTTCACATTCGAGATGTTTATGGCGGCGGCGCTGCTCGCGATAGCCATTTGCGGCGTAGCGTGGGGCAAGGAGAAAAAGATTATGGACGAGCGTATTCGTCTGGCGGAAGCGGAGCATAACCGATAGGCACTGCCGATGTTCTCGGAAAGCAACAGACGCGCATTGGCGATGTTCCTGCCGCTGGCGGCGATTATCGTGCTCCTGCTGACTATGATACGGCCGCGCAACGGCTCCGTATCGCCCGCGCAGTTGCGAAATCAGGCCGAAGAAATACGCGACACGCTTTTCCGTTTCGACCCGAATACCGTAACATTCGAGGAGTTGGTGACGCTCGGCCTGCCGAAAACCGCCGCCGCATCGATACTGAAATACCGTGCCCGCGGCAAAGTGTTCGGCATCAGGGAGGAGTTCGCAGCCTGCTACGGCATCACCGACTCGATGTACCGACGGCTGAAACCGTATATAGTCATCGCCGACGAGTACGCCCCGCGCCCGTTGCGCGACAGTGCGGCTCGGGAGCGCAAACGTTCGGGCGAAATACGTTACGAGCCGTTCCGCATAGACACCGTTACGGTCGCATATTTGCGCACCATAGGTTTTTCGCACAGACGTGCCGAGGCGTTCATACGCTACCGCGATATGCGCGGCGGCCTGCGCAACATCGAGGAAGTCCGCGAGTGTTTCGTAATCGGCGACGAGGAGTGCGACACGCTCGCCGCATACATAATATTTCCCGAGCGCGAAACGGTCGGCGAGAACGGTCTCGTCGAAATCAACTCTGCCGATTCGGCCGCTCTGCGCAGCATATACGGCATAGGCGAAAAGAGCGTCGCGGCGATTGCGGAATACCGTCGCAGGCTCGGCGGATTTTACGAAGTCGGGCAGTTGGCGGAGGTAAAATCGGTTACGGAGAGCAATTTCGAGAAAATTTTGAAACAAATTTACTGCGACAGTTGCAATATTTCGAAAATAGATATTAACTTTGCACGCCCGCAGGATATGGCAGGACATCCCTACATATCGGATCGGGCATTACGCAAATTGCTTAAAACAAGACAACTGAAAGGAGGCTGGAGTACTGTCGAAGAGATGATCGAGGACAAAATATTTACCCGAGAGGAGGCGGAGAAAATTCGCCCTTATCTTCGATTTACACACGAAAGCAGATGATTTATATTTAGTTACGGTTGCGGCAAACGCCGATTAAGCATTCGATTTATTAACGAAAACTATTAAAAATTTAAGAATATTATGATTATCATGCCTGTAAAAGAGGGCGAGAATATCGAAAGAGCTCTCAAGAAATTCAAACGTAAGTACGAGCGCACGGGCGTTCTCAAGGAACTGCGCCGTCGTCAGTATTTCACGAAGCCCTCGATAGAGAAGCGCGAGAAAATGGCTCACGCAATCTATGTAGAGCATATGTATCGCGACGAGGAGTAACCGAGTCGCACATATACGACCGAATGTCCGCTCGGCAATGAGCGGACATTTTTTATTCGTACGGAATATATTGTCGGCAGGCCGAAATTCCGAGCCCCGACTTTGGTGCGGCCGATACAGCTACCGCAGACACGGACGCAGCCGACACAACCACAGACACGGCAGACGCGGACGCGGCCGACACAGCCACAGACACGGCAGACACGGATGCGGCCGACATTAACGCTGTCGATACGGACGCAAAAAAACAGCCGCAGTTTCGCTGCGGCTGAAAACATACGGTCCCGAGGCATCAGTTGGCAATCTTCCACTCGACCATAATCGGCAGGTGGTCGGAACCGAAATTGCCGTCATAGCTCGACGTAATCAACTGCCAGCTCAAAGCACGCGAATTGGCGGGGGTGAAGAAAATATGATCGATGTGTTTGCCGTTCTTGGGAACGGTATTCATCGGCTTGTAGTTGCTCATAGAGAAATACTCGGCATTCACGGGGTCCGAAACAGCGTTCAACGTATCGTCTATGAACCCCGAAGAAACGATTATGCGGTACGGCTCGCTCGCCTCGTCGCTGTTGAAGTCGCCCGTGAAGAATGCAGGCATACCGTTCGCTATCTCCCGCGCTTTCCCGACCAGAATACGTGCGCTCTGCTCCTTGGCTTCGCGGCCGAGATGGTCGAAATGCGAATTGAAATGGTAAAACTCCTTGCCCGTCTTCCTGTCGCGGAAATGCCCCCAGACGAACTGGCGTGCCGAATAAGCTCCGTAACCCGGGGTTGCAGGTTTCTCCGAGAACCACTCCGTGCCCCACTCGAGCAATTCGAGACGGTCCTTGCGGTAGAATATCGGGTTGAAATGCCTGTTGCGGTCCTTGTTATTGCCCGAAATACAGCTGCCTATCCAGTCGTACTTGTCGCCCAGAAAGGCCATCATATCTTCGATTTGCGACAGGAAAGGCTCCTGTGTGCCGACAATATCGAAATCATACTCGGGGAAGATGCGTTCGAGAGCATACAAACGCTTATCCCAAATGGAATTTTTATACTGTATGTTATACGTAGCGATACGCAGCGTCTCCGAGGCCCACTGTTTCTTCGGGGCATTCAGCCGCTTCAGGTCGGCGGCAGCCGATGCGGCAGCGCGTCCCGCAGTCATAACGGTGCGCACCTGAGACGCCTCGGCGACGGACAATGCCGACGCATTATCGATCTCGCGCTCGGACGTAACGGCGAACCGTATATCGCATTTACGCTCCAAATCATAGTTATATGCGACATATATCGTTCCGTCGGCCGCCTGATCCACGCAGGGATCTGTCGTATCCTGACGTCCGTCGATACACAGGCCACCGTACCACGTAGCGCCGCCGTCATCCGACAGGTAAGCATAGAGACCGTCGGCTTCGTGATAAAGCATCCGGTCGAAGCGTCCGTTGCGCACCATAAGCCACTTGCCGCTCGCAAGTCTCGTAACGGAGATGCGGCGGTCGGGATGGAGGATGAATTTAGACGCAGGCGACCATGTCCTGCCCCAGTCGCGCGACACGGAGCCGTAACACCAGGCAGTGCCGCACGAGTTGGTCAGCATCATCAGCTCGCCGTTATTGCGGACGATGAGCGACGGATTGTTGTAGCATGCCTCGACCTTCTCGGGCGTTTTCACGACACCGAGATTGCTCCTCCACGTAGTCCCCTTGTCGTTGGAGATATAGACACCCGAACCGCGTTCGGAATCGAGTTCGCGGTAGGCTTCGGCATAAGGGGAGGTTGCGGACCTCCCGTCGATGACGGCTTTCGAATAGCTGTCGAGATTGTACCCTATCGCATCGCGCCCCCAAAGCGCCGCGGGCAGCACCCAACGGCCGTTATTGAGCACTAAAGGTCGGCCTCCGCAGATACCTGCCCCCAACACGGCAGGTTCGTCCCATACGGGCGAAGCGTCGTCGGGATTGCGGCAAACGGCGGCCTGCAACGATCCGCGGCCGTCGAAATAGCCCATAGAAACCGTATAGAACAGCCACAGATCGCCGTTCGGCGAGCACCACAGAACGGGATTATTCGCCGAGCGCTTCTCGGGCAACGTATTATCGTGGGGGTCGATTACGCCGGCGGTCTCTACCCACGACTTGCCGCGCGTATCGCTGTAAGAGAGCACCACGTAGGCATCGGCATTGTCGCCGCCGCCGACACGCCCCATCCATATGCGTCCCGAAGGGGTGACGGCGATGCTCGAGACCTTGCAATAATCGGCATCCTTAAGTCGCACCGATGCCGCAGTATTCACGGCGATCTTCTCCGCTGCGGGGTCGGGACGCCTGTCGGTGCCGTAAACGGCGTCCTGCGCTTCGGCTGTGAAAAGCAGGCAGGAGAATGCCAACGATAAAAATATTCTGTTCTTTCGCATAATAACACTCGTTTAATTGTATCTCACGGCTATCGCGCCGAAATTGACATATGTGCGTGTCTTGAGGTTGGGACGCAGCGCCCCCTTATCGCTCTGCTCCATCGCCAGCGTAGCCGCATTCCTGCGAGCGGGAGAGATACGTACAATCACCTGCTTTCGGCCGAACAGTTCCCGCGGAAGCGACACCATATGCTCGGTGAATCCGAACCCCGCTTCAAAAGAGGTCTCGTAGTTCTTGCCCGCGACGTTGTTGCGCCACCACCAAGGCAGAGAACGCAGTACTATGTCCTGCGATCCGACACGGTTGAACGTCTTACCGTCTACGGACCAATCGACGCGCCAGTAGACGGGATAATCGTACGACGTGTCGGCAACGATGTCGCCGGCCGAGAAGGTGAAGGCGAAGATCAGATTTTCGCCCGAGATGCCTTCGGTCGAAAACTCGACCTCGATGCCGTTGCCGCGATCCTCCTCCCAGTTCCACCAGTTGAAAGCCTCGGTACGTATGCCCATAGCGCCGTAGTTCAGGCACCCCTTGATGCCGCGCCCCGATGCGGAGGTCTCGACTGCGGGATTGTTCATATCGCGGCTGCGAACGGCCGTGCCGCCAGCTTTCGAAGAGAGCATACCCGTTCCGACGTCGGCCTTGATACGCTCGGTGCGCACGGTCTTGAGATTCCCCTTATCGGTCGCGAACTCGGCACGACCGTCGTTCCAGTTCCATTCGGCTACGGTGCGGTAATTGGAACCGCCTTCGTCCCACTCCATACGTATATCATACTGGTCGAGCGGGCGTATCTCATAGCGTCCGAAGACATTGCCGCCGTAGCGAGGCATATGTGTATAGACGATGATGCCGCCTATCGTGCCCGCACCCTTGGGCACACCGTTGCCGTTGCGGCGCCACTGACACCGCGAATTGACGAGCATATAGACCGTGGAGGCATGCGAGTCGCAGAGCAGCGTCGCCCATCCGTCCATAGCGTTGTTGGCGCCCGTTCCCTTGTTCAGCTCGGTGGACAGAGCGTATGTCTCGTAGATATTGCAGTAGGAACCGTCCTTGAATACGAACTCGCAATCTTTCAGCGTAACGAAAGTATAGACGTCGTCATCCGTAAGTTCCGAAATCGCACGCATCTTGACCGGAAGGTCGGACGCCGTACCCTTGCGGACATCGACGATACCGGCCGCCGTCAAAGAGTATATGGAGTAACGTTTCGGCCCCAGACGCTCCAGAACCGCGCCTTTGAGGTTCAGCCGCACGGTAGCGTAACGCGGCAGCATAGCCGCCGACTTCGTCTTGTCGAAACCCAGACGGAAACCGTACCTGCCGTCGGGACTCTCGATGTAGGCGCGCCTGTCGTTATTGGCCGTATTCACGGCCGAATAATAGCGCGGGTAGTTGAGATCGAGGTTGGGGTTGCCCGCATCGCTGATGACTACGCCCTCGATGAACATATCCTCCCCGACCCTCTTCAAACCGCCGTCGATCATTTCGCGCAACTCGGCGAAGGAGACCGTTCGCTGCGCCGCAGACGGTATGACGGCGGCGAATGCCGTCAAAAGCATCGCCGCCCTCAATATAAAAACTCTAATCGTCATATTTACTGTTTGTTATAACGTATCGCCAGATAATTCATTCCCGACCAAGGCATCGTCCACGAATCTTCGGCATTGTCCACATAATACTCGAGCAATGTTCCGCCGCCTTTCGATGCGGGACAGATACGCAAATATACAACATCGTAACCCAACATATCCAACGGAAGCGAAACATTTATCGGTTTGAAGCCTGCGCTCTGCCACAATTGCGATGCGGGCGTCCACTGTATGACATCAGGAACGGATATGCGCTCGATGAACTCCCAGTCGTTGTCGAGCCCCGTCCGCGACCACTCGACATTGTAGTAGCGAGGTCCGAACTTGCCCGAACTTACATAGTTGAGCATACTTACCTGCAAGGAGAGTACATCGGTGCGGACGTTGCGCGTCGAGACCTCCACTACCCAGTAATAGGGTTTGTCGGCGGCATTGTTCCAGTTGTACCACGCATACCACGCCGATCCTACGGCCGCAGGGACCTGGCCCTTGCCTCTGTGTTCGCTGGGACTGTTATTGATCGTCTTGTCGTCGGCCTTCCAGTCGGTGCCGTCTTCGAGAATGATGCCCAGACCGTTCTCGTTGCCGTAGTGCTGGCCGAAGAAATAGTTGGCATTCGTCCCGACGGGACCCAGATAGGAGTAATCCGTAGTGCCCAGAATCGCGGTAGTTCCCGTATTCGCATATCTATAGGTATGAGCCAAAGAACCGTTGCTGCCGTATGTAGGAGACATCTGCATCGGACGCTCGTTCGCCAGATAGCGGAATTCGGTCAGAAGGGCCGAGAATCCGTCATTGAAATCGTCCTTCATCCCGAAATCGTCGTACGACACGTGGCGGATCTGGTAGCGGCCTATGTTGCCGTAGGTCTCGTCGTTGCCGCTGTCGTTATCTGCATAGGCGAAACGGGTGTAAAGTTCGTGGACGATGATGCCCGACATAGGCCCCGCACCGTACGGCAAACGCTTGCCCGTACGACGATAGGGGCAGGTGGTATTGGTATAGACATACATATCGTCGCCGTTTATGTCGCGCAGGAGGATAGCCGCCTTGGCCGTACGGTTGGCACCGCCGGCATTGGTATAACCCTCGTTCAGCGGCGTCATAGGACCCTTGCGGACAGGCAGCTCGCAGTCTTCGAGCTTGACATAGGTATAGATGTCGTCATCCTTCAGCTGATCGATGTGCATACTCTTTACGGGAATATCCGATGCCGTACCCGACTGCAACGAGACTATCATAGACGAGGTGACATTGCGTATATCGTAATGCTCGGGATCGTTCCTGCGGTATATGACCGCACCGTTAAGGCACAACTTCACGCGGTCATAGCGCTTGAAAACATTGTCCTCGACAGTCGAAGTCCGCAGCATAAAGCCGTACTTTCCGTCGATGCTTTCGAGATAAACGGTCTTCTTGCAGACATTATAGTCGATATACGAAGTGGTCATCTGCTCGTTGTCGCCCATATTGCCCGATGCGGGGTCGCTGACCACGAAACCCTCGATGATGATGTTGCTGCCGATGCGGTAGCCGTCCTCGGTGCCGAGGGCACGCACCTGCCCGAAAGTCTGCTCGGTGCCTGTTTTGTCGGCGGCATTCGCCTGCGTGATATAGCAGACGCTCTCGACCTTGTTGTCCCACCCATCGATGAACGACAACGCTACCGACGCCTTGCGCACCTCGGTTTCGCTCGGATTCGCATCGACATCGAACACGAGGATACCCTCGTCGGTGAACTCGAGGTTATGGATCCAGCCTCCGTCGCCCTCCGTATACACGAGCGTATGTTCGATTTCATCCGCAGGGATATTGGTTTCGAACGGCACCTTCACGGGATTGGCCGCAGCCACCCCCTCGGGGCTGCCCGCAACCGCGACGCCCGCATCTACGATTTTGAGTTCTGGGACTTTCACGCCCGCCTGCTTGATATAGACCGTATCGTACTGGCGCTCCTCGTCCACGGCAAGGCACAAAGTCGCCATACGCGGGAACTCCGTATTCTCTTCGTATACGACCGTAAATCCGTCTGTTCCGCTACAGGTCGCGGGATACGATGCCCAGTCGGCACGATTGAGCGGACGTATGCGATAGGCGGTATTCGACCACACATCGACATCGACACTGCCCGCTTCGGCCGTAACCTCGAAATGCTTCTTTTCCGCACCGAGCTCGCAGCCGTCGTAAACCGTCGCCTCCTCGACTTCGCAGGACGACAACGACGCAACGGCGGCAAAGCCGATGAGCGCGGCAAAAATTCTGTTCATATATTTATTCATATTCGCTTATGTTTTAATTCGTTTGTTTTACGCATCGTACCTCGCAAGCCGTAGCGGAAGCGTGGACGCTCCACCACGATGCTCCGGTCTCCTGATAGAAGCAATTGCCCGCACCTATCATAATGAGGAAGCGCTGGTAAACGTCGCCCGATACGGCCGCCGCCTTATTGTGCCAGCCGTTGGGCGCCGCGGCCAAAGATGCGGCCGTATCGTCTTTCTTGTATGTCCACCAGCAGACGTTGCCCGCTTCGGTTCTACCGGTTGCATTGCCGCTCGCATAGGTGCCTACGGCCGTCAGCGTACCCGACCAACCGTTGCTGTTGGCATTGTTATAACCCGACGTGCGGAATCCCGAACGCGGCATCCAGATGAACTCGCCGGTAGTGGTCGTAACATAACCGCCGTAATCGCGGCCGGTAGTGTTGTTCAGATTGTTGTGTGTATACTTGTAATACCCTCCGTCGGCCAGATTGTCGTTGCGGAAATAAAACAGTTCGTCGTGTTCGGGAACACGGTAGCCGACGGGGCACGGGTCGGTATTGGTCTTCTGCTCGCCCCAGCGTGCGTCGCCGCTCGTAACGAAGGCATCCGAAGCCCACGAACCTCCCGCAACGGCAGATCTGTTTGCGAACAGCTTGTTGAACGACAGCGGATATGCGGCCATTTCTGCGGCGGTCTTATAGAGATTGCGCATCTCGAAAGCACCGTACTCGGGATAGCGTTTGTTGAAGATCATCTTCCGAGTCCACGCAGTAAAGCACTTTTTGCCGTAAGCGACACCGTCCTTATTGGTCGCATCGCTGTAATCGCCGCCCGTCGTGCCGCTTTCATAGCGTTCGGTATGATGGTCGAACGTCTCGGCCCCGGGGAACGGAATGTTGCGTCCCCACTGGTACATCATACCGCCCGTACGGGCAGCCGTAACGCCGTCGAGGTTCTTCACGTCCTCGACGGATTTGGGAGCGTACGTAGCACCTATGGCACGGTCGAGGAAAGTAAGGGCAGGACTGCCGAACGTCTGTTCCTCTATGTCCGACACCCAGATGTGCCAGCTCCACACGGCCGTACCCTTGTCGTCGAGAAGCGATATCAGGGCATTTCCGCTGACATCGGCACCTACAGTGAAGCCTATCTTGCCGCTTGCGGCATCGTAAACTATGTCGCCGATAAGGTTTTCGGACGATTTCCACAGGTAGTCGGCAATGACACCGCCGCCGACGGCCGTGCCGTCTACAAGCTTGGCGTCGAACGAATAGGTTTTGGCTTCGGACGACGGCGAGACGAGGTAGCAGTTGGATGTGCCCCCGACCGACAGATCGACAGCCGCATCGAGCGACGGACGTTTCACCTCGATAGGCTTCATAGGAGCGATATGGCGTACTTGCAGAGTATGCGATGCGACGGAACGACGGTGGCAGACGAAGCCCTCGCCTTCGGTAACGAGTGTCAGATCGTCGTACGTACCCGCAGGAACCACAAAGTAGAACGGCGTAGGAGCGGAGGTCAGCCTCACGCCCTCGCCCAAATCCAGCGTAATGCAATATTGTGCGCTCGTATCGGCGCTCCTGATTTTGAAAACGGGCTGCTCGTCGCGCAGATTGACCGAGCCGTTGCCCGCAAGAGGCTGCGACCCGCTCGTCAGAGACAAGGACTTGATGAGCTCGCTTCCCGTGAGCTGTATCTCCAAGATGGCGCAGGCGTTTTTGAATTCGAGGACATTCTCCTCGCCGCGTACATAGCCCGCCATAATGGTCGTATTCGAAGCGAACACGCTCGTCGGCGAGTATGTCTGCCGCGCAGGCAATGCAGTGGTGAGGACATCGCCGTTGATAGACGCATTCGCATTATAGGGATAGTATCCGCAGAAGATGCCTTCGACATCGCCCAGATAGTCGAAAACCGCGCGGCGCGTGCCGACGAATTCGGGGTCTACGGTAGCCGCTACGTTGCGGCCCGCGGCAGAGCCGAAGATACCGATGACATCGCCCTCGCTCCAGAGGATATAGCGCTCGCCGTCCTTGTCGGTAAGCGAGTTGCGCACATCGCAGGTCGTCTCGTCATCGATAAGAGCCTCGATGCGTCCCGCCTTTGCAGCGCCGTCGGAACCCGACGGCGAACCATCATCGGCAATATCGGCATTACAGCCCGCAGCGACGGACATCATCGCCGCGGCAGTCGTATATAACAATATCTTTTTCATAATCTTGCTGTTTTAAGGTTAGAAATCGGTCTCGGGATCCTTCGGTTCCTCACCGTCACCGTTATCGCCATCGACGATTCCGGCCGTAGTTTTCAGCTGCGACAGCATAAGCGTATTGCCCGAATGCGTAACGCCGTTCTCATCGACGAAATGCAGCGTAAGGTATGCCTTGCGCGGTTCGTACTTGTTGGGAGCGGCCACGGCCCGCAGCACGGAACCGTCTACCGTAACATCCGACAGCCATGTCACATCAGAATCGTTCTCGCCGACGACCGTACAGGTAACCGTATAGTCGTACAGCGCGGACTGTGCGAAATTGGACCGGAACGGCAGAGCAATCTCCTCGCCCTCGGGTTTTACGTCGTAACTGTCGGACCCGAAACGTACATACGCCTCCTCGGCGCTCTGGGTAATCCACAGCGAAGTGGAAATGCCTTCGCCCTCGTATGCTCCGGAAATCTCCACCCTCAATTCGGCCATACGGTCGAAGCCCGTGGTATTGGCACTGACGGAGAGTGCGACCTTGTCGCGCCCGACGACGATATTGTCTATCCACTCGTCGCCGTCGTCGCCGTAAACGACCGAACATTCGGCCAGTGCGATGTCATCATCGGTAAGATTGGTGGTAACATCCACGGAGACGTCGATCGCATCCTTCAAAATGCCGAGCGTCCTGCTGACGAAAGCGTAAACGGGGTCGCTCATACCCGTCGCCTGCGCGAAGTAGACGGTGCGCTCCCTGCCGCCCGATCGGATGATTATATCCACCCCTCGCGAAAGGTCGGAATTCATATCATAAGTTATAAGCACCTGGCCGTTGTCGGAGCCGCGGGTCGGCGACATAGTGGCCCAGCTTATCGGACGGTCGAATTCCACCGACCAGTCGTGCGTGGAATAGACCATAAAATAGGCCGTTCCCGCCTCCTTCGTGACCAGTATCTCATTCGTGCTGGTCGAGAGCGGCAGCTTCAGTTCGTAAGTCTGACGGCATCCGCCCGCCGAGAGCAGGAATACCGCAACCGCTGCGGCCCGAAGTGCGGCATATATCTTGTTTTTCATTGTCTGATCTTAATTTTAAGTTACATACCGTATTTATTGTACTCCTTGTTGTCGAGCATATATCCCGAATAGGTCACCTGCTTGTCGGGAATGGGCAGATACTCGTGGCACGGGCGAATATTCATTCGCAGCTCCTGATAGTCGTTGATTTCGGAGACGCGCGAGTACCATATGCCCCACCGCACGAGGTCGAACTTGCGCTGGAACTCGCCGAAGAGTTCGCGGGCGCGTTCGTCCTGAATCTCGGTCAGCGCACGGTCCCAGCTGCGGAACGCGTAGGGCTGAAGACCCGCACGCGTCTTCACCTCGTTCAGGCAGGCGAGCATATTCTCGACGTCGCGCTTGGCATGATAGCACTCGGCCATCATCAGCAGCGCGTCGGCATAGCGGAAAATCTTGTAGTTGTTCGAGTCGTAGCTGTCGCGCATATTCGGGCACCAGAATTTGGGTCCCATCCACGGACGGGTATTCACGCTCTTGAACTCCTTGCCGCCGTATTCCCAGGCCATATTGATCGCCGCACGGAGATCATCGCTGCCGCGCGTCTGAAGACCCGAGCAGAAATAGACATTCGGACGGGCAGGCGTCCATACGTTGGCATCGTTGCCCAGCTCCTCGACCTCTACGCCGTCGAAGACGTTCGTGCCGCTCTCGGCCGTATTCTGGTAAGGCATACACACGCATGCGAGGTTCGACGTATAGATGACGCCGCCCGAAGTGTAGCTGTGCTGCACCTCGAATATCGATTCGCGGGTGTTCTTGTTGCGGAACATAATGTCCTCGAGCGGATACTGGTTCAGTTCGCCGTAAATTCCCTGAAGGCGTTTGAGAGCATCGAGCGCAATATCCCACCAGTAATCTTCGGAGGGAGCGTCGGTATCTTTGGCAGCGTTCCACATAGCCATCTTGCCGATAAGCATCAGGCCGACGGCGGCACCCGCACGGTTGCCCCTGTTCTCCGACGTACGTATCTGCGGCAGGTAATCGACATACTCGTTCAGCTCTTCGATAAGATAGCGGCGGGTCTCGACGGCCGACATACGCGGCAGGCGCGTGATGCGGTTCATAATCTCGGTAGTGGCCACGTCTTCGGTATAGAACGGGACATCGCCCCAGAAGCTCGTGAGCAGATAGTAATGGAACGCACGCATTATGACCGTCTCGGCCAGCAGCGGTTTCTTCTCCTCGTCGGAGATCGGCGAGGTTTCGATGCCCGCGATTGCGCTGTTGGCGTACATAATCATCTGGTAGCAGCGCTGCCATATGTCCTCGCCGCCGCCCGGCTGTGCGGGCGAAAGCTCGAGACGGGCTTCGGTGACGGTCGGAGCCGCCTCGTAGATGATGTCGCTGTGGGCGTCCGTAAGCGTCAGCATTCGGAACGTATAGATGTTCTTGAGCTGGTTGTAGCACGCATTGACGGCCGCCTCGCACTGCTCGCGGTTCTTGTAGAACTGCTTTTTATTGACGAAATATTCGGGGTTCTCCTCAAGCGAGCAGGAGCTTGCAGCAAATGCGGCGAGGAGCACCGCGAAAAACGCATATATTTTTGTCTTCATATCTTTGTTCAATTATTTTGCACCTTTTCTCGCCTCAGCATAGCTCGAACAAGTTCGGCTCTGCGTTCGGCT
This sequence comes from Alistipes sp., assembly GCA_017937125.1. Taxonomy (GTDB): domain Bacteria; phylum Bacteroidota; class Bacteroidia; order Bacteroidales; family Rikenellaceae; genus Alistipes. The sequence goes on along the minus strand of JAGBEH010000007.1, from coordinate 246,485 downwards.
TATCGAAAACGTTCGGTTTAATATCTCAACTGCAAACTGAAAATAACGGTGCGCGCACGGGGATATGCTCCCATATCGACGCGACGCAGGGTCGAGCCGCTGCTCTCGGTAGAGACATCGGGGTCGAAACCGTTGTAGCGGGACCAGAGGAAAAGGTTCTCGGCACTGGCGCCCAGCGTGATGTCGCGCAGGACCTTCGTATACTTGCGCAGGTCGAACGTATAGGAGAGACTGACCGTCTTGAGACGTATGTAGGACGCGTCGTGTACCTGAAGGTTGCTCGGCACGTGCACCTCGACGGCACCCGCACGCGGATAGTCCGAGTTCGGGTTGCGGACGGGATGCCATGCGTTGGTCATATAACGATACTGGTTGGTCGTATACGAACCCGACATACGCAACTCGGAATAGTTGTAGATCTTGCCGCCGAGCGAATAGGCGAAGTAGACGCCGATGCGCAGATGGCCTATATTGAAGGTATTTTGCAGACCTCCGTAGAGATCGGGATCGGCATTGCCCAGATAGACCAGGTCCTTGTTGTCGAGCGTACCGTCGTGATTGACATCGATGTAACGCGGACGTCCGGGCGACACGGCCGTAGACGGATTGGCATATGCACGGGTGATCTTGTTGCGTTCGATCTCCTCCTCGTTATGCCATACGCCGCCGTACTTGAAGCCCCACAGGGCATTGAGCGGACGTCCCGCGACATAACCGTACATCATATAGCTGCCGTTGCCGGGGCTGTTCATCGCCACGACGAAATCTTCGCTGCCGATCTCCTCGACGCGCTGTTTGTTGTGGGACATAGTCAGCATCGTAGTCCACGAGAACTTCTTCTTCACGATGTTGCGGCTCTCGATAGTAAGCTCGACGCCCTTGTTCGACGTGCGGCCGACATTCTCGTAGTGGCTGCCGAATCCCGACTGGTTGGCCTTTTGGACCGTAAGCAGCAGGTCGCGGGTATAGGACAGATAGCCTTCGGCCGTAATCTTCAGTCTGTTTTTGAAGAAGGCCATATCCACCGCCACATTGTAGAGGTCGGTCTTCTCCCACGTGAGGTTATCGCTCTCCAGACGCGACGGATAGTAGTACGTAGCCTGCGAGCCGTCGAAAATATAACCTGCGGCGGACGAAGACATAGCCGACAGCGAACGGTAGGACTGTATGGCATCGTTACCCGTACGTCCCGCACTCACGCGGATGGCGAGTTCGTCGATGCGGCGGTTGGTTTTGAGCCACGATTCGTTCGACAGCGTCCATTTGAGAGCCACCGACGGGAAGAAACCCCACTTGTGGTTGGCGGCGAAGTTCGACGAACCGTCGGCGCGTCCCGTAACGGTGATATAATAGCGCTGTTTGTAGTTGTAGTTGATGCGGCCGATGAACGACATCTTGACGAGCGTCGTATTCCACGAATGGGGAGCTATCGTCTCCTTGTCCTGAAGTCCGCTGAGATTGTTCCACTTGAGATCATCGACCAGATAACCCTTGGCACCGTAGTCGATATCGTTGTAAAGGCGGTGCGAGGCGAGGAAGCCGCCCATTATGTCGAAATGGTGGCCGCCGCTGAAATCGTGCTTGTAGGTTATCGTATTGTCGGTCGAAATGGTTCGCGTTTCATACTCCGAACGGAACACCTCGCCACCGTCGCCCTCGTTGCGGGTAGGCAGCGTGCTCGGATAGAAGCGGAAGACGTGCTGCTGGTAGAAATAGGCCGTATTCTTGCTGCTTATGGTCATCCCCTTGACGGGCATAAACTCGAGCGTGACGGTATTCGAGAAGTTGAAACGTTCGGTGCGGTTGGTATTCATATCGAGACATATCACGGGGTTGTTGAACGTACCGCCCGACCCGTAATAAGGGTTGTAGGTGTCGGTAGGCTTCAACAGAGGGCTCAGATAAGTGGCGCCGTTCCACCAGTTCGTACCGCCGATAGCCGCCTTGTTGGCCCTCTCGTTACGGTAGTTTATCGAAACATTGGCACCCAGCTTGAACCATTTGCAGAACTGGTGTCCGATGGAAAAACGCCCCGTGATGCGTTCGAATCCGCTGTCGCGGACGATACCCTCGATGTCGCTGTAACCCAGCGAACCGTAGTAATTCGTCTTGGAATTGCGCCCCGAGATCGAAAGGTTGTAGTTCTGGTAAGGGGCGATATGCGTAATCTCGTCGATCCAGTCCGTGCCCTTGCCGAGCGACTGCGGGTCCTTGTACAGGAAATATTGCTGTGCACGGTTCGACCAGTTGTTATTGGCCTCGGTTATCTCGTTGCGATACTGGGCATACTCGGCCGCCGTCATAAGGTCGAGTTTGCGTGCGAGTTGCGAGAAGCCCGCCTCGGCCTTGAAGGTAATCCACGGTTTCGTTACCGTGGGGCTGCCCTTCTTGGTCGTAACGATGATTACGCCGTTGGAGCCGCGGGCACCATAGATAGCGGTCGAGGAGGCGTCCTTGAGCACGGATACGGCCTCGATGTCGGCCGAGTTGATGTCGCTCAGATCCTGCACGGCATCGACTATGCCGTCTACGACGATAAGCGGCTCGTTGGAGGCGGTAATCGAACGCGAACCGCGGATACGTATGGATGTTCCCGCGGTCGGGTCGCCCGACGTGGACATAATATCGGCGCCCGCGATACGGCCCTGCAACGCCTGGTCGATAGACGCCACGGGGGCGTCCTTGACGTCGGCCATCTTCACGTTGGTAACCGAACCCGTAAGGTCGGTCTTTTTAGTCTCGCCGTAACCTATGACGACGATTTCATCGACCTGCTGGGTATCGGGTTGCAGGATGACGTCGATAACCGTCTTGGTGCCGACCTTGACCTTCTGAGGCTGATAGCCGAGATACTCGAACTCGAGAATGCTCTCGCCCGATTTGACGGTAATGGCATAATTGCCCTTGCCGTCGGCAGATACGCCGTTGCTCGTACCCGAGACGACGACCGTGGCACCGACAAGTGCCGACCCGTCCTTATCGACTACCCTGCCCGTCACCTTTATGCCTTGCGCATACAGAGACGGAGTTCCGACCCACAGCATCGCAGCAAGCAGGAGAACACGCAACGGAAGCCCGACCGGACGGCCGAAGTTACGTAGATGTTTTTTCATTTGGTTGATGATTTGGATTAGTAGTATAACTTATTTTTCAGGTTCCCAACGGGTACGCACCACCGTGACGGCCCCGCCGTGGCGATAGTCCGTAGCTGTGATTTCTATCTCGGCCGAAGGGTCGAGAGGCACGTAGCGGAACATATGTGCGACGTATTTCGAACGCAGCCATTTATAGCGCTCGACCTCGACGACGCCCGCATCGACGTATGCACGGTGCCGCAGGTCGCAAAGGCGCACCATAGCGTCGCGGCCGCGGACTTCGCGCCCGTTTTCCTTGCAGACGAAATCCCACGAATTATTATAGTTCCAGAAATTAACGAGGATTGCGGGAGAACCGCCCTGCGGGTCGTCCTTAGCGGAGACCTTGAGCCCCGTATTCGTCGTAACGCCCTTATTGTAAACCGTATACTGGCACGATCCGTAAATATCCTCGACGGGAACCGTATGGCGCGAGACGAGTCCGTCGGCATCGAACCTGTACTCCGTGAAAGCGGATGGCGAACCGTCGGTGCAGACAAGGCGGTACCACCACGTACCGCACACGGCCGGATGGACGTATTCGGTGACATTCTCATCGACGAGCACCGTTGCCGACGCGTGCCAGTCGCCCGTGAGAATATGCACATTGTAACCGCGAATGACAGCATACAGTTCGTTCCAATTGTTGAGCAGCGGTTTATATCCCTCGAAGGTCGCGGCGTTCATAGTCAGAGGGACGTGCGCCGCCAAAACCAGCTCTTTCACCTCGGGATCGAGCGCGGCCAGATCCTTTTTGAGCCACTCCAACTGCTCGGGAGCGATGATGCGGTCGTAGGTATTGCGGCCGTGGTACAACATATCGTCGAGAACGACATAGTGCACCTTGCCGAGATTGAACGAATAGTACGTCGGGCCGAAATGTTTGCGGTATTCGGCTTCGGCATTGTAGTCGTCGGTGAACTTGTGGCAATGGTCGTGGTTGCCGATGCAGTGGTACATACTGAAAGGTATATCTTTCGACAAGCGTATGTAGGCATCCATATCCGCCTTATTGCGGTACCAATATTCCGAGTGCGTCATATCGCCTAGATTAAGGCCGTAGAACTTGGTGCCCGCAGGAGCGGATGCGACATACTCCTTCAGACGGGGCAGGAAAACGCCCTCGTACTGGAGCGAATCCGTCGGAGCGACGACCTTACCCCCGTAGGCAGGCACGTCGAGAACACGCCCCGAGACATGTTCGTCGGCAACGACCACGAGGACATACTCGTCGTTGTCACCGCTCTTTTTCAGGTCGAAATCGAAACGCTGCGGCGCTGCGGCACTCTTATCGACGGCACGGAAAAATGCGGGAAGGAACCCGTCGTAGGCATCGACCTCGTAGCCGCGCGGTGTGGAGAGCATAACGAATTCGGTTTTAGCGATATCGGACGGCAGGGCGTAATACCCCTCGGCGTCGGTTTTCACGACATTCACGCCGTCCGAAACGACGGCATCGGCTATGCCCCTGCCCTCGCAGCGGACATAACCCGCGACAGTGATGCCCGCATCGGCCGACCTGTCGCCGGCAACCGCTGCAAAAGACTGCTGAAATATAATGGCAGCGGCCGCAGACAACAGATATATGATGGATTTTCTCATTTTTTAAGCGTTATGTTATCGATTACGAAGCGTGGCTTGCCGTCCTCGTCGGTAGCCGTAACGGTGATTTTGGCCGACGGGTCGGACGGTGCGTACTGGAACATATGCAGATTGCGGTACGTCTTCAGCCACGAATATCGCGAATAGGGCACTATACCCTCTTCGAGGCTCATACGGCGGTGGTCGAGGTCGCAGCGCCAAACCATCTCGCCGCGCGAACTCATATCGACGCCGTTTTCGAAGACCTTGAAAGTCCATTCGGGGCTCCACTCCCAACAGTTGATAAGTATGGCGGGGGCATAGCCCGTAGTTTCATCGGCCTGAGTCTCGCCAACAGCGCAATAACCCGTACGCGTAGTTACGCCCGTATCGTAGAGGGTATATTTGCGGTTGGCGTACTTTCCGAACGGCACGGCACGGCGCGTGCAGTTGTTGCCGACGAAACGATATGCCGTGTAGGCGGCTGGAGAGCCGTCGCAGCAGAGCAGGTCGTACCACCACGTACCGCAGATCGAAGGATGCGTATGCTGGATCATACGCTCGTTGATGCGAAACGTCTGCGAAAAATGCGCGTGTCCCGAAAGTATGCGGACATTATATTTCGACAGCAGCGACGCCAGCTCGTCGAAATTGGACATCATCTTATTGTACAAAACATTGGTCGTAGCGCCCGAAGTCTTCCACGAAGCGAACGCCACGTGGCACAGTATAACGACATCCTCGACGGACGGGTCCATAGCCGCAAGGTCCTTTTTCATCCACTCCATCTGCACATCATCGACGAGTTTCGCGTAGTTCGTGTGGTTGTCGCCGTCGATGCAGACCATATTGTCGAGAGCGATGTAGTGCTGGCGGCCGAGGTTGAACGAGTAGTAGGTAGGGCCGAGCCACTTGCGAAAACGCTCGCCCGCACCGTAATCGTCCTTGCGCTTGTGATCGTGGTCGTGGTTGCCGATGACGTTGAACATCTGAAACCCGAGATCTTTGGATGCGTCGAGATACTGCTCGAACGAAGCATTAGCCGAATACCAGTATTGCGAGTGCGTCATATCCCCCAGATTGATGCCGTAGACTGGCGTAGAGATATTAGCGGCATAGGCCTTGGCGCTCGGCACGAGCTGCTGAGTATACTGAGTATAGTCGAGCGGCTCGTTCGATGTCGAGAAACTCTCCTTCGACGGATCGCGCCCCGACAGGTGCATATCGGCGAAGACGAGCAGCGTATAATTGTCGTTATCGACCTTCGTCAATTCGAAATCGAACCTCTGCACAGACTTCGCGCTCTTGTCGCAGGTGCGATAAAACATCGGCAGCAGCGAGTAAGTCCCGTCCGAAGCGACCTCGTAGCCCGAAGGTATCGAAATCATAATAAAATCCGTAGACGCGACATCCGACGGGAGCCAATAGCGCCCGAAAGAGTCTGTCGCGGTGACATTCACGCCGTCCGAAACGACGACATCGGCTACGCCGTCTTCGCCGCAGCGTACATAGCCTTTGACAGTGGCACCCTCCTTGTCGTACAGTTCGGACGACTCGCTGCCGCCACCCTGCGTACCGCCGTTATCCTCGGTCCCGCCGCTCTCCTTGCCGCAAGCGACAAGGAGAGACAGGGCCGCCATAATCGCATAAAAGCGTTTCATACCCATACTCCGTTATTCCACTATTCCACGATTTTCACGCAACGTACGGGCAGAGCCATACCTACTGACATCTTCTTGCGCGTATCCTTTTCGGCCCATACATTGCCTGCCTCCATAAGCAAGTAGCGCTGATATATATCGCCCGACGAGAGCGGATAGGGATTCGAAGTCGTGGTCTTGTAATGCGTCCACGAGGACATATCGTCGTCGGCGCACACCCACATCACCGCTTCGCCGGTAGTTATGGCATTGCCGTTGCCCGTATTGTAGTAAAATCCGTTCAGCCAGCCGCGTCCTACCGCATCGAGACGTTTCTTCGCGGCGACAGTATTGTTGCCGCAATCGCGGCGTCCCGATTTGGGCACCCACACGAAATTATCGCCGTTTACGGCGTAGCCGCCGAAACTGCTCTTGGCATCGCCGCCCGCAACCGACGGATTGTGCTTCATAGTCATAACCTTGGATGCGGCCTGGCCGTCGGCCCATCGCAAATAGACGCCTTCGTCGATCGAAGGCACGCGATAACCTGCGGGACACGGGTCGTATTTGGTCTTTTTCGCAGTGCTCCACGTAGCGTTTTCGCCACGGGTAACGATGTCGCGCGCCCACGCATCCTGCGTAGCGCTGCCCTCCTCGATATCCTTGAGGAACGCCATAGGCCACCATCTGGCATCGGCGACATTGCCCGTCATAGACTTGCCGGCGAACGCCTGCGTCCAACGGTAGAAGTGGTTGATGACCACCTCCTGCGTATTGGATTTCCAAGCCGATCCCTCGTAGCCCCAACTGTTCGTATCGTTCCATTTTTTCATCATCGGGAAAGGAACAGGGCGTCCCCACTGGTAGAAGAAACCGCCCGTAAGAGCCGCCGTTTCGGGGGTCATAGCCTTGACCTCGTCCTCGTTCGCAGGCTTCCACATAGCGCCGAGATTGCGGTCCATCATAGTAACCGGAGCCGTACCCCACGTCTGGTCGTCCACATCCGAAATCCAGATATGCCAAGCCCAGAAAATACCGCGATTGGTCGAGGTATTCAACGTAATAAGGGCACTGCCCTGTACGTTGTCGCCCGGAACGGTAAACGTTACGGTCTTAGAGGCAATATCGGTCGAGACATTCGTTACCAGATTATCGGAGGTCTGCCAAGCGACCTGCGCGGAGTAAGCGGGATGCGAAATGAGATCATTGCCATCGACATCCTTTATCGAGAACGAATAGTGCTTCGTTTCGGAACTCGGGCGTACGACATAGCAGTTGGCCTTCCCGTCGGCACTCAGATCCTCGACCGCACCGTATTGCATCGGGGCGACGGATATTGCCTTGAAAGGCTTTATGTGGTTGCGCTCCAGAGTATGCACCGCGGACGACACCGTAGTGGTCGCATATCCGTCGGTTACGGCCTGAATGTAAATATCGCCCGCCGCGTATTCGCCCGCGGGAACGACGAAGAACAGCGAAACGGGTTCTGCGGAGAGCGTAATCTTCCCGTTCACATTGGCGTGTACACCGCCGTAGCTCAGGCCGCGGGTATCGGAAAGATTTTTGGTCGGGACGAAAACGGGGCGGTCGGACGTGGTCATATCCACTTCTCCCCATCCCGAAAGGCTCTCCCTGCGGTGCATAACATCCACGGACATAAGCTTGTCCGAGCCCTTGAGTTTCACCTCCAAAATCGAGCACGTATTGAAAAACTCGAAATTGCCGTCGGCATCGGCCTTGGCGCACAGGATGCACGCCCTGACAGCATCGGCGAGCGTCGGGAAATACTGTTCGTCGGGAAGGAAAAGCTTCATTACGCTGTCCATACCCGAGTCCTTGTGATAAGGATAGTAGCCTACGATATCGCCCGCGACATCGCCGCCCGAATACGTGAACTCGCCGATATATTCACCGGCAAAAGACGGGTCGAGCGTCGCCTGCACATTCTTGCCGCTTTCGGAACCGAAAAGGCCGATTTTGTCGCCCTCCTCCCAGCGGATATACATATCGGAGCCGTTAAAGGCCGTACGGGTATCGGAATCGACTTCGGGCGATTCGACAGTCGCGGTAATACGCCCCGAGACGGGGACGGCGGAAGAACCGTTATCGATGGCTGCATCTTTGACGCAGCCCGCAGCGGCGCACGCAAGCACCGCGCAACTTGCAGAAACAAGAATCTTTTTCATAGTCGTCGGTGTTTTAGAAATCGGTCTCTTCTTCGTAAACGGTCTCTTCGGATACGCAGAAACCTGCTTCGGTTAAAAAATACGTGTACGAAATACACGGTGCATCGTAAGGGTGCCTGACTCGGGATGGATTCGAAAAATTTCGCATGCGATTCAAGTTTTATTTGTGATTAGTTTATGATTGGTCGAGACAACGACGAAGCCCCCCCCGACAACGGCAGTTGCGGGATACGGACACGAAACGCCTATGCCCCGATTAGCAAAGAATCGGTGCATACGCACATAATATGCTATGCAACAGTTAGTTAAAAGCGAATTCGCAAATTTCGGGGGGGGGTATTTTTTCAATCCCGCCATACGCACGGGAACCTCTCGGGAAGCGTACTTACGCCCGAAGAATACCGACAAGGAATCTGATACGATATTGAAGTAGAGGTTCACTGTGCACAAGGACTCGATAATCGAATCACCTACAAATATAGAAATAAAATAATATAAAAACAAATTTGAGGCATCTTTTTCTTTTCATCACGCACCTGTTAGCCGAAGATGCGCACACGTTATCGGACAAAAAGGAAAGAAAAAGACGACCAAACGCAACGGGGGGGGGTATTGCGGTATTATGCACGCCCCGACGGTTGCCGATTTGCGTTTTCGGCGCAGAAAGGAAAATCGCATTTTTTCTCGGACACGGGAGGCTACGAGACAAAATTTCGCCCCCGAGAGATATTCTTCTCTCGGGGGCGACTCTCATCGTCGGAGTTTATCCGACACTCTTTCGGCGCATACGAATACGTTATTCGAGCGGGCGGAGGATGAAATCGAAGCGGTAATCGTCGTACGGAAGCATATACTCCTCGCGCGGCAGAGCGCCCCAGCTCGTCACGCAGCCCAGTCCCTGCTGTTTGAGATCGAAATTGACATAAGTATTGCCGTCCTTCTTCAGCTCGGTGAAGTGCTTAGCCGCATACGGGTTGTTCACATCCGCCTGCTCGATGGAATAAGGCGTCGCGGATGCCGAGAACAGCACGTTCGACAGTATGCGGAAACCGCGCCCCGCCGTGTCGCGAATCGCCCACCAGCGCAGATTGCAATTCGTACCCGATTCCTGGGGACGCGCGTAGAACGGATGGAACTGCTTGTCCACATCGAGTATGTAATGTCCGATGCGTGCTCCGCTCACGCGGTCGCAGTAGGTTTCGAACGGCCCCGCCCCGTAGAACTCGACGGTATCGAACATCTCGGGCATAGCCATCGTCATACCGAAACGCATCAGTTTCTTGATGTCGCTGCGGCTCTTGTCGGCTGTCATAACCTCGGAAACGGAGACTTCGCCGTTATTATATATATGGTATGTCATCTCGAGGGCGGCACCCGTCTCCGCAATAAGGTATTTGGCGACGGCGACGACCCCATCCCCCTCGGTATCGGCGGAGAACGACTGCAAGCGCGGTTCGACATTGCGCCATACGTACCAGTTGTGTTTGTCGAAAGCGGACTTGCTCTTCTTGGTGCCGCAATCGTTATCGACGGGAGCACGGTAGAAATTAGGTCGCAGGGCCTTGCTCAGCATCCGCGTACCGCGATACGTATATTGCGAAATAAACCCGTCGTCACCGAACGTCAGGCTGAAATCATCGCCCGAAACCGTCCGTCCGTCGAGTTGCAGCCCGCCTGCGGCAGAAGGTTCGACGGCAAAACGCGACGCCGTGTCATAAGCCTTGAGAATTATCTGGTCGTGAGCGACCTCGTAACCCGCGGCAAGCAGGCCGTCGCGCTTTTTGAGTTTGTACGAGACATCGAGTATGATTTCATCGCCCGCGACGGCATCGATGTCCGCCGCCGAATAGCCGAGCGCGACATCAGCAGTCTGCTGCGGTGCCGCATCGAGCCTATCGACGGAGCCGCACGCAACGGCCTTGCCGTCGGCGAGCACCGTCCAGTCGAGGCGGTATTTCGACAGGTCGGTAAAGAAGTTCTCGTTGAACACCTTCACGCGCCCGTCGCGCGCATCGGGTCCCGACGTATGGATATTGCGCTGCTGGTATTTGACTTCGTATGCCCCGGGGTGCCAGATACGGTTGGCGGCGATAACGCCGTTGCAGTTGAACGTGCTGTCCGACGCATCGCGCTTGTTGTAGTCGCCGCCGTAACGGTATGTCAGCCTGCCCGTCGCAGGGTCGCGATAAGCCAGAGCCTGATCGGCGAAATCCCAGATGAACCCGCCCTGATAGTTGGGATATTTGCGGATGAGGTCCCAATACTCCTTGAAACCGCCGAGCGAGTTGCCCATAGCGTGGGCATATTCGCACTGGATGAGCGGACGGGCGGGATTATCGGATACATATTTCTCGCAATACCCGTAACCGGCGTACATCGGGCACTGTATATCGGAATTATAGTGCACGCTGCCGCTGCGGGTGCCAGCCTGCTCGTATTGCACGGGGCGGCTCTTGTCATAGGCCTTTATCCAGTCATAGCACTTATAGAAGTTCGAACCGTTGCCCGATTCGTTGCCCAGACTCCAGACGATAATCGACGGGTGGTTGTAGTCGCGATAAACCATTCGTCGGTCGCGAACGAGGTGCGCGGCAAGATAATCCTCGCGAACGGCGAGCGTCTCCTTCCCGTAGCCCATACCGTGAGACTCGATATTCGCCTCGTCCACCACATACAGGCCGTAGATGTCGCAGAGGTCATACCACAGCGGAGTATTGGGATAGTGGCACGTACGCACGGCGTTGAAATTGAGCTGCTTCATTATCTCGATGTCGCGAATCATATCTTCGCGCGTAACGTAATAGCCCGTATTGGGATTCATCTCGTGGCGATTAACGCCCTTGATATATATCGGTTTGCCATTGACAAGCAGCTGAGAATCCTTAATTTCGACCTTGCGGAACCCGACATTGAAGCCCGCAGCCTCCACGACCGCCTTCCCGTCGGAAGCGACGACCGTAAGACGGTAGAGGTTGGGGTCCTCAGCGCTCCATTTTTTCGGGTCGCGCACCTCGAAAGTCTTCGCAGCGACGCCCTTTGCTACGGGGCAGGTACGTTCGTAAACGGTATTGCCGTCCGCATCGTCCAGCCTCAACATTACGGATTTTATGCCTTTGGTTACGGACACCTTCACGTCGAGCACACCGTCCCTGTAATCGTTCACGAGGTCGGGAGTGAACTTTATGTCCGTCATACGACGCTTGTCGCGGACATAGACATAACAGTCGCGGCCGATGCCTGCCATACGCCAGAAATCCTGATCTTCGAGGTACGAGCCGTCGCACCAGCGGTATATGCGCATCGCGAAGAGGTTCTTCTCGCCGAATTTGACGTATTCGGTAATATCGAACTCCGCCTCCAGCTTGCTGTCCTCGCTGTAGCCGACCTCGCGGCCGTTTACCCACACCGTTACGTTGGAAGTCGCCGAACCGATATGGATGAACACGTCCCTGCCCTTCCAATCTGCGGGAATCTCGATTTCGCGACGGTACGAACCCACGTGGTTCTGCTCGACGGGAACATAGGGCGGATTGTTCTTGAAGAATTTATGCCAAGGGTATTTGGTATTGGTGTAGACGGGGTCGCCGTAACCGTTCAGCTCCCACAACCCCGGGACGGGCATCGTACCCCACGACGAAGCGTCGAAATCGGGCTTATAGAACAACAGCGGTTTTTCATCCGCATTCTCCGCCCAATGGAAACTCCAAATGCCGCCGATGGATTTGTATTGCGGCGAGGAGGAGAAATCATTGACGAACCGAACGTCATCCGCTTGCGGATAGACGATGAAGCTCGAACGCATAGGCTCCCGATTGACCTCGAAAAGCGACGGATTGAGCCATCTTTCACTCTGCGCCGACACGACGGAGACCGTCATCAGCGCACAAAACAGACAAGTTTTTTTTCTCATTTCATTAAAGTTATCGGTTACTTCAGCAGGCCGTAACAAAGATATGCAAAAAACTTCCAAAAACAAAACCGGCACCGGAAGAAGAAATCCTCCGATGCCGAAACCGAGCGGCCGCGGCTTTCCCGCTTCCCGCTCCCTGTCTCCGCGCCCGACCGCAACAGATACGGTCGGCGTACAACCGCCCAGTTATTTGATGAACAACAGCTCCCGATATTTGGGCAGCGTCCACAACTGGTCGTCTACAACCTCCTCCAGTCGGTCGATGTGCTTGCGGATACCGTCGAAGCACACCTCCACAGTCTCGTGGTAAGCGACGGCCTTGTCGTACATATTTTCGATGCGGTTGGCCACCTTGCGCGCCTCGATCATTTCGATAGTCATAGTCTGTATGGCCGCCGTATGGTCCTGTATGCGTTTGATAAGGTCGATGTCGGAGGTGGACTGTATGCCCAGCTCCTTCATCTTGTAAGCCTTGTCGAGCAGCATAGCTTCGTATTTCGAGGCTATGGGCACGATGTGGTTCATAGCCAAATCGCCCAATACGCGCGCCTCGATCTGAATCTTCTTGACATACATCTCCCACTTCACTTCGGTGCGGGCTTCGAGTTCGACGGCCGTATAGACGCCCAAGTCGCCGAACATCTTTACGGTCTCGGCATCGAGATAGCGCTTGAAAATCTCGGGCGTAGAGGTCTCACAATCCAGTCCGCGGCGCATAGCCTCCTCGCGCCACTCCTCCGAGTAGCCGTTGCCGTCGAAACGGATGGCCTTGCACTCCTTGATCTTATGCTTGAGAACCTCGTAAATGGCCTTCTCCTTCTTCATTCCGCCCTCGATTTTCGCATCCACGACGCGCTTGAACTCGGCCAGTTCGCTCGCGACAGCCGAATTGAGCACTATCATAGCTTCGGCACAGTTGTCCGACGACCCGACGGCGCGGAACTCGAACCTGTTGCCCGTAAAGGCGAAAGGAGAAGTTCGGTTGCGGTCGGTATTGTCGAGGAACAGGCTCGGGATACGCGAAATGCCGCTCATCCGAAAGACGCTCTTGGCATCGAAACGTATGTCCTCGTCGCTGCGGCTCGCTTCGAGCTTGTCGAGCACGGCCGACACCTGCGCACCCAGGAAAGTAGATATTATGGCGGGAGGAGCCTCGTTGGCACCGAGACGGTGGGCATTCGTCGCGCTCATAACCGATGCCTTGAGCAGACCGTTATGCTTGTAAACCGCCGAGATGACATTGACGAGGAACGTTATGAACTGCAAGTTCTCGATAGCCGTATGGCCGGGACCCAACAGATTGACGCCCGTATCGGTGCCGAGCGACCAGTTGTTGTGCTTGCCCGAGCCGTTTACGCCCTTGAACGGCTTTTCGTGAAGCAGCACGCGGAAATGGTGGCGGCGCGAGACCTTGTCCATAATAATCATCAGCAGCTGATTGTGGTCATTGGCGAGGTTCACCTCCTCGTAAACGGGAGCCAGTTCGAACTGATTGGGTGCCACCTCATTATGGCGCGTCTTGACAGGGATGCCGAGTTTCAGGCACTCGTACTCCAGATCCTTCATAAAGGCGATGACACGCAACGGTATGGCCCCGAAATAGTGGTCTTCGAGCTGCTGGTTCTTGGCGGATTCGTGTCCCATAAGCGTACGCCCCGTCAGCACGAGGTCGGGACGTGCAGCCCACAGATTCTCATCGACCAAAAAATATTCCTGCTCCCAACCGAGATACGAGATCACCCGATTGACATTCTTATCGAAATAGCGGCAGACCTCGGTTGCGGCCTTGTCCACGGCCGAAATCGAACGCAGCAGTGGCACCTTGTAGTCGAGCGCCTCGCCCGTATAGGCTATGAAAACCGTCGGTATGCACAACGTCGTATCGACGATGAATGCTGGCGACGTGGGGTCCCACGCCGAATAACCGCGCGCCTCGAACGTATTGCGGATACCGCCGTTGGGGAACGACGAGGCATCCGGCTCCTGCTGGATAAGCAGTTTGCCCGAAAACTCCTCCAATACGCCGCCGCGACCGTCGGGCTCGGCAAAGGCGTCGTGCTTCTCGGCCGTACCGCCCGTCAGCGGCTGGAACCAGTGGGTATAATGGTCGGCACCGTGCTCCAATGCCCACTGCCGCATACCCGAAGCTATGCCGTCGGCAACCTCGCGCGTGAGCGGAGTGCCGTTCTCGATAGTATCGACAAGCGCCTCGTAAGTCTGTTTATTGAGGTACTTGCGCATAGCCTTGCGGCCGAAAACCTTGTCTCCGAAGTAATCGGACGGGCGTCCCGCAGGAGGAGTCACCTCGACCGCGCGATGGTTCAGCGCGGCATCCACCATCTTGAATCTCAAAAGTGTCATATCGGTTTGGTTTTAACGAAACATCTTTGCTTGCAAGCCGCATTCACGGCAATTGCGACTGCCCGTTTTACGGTGTCATATTTTCACACTGCAAATGTATGTTTTTCGGCTTGACATTATTCACCCGAACAGCATATTTTTTCAACATCAAATAAACATTTTATCGATAAACGATAAATAAAATATAAAATTACGAAAATAAACACCGATTTTACACGACAATCCGCTGAATCACCGTCGAAAAACAATGAATACCTCATTATTTCTAAATTCTGCGCTGTCGAACGGCCGCACTAAAAAAAGCATTGTCCGCATCCGAAATCGGGTTTGGTACGAATCGTAAAAAATGCAAAGGCAACGAAACGTTGTTATTTTATTAACAGAAAAATTGCTATTCTCATCTATATGACATATATTTGTATGCTTTTTTCGAAAATGTGACAACACTAATCTATAAAAGTTATGGCAAAAACCGATCAGACAAAGTTGTTCGCCGAATTTCCCGAGGTCTCGACAGAGAAGTGGGAGGAGGTGATTGCAACAGACCTTAAAGGTGCGGACTACGAGCGCAAGCTCGTATGGCGTACGGGCGAAGGTTTCAACGTCCGCCCATATTACCGTGCCGAGAATCTCGCCGACCTGAAGTTCTTAGGAACGCAGGCGGGAGAGTTCCCCTATGTCAGAGGAGTGAAGAACTGCAACGTATGGCGCATTCACCAAACGCTGCGCGTAGAGTGCCCGAAACAGGCCAATGCCGAAGCGCTCAAGATCCTCAACGCGGGCGTAGACTCGCTCGAATTCGAGATTACGTCGCACGACTTTTCGGCCGAGGACCTCGACACGCTGCTCGCAGGCATCTGCATACCCGCTGTCGAACTTACGTTCAGCGGAAAGAAGATTCCCCACGTGGCCGAATTCGTACTCGCGAAAATCGAAAAGGAGAATATTGCGGCCGATGACGTCCACATCAATTTCAATATCGACCCGATAGTCAAGCACCTTTCGGTCAAGGGCGAATGGTGCGAGAAATGCGGCGGCGTGAAGTGCTTCGAGAAGATCGCGGCCCTTGCGGAAAAGACGTCGGCATACAAGGGTATCCGCGTCGTAACGGTAAACGGCAACATATTCAGCAATGCAGGTTCGACGATAGTCGAGGAGTTGGCGTTCACGCTCGCCGCGGGACACGAATACCTCGTACGTATGACCGAAAAGGGGCTTTCGATCGACGATGCGGCACGCAAGGTGCGTTTCTCGATGGCCGTAACGTCCAACTACTTTATGGAGATGGCCAAATTCCGCGCCGCACGTATGCTGTGGGCAAACATCGTGAAGGCATACGCTCCCGAGAAGGAGTGCTCGTGCAAGATGTTCGCACACGCCGTTACCTCAGCCTGGAACCAGACGGTATACGACCCCTATGTAAATATGCTGCGCGGCACGACCGAAGCTATGTCGGCGACCATCGCGGGCGTACATTCGCTCGAAGTGCTACCCTTCGACCACGCATACGAAGCTCCGACGGAGTTCTCGCAGCGCATAGCGCGCAACGTAGAGCTGCTGCTCAAGCACGAAGCGCATTTCGACCAGGTCGTAGACCCAGCAGGAGGTTCGTACTACATAGAAAACCTCACGGCAAGCATAGCCGAAGAGGCGTGGAAACTCTTCCTCGAAATCGAGGCCAAAGGCGGATACGTCAAGGCATTCGAAGAGGGCTTCATCGTAGAGCGCGTGAAGGCTTCGGCGGCGACCAAAGACAAGAACATCGCTACGCGCCGCCTGACACTGCTCGGAGCCAACCAGTTCCCCAATTTCACGGAGAAGGCCGACGCTTCGCTGTGCGAATGCTCGGTAGAGCGTGCCGACGGCGAGGGCAACAAACTCACGCCCTATCGCGGAGCTATGGCATTCGAACAGATGCGCCTCAACGTAGACCGCAGCGGCAGGGAGCCTAAAGCGTTTATGCTTACCTGCGGCAATCTGGCAATGGCGCGCGCACGTGCGCAGTTCTCGTGCAACTTCTTCGCCTGCGCGGGCATTCGCGTAATAGACAACACCTTCTTCAAAAACATCGAGGAGGGCGTGAAGGCCGCTTTGGAGTCGAAAGCAGAAATAGTGGTAGTCTGCGCGTCGGACGACGACTATGCGGAAGCCGCTCCGAAAGTCAAGGAGCTGCTCGGCGGAAAGGCGATACTCGTCGTGGCGGGTGCTCCCGCCTGCGCTCCCGAACTCGAAGCGCAGGGCATAACCAACTTCATCAACGTCAAGAGCAATGTGCTCGAAACGCTTAAATTCTACCTCCAGGAGATGGGTATCTAAAAAGAGATTGTTATGAGAGCTGATTTTTCAAATTTGACATATAAGGGCGAGGCGGCGAAAGGCTGCTGCGCCAAAGAAGCCGCTGCCCGCGAGCCGTGGCTTACGGCCGAGAGAATACCCGTCAAAGGAACATACACGGCCGAAGATCTCGAAGGTATGGAACACCTCAACTATGCGGCAGGTATAGCGCCGTATCTGAGAGGCCCCTACTCGACGATGTACGTAATGCGTCCCTGGACGATACGTCAGTACGCAGGTTTCTCGACGGCCGAAGAGTCGAACGCATTCTACCGCCGCAACCTCGCCGCAGGACAGAAAGGTCTGTCGGTGGCATTCGACCTCGCCACGCACAGAGGGTACGATGCGGACCATCCGCGCGTAGTCGGCGACGTCGGCAAGGCGGGCGTATCGATATGCTCGGTAGAGGATATGAAGGTGCTGTTCAACGGCATTCCGCTCGACAAGATGTCGGTGTCGATGACGATGAACGGAGCCGTATTGCCGATTCTGGCATTCTACATCGTTACGGGTCTGGAGCAGGGCTGCACCCTCGACCAGTTGGCAGGTACCATTCAGAACGACATCCTCAAGGAGTTTATGGTGCGCAACACCTATATCTATCCTCCGAAGTTCTCGATGAAGATCATCGCCGACATTTTCGAATACACGTCGAAAAATATGCCCAAGTTCAACTCGATTTCGATTTCGGGTTACCATATGCAGGAGGCGGGTGCTACGGCCGACATCGAGTTGGCATACACGCTGGCCGACGGTCTGGAGTATCTGCGTGCAGGTATCAATGCGGGTATGTCTATCGACGCATTCGCACCGCGCCTGTCGTTCTTCTGGGCCATAGGTATGAACCACTTTATGGAGATAGCCAAGATGCGTGCGGCACGTATGCTCTGGGCGAAGATAGTAAAGCAGTTCGACCCGAAGAACCCCAAGTCGCTCGCCCTGCGCACACACTCGCAGACGTCGGGCTACTCGCTCACCGAGCAGGATCCGTTCAATAATGTGGCACGTACGGCTATCGAGGCTATGGGTGCGGCTCTGGGACATACGCAGTCGCTGCACACCAACGCTCTGGACGAAGCTATCGCCCTGCCGACCGACTTCTCGGCACGTATTGCGCGCAACACCCAGATATATATTCAGGAGGAGACCAATATCTGCCGCGAAATCGACCCGTGGGCAGGCTCGTACTACGTGGAGAGCCTTACCAACGAGATAGCGCACAAGGCGTGGGAGCATATCGAAGAAATCGAGAAGCTCGGCGGTATGGCAAAGGCCATCGAGACGGGTATTCCCAAGATGCGTATCGAGGAGGCGTCGGCCCGCAAGCAGGCGCATATCGACTCGGGTACCGAGAAGATCGTAGGACTGAACGAGTACCGTCTCGAAAAGGAGGCGCCGATCGACATTCTCGCCGTAGACAACACCGCCGTACGCGAAAGTCAGGTAAAACGTCTCAAGGAGCTGCGTGCGACCCGCGACAACGAGGCCGTGAAGAAGGCTTTGGAGGCTATCACCGAGTGCGTCAAGAGCGGCAAGGGCAACTTGCTCGAATTGGCGGTAGAGGCTGCGAAGGTTCGCGCGACGCTGGGTGAAATATCGGATGCGTGCGAGGTCGTGGTAGGCCGCTACAAGGCAGTTATTCGTTCAATTTCAGGAGTATACAGTTCGGAAGTGAAAACAGACAGCAAATTCGAAAAGGCTAAGGCTATGTGCGCCGAATTCGCGAAGAAAGAGGGTCGCCAGCCGCGTATTATGATTGCCAAGTTGGGTCAGGACGGCCACGACAGAGGTGCCAAAGTGGTAGCTACGGGCTATGCGGACGTAGGTTTCGACGTCGATATGGGTCCCCTGTTCCAGACGCCCGAAGAGGCTGCGAAGCAGGCCGTGGAGAACGACGTGCATATCGTCGGCGTATCGTCGCTGGCGGCAGGTCACCTCACGCTCGTACCGCAGATCATCGCCGAGCTCAAGAAACTGGGCCGCGAAGACATAATCGTCATCGTCGGCGGTGTGATACCCGCGCAGGACTACGACGAACTCTATCGCGACGGTGCGGCAGCAATTTTCGGTCCCGGTACTCCGATTGCCGATTCGGCGATAAAGATGCTCGAAATTCTGAATGCCGAATGATATTCGGCGAAACTGCGATAAATAAAGGCTGTCCGCATTGTCGGACAGCCTTTATTATTCATACCGCATTCAATCCGGCAGCGGCCGTTCGTATCGGTCGGGTCGCCTACTCCGCCGCATCGGTATCGAGCGAGCGTGCATAACGCTTCTCGCCGCGGGCCGCAACGGATATGCTCAATTCATAAAGTCCGTAAAGAGGCAGCAGCACGAGTATCATACTGACGGCGTCGGGCGGCGTGATGATAGCCGAGGCGACAGCCAAAACGAGAATCGCGTGGCGGCGGTAACGTTTCATAAATGCAGCCGTCAGCAGTCCCATACCCGACAGCAGGCGCACAAGTACGGGCAGAAGGAAAATAACCCCGCATGCAAATGAAAGGTTCAACACGATGGACATATACGAGTCGATGTCGATCATATTGGAAATGGCATCGCTGACGGCATAGTTGGCCAGAAAATTCACCGACAGAGGGGCGAGCACATAGTATCCGAAAAGGATGCCCGCAAAAAAGCAGACGGAGACATAAAGCACGAACAGTCGGCTGTTGCGTATTTCGGAGGCGGTCAATGCGGGTTTTATGAACCCCCACAACTCCCACAGCATATAAGGTATCGTAAGTACGAGCGCCGCATAAAAAGCCAATGCGATATGCAGGTTGAACTGCCCCGCCATAGAGGTATTGATAAGTGTCAGAGGCCGCGAATTGATGCGCAGCACATCGGCGGACATAACGTCAGACAGCCACGCGAACAGACGGTTAGTAGGGAACCACTCGGATTTAGGACCCATAATTATGTGCATCAGCACGTCTTTGGCCAGAAATGCCGCGACCATAAACACGACGAGAGCCGCCGCAGACCGCATAAGTCGCGGACGCAGCGCATCGAGATGCTCGAAGAACGACATATCGGTATTCTCCGGCTCGGAAGATCGGAACAAACCCATAGGACAGAAAAACGGATAAAGGCCGCCGCTACGATATTTCCGAATCAAGCGGCGGGAGCACCGTCGAACGATGCGGCATCATCAGGCGTCGTGTTCGGATTTGCCGTTCTTGTCCTCTTCGTTTTCCTCGGTATAATCCTTGCTGACGGCATCCTTGAACTCCTTGACGCCGCGGCCCATACCGCGCATAAGTTCGGGAATCTTCTTGCCGCCGAAGAATATCAGCACCAACAGGACTATTATCAATATCTCGGTCATACCCAACTTGCCGAGAAACAATGGTAATACGGTTAACATCGTCGAAAATTATTATAGGTAGTTATATACAACTTTACGCTGAAATCGGTTTCAATATTCCATACTCTCCTCCGTCGGCCGTGTCGTTCGCGACGGAGCCGCGTTTACAAATATAGAATAATTAGTTCAATTAACAAAACGGTCATAGCAAAAAAGGGCGCCGAAACGCAGTCGGCACCCTTTATCTACCGTCGCAAGACCGTTAGAAATATTTGCTGCGCAAATCCTTAACGGCAGCGAGCTCCTGTACGGCATAGAGCGACGCCTGCTGTGCCATATTTTCTGCCATAGCCTGCAAACGCACCTTTTCGGCCTCTACGGTCTGCTTTTCGCTGTCGGTAATCGAATCGACGGTGAATACGAAAACGCCCGAAGTGCCCTTGATCGGAGCGGAAACGGCACCCGTCTCGTCGGTAGCGGCAATAGCGCCTACCAAACGAGGCTCGAAGCCTACGCCGTTGATATAGTACGACGAGTAGGTAACGTCATTGAAATCCGCAACCTCGGCACCGAAACTTTCGGCGATGCTGTCGAGATTGTCGCCCGACATTTCGGCAACGATATAATCGAACTTCTTGTCGCGCAGCAGAGCGGCACGCACCTGGTGCTCGACGCTCTTGAGCGATTTGTACTCGTTATCGTCGATTTCCGTAAGAACTGCTATGACGTAGTCCTTGCCTACGTTGAAAATCTCGGAAATATCGCCCACCTTGGCACCGTAAGCCCAGCGAACGATCTCGTGAGACTTGTCCAGTCCGCGGACATAGCGTTCACCGTTCGCAATGGAAGCGATACGCGGCGTAACGGCAGCCTCGGCGGCAGCGGCATTGAACTTATCGACAGAACCGGCGGCATTTACCGAGAAAGCGCTCGCAGCATTGTGGATATTGCGCTTGGTAGCGGACGAAGCCTCCACGGGGTACTCTATTCTCGCCACCTTCACGTGTTTCGAAGCCTTGTCGGCACGATACACCTTCACGAGCTGAATAGCGTTGCCCGAAACGATCTTCACGATGTCGCCGCGTTTGGCGGAAGCAAGAGCCTCCGCGAAATCGGACGGCAGGGCCGAGAAAGGCAATACGCCTATCTCGCCGCCGTTGGCAGCGGTCTCGATAATCGAATGCGCGCGTGCGGTCTCGGCGAAATCCGCACCCTTCTTGAGGGCGGTCAGAAGGCTGTCGGCCAGTTTGTCGGCATTATACTGAAGGACTATGTGCTGCAAGCCGAGCGAATCGGGCACCGTCTTGCTGTCCAGAACGCGGGCCATAGTCCACACATCGTTTTCGAGCACGGGACCGTAAGTCTTGCCTGCCATAAGCGCAGCCGCCTCGGCCGACGAAAGCTGGGCCTTGGTCAGATAACGGTCGTCGATGGAACCGCGACGGTTCTGGCGGACGAACGCCTTGACGTCATCGGCCACCGCGAACTCGGCAGCTACGGCCTTTACCTCGGCCTCGACGGCATTCATATCCTCCTGCGTGGGGTCTACCTCGAACAGAACGTACGATATGGAGCGCGAAGGCTGCTGTTTGAACATTCCCTTATGCTCGTTATAGTATTTTTTCATCTCGCCCTTGCCGACCGTGAACAGCGAATCGGGCACCGAGGTGTATTTGCGGCTTACGACCTTACCCGAGAAAGTATAGTTCGAATTGCGCACGCCGTTTGCGACCTCGAGAGCATTGACGTAGGTGCCGCCCTTGACCAGCCCCATAAACTTCGTGATTTCACGCTCGAGAATCGCCTGGGAGTTGATGTATGCGAAAGCACGCTGAGCCTGAAGATTGCCTTCGGACTGCGACAGGAAATCGGCGATTACGGCCGTATCGTAGGCACCCGTAGACGGGTTAGCGAAAGCGCTGTAGTAGACGCCCGAAGGATGCTTGCCCGACAGCATCGCCATACGTTCGTCATCCGTGACGCCCAGCCCCAAACGCTCGAAACCGGGAATCAATGCGTGTTTGGCGATCAGCGACTGCCATGCGGCGGCAGCCAAACGGTCTTCGGCAGCCTCGTCGTAGGCTTCGTTGCCGCCGTTCTGGGACTTGGTAACCTCGTATTCGTCGTAATACTCCGAATAGGAGATGTTGTCGCCGTCGATTTCACCGACCTTGGGGTCGTTGCCCGAGAATCCCATTTCGGTCTTCAAAGAGAGAATGAATGCCAAAAGCGCAAGGGCTATCACTATGGAAAGCACGATGCCGAATTTGGTCCTTAATGTGTTTAGACTTGCCATATAACTATATAAAATTTATAATTATTCGTTTTAAGCATCCAAAGGTAATAAAATTATTCTGAAAAAGAATGTATTGGCAGGCAAAATTTACGATATTTCGACCCGCGCGAGTTCGATGCGCGACCGCGTGGTGCGCAGAATTTTAATACGGAGGTTGCCGACGGTGATTATTTCGCCCGCCGAGGGCAGACCGTCGTAATTATAGATGATATACCCCGCCAGAGTATCGTACTCGTCGCTCTCCTCGATGCCGAGGCCGTATTTCTCGTTGAGATACCTGACCTCGAGACGGCAGGAGAAGACGTATTCGTGCTCCCCGACCTGTTTCTCCGTCATCTCGGGCATATCGTGCTCGTCCTCGATGTCGCCGAAGATCTGTTCGAGAACATCCTCCAGAGAGATGATGCCCGCAGTGCCGCCGAACTCGTCGATAACCACGGCGACGTTGCTCTTGCTCTTCATAAACTTCTCGAGCATATTCTGCAACGGCAGCGTCTCGGCCACATACTCGACCTTCATCATCACGTCCGAAAGCTTCTCGGGTTCGCGAAACAGGCTCTTGGAATTGACATAGCCGACGATATTGTCGATAGACCCTTTCCAGACGAAGATGCGCGAATACATCGTATCGACGAAACGCGAAGTAAGCTCCCCGACCGAGGTGTCGTCGAGATCGACGGCCTCGACATCCACGCGCGAAACCATACAGTCGCGTACGCGAAGGTCGGCGAAATCGAGCGCGTTCTGGAAAATGCGGATTTCGTGTTCGGGTTCGTGCTGGGCATCGTTGTTATTGTTGTCGAGCAGATTCTCCAGATCGCTGCGGTCGAAACGCATTTCCGTACTTTCATCGGTGCTCCTGCGTCCGAAAAGCCGCAGGATGCCGTAAGACAGCAGCGTCGTAAAACGCGCTATCGGGTAGAGCAGCAGGTAAAAGAAATAGATTACGGGGGCGAAAATGCGGTAATAGAAGTTCGGATTGCTCCGCACGACGGATTTGGGGATGAACTCGGCGACGAAGATTATGATGATCGTCGGGATTACGGTTTCGAGCAATATCGAACCATGTTCATATATTTCCGTCCAGCCGCACATCAAGGCTATGCCGCGCAGGAATATCGACATGCATAGCGAATAGATGACCAGCGCGATATTGTTGCCCACGAGAATCGTCGTGATATACTGTCCCTGATTGCGGGCGAAAATATCGGCGATGAAGTTGAACAACCGGCTTTGTTTGCGGTCGATTTCCAGCTTCAGGCGGTTCTTGTTGATGAACGCGATCTCCATTCCCGAGAAAAAACCCGAGAGGATGAGCATCAACACGATGACAATCAGCGAAGTTGTAACGGGCTCTATCATTTTTCGAGTTTTTTATCGTCCGCGCGCAAGTCGGCGCGCGTATCGACCGCACCTTTCAGGCTGTTTTCGGGCTTGATCCTTTCGCCCGCAACGGAACCCTTCATTTTCAATGCGGGGCGCTCGACAGCACGGCGGCTGCCGGCATTGCGTCTCTCGCCGTCGAGCAAATCCTCATTCACGCGGGGCCGCGGTGACGGCGAGCCGCTGCCGTAGTAATCGCTGCGGGAAACGGGGGTTTCGCGCATACGTTCCATACCGTCGCCGCCAGAACTCTTCTCCGTCTTCGCGGGACGCGGTTTCGGCGACTCGTCCCCGTCCTCGTCGTCCTGCGCCACATTCACCCACATCTTGCCCGACATACGTCTGAAACGCCACTGTTTCAGCTCCTCGTCGGACTCGAAGCCCTCGCCGAAGAAGACATCGGAGCCTTTGACTATCTTGGTATCGACATTCGAGTAGATGCGTTTGGTCATCGAATTCCAGAACAGCTGTTGGGTGTACAGTTTGGTTCCGTCGGCCTTCTCGACCACGACATCGCCCTTGGCCTCCCATAATTTGCGGTTCTCGTAATATATGGCATAATTGGCGACGAGCGTGGAATTGACCGTCATCATCGAATCGTCCTGATAGGTTGTGATATCTATGCCGCGGCGGAACTCGCGATACGGATCCTTGGCAAGGGTGTAGCCCTCGAGCAGCGGCGTCTTGAAAAAATACGACTTGCGCCCGTTTTCGGACATAACGATCGACAGGTTTTCACTGTGTTCGGTCTTCAGCGTCTCGGTATTTACCCCCTCGACACTCTCGACCGACTTCTCGCAAGAGAATAGCAAGATAGCACTCCCCGCCAAGAGAAGTGCTACCGTAAAATATTTTCTCGCGACCGCGACCATAGCCGTTACTGCGGACGGAAACGTACCGTAGTGGATTTACCGCGCGCGACACCGCACTTAACGGTATAACCCGCACCCTCCTTGAGTTCGTTGAAGAAGCACTCCTCGGCAGTCGGGAACGAACGGCGATAGTTGGCCAGCGAAGCCTGAGCCGTCTTTTGGGTTTCGGGCTCGCTGTCAAGACGCGCAACAGCCTTGTTCATCGTATCGTAAGCCACCCAGTAAGTGGCATCGCGATCCAGTCCGTCGCAGCCTCCGTTGCCCATAGCATATGCCTGAGCAAGAATAAAGTAGGCGTATCCGTTCTCGGGATCGATGTTGCAGGCCTCCTCGGCGGCCGCAGCCGAATCCGCATATTTCTGCGCCGCCAACTCTACGACGGCGATACGCACGAGCAGCTTGACACGCTCGGCGGGGTCCTGTTCATTGACCACGGCCTCGCGAAGATAGATGTTCGCCTTATCGAACTCCTTCTTGTTCTGGAAAGCCTGCGCAAGGAACAGAGCCGTTTCAGACGACGGTTTGACCGCATAATAACGTTCGGCAGTAGCGAAGAAGAAATCGGAATCGCACTCCGCACGTGCCATAAGCGCCACGGCCTGTCCGAGGACTTCGGGATCGTCGGGTGCGGCAGCCAGTTTCTTGGAGAACATCTCCTCGAGGTTATTGCAGTTCGCGGCGCCGCTCATACCGAAGCAGGTTTCGAACTGCTCCTTGGCCTCCAGCTGCCCCGGTTCGCACGCATCGGCGAAGAGAGGCGAAAGCCGCTCGTAGGCCGACAACACGTAATCCGCACCTACCTCGTCCACCTTATAGTCATCGCACAGGTTCTTGAAATATATGGCCATAAGCTCGGCATCGGCCTTGCCCGTGCTTGCGACGGAAGCATCGATAGCCTCCTCGAAAGCCTTGCGTATACCCGCACGGTCGGACGCATCGTAGGTAAGCAGCTCACGAGCCTTACGGTCGAGGATATAGACCGTACCGCGCTTGGGATGCGACCCGAAATATCGGTTGCGCAAATCGTAGACCCACATCAGCGAATCGACATACCCGCGTTTCTCGGCGAGGGTCTTGGCACGATTGATCTTATTCTTGTAAAGGCGGATACCGTTGGCATAGATATTTTCCGAAGCCGTAGGGCACTTCTCCACCAGCACCTTCAGATAACCTGCGGCAGCCTGAAAATCGCGGTTGTCGATCGATTCCTTGAGGAAAGTGCTGTTGAGGATGTTCTCCTTGCGTTCTTCGGCGGTCTCGCCCCACTTAGCATACTGGGGATCGCTGAAATCCTGCGCGATTGCCGAAAAGCCCGCAAACGCGAACACGGCAGTCAATAAAACTCTGAAATTCTTCATTGTCACTCAAATATTTTAGTTTTTTCAATCAATCGTATTTGGGCCGTACGAACCAATAATCCTCGCCGAACATCGATATGCCGATGGCGAATTTGATATACTGCTGTTTGATAAGCCCCACACGCTGGCCGAGAGAGTTGGTAAGGCTCCTGCTCGTGCCTCTCCCGCCGTACTCTATGCCGAAATCGACAGCCGACGCACCGAGGAACTTGACGGGAAACCCTATACCGAACGTAACGGCATACTGGTCCATCTTTTGGCCGTTGAAGCTCTGATAATAACCTCCGTATCGGGCGCCCACGCGATAAGACATACGGTTGTAATAATGGCGCACGTCGAAGCGGTTGGGCGTATATTCAAAGCCTGCCTTGAACGTGCTCGTATTGACGTACGAGACTTTCATACCTCCGAAAACAGGCTCCTCGAGCTTGGAATTCTTTCCGCCCCAGTTCTGGAAAACATAATCGAAGCCCGCCGCGAAGCGCGCGTCCTGATAGAAAATGCCGCCCGTCCACTGCTCGGGAAGGCGTATTTCACTGCGCGAGCCCTCGTTGATAACGGTCGTCGAGTTGAGATCGTTGTTGTAAACGTTCTTCGTGACCTTCGGGCGAAGGCTGCCGCCCATATCGTAGGTGGCGCCCAAAGTCAGCAGACGTTTGTCGTTGGCGATGACGCTGTACTGGATACCCGCCTGGAACTTGAAGTTCGAGACGCTGTAATTGTCGTTGCCGATGGTCGGAGAATACGAACCGACACCCACGACATCGTTCTTGACGAACGACGTATAGGCACGGTCTATATCGCCCCAGTAATACATACCGGCCACGCCCAAAGAGAAGTTCTTGAAGATCTCCCAGCCTACGCCGAGCTTCACCTCCGTAATATCGCCCTCGCCCGTATAGTTGTACTGCACGCGGCCGATCTCGCCCCATATGTCCTCGCTCTGCTCCGTAGAGGTCATATTGTAGCCGACGCTGCTGTAAGGCGTAAGGCTGAAGCCCAAACCGAGGCCCTTGGTCAGCGGCATCTGGAAAGATATTTCGTGGAAATTTATCGAATTCTTGGCATTTTTGGCCAAACCCGCATATGCCCCGTCGGCACCGTATTTCCGCTGGGCGTTATTGATATGCGCACCCTCGACGCCGAAATTGAAGATGAAACTCTTTTGCATCGTGGCGCTGTAACCGGCCGGATTCAGCAGGCTCGCCATAGATGCGCTGCGCCACGCCACGCCGACGCCTCCCAGCGAGCGCATAGGCAATGAGCCCTGAGTGCTCAATTCGCCGACTCCGAACATCGAATAAGGCGAAAAGGCGTTCGTACTGCTCGTCTGCGCCGAAGCACCCGAAATCGAGACGACCGCAAGCACCGCTGCCGCAGCTAAGAGTTCAATATTCTTCATTCTCTTTCGTTGCATTGTATTCCAAAATTCTGTTCAAACCGTAAACGGTCAAATCACAATTTGCAAATATCGTATTTTTAATCCGTTTAACAAAGTATTTTGCATCTCCGCCGGTAAAAATTATGCACAAATCGTCATATTTTCTGCCGAACTCGGAGATATATCCCTCCGTTTCATAGGTTATGCCGCTCATAGCCCCCTGTTCTATCGCCGTGCGTGTGGAGTTGCCGAAAGGCAGGAGCTCGTCGGTAGGTTCGCACAACGGCAGCCCTGCCGTATATTCATACAGCGCCCGCAGGCGCCCGCGCAGGCCGAGCGATATATTGCCGCCGAGGAACACGCCTCCGATGACCAGATCGTAGGTGACGGCCGTACCGAAATCGACTATGAGCATATTCCTGTCGCCGTAAAGTTCGCGCGCCCCGACAGCCGCCGCGAGACGATCGGTGCCGAGTGTCTGCGGCGTCCCGTATCCGTTCTCCAACGGCACCGCCGTGTCCGACGTAAAGCGGAGCGAATACCCCACCCTCGCCGCCACAGCGCCGTACACCCTGTCGCCGCCGATGCCGGTAGATGCCACTATAGCCTTGTCAATGAGCGGATATTCTGCAAGCAACCCGTCGAGCAACCGTTCGTCGAAGGTCTCGACACGTCGCACGGCGATTATTCCCGTTTGGTCAATAACGGCTATTTTGGTCAATGTATTGCCTATGTCGGCGATTAAATTCATTTTATCTTCCGTTTTACTTTTTCCCGACGCAACGCCTCGCGGCGATACAGCCGCAATGCCGTCGGTCCCGTTACGAATGTCCGAGGGTTCGCTTACCGCGGACACGCAATCGGCACACCTCTACAACTCCCGAAGCACCTTCCAGCCCTCGCCTACGCCGTTCACCCTCCGAACGGTCATCGCCAAGCGGTTGTCGCGCTGTTTGAGGACGAAACGGTCGGGCTGCGCCGTAACGCGGCGGAGCATATTCATAAACGTGTCGCTCTTATATAAAGGCGAGTGCTCGTCGCCCGCGAACTGCACTATCATCAATCCGTTCTTGATCTTCACGCGCTCCATACCCAACCTCACGGCCTCGCGGCGCAGGCGCACCACATCGAGCAGTTCGAGCGTCGGGCGGGGCAATTCGCCGAAGCGGTCTTTAAGGCGTGCGGCGAAGCCCTGCAAGGCCTCCTCGCCGCGAAGCGAATCCAGCTCGCGGTAAAGGCGCAAGCGCTCGGCCTGCTGACGGACATACGACTCGGGAAGCTCGGCGGGGACATCTATCTCTATGACGGAATCCTCGATAAAGTTCATATTCCCGACCACGTTCTGCTCCCCGTCGCTCATTGCCGAGACATCGACTCCCTCGGTGCGCAGTTCGGCAATGGCTTCGCGCATTATCTTCTGGTAGGTCTCGAAACCTATGTCGGCGATGAAGCCGCTCTGCTCGGCACCCAACAGGTTGCCCGCACCGCGAATATCGAGGTCCTGCATAGCGATATTGAAGCCCGAGCCCAAATCCGAGAACTCCTCTATGGCACGCATACGACGCCGTGCATCGCTCGACATAAGTTCGTCGGGCGGCGTCAGAAGATAGCAATAGGCCTTCTTGTCGCTGCGTCCCACGCGGCCGCGCAGCTGGTGCAGGTCGCTGAGGCCGAAGTTCTGGGCGTCGTCGATGATTATGGTATTGACATTCGGGATGTCGATGCCGTTCTCGACTATGGTGGTGGCTATCAGCACATCGAAATCGCCGTAGATAAAATCCATAAGCACCTTTTCCACGTCATCCGCAGGCATACGCCCGTGTGCCGTACGGACCTTGGCCGCAGGGCACAGCCGGCAGACAGTTCCGCGCAGCGTCTCCAGTTCATCGACCTTGTTATGGATGATGAAGACCTGCCCGCTGCGCGAGAGCTCGGCATCGACCGCATCGCGCAGAATATCTTCCGAAAATACGTGCGACTCGGTGACTATCGGGCGTCTGTTGGGCGGCGGCGTCGAAATCACGGACAAATCGCGGGAGCCCATAAGCGAGAACTGCAACGTACGCGGAATAGGCGTCGCCGTAAGCGTAAGCGTATCGACGCT
Organism: Alistipes sp.; assembly: GCA_017937125.1. Taxonomy (GTDB): domain Bacteria; phylum Bacteroidota; class Bacteroidia; order Bacteroidales; family Rikenellaceae; genus Alistipes. Next base: position 216,632 of record JAGBEH010000007.1, on the reverse strand, counting down.
GACGCTCATCTGCGTGAGTTTCTCCTTGGCGGCTACGCCGAACTTCTGCTCCTCGTCGATGATCAGAAGCCCCAGATCGTGGAACCTGACATTCTTTCCCAGAATCTTGTGGGTACCTATAAGTATGTCTATCTTCCCCGCGGCGAGGTCCTCGAGTATCTGCCGCGTCTCCTTGGCCGACTTGGTGCGGTTGAGATATTCGACCTTCACGGGAAGGTCGCGCAGCCGCTCCGCAAACGAACGATAATGCTGCAATGCGAGAATGGTCGTAGGCACGAGCACCGCCGTCTGTTTGCCGTCCACGGCGGCTTTGAACGCGGCACGGATAGCCACCTCGGTCTTGCCGAAACCCACGTCTCCGCAGACGAGCCTGTCCATCGGCTGCTCAGACTCCATATCCCGCTTGACGGCCTCGGCTGCCGCCTGCTGGTCGGGAGTATCCTCCCACATAAACGACGCTTCGAGTTCCTGCTGGAGATAGGTGTCGGGCGAAAATGCGAAGCCCTTGCTCGCCTTGCGTCGGGCATACAGCGCGATAAGCTCGCGCGAAATATCCTTGACGGCGCGTTTCGTTGCGTTCTTGAGTTTCTGCCACGCGCCGCCGCCGAGCTTGTAAATTTTCGGGGGCTCGCCGTCGCCGCTCTTGTAGCGAGAAATGCGATGCAATGAGTGGACATTGACGAACAGAACGTCGTTATCCTTGTAAATAAGTTTTATAGCCTCGTGTACCTTGCCGTTCTCGTTGATCTTGACCAGCCCGCCGAACCGCCCGATGCCGTGGTCCATATGCACCACGTAGTCGCCGACCTGCAACGCATTGAGCTCGGCTACGGTCATCTGTTCGTCGCGCTTGATTTCGCCGTTGATGCGGTAACGCTGGTAGCGTTCGAATATCTGGTGGTCGGTATAGAAGCAGAGTTTCAGGTCGTTGTCGATAAAACCCTCGTGCAGGACGACGGGCAGAGCGTTCACAACGGCCCCGCCGCGCCCTATCTGGTGGAAAATATTGTCCAGACGTTCGATTTGCGCACGGTTTTCGGAGAGTATGCGGCACGAATATCCGCGCTCGGTATGCGAGATTATGTCATCGGCCAACAGCTCGAAATTCTTGTTGAACGACGGCTGCGGAACGGTCGCGAAGCGCACCGTAATATCGGCGGGGCGTTCCGCGACATTATTGCGCAGCATAACGATGCGGTCGGCCGCCATATCGTCGAGCAGAGCGCGGCGGCTCGTCAAAAAGGAATCTATCCGCGACGGCTCCTCCATCTCCGACAGCATCTTGCGGCGGATGTCGTCCACACGCCTCAACGCATAATCGGCATCGTAGAACCAGAACGACGCATTGCCCGCAAAACGGGCGAGCGACACCTTGCGGTCCGAACGCGAGTTGATGTTGGGAATGATGTCGGCGTGTTGCAGCCTGTCGGCAGAGAGCTGGCTCGAAATCTCGAAACGGCGTACGGATTCTATCTCGTCGCCGAAAAAGTCGAAACGGAACGGGCGGCTCTCGGAATACGAGAAGATATCGACGATACCCCCGCGCACCGAATACTGGCCGGGTTCGTAGACGAAATCGACGGGCTTGAAACCCATAGATTCCAAACGCTCCTCCAGTTCGGAGATGCTTATGGCACTCCCGACGTCGAGCGAAAGCATATCGCCGTTCATAGTATCGGGATCGACCACCCCCTCGGCCAGAGCCTCGGGATAGGTGCATACGACAGTATAGCCCTTGCCTGCGGCGCCGCGCAGGGCATTTACGGTATTGGTGCGCTGCACCACCCCCTGCGCATCTTCATTGCCGTAGACTATCGAATTCTTATACGACGACGGGAAGAAAAACACGCGTTCCTCGTCGAGCAGCGCATAAAAATCGTTCATCAGGTAGGCGGCAGCATCCCTGTCCTCGGCAACGAAGACATGCACGCCCCCGCAGCGGGCTATAGCAGCGGCCGCATAAGGCGAAAGAGCCCCGCCGACCAGCTCGTCGAGCCGGACGGTAACGCTCTCTTTCCCGAGTTCCCTACATAGTTTTCTCAACGGCTCGGAGCCGTCGAAAAACCGCAACATATCATTCATATTCACTGCGGAAACGGCAGTCGGCAAGCGCTCCGCTATCCGATAATGTCGTTATTCTTACGGTCGTGATAGTGCACATCGACGATGCCCAGACTCTGGTCGGTATGGATATCGATCCACATACCGTAGCGCATCATCCATTTCAATCGCAACGGTACGAATCCCTGCCGCAGATATGCCGCCACATACGGGCTGACGACGAGTTTCACGTACTTGCGTTTGCGGTCCTGCGAAAGATACGAAATCTGGTTTTCGATCTTCTTGTCGAGCAGAATCGTGGGTTCGATCTTTCCCGTACCGTTGCAGGTCGGGCAGACGTCCTGAATGTCCTGCACGGCGACGGGGCGTATGCGCTGGCGCGTGATCTGCATAAGCCCGAACTTGGTGAGCGGCAGCACCGTATGTTTAGCCTTGTCGCCCGCCATAAGTTTCGTCATCTCCTCGTGCAGCAGCTGGCGGTTCTGCGCCTTGTGCATATCGATGAAATCGACTATGACGATACCGCCCAAATCGCGCAGGCGGAGCTGTCGTGCGATTTCGTGCGCGGCGGCGAGATTCACGTCCAAAGCCGTCTGCTCCTGGTTGTCCTCGGCCTTCGTGCGGTTGCCCGAATTGACGTCGATGACGTTCATCGCTTCGGTATGCTCGATGATGAGGTATGCGCCGCGACGCAGCGATACGTACTTGGCGAACAGCGACTTTATCTGACGCGAAATGTCGAAATTATCGAAAATAGGCAGCGTGCCGTGATAGAGCTTGACTATCTTTTCGCGTTCGGGATCGACAAGGCGTATGTAGCTGCGGATATTGTTGTACATAGCCTCGTCATCGACGATGATCTGCGAAAAAGACCCGTCGAGCGTATCGCGGATTATGGTGTTCGCACGGCTCATTTCGCTCATAAGCAGTGCGGGAGCGGGATTCTTGCGTATCTGTTGCAGCGTATTGTGCCACTTCTCGACCAGCGAGAGTATATCCTGCTCGATGTCGAAATCGCTGGCATGGACGGCCGCCGTGCGTATGATGACGCCGAAATTCTGGGGCAGCACGCTCGCGGCGATACGCTTGAGCCGTTTTTTCTCCTCGTTCGAACGTATCTTCTGCGAGATGAAAATCTTCGAATTGAACGGCACCAGCACTACATTGCGGCCGGCGAGAGATATTTCCGCGGTAAGGCGCGGACCCTTTGTCGAAATCGCCTCCTTGGCGATCTGTACCATTACAGACTGCCCCACGGTCAGGTGGTTGGCAATCTTTTCGGTTTTCGGATTGAGCGGAGCCTCGAGCTTCATCGTCTCGAGCTTCAGCCCGCGTTTGCCGGGCTGGTAGCTGGCCACCAACTTCTGGAGGGACGGGAACTGCCCGCCCATATCGAGGCAGTGGATGAAAGCATCGCGCTCGTGTCCGACATTTACGAATGCGGCGTTAAGCCCCGGCATTATCTTGCGCACCTTGCCCAGATAAATGTCGCCTACGGCGAAACCGGTGCGGGTCTGCTCCTTATTCAACTCCACGAGCACTTTGTCCTCGCAAAGCGCTATGGTCATTTCGGTCGGGGTTACGCTAATTATCAGTTCTCTATTCATTGCGAATGGATTAAATCATTAAGGCGATTGCATACATATTACGCCGTCGTTGTTCCCAAACTTCGTTTTCCTTGCGGGTTCCGCCCGAAGTCACTGCCTAAGGCGGGGATTTACGGCGCAAGCGCCGTTTCTGCTGTGGCGGCTCGGCAATTCGCGAGCGATTGCCTTCGCCTGCTGCCGCAGTTAGGGGTGGGTAAAATCCGTAAACGCGGTCTGCCGCGAGAGACCCGACAGGCGGAAGCGAAAAAAGGGTTACTGAAACAAACCGATGTAATTCCGTATACAATTGCCGTCATTAAAACAGGCAAAGCCAAAGGGAGTAACCTCACCTTCGGCTTTAGTCTACCTGTCATCAGCACAAAGCAGTTACCTACTTTTTCTTATGACGATTCTTGCGAAGACGCTTTTTGCGCTTGTGAGTCGCCATCTTATGACGCTTATGCTTCTTTCCGTTTGGCATTTTAGTAGAATTTTATGTTATACGAATATCATTACTTGATTTTCGAGGCAAAACTCTTCGCGGGTTTGAACGCGGGAATGTTGTGCGCGGGAATCGTAATGGTTGTGTTCTTCGAAATATTACGAGCGACCTTCTGAGCGCGCTTCTTGATGATGAAACTGCCGAAACCGCGAAGGTAAACGTTGTTGTTCTGTGCCAAAGAACCCTTGATGCTCTCCATAAATGCCTCCACAATCGTCTGAACCTGAACTTTCTCAGCACCCGTCTGTTTAGCGATTTCGCTAACAATATCAGCCTTTGTCATAATTTTGTTGTTTTTAGAATTTATAATATGCTTTATTTTTCATTCAAGCACTTCCCCGTCCCGAAAACACTCCGTCGGTACATAGGGCGTGCAAATATACGGTTTATTTTATTATCCGCCAATAAACTAATATTTTTTTTCGTTCTTTTTTGCGATTTTACGGTTATCACACCGCAATCAAGGTAACCCGAGTTCCGTCGATGCAAATACCAATCCAAAAACGTATTTTTCAAACATTTATTGCAGGTATTTGTCGAGCCAGCCGAAAAATTCGCGGTTCCACACCAAAGAGTTCTGGGGTTTGAACACCTGGTGAGCCTCGTTTTCGAATTCCACCAGACGTGCGTCTATGCCGCGCATACGGGCAGCCGTAAAAGCCTGCAAGGACTGCGTGTAAGGGATGCGGAAGTCGTATTCGCCCGTGATTATCAATATGGGAGTATCCCACTTGTCGATGAACTTATGCGGCGAATTGGCATACGAGCGCACGGCCGTAGGGTCAGACTTGTCCCAATAGGGGCCGCCGTAGTCGTTGTTCAGGAAGAACAGCTCTTCGGTCTCGCCGTACATCGACTCGAAATTGAAGATGCCGCAGTGAGAAATGAAAGCCTTGAAGCGCTTCTGGTGGCAGCCTGCGAGGAAATAGACCGAGTAGCCGCCGTACGAGGCGCCTACGCAGCCCAACCGCGACTCGTCGCACCACTCCTCTTTCGCCACGTCGTCGATAGCCGAGAGATAGTCGCGGATATTCTGTCCCGAGTAGTCGCCCGAAATCTGGTCGAGCCACTCCTGTCCGAACGACGGCACGCCGCGACGGTTCGGAGCCACTACCACGTATCCGTGAGAAGCCATAAGCGCGAAGTTCCACCGATAGCTCCAGAATTGCGAAACGACGCTCTGCGGGCCTCCCTCGCAATAGAGCAGCGTCGGATATTTCTTATTCGGGTCGAAGTCGGGCGGCAGAATGACCCATGTCAGCATCTGTTTTCCGTCGGTGGTCTCCACCCAGCGTTTCTCGACCTTGCAGAGGGGGATATTGTCGTAAATCTCCTTATTTACAAACGTAATCTGCGTAAGTTCGCCGCTCGCGAGGTCTACCTCGAAGAGTTCGGCCGCCTGCGACATCTTGGTCATAGCGACGACGGCACGTCCGCCCGCCATAGTCAGCGACGACAGATCGTGATCGCCCGACGTTACGACCTCGACGGGAGAACCGTCGAGCGCGACGTGGCAAAGCTGGTGCGTTCCCTCGATAGGCGCGATGAACCATATACGTCCGTTGCCGTCCCACACCAAATCGGTAGCGTTATAGTCGAAATCGGCCGTAAGGTCGCGCATCTCGCCCGTAGAGCAGTCGCGGACGAAAAGGCGCTCCTTGTCGGACTCGTTGCCCGCACGTCGTTGCGAACGGAAGGCTATCATCACGCCGTCGGGCGAGAAGGCCGGATATTTGTCGTACCCCTGCATAACTGGCATACGGCGCTTGGCGCCGAACTCGACATTGCGCGGCAGCAGCTTGCAGATGTTGGTGGTGCGGGCGGGCACGACATCGTAGACGAATATGTCCGAGTCGGTCGATACGGCATACTCCCTGCCCATAGAACACTTGCAGGTATATGCCAGACGGTCGCCCGAAGGGCTCCAAGCTATCTCCGCCATATCGAAATAGGGAGCGAGCGGAGCATCCCACGCACTCTCGGCGCCGATTATGTCTACGCCCACGACGGCGCGGCCGTTGAGCATATCGCCGACGAAAATATGAAGATAGCTGCCCTCGTCCCAATAGTTCCAGTGGCGGCACATAATGTCGTCGTAGATGCGTGCTTTCGATTCGGGCATATCCTTATGTATGTCCGACGATTTGCGGTCGCAGATCTGCACGCGCTGCACGTAGAAGAGCTTGTCGCCCGCAGGACTTATGCCGTAACCCTCGACATCCTTATCGAATGCCGACACCTGCCGCGCGTTACCGCCCGACGCGCTCACAGCCCATATCTGGTTCGAACCGCTGCGGTCGGAGAGGAAATAAACGGTTTCGCCGTCGGCGCTCCACTGCGGATCGGAGGCGTTCGACGAATGGTCGGTAAGGCGCACCGTGTCGCCCGAATTCATATCGCGCACGTACACGGCCGTAACGCCGCGGTTCTGTTCCATATTGTAATAAGTAACCGTATAGAGCAGGCGCATACCGTCGGGCGAGAGCGAAGGCGACCCGACGCGTCCCATCTTCCACATAATCTCGGGAGTGAAGACCCCCGCGCTTATCTCTTCGGGTGTAAGCGCATTATCGATTTCGAGCGGCTGCGGCCGCTTTTCGCAACCGACGGCCAAAGATGCGAGCATCATAAGCGACAATAATTTTTTCATAAGGTTTATCGGTTTAACTTCAAATATTTCTCTAATTTTGCGGTAACGTAAATACTCGAATATGGACATTACCGTATATTTCCTCGACAAATCGGTGACATTCCTGCCCTGCGGTGCCGATACGGCCGATTTCGACGCCGTAACCGACGGCGACGGAATTTCCCGAGCGAAAATAGTAAAAATTCTCGATACGCACAACCGCGCGGCCGTATTATCGGACGACGTACGGGCCGCATTCGACCGTTTCGCCGCCGATTTCAAGGCCGTAACGGCTGCGGGAGGTGTCGTTGAAGACGCAGAGGGGCGCATTTTGATGATATACAGACGCAACCGCTACGACCTGCCGAAAGGCCATTGGGAGCAGGGCGAGACGATAGAAGAGTGCGCCGTGCGCGAGGTCGGCGAGGAGACGGGAGTCGGGAATGCGGAAATTATAGCCCCGATATGCAATACGTTGCACGCATACGACGTTTACGGAGAGTGGGAGCTGAAACGCACGCACTGGTTTCTGATGAAAGCCGACGGAGCGGGCGGGACGGTACCCCAACTCGAAGAGGGAATAACGGCGGCGGAGTGGCTGACCCTAGAGGAGGCGAATGCGAAGGCCTTGCAGTCGTTCCCGACGATACGGGACGTATTCGCGGCGCTGAAGAAGATGAAAGAGTAACGAAGAGCGTCCTCGCACCGTTTTTGCAAACGGAACCGTATACGGGTATCCGCCCGCGATAAAAAGAATGCAGGCGGACGCCGCACAAACAGAGACCGAGCAGAAACGGACTCCGTACGAAACGATAGACACGGGTGGATTTCCGTGCAAGCCGAGACCGTACGAGAGCGGACATCCGCTCAAACGATAGAACGACAACGACTAAAACGACGACAACGTGGTAAAGATTTTATGGGTAGATGACGAAATCGAGCTGCTGAAACCGCACGTGCTGTTTTTGCAGTCGAAAGGATACGAGGTGGACACCTGCAACAACGGTTACGATGCGATAGATATGGCGTCCGAGACGGCCTACGACCTTATAATTCTCGATGAGATGATGCCTGGTATGACGGGTCTCGAAACCCTGCCGCTCATAAAGGATGCGCGGCCGACGACGCCCGTGATTATGGTTACGAAGAGCGAGGAGGAGAACATTATGGACAAGGCCATAGGTTCAAAGATCGCCGACTACATAATAAAGCCCGTAAATCCCAATCAGGTGCTGCTGTCGATAAAGAAGAACGTACATTCGCAGCAGCTCGTAACCGAGCAGACGACGGCCGACTATCGTGCCGAGTTCGGGCGCATAAGTTCGCTATGCCAGAGCGCCTCGACATTCTCGGACTGGTGCAGTCTCTACCGCAAGCTGACGAACTGGGACATAGAGCTGTCGAGCTCCACCGACGAGAGCATAAAAGAGGTGTTGCGGTATCAGCGCAACGAAGCCAATCAGGAGTTCTGCAAGTTCGTATGCCGCAACTATCGCGGATGGATAAACTCGCGCGACGAGCAGACGCCCGTAATGTCGCACACGCTGATGCGCAACCGCATATTCCCGATAGTCGATGCGAATGAGAAGACCACCCTGCTGCTGATAGACAACTTCCGCTACGACCAGTGGCGGACGATAAGTTCGATGCTGCGCGGCTATTTCGATGTAGAGACCGACGATTTCTACTGCGCCATACTGCCGACGGCGACGCAATATGCCCGAAATGCGATTTTCGCAGGTCTGATGCCGCTCGCCATAGACAAGCTGATGCCCAACAAGTGGCTGAACGACAACGAGGAGGGCGGCAAAAACCAGTACGAGGAGGAGTTCCTGCGCCGTCAGTTGGCGAGCAACGGCAAGAGCTGGAAGACGACGTTCGACAAACTCGTACGTCCCGAAGCGGGGCGCAAATTGATAGACAATTTCCGCCGTGTATACGATGCCGATTTCTCGGTCATCGTCTACAATTTCCTCGACATACTCTCGCACGCCCGAACCGAAACGGACATTATTCGCGAGCTGACGGAAGACGATGCCTCGTTCCGCTCGCTGACGCGCTCGTGGTTCGAACATTCGGAGCTGTTCACGATGTTGAAGCTGCTGTCGGAACACGGCCATACGGTGATAATAACCTCCGATCACGGCACGGTGAGGGTGGACAACCCCATACGCATCACGGGCGACCGTGAAACCTCGTCGAACCTGCGTTACAAGACGGGGCGGAATCTGGCATACAACCCGCGCGAAGTGTTCGAGATAACGAAGCCCGAAGAGGTGCAGCTGCCGTCGAGCAACATATCGTCGAGCTATATTTTCGCCTACAACCACGATTTCATTGTCTACAACAACGACGCGAACAAGTACATACGATATTACCGCGATACGTTCCAGCACGGCGGCATATCGATGGAGGAGATGATAGTGCCGTACATAGTGTTGAAACCCAAGAGGTAACGACCATAAAGCCCCGCCGTCAAAGCGGGGCTTTTCGTTTCGCTTCAGCTTTATCGGCATCTTTGCTTTCGCATTCGCTTTGGAGAGCGGCCCGTAATAGCTTTTTCGTAGCCGCGGGGATTGCGGGAGTTGCTGGCCGTTGCAGAACCGTGCAGAACCGTGCAGAACCGTGCGGGTCGCACAGATTTTTCCGTGTCGCACGGGGTGCAGTCTTCGCAGACGAGACGGCCGCTTCGGAAATCGACCGCTAATATTTCCCGAATCGGACGCCTAATTTGACATAGCCCAAATTCGCCGTACCTCCTTTGACCAATCCCGTATATCCGATGCCGAACGAAAAACGTCTGATGTCGATACCTGCACCGACCTGACAATAAAACCCGTTCAACCCGTCCAAGTCGATGACACCGACAAAACCGCCGAGAGAACAGTTGAGATAGGGATAAATTTTCTTGCCGACAGGCAGATATCCTTTGAGATTGACCCCTATCGGTACATAAGCCTCCGTAAACGTCAGTTTCTCGTCATAAAAATATACGGAGCTGATAAGCGTATGGAAACCAGTTTCGATACCTGCATAAAAGCATCTTCCGATACGTGCCCCGAAATTCAAATCGACCGCAGGACCGCCTCCCTCGGAATTGAATATTGCACCCGCGTAAATATAACCCTGAAATTTTACGCCGCTGAAATCCGATGACGTATTTAGAGCCGAAGCAGGTGCAGGTTCTACTTTGTAGAAAACATCTTTGGTTCCGTTCTGATATTTCACATAGAACACCTGCGACTTGTCTATCGTATATTCGGGACCGTCGGGATTATCCCAGCGGCGATACGACAGATTGTCTTCGGAGACGGCGGTAACCTTTACCTGCAATTCGTCCGCATTCTTAAATACGATAACGTCCTGAGCCTTTGCCGCCGATATCGCGACAGACAAAAGCGCACACAATAAAACCTTTTTCATAAGAATTCATTTTTGCCGAAACGGCCCCTGCACGGCGGATTATAAATAAAAACAGAAAGTGTGGAGCCTATTTTCGTCTATCTCAAAGAAGGTTGTGGAAAGACCCTGTAACGATAAACGACTGCGATACCCCACACTTGAATAAGCACGGAGTATCGCAAGCACAATGCCTGCCATACGCGAAATGCAAACCAAGAGTCGAGTGCCATTCGTTGTCCCGTTACACGAAAACTTCCACATTTTCTTCGAAGGACAGTGCGAAAACACTTTCTTAATATGTATGCCGCAGGCATAACCCCGACGGCATTGCAAATATAGTCATTTAATACCGAATAACATACAAGGTCAGTATAAAAATGCGCCGAAGATACTCCCGCTCGGCAAAATCGCAAACAGGTTTGCTTTTGCCCTCGCTTATTCGTATCTTTGCCGAAAACAGGAAACAATGACAACCGTATCGATAGACTCGCTTTCCGAATTGTCGCGAGCGGCAGATGCCGTAATCGCGGCTCTCGACGGCCGAACGGTCGTGGCCTTTTACGGCGCGATGGGGGCGGGCAAAACTACGCTCATTAGTTCGATAATGGAGCGTCTCGGGTCGCATGATGCCGTGACGAGTCCGACATTCGCACTTGTAAACCAATACGATACATCCGACGGCAAGCCCGTATACCACTTCGATTTCTATCGCATAAACAAGACCGAAGAGGCTTTCGATCTGGGATACGAAGAGTATTTCTACTCGGGCGACCTGTGTCTCATAGAGTGGCCCGAAAAGGTGGAGGAATTACTGCCCGACGACGTTATGACGGTGCGCATAGAGAGCGACGGCGGCAGCGGGCGAACATTTTTTATAGACTGACGGATTTTACGGTCCGACAAAATCGAAATCGGAAAAATCGGAGTATCTTCGCATCCGAAAAAACGACAGAACTGATGGAAAATTACGAATCGAAACAACAGCAGATATTGCTTCCCGCCGAAGCCGTTTACGCAATGATAAGCCGTTTCGACAACCTCACGCCCGCATTGCAGGACAAGGTCGAAGAGTGGCAGGCCGATGAGGATCACTGCTCGTTCAAGGCGAAAGGCTTCACCGTGAAATTGCGCATTATAGACAAGGAAGCGCCCAAATACGTGAAAATCACGGGAGACGACGGGGGAGTGCCGATAGATTTCGCATTCTGGATACAATTGCAGCCCGTGGCCGAGCGGGATACGCGCATACGGTTGGTATTGCACGCCGAGCTGAATATGATGATGAAGATGATGATCGGCGGCAAGATCAAGTCGGCGCTTGACCAGATAGTCGAGGGTATCGCACGGTCGTTCAATTCGTTCAACATTTAGAACAGAGACCGTCGAACGGAACGCGTCTCTTCGCGTTATCCGTCCGCTGTCGGGATATGACAACCGTCAGTGCGGTCTACGGCGCGGTTTCAAAAATACGAGGTGTCCGATATATCGGACACCTCGTGTCTTTCCGTCAGCGACCGTTATTCCGCCGGCTCCGCTACGGGCTGCTCCTCGGCTGCGGGTACCTCCATCTGGGGAACCGCAACACCCTGCTCGGTCGTAACGGTCTCTATCAGAGCCTCGGCATCCTTCGACATACTCGAATTGCTTGCCGCGAGTTTCTCGCGGTCCATAGCCAACGTAGCCAACAGGCTCAACGCCAGAATGGCAACGGCCATAGTCCACGTGAACTTCTCGAGGAAATCGGTCGTCTGACGAACGCCGATAACCTGATTGGATGCGCCGAAATTGGCTGCCATACCGCTCTTGGGACTCTGAACAAGGACTGCGAGAATAATCAGGACGCTCGCAATCAAAATCAATACGATGCAAAAAGTATACATATTCCGTTTAAGGTTTTAATTATTGTTTTCTATTTTCTCGATAATCTCGGCAAAGTAAACACTTTTTTTCGGATTTAACAAACTTAATTTGCGATAGATTGCACACGCCTCGTCGCGAAGCCCCTGAGAAAGGTAAACCTCGGCCAGTTCCTCGCTGACCACATCGTCCTCATCCGACAGCTGCGCTTCGGTCAGTATCTCCCCGTCGGGCGCATTGTCGTCGGCGACTATGCGATAGTCGCCCAGATGGAGGAAACGCTCTATGACCTCGTCCTGCGCATCTTCCGCACGAACATCCGCCGCTTCAGGCTCCGGAGCGAGCAGCCGTCCGACATCTATCGGCTTCGCATCGAGCGACGAAGCACCGCGGCCGGCGGCCGTAATCGCCGAACGCGGATCCTGCACTCCGAGAATATGCGCACGCACCGTGCGCGCTACCGAGAACCATTCATACCGCGCGAGAATATCGGCCGACACCTCGTCGGAAACGCTCCCGCAGCGGCCGCCGCTCAAAACATATTCGTTGAAATCGGTCATAGCAATTACCAGTTAGATGCCGCAGCCTGAAATATGTCCGTAACCAACTGATCCACAATCTCGGTTATGAGTTCGCTCTCGACCTCCGTAAGCAGGCGCGTGGAGTCGTAATCGGCATATGCCGAAAAACTCTTATTGAACGACATCTTCTCGTCCACGACATTAGTAAATCGCACCTTCACGCTTATAGTCAGTCGGTTCTGCAAGGCATAGTCGTTGCTCGACACCGAAGCCGTAGTCGATGAATACCCCACTATCTCGCCCTCGAACGCGAAATCGCCGCCCTCGCTCACCTGCGTAAGGCGTGTCTGCCGCGAGAACTTATCGACGAGCGCATCCGTAAGCGTCGAACTCAATATCGGCGCCACCATAGGGGCGTTGTTCGGGAAATAGGCAACGCTGAACGTCTTGGCATCGGGCGGTATGGATGCGCCCGACAGCGAGTATTTGACCGTGCAACCCGACATAACGACAGTCGCGGCAGCAACTATATAAAGCAAAAATCTTTTCATCGTATACGATATTTATCGCGTAAATTATTATATGCGGCCTCTCATCGTTCCGCGACGAAGACATTCGGCGCATACCTACGCAACAGTTCTTTCATAGTCGCGAAATCGGCCTCGTCCATCGGTACGGGCGCCCGCAGGTTGCCCTGCGAGAAGAAGACGACCTCACGTCTGTCGGCCGAATAAACGACCTCTTTAACCCCCTTGTAGCGCCACCACGAAGCTCCGCCCGTAAAAATTATGCGGTAGGGAGTGAGCACCAGCCTGTAACGTCTGTCGTAACGGTATATCTGCTCCCAGCACTGTATCGCTCCCGCCAGAATCCACAAAATACCGAAAACTACGGAGCCCGAGACGATCTGCGCGACACCTGCTATGATGCAGCAGACCAGAAAAATCACCTGAACCGCCATCCTCGGACGTTCGTACTCCATACGCGACAGTGCCGTCCAGCGGCCGCTGCGCAGGTTACGGTACTCAACATATCTGAAAAATGCGAAACCCGCGAACACCGTCGCGAATATTACCGCCGCAAATATCTCTATATCGCTCATTCTATCCCCAGTTCCTTTATTTTACGATAGAGCGTACGCTCCGACATAAACAGCTCGGCGGCCGCATCCTTGCGACGGCCGTTATGACGGCGCAACGCCCTGACTATCTGCTCGCGCTGCACGTCGGCCTTCGTCAGTTCGCGCGGCTGTTCGTCGATGACCTCCTCGCTCTCGGCATACTCCTCGGCGCCCTGCGTCTTCGTCGGCAACAGCCCGAACACCTCCTTGTGCTCGACGGGCGCCGCCATACCGCCCATACGCATCTCCATCAGCATACGCTTCATATCGTTGATATCGCTGCGCATATCGAACAGCACCTTGTAGAGCAGCTCCCGCTCGGTATCCATATCGTCCATACGCGCCGAACTCATAACGCTCGGCTGCGACGACATCTGCGGCTCGGCCAGATATTTGGCCAGTATGGCAGGCGTTATCTCGCGCGACTCCTCTATGGCCGAAATCTGCTCGGCGACGTTCTTCAGCTGACGTATATTGCCGCGCCAATAGTAGCTTTCGAGCATCGCACGCGCATCGGCATCCAGCTGCACGGCGGGCATACGGTACTGCACGGCCACGTCGCTCGCGAACTTGCGGAACAACAGATATATGTCTTCGGGACGCTCGCGCAGCGCAGGCACCGCTATCGGCACCGTATTAAGACGGTAGTAAAGATCCTCGCGGAAACGTCCCGATGCGATCGACTGCACAAGGTTGTTGTTCGTGGCGGCCACGACGCGCACGTTCGTCTTCTGCACGCGTGCCGAACCAACGCGGATGAACTCGCCCGTCTGCAACACACGCAACAACCGCACCTGTGTCGAAAGAGGCAACTCGCCCACCTCGTCGAGGAATATCGTACCACCGTCGGCCTCCTCAAAATAACCCTTGCGGGCATCGGTGGCACCCGTAAAGGCACCTTTTTCGTGGCCGAACAGCTCCGAGTCTATAGTTCCGTCGGGAATGGCGCCGCAGTTCACGGCTATGTACTTGTTGTGCTTGCGCGCCGAAAAGGCGTGTATTATCTGAGGGAAAAACTCCTTGCCCACGCCGCTCTCGCCCGTCACCAACACCGACAGGTCGGTCGGCGCCACGCGCAGCGCCACCTCCAGCGCCCTGTTCAGCAGCTCGGAGTTACCGATTATGCCGAACCGTTGTTTTACCGATAGTAAGTCTGCCATTGTCTCTTCATTTCAAATTCGCACCCAAGCTTCGCCGTCGGTTTCGCTCGGCAGCCTATCGCATCGGAGCATTCGTCTCCTCCGATGCGTCGTCGGATACGCCGTCGGACGGTGCGCCCAAATCGACGGGTTCGGATTCCGCAGAAGGGATGAACATCTCGCGTAAGGAGACCTCTCCCTGCTCGTTGGCGCGGAAATATCCGTAAACCATCACGGCCACCGCCAGCACGGCAATAATAACAGCCGCCACGATAAATGCATCGGCCTTGCGGCGGCGCTTCACGACACGGCGCGGCACCGTCGTTTCATTCGCGGAGGGCTGTTCCTTCTCCGTCTCCGCCGAATATGCCGCAGGAGCGACATACGGATGCCCCGAACGCACGGACGCATTCGGTCTCACCTCCGAGGTCGGACTCTGCACGAAAACTATAGCTCCGTTCTCCGAACGGCGCAAAGCCCCGAGATCGCCGATCTCGTAGGACCGGCCGCGATCGAGCGTATTGCGTACTTCGAAGACATAGCGGTCGATAACGCCCGCAGCCTCTATATCCCCCACGCCGCTCGCCTTTATAAGGCCGCGCAGCACACCGTCGTCGCCGCGCAGAAGCTCGGAAAAGAGAATTTTCCCGTCGGGTTCCTTAACTATGAAGGCCCCGAGTTTCGGTATCACCAGACGGCGGCTCTCCTTAAGCCTGTTGGCTATTATGCGATTCAACATAAATACATTAAAATTCGTTCAAAATTACACCTTTTCGATGAAAAAACCAATACTATATATAATTAATTGTATAAATAGTTGGCCGTATCGAAAATATTCGCGTACTTTGCAATCCGAAAAATCCGTAAATCCGACGGAGCTACTTCGGCACGATTTCGGCAAAGTAGCCGACGCGGATTCATTGGAAAAACAAAAACGAAAAGATGAAAAACAAGTACATCGACCTTATCGAACAGACGTTCGACTTCCCGCAGGACGAATTCACCGTCGAGGACAACGAGTTGAATTTCTACGGCATTCCGCTTATGGAGATCATCAAGCAGTACGGCACTCCGTTGAAAATAACTTACCTGCCGAAGATTTCGTCGCAGATAAACCGTGCCAAACGAATGTTCAACGTAGCTATGGCGAAGGTCGATTACAAAGGGTCGTACAACTATTGCTACTGCACCAAATCGAGCCACTTCTCATTCGTGCTGGAAGAGGCGTTGAAGAACGACATACATCTGGAGACCTCGTCGGCATACGACATACACATCATAAACTCGCTCTACGACGGGGGCATCATCGACAAGGACCGTTACATCATCTGCAACGGCTTCAAACGTCCTCAATATGTGGAGAATATCGCGCAGTTGGTCAATGACGGGTTCCAGAACACCATCCCCGTCATCGACAACAAGGAGGAGCTGGACCTTTTCGAGGACGTCTTCACCAAGAAATGCAAGGTCGGCATACGAATCGCCTGCGAGGAGGAGCCGAAGTTCGACTTCTACACCTCGCGTCTCGGCATACGCTACAACGAGATAATCGACTTCTACAAGGCGAAGATACAGAAGAGCAAGAAATTCCAGTTGAAGATGCTGCACTTCTTCATCAACACCGGCATCAAGGATACGGCCTACTATTGGAACGAGTTGTCGAAATGCCTCAACATATATTGTCAGCTGAAAGCGATATGCCCCGAGCTCGACAGTCTGAATATCGGCGGAGGATTCCCGATAAAGAGCTCCCTCGACTTCAATTACGACTACGAGTATCTAACCGAGGAGATCGTCGCGCAGATAAAGCACATATGCGAGTCCAACGGAATAGACGAGCCGAACATATTTACCGAATTCGGTTCGTTCACCGTAGGCGAAAGCGGGGCGACGCTCTATTCGATCGTAAACCAGAAACAGCAGAACGACCGCGAGTTCTGGTATATGATAGACAGTTCGTTCATAACGACGCTGCCCGATACGTGGGGAATAAACCAGCGTTACATAATGTTGCCGATAAACAACTGGGACAAGGAGTATCAGAGGGTGTTCCTCGGGGGTCTGACCTGCGACAGCGAGGATTTCTACAACTCGGAGACACATACCAATGCCATATTCCTGCCGAAACTCGAGGCGGGTAACACCCAATACATAGGATTCTTCCACACGGGAGCCTATCAGGAGTCGCTCGGCGGGTTCGGCGGCATACAGCACTGCCTTATCCCCGCGCCGAAGCACATAATCATCGACCGCGACAAGGACGACAACGAGTATTACACCCGTCTGTTCGCCAAAGAGCAGTCGTACAGGGCGATGTTGCGAATTTTAGGATATTGATCATCCCGCGCGCCCATAGCAGGAGACATAAGCCGTCCCCGAAGCAAAAAGCGCCCGCATCGGGCCGTACGTATAACGAGACCGACCGCGCGGCAGGAGAACGGCAAGGCAGAACAGCGCGGCAAGACTGTAGCGTAACGGAACTGCCAGCGCGGCAGAATACAACACGACGGAACTGCCAGCGCGGCAGGAGAAAAACGCGGATACCGCCCGAGCCTATAACTTGCGGCCATTAACGGAATAACCCTGCACGGTCAGAAGGCGAATGCCGCCGACAGAGTTGGTATGCACCTGAATGACCTTATGGAAAGCTCCCGCCTCCATTTTATGAGGTTCGTACACCAGCCTTATGACACCCCGTTCGCCCACGGCGAGCGGGCGTTTTATGAATTGCGGTTTGATACAGGTGCACGAAGTGGTTATGCGGGTTATGACAAGCGGTTCCGTGCCGTCGTTCACATACTCGAACTCAGCCGTCAGATCGCCTCCGCGGCGCGCCACATGCCCGAAATCGTGAGTCGTCTCCTCGAATTCGATATGGGCGCCGTCGTAAACCGCCGTTGCCGATTCTTTCACGGCAACAGTATCCCGCTCCTTCAGACGCTCGGCAGGACGCGCATCGTCGCGCTGCAACGCCACACGTTCATATACATAACGGCTCTCGGGAGTTTCATACCTCACTCGGGTGGACGAGTGCGCCGCATTATGCACCTGCACGGGCTCGGTGCTCGAATCGGTAAGGGGGGGGGCCGCCGAGACCTCGACCGCCGCAAACAATAATGCTATCGACAACAATATTCTATACATATCCGCACAGGCAACGAACGAACGTTGCAGGTCTCTTCTTTCAGAAATCAATTCAAATTAAAATTATAGGTTATGGTGCCGCCTTCTATGAAGCTGCGGCTCTCGGTAAAACGTGCCTTTTTCGCCGCTTCGATGGCCGCCTGCACCATCGCACCGTCGTTCAACGTGGAACCCGCAGGTTCGAACTCGGCACTCGTTACACGGCCGTTCTTATCGACCGCCACGCGGATAACTATCTTGCCGCTGAGGTTCCCCGGATATGCCGGACGCGGCAGGGCCCCGACCAAGCCGCGGCCCTGCAAACCCTTGTCGAGCTGGTCGTTGCCCTCGGGATTGAGACCGCCGCCCGCACCCGACGCCGTATTCTCCTCGGCCTTGCGTGCTTTGGGATTGCCGACGGACTCGGGAGCATCCGTGCCGCCCCTGTTCATTTTGAACAGCGCCTTCGGATTGACCGTACGTGTCTGCTCGTCCGTACCGCTCACCTGCTGTTCGTTCTCTTCCGCCGACACCTTATCGTGCATCTGCGGTTCGGGAATGCGGATTTCGGGAGGCTCGGGGGGCGGCACGGGTTCCGCCTCGACGAATTCGACGACGATACCGTCGCCCGTCATACGCCCTGCATCCAAATCGAACGACACGCAGGCAAATGCGACAGCCGCCGACAGCACATATGCCGCCGCTGACGCCGCCGCCCATCGGAACGGACGCTTATCGTTCGGGTCGTAATAATACATTTTACAATATGCACTAAATCGCCGCGGCATCAAGGCTGCGTGGCGAGTATCAGTTTATAATCGTTATCCTTGGCGATATTCATCACCTTCACGACTTCGTCTATGGCCACGGTTTTGTCGCAATGCAACGAAACCGTAGGGTCTTCGCGACCGTCGAGACGCGCCTTGAGCGCCCGCGCCACGCCCTCGATGCCGTCTACGCGGTCGAGTTCGACGTAGTAATTGTATGTCGCTCCGTTCTGCTGTATCGATACGGTAGTAACCGCCTTGTCCTTGAGCTGGTTCGAACTTTTGGGCAACATCAGCTTCAACGCGTTGGGGTTGATAAGCGTCGTTGCGATAAGCATAAATATCAGCAGCAGGAACATAAGGTCGGTCATCGCCGATGCCGAGAACGACTTATCGACTTTGGATCCGTGTTTTATTGCCATAACGCGCGATTATTTTACTGGTTGGTTGAGAATGTCCATAAACGCTATCGAATTGGCCTCCATACGGAAAACGACCTTTTCTATCCGCGCCACGAGATAGTTGTAGCCGAAATATGCGGGGATGCCGACGATAAGGCCGCCAACGGTAGTGACCATAGCCACATACATACCGCTCGACAGCAATGCCATATCGACCGTACCGCCCGCAGCGGACATATCCATAAACGTACGCACCATACCGATAACCGTTCCGAGGAAACCTATCATCGGCGCACCGCCCGCTATGGTCGCAAGGAACGGAAGTCCGTTTTCGAGCTTCGAGACCTCGAGGTTGGCGACATTCTCGATAGCCGTCTGCACGTCGCCCATAGGACGGCCGAGGCGTCCTATGCCTTTTTCGATCATACGCGCGATGGGCGTATCGGTCTTCCTGCACAGATTGACGGCCGAATCTATCTTGCCGTCGTAGATATAGTCGCGGATACGGTTCATAAAATTGATGTCCAGTCCCGACGCCTTGCTTATGGCTATAAAACGCTCGACGAAGATGAATACCGTAAGTCCGCCCAACAGCAGCAGCACCCACATAAGCCAGCCGCCCTTGTTGAACAACTCCCACAAACCCATTTTGTTCGCTTCATCGGCTGCAACTCCGGCAGCCTGCAACAATGTAATCATAATTTCCTGTTTTATTTTTATTTAAGTTCAATCGTTCTTATCATTTGCCCGTATCGTCCGCCTCACCGATCTTCACGGCCGTCCCCTCCGACGGCGATGCGGCCGCCGTCGGCGACTGCCCGCCTGCCGCCCCGTCCGTCCCGCGCCGCTCGTTGCGACGGGCCTCGCGACGGGCCTCGCGACGGGCACGGCGTCGTCGGTTGGTGAAGCGGTCCTTGACGCGCTGTTTCAAGTCCTTGAGGTTGTCGAAACTCTCCTTATAATATATACCGATGCCCGTCTCCTGCAAACCCTGGTTCTCGTCGAAACGGTCGATAGTATGCGTGAACCCGCGCAAACGCAGGTTGCCCGCGCGGTCGATAAGCCACGTCAGATAGGCTTCGCCCATAATGTTCGAGGTCTGGTTGTTCACGGCCATAGATCTGTCCACCAAGTAATTGCCCTCGACCTCGAGCAGCAGACGGTTATTCACCAACTCTGTAGAGAACCCTATGTCCACCTCGTCGCTGGCGATATCGGTCTTCGGGCGATAACGGATAACTATATTGTAGGCATCGGCGGAAAGCCAGTTGCTCAACTGGTTCGACAGCAGTTCGAACCCCGTGGCGGCCGTAGCCGTAGCGCCTATGTTGGAGGATGCATCCGTAGAGGCCTCCGAGATGAAACTGTTGGCGACGAGAAGATAGAGGAACTGCTGCGAACGGCTCTCGGGCGTACTCAAGGCATTGGCGACGACGGCCTGAACGTCGGGATCGGCATTGGGAACGACGACGTCGAACGTCACCGTCGGATTGGTCAGCCTGTCGCTGAGGTGTATTATACATTCGACGGGCACGGCGCGCGTAGAGATGTTGGACGAAACGCTTCCCGCAAGCAACGGCTGCAACGACGCCTTGAGTTTGTAGACGGCATCGATATTGAGCAGCGCATCCACGGGTTCGCCCGTCCAGTGTATCGTAGACCCCTCGTCGATAATGAATTTCTTGTTTATCAGATTCTGGAGGGTGAACAGATAGCTTCCCTCGGTAATCGTATAGTCGCCGTACATCTCGAAAACGTTGGCCTTGGGATTGATGTGGAGGTTGAGCGCACCCTCGCCGCGACCCTTGATGACGTCGCCCACCGTAGGGTCGATAACCAACTGGAACATAGCGTTGGGACGGACGTCCAAAGACATATTTATGTCGAGCCTGCCGGCAGACGAGGTGCGCTGCCGCTGCTTGCGCTCGAACATCATCTTCTTGCGCACGAGGAAATTGGTGGTATCGGGCTTGTCGGCCTGCTCGAAGATCACGAAATCGGCATTGGAGACATTCGACTTGCTCGACAGCGGCAGGAAAAACTCCGTATGATCGTTCGTCGAAGCGACGATATCCATATTCACGCCGCTCTTGTCGCCCGTAATCACCGCATCGCCGCTCGCATAGACTTTGCCGTAGAAATAGTCGTTGTCCTGTGCGGTGGTATTCAGCACGAGCATCCGCCGAGGACGCACACCCAGCCTGTACGATATATTCGACAAATGGTTCAGATTCAAATCGAACGACATAGTACCCCCGCGGCGTTCGGAGTCGTATACGGCTACCGAGTCCGCCTTGAAGCGGTTATTCCGCACGGCGATATGCGCTTCGGGAACGGTGTAGGTAACCTGCGTGAAATCGACCGTCGTCGAGAGGTTGCGGACATCGATGTCGCCCGACAGCTCCGCCTTGCGGCGCTCGCCCGTGAAAGTCAAGTCCACGGCCGCGACACCGCCGGTATGCGATATGACACCCTTGAGCATCGGGTCGAGCAATGCCATATCCAGACTGTCTATGTCGGCCTTGGCGTAATAACGCACTTTCGACGGAGCGAAGAACCCGCGGATAATAGTGTCGCGCTCGGCCATAGTCGCGACCGAGAAGCGGGCGCGGTTGCGTTCGAAATCCCACTTCGAATCGAATTCGAGCGACTTCACTGGTATCGTATTGACCTCGATGCTGTCCAGACGGATATTGGCAGCTATCTCGCTGCCGCGCAATGCCGACTTCACGGTCGCGAAGCCATTGGTACGCCCCTCGACGGAGTATCCCATACGGTTCACCACTTGCGCGAGCGGCGCCAGATCGAAATTATTCAGTTTCAGCGTCAGCGAATCGGCGCGGCTGTCCGAGGCGACGCCGTCGATCAACAGTTCCTGACGGGAATTGCGGATAGCGAAATCATCTATCGATATGCGCGACGAGTCGGCGGCTATGCCCCCCACTGAAATATCCCAACGTTCGTTCTTGCGGCCGAACCACGACGGGCCCAGTCCGATATCCACACCGCGGGCATTGGTCGCGCTGTCTTTGCGCAGAGTGGCATTGAGATTCAGGGCACCCTCGTAGAGCATAACCGTATCGCGGAAATGCCCCGACAGGTCGATGCGGTTTTTGCCCGCCCCGCCCGAGAGCGTAAGGTCGGGAAGTCGGAACGTACCTACATACAGGTCGCCCGCCTTGAAATTCACGGCCAACGAATCGGCACGGTTCGCCACATTGAGCGTCATAGAGGTGGCCAGAAGACGGTTGCGCTCGACATAATCGCTGTTGGCGCGCATCAGGAAGCGGTCGCAGACGGGATCGAGCAATATCTGCACCCGCGAGCCGTCGGCTATCTGCAAACCGCTCGACAAGGCATCCGCCACGGGATTGAAATTCTTGGTCGTAACGGAGAGCAGGGAAAAACTGTGGTCGAGCCCCTCCTCGTTGCGCCGCAGTTTCGATGCGACATTCCCGCCGCTGTCGAGCAGCGGCAGATACCTGCCGGCCATAGTCTTCACGTAGGCCCACACGTCCTTATATCCGTTGCGGCTTTCGAAAACGGCATCCGCAAAGTCGGATGCAAGCGTCAAAGAGCGCATATCCTCATTGCTCTGCATCTTGACGATCATATGCTCGGTGACGATTTCGCGGTCGTTGTAGCGGTAACGGCAGTCGGCTACGCTCAATTCGCCGTTTATGTCGTCGGGAATGCGCCCCACGGCACTCAAACCGATATCGGCCGAAATTACCGACACCGAATCGCGGCGATTTATATGCAGCGCCGCGAGGTCGGCCTTGTGAAGCTCCATAACGAGGTCGTAAGACGGCTCCTCCTTCGCAAGCCCGAGCACGGCGCGCAGGTCGAAATCGAGATTGCGGTCGCGGGCGACGACCGTCCCCTCGACGACCCCGTCGTCGATACGGCCGTTCACCTTCACCGAATCATAGACATAGTCGCTGAACGTGAACCGAGAGATCTCGCCCGAGACATCGATGCCGTAGCCGTCGCGTCCCGCATAGCCGTCGGCGACAACGGTAAAGCCCGTAGTGCCTAAGCGGCCGTTGCCGAGCATACGGCCCAAATCCGCGGACTCCGCAGAGACAGTGGCGCCGACCGAGCTGCGCCCGCTGCCGTCGGGATGCATCACGGCCTCGAAATCGGCGTTGCCTGCTCCCGTAAACAGCTTTCCGTATGTGCGGAACGATGAAGTGCGCCCCCTGAACCTGCCCGACAGGGCCAACGGCGAGGATCTGTGCAATATCTTCGACACTCCGTTCGGCAGCTCGACGCCCGCGATATCGGCGGCAAGACGTTCGATTTCGGCGGCATCGGAACCGAAGCGGCGGATATCCAGATCCAAATCGGCATTTCTGAAATCGGGCAATCCGACGGCGGAGACGCTGCCGCGCAGTTCGCTGTGCCCGTCGATACGTGCGTCGGCTATCGTTGCGTCGAAATCGGCCACCGTTCCCGAGAACGTCATTTCGAGACCGCTCACCGACGTCTTCCAATGACGCAGTTTCGGGGCGAAATACCCGACGTCGTCGCTTGACACGGTGCTGTTATGCGTCACTATGTCCATACGGACA
Source organism: Alistipes sp. (assembly GCA_017937125.1). Classification (GTDB taxonomy): domain Bacteria; phylum Bacteroidota; class Bacteroidia; order Bacteroidales; family Rikenellaceae; genus Alistipes. Next base: position 192,950 of record JAGBEH010000007.1, on the reverse strand, counting down.
TTGTGGATGAAGTCTTTATACGCACTCCAGTCGCCGCCCGCAATGGCAAGCGACCCGAGCCTTATGTCGGAATGCGGGGTAACGATCTCGGCATCCCGCAACTCTATTACTCCGCGGTCCACCGTAAATGCGCCCGTAATCCCGTCGGCGACGAAACCGCTTGTCTCGTTGAACGAGAAACTTTCGATGTCGCCCGAAATCGAGCTGCCCGCAATGGTCAGTTCATCGACCAGCCCGTTCATATCGTAAAGGCGCATATTCCCGTAGTCCACACCGTACTCGGGATTGCGATGCGCCAGCCGCTCGATGCGCAGCTCCATATTCGTCACATCGGCCTTGCGGATGACCATACGGAAATTGCCGTTGCCCTTCCTCTTGCTGATACGGTCCACGATCTGCTTGATATTCATAATGCTGTCGGGCGATTCGGTAAGGAACAGCTTGACCCCGTCGAGCTCCCCGTATCCGAACGACAGACCGCCGCCGAAGATTCCGAATCCCGTGACGTAGGCGCGCAAGTCATCCACATAAAGCAACGTATCGCGCTGGTAATCTTCGACATAAAAACCCCGAACATTGACCTTGTTAAGCAATCCGATGTTCACCCTGTCGATGCTGACGCGGGCTTCGAGCCTTTCGGATGCGAAATTCGCGGCCTTATCGACGATATAGTTCTGCACGGCGGGGATGTCGAGCACCAGCGACAGCGACACGGGTAAAATTATCAGCAACAGGACAAGTGCCGATAACAGTTTTACCGATATTTTTATAACTTTGCGCACAGAACCGTATTTAAGTTATTTTATAACTTACAAAGTTAAGAATTATTCATTAAAAAACTAAACAAAACGGCATAAAACCCGTCATCCGAATATGAATATTACAATACTGGGCATCGAATCGTCCTGCGACGACACATCGGCCGCCGTGCTGCGCGACACGACACTGCTGTCGAACGTCATCGCCTCGCAGGCCGTGCACGTAAAGTACGGGGGCGTAATCCCCGAACTCGCATCGCGCGCACACCAGCAGAACATAATACCCGTAGTGGATACGGCCCTCAAGGAGGCGGGCATCACCGCGGACAAGGTGGATGCGATAGCCTTTACGAGAGGCCCCGGCCTGCTTGGTTCGCTGCTCGTGGGGGTGTCGTTCGCCAAAGGGCTCTCCATAGCGGGCAACATCCCTATGGTGGAGGTCAATCACCTGCAAGGGCATATTCTGTCGCACTTCATCGACCTGCCCGACAGAGAGCTGCCGCACCCCTCGTTCCCGTTCCTGTGTCTGCTCGTAAGCGGCGGGCATACCCAAATCGTACGCGTAAGCTCGCCGTACGATATGGAGATCGTAGGTTCGACGATAGACGATGCGGCGGGTGAAGCATTCGATAAATGTGCCAAAGTGATGGGACTGCCGTACCCGGGAGGCCCCGTAATAGACAAGCTGGCGCACGAGGGGAACCCCGATGCGTTCCGCTTCGCCAAACCTCACGTAGCCGATTTCGGATATTCGTTCTCGGGCCTCAAAACATCGTTTCTCTACACGTTGCGCGACCGCATAGCGGAAAATCCCGATTTCATCGGGCAGAACAGGGCCGACCTGTGCGCCTCGCTGCAAAAGACGATCATCGATATTCTGCTCGACAAACTGATAAAGGCATCCAAAGCATTCGGCATAAAGGATATAGCCATCGCAGGCGGCGTCTCGGCCAACTCGGGGCTGCGCGAAAGGATAACGGCCGAAGGGGCGAAACGCGGTTGGCGTACATTCCTGCCCGAGTTCAAATTCACCACCGACAATGCCGCAATGATAGCCCTCGCGGGGTACTACCGCTATCTGAAAGGCAATTTCGCGACATTGGAGGTTGCTCCCGTAGCGCGCATAGAAGATCTGAACGATTTTTCCGAATGCCGATAGGCACAGTCTGAAGGTCGAGAGGAAACTGTCTTTTCTGTTTCGCGGCGACCGCCGCGAAACAGAAAAGACAGCCCCGTACGGCAGCGGATATTCCTGCAAAATATCGGCGGCATCATCCGACCCGACCGCCGCAGTCCGCGGAAACCGTATCCGCGGAGCATACGTACATTTTTCACCGCAAGCCGCGGAAGTTGTTCCTGCGGAATGTCAGGGCACAATCCTCCGCATACCGCAAAACCCCTCCCTGCGGGACGTCAGCGTATAGAGTTCATACGGATGCTGGCCTTTACCAGCGCTATGGCACGTATGCGGTCCATCTTCACATCCTTGTCGGCGTGATGGGGATTCTGGCTCACGAGTTTGACGCACCCCTCCGTTTCGGATTTCTGAACGTACTTCACCGTTATGTACTCCTCGCCGTCCATATCGATCGAAAGCAGATACATATCGCCCCAAAATATGTCGTTCAGGTCGCGCAACTGCTTGTAAAGCACTATGTCCCCGCTCTTCAGCAAAGGATACATCGAGTCGCCGACCACGTATATCGCGCCGTCGCACTTGGGCAGATTGGGAATATGGATGAAATTCACGGGCTTGATCTGCCTGCTGTCGGCGAACAGCGGCACCAATCCCGCCGTGCCCTCTATCGAGTACAAAGGCACGCTCTGCATCGGCAGCGAGTTGTCGGTTCGCAGGCGGAACGCCGTCAGGTCGGGTTCGGCATTGAACATCTCGCCGTCGGCACCGTCCAGCCACTCGGGATTGACGTTCAATTCTTGAACGAGAATATTCTTGTTGCGGCTCGACAGCCCAGCTTTTCCCGTTTCGATCATCGAAAGAGCCGCTTTTCCTATGCCAAGTCGCTGAGAGAGTTGCTCCTGCGTCATTCCGAGCGCTTTCCGTATCAATTTTACCCTGCTTTCCATAATCCTCTATCAGAAAATTTGATGTTAAATTTTTGAACCAAACAAGTAGGATTTTCAAAAATTGAACTTATATTTGCACCACAAAGTTAAAACATTTATTTCAATTTAACAAAATGTATTCCATTTCTTCTCAACTTTACGAGGAGACGGCACGGCGTCTCCGCGATGCGATAGGCGGTCGCAGCTATTTTTCGGGTTCGCTCGACTTCGTTTTCGAAGATACGGAGTGTCGCCTGACGCTGTCGGCCGTAATCTATACTTCGCGGCGCGAAATGCCCGAAGGTGCGATAACCGTCATCGACGACATCGTCCCCGTCTGGTGGGAGTTCCGTACGTCGGACGAAAACGGCGAGATGCTCAACGACTTCTCGTTTTCGGCACTGAAAGAGCTGTTCGCCTGACGCGCCGTAGCCGCACACTCCTCGCGGCGGGAATCACACCTTCGGACGATACTCCGCCCGCCGCACACCAACCGCAGGTCACACATCTTTCGTATCGGAAAACGGCCTGCAAAAAGACAATCCTCAATGTCCCCGAACAAAAGCAAAACCGAAATCCCTGCGGCGCATAATGCCGCAGGGTCGGATTTGCCCTTTGCGGATTTCGCCACAAGGGTATATCCGTTTCTCGAACCACAACCGTTCCACCTTTCATATTACAGAGTATTAGGCGAATTCGCCGCCGGGCGCATCCGAAAGCTGATAGTGACGATGCCGCCGCAACACGGCAAAAGCGTCGGCGCCACTACCCTGCTGCCCGCATATATGCTCGGGCTCGAGCCCGACATACGAATAGCCATCGCCTCTTACTCCTCGTCGCTCGCATCGCGTTTCAACCGCCGCGTGCAGCGCATAATCGAGTCGAAAGAGTATGCCGAAATATTTCCCGAGACGACCATAAAAAAAGGTTCGAAGCCGCCCGAGTACATCCGCACTGCCGACGAGGTCGAAATCATAGGGCACCGCGGCGAGTTGTTGTCGGTAGGTCGCGAAGGGTCGCTGACGGGCAACCGCGTAGACTGCTTCATACTCGACGACCTCTACAAAGACGCGATGGAGGCCAACTCGCCGATAGTGCGCGAGAACTGCTGGGAGTGGTACACGTCGGTCGTAAAGACCCGTATGCACAACGCCTCGCGCGAACTGATAGTATTCACGCGCTGGCACGAAGACGACCTTATAGGCGAGCTGTGCAGGCGCGAACCCGTAGCCGAACTGCGCGAGTGGAGCGATCTGGACGGCATAGACGGCAATATGTGGGTGCACCTGAATTTCGAAGCCCTCAAAGTCTCGCCGAGCTGCGGCATAGACCAGCGAAAAAGAGGCGAAGCCCTTTGGGAGGGGCAGCAGAGCCGCGATCTGCTGTTGGCCAAGCGGCAGCTCGACCCCGTGCGTTTCGAATGTATGTATCAGGGAAATCCGTCGTCGAGCGAAGGGCTGCTCTACGGCGACGGGTTCGCCGAATACGACGCCCTGCCGCGCGACATAGTGAGATATGCGAATTACACCGACACGGCCGATACGGGCGACGACCATCTGTGCTCGATATGTTATGCCGTAGACACGGACGGCATCATATACATAACGGATGCGGTTTACTCGCGCGAACCGATGGAGGTGACCGAAGAGCTCGTCGGAGCTATGCTGCGCGAGACGCAGACACGCTCGGCGCTTGTCGAGAGCAACAACGGAGGCCGCGGCTTCGCGCGTGCCGTGCAGAAACTCGCCCCGAACGTGCGCGTCGAGTGGTTCCACCAGCACGGCAACAAAGAGGCGCGCATCCTCTCCAACTCTGCGACAGTGCTGCACAACATACGGTTTCCGCGCAACTGGCGGCAACGCTGGGGCAACCTCCACACCCATCTGGCGACTTACAGACGCGAATTCCGAGCCAACCGCTGGCACGATGCGCCCGACGTACTGACGGGCATAGTCGAGCACGAGATAGCCGACCGCAGCTCTACGAAAATAAAGGGAATACGATTTCTCTGACGGTCTTTGCGCGGCGAAAGCGGCTGCCCGACAAATACGATCGGACGAACTCTCCCCGCCGAAACGAGTTTCGATGGGGAGAGTTTCGATTTCAGGAAGTCGTACGGCAGTCGGACACCGATTTCCAAGAAGGAAAAACATTATCGCAAAGCCCTTAATATCATCATATTGCAAACTCAAAACAGTCGGAAACGTCGAAATATTCGTATTACGGGTACCTGCGACGGAATTTAATGTTATATTTGTGCTGGAAATCGAAACCCTACTTAAAAAAGATAATGGACAACAAAAACTTATGCGAAGCGCAGGAGGTCGTCATCCGTTTTTCGGGCGACTCGGGCGACGGTATGCAGCTCACGGGAACCCTGTTTTCCGATACGTCGGCGCTGATGGGAAACGGCATATCCACTTTCCCCGACTATCCCGCCGAAATACGCGCCCCGCAAGGAACCGTAGCGGGAGTATCGGGTTTTCAGGTGCATTTCGGCGCACGGAAAATCGACAACCCCGGTGATTACTGCGACGTTCTGGTCGCTATGAACCCCGCAGCACTGAAGGCGAACCGCAAGTGGCTCAAGAAGGGCGCGACGGTGATAATCGACGGCGACAGCCTGACCGAAGAGCACGTAAAACGCGCAGGCTTCGAGACGCTCGACCCCATAGCCGAGCTCGGACTGGAGGAGTACAATGTCGTAATTCCCGACATAACGACGATGACGCGCAATGCGCTCGCGCAGACGGGGTTGGACAACAAAAGCATAGTCAAGTGCAAGAATATGTTCGCACTGGGCATCTGCTTCTACCTCTTCAACCGTCCCGAAGACCACGCGAAAAGCTATCTGCAATCCAAATTCGCGAAAAAGAACCCCGCAATAGCCGAAGCCAATGCGCTGGCGATAGATGCGGGATACAACTACGCGGCAAACACGCATCAGTTCGCCAATACATACACCGTAGCCCCCGCCCCGCTCGAAAAGGGCACGTATCGCACGATAAACGGCAACGTGGCGACGGCGTGGGGATTTTGCGCGGCGAGCGAGAAGAGCGGACGCCCGCTCTTCTGCGGCTCCTACCCCATAACCCCCGCGACGGTGATTCTCGAAGAGCTGGCCAAGCGCAAGGATTTGGGAGTCAAAACAGTGCAGGCCGAAGACGAGATAGCGGGAATATGCACGGCCATAGGCGCCGCATTCGCAGGCGATCTGGCGGTAACGACCACTTCGGGTCCCGGCCTGTCGCTCAAAAGCGAAGCGTTGGGTCTGGCCGTTATGGCGGAATTACCGTTGGTCGTGGTAGACGTGCAGCGCGGAGGCCCATCGACGGGTCTGCCGACGAAAACCGAACAGAGCGACCTGATGCAGGCACTCTACGGCCGCAACGGAGAGTGTCCCGCAGCGGTAGTGGCGGCATCGTCGCCGAGCGACTGTTTCCACTATGCCTTTACGGCGGCGAAGATTGCGATGGAGCATATGACACCCGTCATACTGCTCTCCGACGGTTTCATAGCCAACGGCTCGGAAGCGTGGCGCATACCCTCGATGAGCGAATACCCCGCAATCGTACCGCCCGTCGCGGAGAGTGCGCCCGAAGGCGGATTTATGCCGTATGCCCGCGACGAAAAGTTGGCCCGCAGCTGGGCTTTCCCCGGTAAGGAGGGGTTGGAACACCGCATCGGAGGATTGGAGAAGCACGCTCTGCGCGGCTGCATCTCACACGACCCCGACAACCACAGCCGAATGGTGCGTATGCGTGCGGCGAAAGTGGCGAAGATTGCGGAATATATCCCCCGACAAGAGGTCTTCGGCGATATCGAAGGAGAGCTGCTCGTCGTAGGCTGGGGAGGTACGCGCGGACATCTGCGCAGTGCCGTAGAGAAGTTGCGCAGCGAGGGTAAAAGCGTGTCGCACACCCAGTTCAACTACATAAACCCGCTCCCGACGAATACGGCCGAAATATTCGGCAGGTTCCGCAGGATAGCGGTATGCGAGCTGAACGAGGGGCAGTTCGCGGCCTATCTGCGCCAGCAGTTTCCGCAATTCGTATTCGAACAGATCGACAAGTGCGAGGGTCAGCCCTTCACCACAGCCGAGCTGTGCGACAAGTTAAACGCTTTATTAAAGTAAACGATGACACAATACAACTATACGCCCGCAGATTTCAAGAGCGACCAGGAAGTGCGCTGGTGCCCCGGTTGCGGCGACCACGCGATACTCAATGCCGTGCAGAGAGCTCTGCCCGAAGTGGCGGATGCGCTCGACATACCCCGCCGCAAATTCACATTCGTATCGGGCATAGGCTGCTCGTCGCGGTTCATATACTATATGAAGACCTTCGGTTTCCACACCATACACGGACGTGCCAATGCCGTAGCGACGGGTGTCAAGGTGGCAAATCCCGATTTGAGCGTCTGGGTGGCTACGGGCGACGGGGACTCGCTCGCAATCGGAGGAAACCACTTCATACACGCCATAAGGCGCAACGTAGACCTCAACGTCATCCTCTTCAACAACGAGATTTACGGACTGACGAAAGGACAGTACTCGCCGACTTCCAAGCTCGGCAAGATCACCAAGACATCGCCCTACGGGACGGTCGAGAAGCCTTTCAACCCCGGGGAGTTGGTCATCGGCGCGAAGGGTACGTTCTTCGCCCGCTCGGTGGATATGGAGGTGATGCTGACCAAAGAGTGTCTGGTAGAAGGTGCGAAACACAAAGGTTTCTCGGTAACGGAGGTGCTGCAAAACTGCGTCATATTCAATGACAAGACCCACGCCCTGTTCGCAGGCGACAAGGCCACGCGCGCAGAACATACCATAACGCTGCGGCACGGACAGAAGATGCTCTTCGGCAAGGACAACACCAAAGGTCTGGTGTTGGAGAATATGAAGTTGAAGGTCGTAACCGTCGGCGAGGACGGCTATACGATAGACGACATACTGACGCACGATGCCCGCGAGCAGGACACCACGCTGCATACGATGCTGGCGGCTATGAAGTATCCCGAATGTCCCGTAGCGCTCGGCGTCATACGCTCGGTGGCGGAGCCTACGGTATACGACCGTGCCGTCGAGGAGCAGGTCGGACAGGTCAAGGCCGCGAGCAAAATACGCTGCGTCGATGACCTGCTGCACTCGGGCGAGACGTGGACGATAGAGTAATCGCTGCAACACATATCCGATGCCGATGGCCGCAGGTTCTCCACCTGCGGCCATCGGCTTTTCCGCATTACGGCCGACAGGGAGGATCAGATGTCGTATAAGTCCGATATTCTAATCAGAAAAGCGCGGCTTTTCGTGATGAAAAAGTGCCGTTTCGTTGATTTTATTTTATTTATATGTATGATAGACCTATTTTTGCGATGAATAGGAGAATAGTATGAGAACTGAAAACCTTTTGATAGTATCGTGCTTCGCCGTCGCGACGGCCTGCTCCGAAATCGGTTTCGAGGGCAACGGCACCGATGCGAACCGAACGGAGGTATCGCTCGGCCTGCCGACGGAGGCGTCACGCACGATCGTGGACGATCGTGGGACGACCACGTGGGGCGAAGGTGACAAGATAGCTGTCTGGGCGGCCGATGCCGACGGGAAATATGCCCTGTCGGGCGATGTCTTCTCGATGTGGCACTACGACGCGACGTACGCTTCGGCATATTTCACCGCGATAATAGGGGCGATGCCCGAGGGCAGATACACCTACTATGCCGCCTCGCCCGCACCGCTTTCGGTAGACGGGACGAAGGCTATGTACAACATCCCGTCGGAACAAAACGGTTCGAACATATTCGACTCCGATATTATGGCGGCGTATCCGACGGAAGCGGCACAGCTGAACGCGGGGCGGAATATGCTCGACTTGAGATTCAGGCACCTGCTCCACGCCATAAAAATAACCATTCCCGAAGACGGCAACCTGATGAACCGCCCGATTACCGCATTCAGGATGGAATTCCCGACTGCCGTGACGGGCGACATTACCATCGATGCGGCAAATCCCGAAGAACCGCCCGTTTTGGCCGACGGAGGCGGCAATACGCTGACGATAACGTTCCCCGAGCCCAAGCAGGCGGGAGAGTCGTTCTGGGCGCTCATCTACCCCGCGCGCATAGAGGGAGAGGTGAAATACACCGCTTATGCCGACAAATACGAGTCCAAAGAGAAGACATTCGTTATGAACAAGGAGTGTGTGGCCGGTCGCGTGACGCCGATGTCGCTCTCCATTCCGAAATTGAATCTCGCGACGAAGATAGTATTTTCGCTCGGCGACAATTTCCTCGGCGAGGATGTCGAGTCGTTCTACATTGCCGATGAGGCCGGCAACAGGCTCTTCTCATTCACGGCAAACGCAGAAAACAGTTACGAATATACGGTCGAGGGAGAGATCGAGGTGCCCGAATATTCGGGCAAGCGCCTGAAAGCAGTATTCGACACGCAGAATGCCGAAGCGGAAACAGCATTCGATATGCCCGAGATCGTTCCCTACATCCGTACCGATGTCGCGCCGCTTACGGTTCCGTATCTCTTCGAGGAGGATTTCTCGGGGCTGACGGCAGGCGGCGACGGCACTTTCTCGGAGAGCGAGACCGTGCAGTCATCCAATCCGTCGGGGGTAAGTCTTACGAAATACGGTCTGGCCGAAGGCTGGAGCGGTGCGCGCGTCGGCGGCGCCACGGGTTTATGCCTGCGCATAAACACCAAATTCGAAACGGGCATTATGGCCAAGAAGACATACAAAGGCCAGATCGACACCCCGCCGCTCGCCCGCATCAAAGAGGGCAGGACGGTAACGGTAAAGGTGCTGTTCGATGCCGACACGTCGGAGAGCAATACGACCTGCTATATCGGCAACATCACGGAAAGCGGTGCCGTAAACGGCGAGACCGCCATACAAAACGGCTCGACGATATCGATGTCGGCAGTCAGCGGACTTACGTTCTCGTCGCAGTTCGCTCGGCGCGAAGCCGTAGTGGCGAACTGCGGACCTACGAGCCGCATAGCTTTCCAGCCCAACACGACGCGCAGCGGAGAGTTCTCGGTCAAGTTCTACGACCATTTCATCTATGTCGATAACATACGCATATCGATAGTAAGCCAATGAAGCGAATAATGAAAAGCATATCGAAATACACAACGGCCTCGGCGATGCTCCTGTCCGTATTGTCGTGCTCGCGCACGGCGGACGAAGCCTCAGGTTTCGGCAGCATATGCATTGCGGGACGCTCCACGACCGAGGTATCGGTCAAAAACGGCACCTCGCAGCAGGAAGCGACGGTGGAGATTCCCGATCTGGCATTGCCCGACGAAGGGGCGTTCGCCGTCAGCATAACGGACAAGGAGGGCACGGAGCAGACATGGGCTTCGCTGACCGAATTCGGCGAGGGAAACCGCTATTTTGCCGAAGGCGACTATACGGTAAGGCTGTCGGCAGGCGACATCGAGGATGAGGGTTTCGACAAGCCTTTCTTTACGGGAGAGAGCACCGTGCACGTGACGGCACGCACGCAAGCGACGGCAACGGTTACGACGCACATAGGCAACTCGCTGGCGATAATCGAATGCACGGATAATTTCTCGGGCTATTTCACCACCGCCTCGTTCACGCTGACCACGGCCGCGGGATATTCCGAGGAGATGACGATGCCGATGGACAAACCGCTGTTCATACGCCCGCAACCGTTCTCGATAACCTGCAAGGCGACGAAGCAGACAGGCGAAGAGATCGCCCTGCCCGTGCAGATCTTCCGCGACATAGCGCCTCGGACACGCTATACCATACGTTTCGACGTTGCCGACGCAGGTGCCGGAACCGTACGCATAGAACTGGATGACACGCTCGTCGAAGAGGTCGAAATCGATGCGGAACTCAACGACAACGCTTTACCTGACGAAAAACAATGAAAAAGACTGATATGATTCGAAAAGCCGTAACGGCACTTTTCATCGCCGCATTCGCGATGACGGGGTGCATAAACGAAGACATACGTTATGAAAGGGAGCCCGACAAATCGGAAGACATCGGCTATCTGTCGCTTGCGGGGCTCGATGTCGAGGTATTGAGCGACACGGAGATCATCGCAGGGCTCAGCGGCAAGAGCGTAACACGTACGGGTGCCGTCTCGCCCGACGACTTCGACGTGGAGATTATCGATGCCGAAGGCAATACGGTGCAGTCGTTCCGCTACGCCGACCGCCCGACGGAGTCCATAGAGTTGGAAGTCGGCAAATACACACTTAGGATCTCCTCGGGCGAAGTGCCCGAACTGGCGTGGGAATCCCCCGTGTACGGCGCTGCCAAGGAGTTTTTCATCACCAGACAGAAAGAGACCGCCCTCGGCCGCATAATTTGCAGGCTGTCGAGCATCAAGGTATCCGTAGAGTATTCGGCCGACCTGCCCGAACAGTTGTCGCCCGACACCAAGGTAAACGTACGGTTAGGCGGCACCGATGCCGATTTCGGGTTCGATGAGAAGCGTGCCGTATATTTCAGGGCACCGTCCGAAACCAACGAAATGGAGCTGACGATAACGGGACGTTATGCCGACAGCGCCCCCGAAGACGAGGGTTTCGAGATGACCTCGAAACTGACGAACGTCAAAGCGGGGCAATGGCGTAAGATTACCGTCATAATCGAACACGCCAACGAAGGCGACATACACATAAGAGTAGAGTGCGAGAACTGGGTTTTCGACGAGGTGATTACGGTGGAGACATCGAGTATGCTGGCGGAGAAAGCCATCGAGGAGGAGCCCGAAGAGGGGCTGGGCCGTCCCGAAATCATATGGCAGGACAATGACATATCCGCTCCGTTCACGCTGACCGAGGATATGTTCGACATATACGGCGACTATATGGAGCCGTTCCGCATAAACGTCAGGACACCCAACCGTTTAGCGGCGCTCACGGTCGATATTTCATCGACCTCGGGAGATTTTCTCTCCTCGCTTGGCGGATACGGCATACCCGCATCGCTGGATATGTGCGCCCCGGGGTCCTCGGCGGCCATACTGACGGCTATGGGCTATACCGTAGGAGACAGGCTGCTCGGGCAGCAAAGCACGATGTTCAACCTTCAGGGGCAGATGAAACTGCTCTTCGCGTACGGAGGCAAACACGAATTCCGCATTACGGCTACCGACGAACTCGGGCTGAAGACTGCCGAGACCCTCGTACTGAATGTCGGCGGCACGGGCCCCGACATAGAGTGGATAGGACACGACATAGACGCCGAACGCTGCACGATATACGACGGGTTGGACGTCACCATAAAGATTACGAGCGAAGCGGGCATACGCGACTTCGTCGTGACGATAGATTCGGATACGCTCACGCCGAGCGAACTCGAATCCGTAGGCTTGCAGGCGGACATAGACCTCATAAACCCGGGCGATATGAGCGGCGCCCTGACCGAGTTCGGCTTTCCGTTAGGGGATCAGGTGCTCGGCAAGAACGAACTGGAGCTGTCGATCACCAACTTTATGTCGCTGCTGATGGTTACGGGCAAGGGCGACCACAATTTCATATTCAAAATTACGGACAACAACGGCGGAACGACCGTCAAAACGCTTAAGCTCAAGACCGAATAATGAAACGTTTATTTGCATATACAGCCATTGCGCTCCTCGCGGCGGCGTGTTCGAAGTACGACACCGACGGCGGACGACGTATCGAATCGGCGGACGAAGGCGTAGTGCGGATGAGCATTGCAATGCCGAGCGACATTCCCGTCGGGGAATACGACCCGCTGAAGACCTGCAAGGTGCGCATCTACAAATATACCGATGACACCGAAGCGCAGGACGCTGCGGGAGACGGCGGCGGGCAGACCGTCCGCAAAAAAGAGCTGATACGTCTCTACAAATCGACGGACGAGATTCCCGCGCAGATATGGCTGCTCGCAGGCGACTACTCGATAACCGTAGAAGCGGGCGACAAGGAGAAGGCTTCGACCGTGAGCCGCACATATGCGGGCTCGCAGGACTTCACCGTAGAGGCGGGATGTATCGGGGACATAAAGGTCAAGTGCAGGATGCTCAATTCGGCAGTGCGGGTGGTGTTCGACCGCACCGTGCTCGACAAACTGCCGGTCGATGCATATTCTTACGTCTGCATAGCCGATGATTTCGATATGAACGGTATCGAAAGCGGCGAGGTGCCGCATCTGCGTTTCGAACAGGACGGCACGGGATATTTTCTTATGCCGCAGGGTGCGACGACCTTAAGCTGGTTTTTCCACGGCGAGGGCGAGGAAGCGGGAACGGTAGAGAAAACCGGCAGAATAGAAAATGTCAAGGCGGCAGTAAGATACACCCTGACATTCAGGTATTCGAAAGACCTCGGGGGGAGTATGTCGTTCGATGTCGAGGTGGACGAGACACCCGAAATCATAGACGACACCATAGCCTTCAGCCCCGACCCGACGATCAAGGGCAGCGGCTTCGACCCCGATGCCGTACAGAGATATATCGGCGGGACATACACATTCGAAATATCGGCGCTGGCCGCAATAAACGGCATTAGGCTTACCGCCGACGGAAAGGAATACGACCTTCAGGGCGGCGCCTGCGACGGCATAACGGTAATCCGCACGGACGAAAAACATTACTCCGTAACGCTCGACAGCGCGTTCTTCGCCCCGATGTACGGCGGCAAGCACGACATACGTTTCAACGTAACGGACGCCGACGGCGGTACGGGCACATCCGTAACCGTATTCGCCACCCAAGGCATATCGCCGCTCGGCAGCGGCGATTACGACCTGTGGTACAACACGGCGGATTTCACGGCGACGGTTCTCGACGCGGAGGCCGCCGACATAAAAATAGGCTACCGTACGGCAGGCAGCAGTGAATGGAATATGCTTCCCGCAACCGCAAGCGGTATGCAGGCCGACACCTACACGGCCCGCGCTACAGATTTCGGAGCAGGCAGGCAGTACGAATACCGTCTCTTTTTCGGCCGAACGGAGGTAGGCGCCCAAGCCGCCACCGAGACGCCCGCAGGTACGCAGGTGCCGAACGGCGATATGGAGAACTGGCACCAGTCGGGAAATCCGTACTATCCGTACGGGAGCAGCGACACCCCGTTCTGGGATACGGGCAATCCCGCTTCGACGCTGTTAAGCGCCTCGAGCAACCTGACGGTGCCGTCCGACGACATACGCCCAGGATCGGCGGGCAAATGCAGTGCGAAACTGGCATCGACGGCCGTCGTGGGCAAGTTCGCGGCAGGCAACCTCTTCACGGGGGTATTCGCAGGCATATCGGGAACGAACGGACTGGTGGATTTCGGGCAGCCGTATACATTCACGGCACGCCCCAAGGCACTGAGATTCTGGTACAAGAGCAACTGCGGAACAATAGACAAAACGGGAAACTACAATGCGAGCGGGCCCGACCTTACCAAGATATTCATCGCATTGTGCAAATGGAACAAGCCGCACCGTGTCGATACGCGCGATTCGGGTACATTCTTCGACCCGAGGACGGCCGACGGCGTAATAGCGTGCGGATATTTCGAAAGCACGACATCGTGTCCCGAATGGAGCGAAAAAACATTGGAACTGACATACAACAGCGACGAAAAACCCGACTATCTGGTCATAGTATTCACTTCGAGCGGATACGGCGATTACTTCACGGGCAGTACGGGCAGCTGGATGTATGTGGATGATATTGAACTGGTATATTGATGCACGATTACAAAAAAACGATACCCGTCCTGCTGGCATCCATACTGGCGACCTGCTTCGCGGCGGAGGCACAGCCGCGCGATACGGATGCATCCGTGAAATCGGCGGCGGCATACGACACGGCCGACGAGAATGCGAGCGTCGTTCTCACGCCGAACCAGCGCCGCAGGAAACGCGGCATTTCGCAGCCATCGATAGAGATGGTACCGGGCGGGCAATGGATTTTCGGAGGTACGGCCTCTTACTCCACCCACTCGAACGACAGCTACTCGTTTCTGGTCATCGAGGGCATCGAGTCCAAGGGATACACCTTCAAGATCAGCCCGCTGATAGCGTATGCCGTCAGGAACAACATGGCCGTCGGCGGGCGCTTCATCTATTCGCGTTCGCTGCTGAAAATCGAGGACGCGAAGATAAGTATGGAGGACATAAACCTCAGCGTGGATTACTACTACGCCCTCAAGCACTCGTATGAAGTCGCGGCTATGTGGCGCCAGTACATCCCGCTCGGCAACAGCAAGCGTTTCGGCCTGTTCACCGAATTCCAGCTCGCGATAGGCGGCACGCAGGCCAAGTTCGCCGAGGGTTCCCCCGTAAAGGGCACGTTCGAAAAGGGGTACACCATATCGCTGGGGCTGAATCCCGGCATAGTGGCTTTCGCGACCAACAACGTAGCATTCGAGGTCAATATCGGCGTACTCGGGTTCAACTACTCCAACACGCGCCAGGTGCACAATCAGGTGACGGTCGGCAACCGCTCGTCGAGCTATATGAATTTCAAGGTGAACATCTTCTCCATAGGGGTGGGTATGGCGTTCTATATGTAAAAGGCAATGGGTATGAAACGAACGATCATAGCACTCGCAATAATATCGGTACTCCTGCCGCTGTCGGCCGCAGGCAGCACCGAACAGACGGAAAACGGGGACACGACAGCGAAAATACGCGGCAGACGGCAGACGACCGCAGTAGCGGATAATGCCGCAGCGGATTCGACCGCCCTGGCATCGCCGCGAAACGACGCAAATACGTCTTCGGCAAAAGCCGCCGCAGACACCGCAGACACCGCCGTATCGGCATCCGAGAACGAAAATACGTCGGCCGCAACCTCGTCGGTCGTAGTCCCGAAGCGGAAATTCCTGCCTATGCGCAACCGCGTGGACCGCGAAATAAACAAAAACACATTCGTATACAAAGGAGAGGTAATGGTTGGTGCGACGATCTCCTACGGTTCGCTCACGAGCGACGACACGGACCTCTATCTTGTGCTCGACAACCTCAAGCTCAGCGGCTCGATAGTGACGGTCAATCCGTTCATCGGCTACTTCGTCGCCAACGACCACGCCATCGGCCTGCGGTTCGGATACTCGCGCATCGACGGCAAGTTGGGCAATGCTACCCTCGATCTGGGCGAAGAGAACGACATAGAGATGTCGTTCGGCAATATGAGATTCACGAGCGACAACTACTCGTTCGGCATATATCACCGCTCGTATGTGCCGCTCGACGCACGCGGACGTTTCGGGCTCTTCAGCGAAGTGGAACTTATGGCCGTTACGGGTTCGCAGCTGTTCAGATACAAGTCGGGCGACAGTTGGAAAGAGACCAACTCGGATATTTTCCGCGTAAAATTCAACTTCAGCCCCGGTTTGGCAGTATACATATTCCCGAATGTCTGCGGCACCATATCGTTCGGTCTCGGAGGTCTGCAATACAACAAGATAAAGCAGTATGACGGCGACGGCGAACACATAGGCTCGCGCACGACATCGAAGATGAGGTTCCGTCTCAATCTGGCAGACATACGCATAGGTATGAACCTCCATTTATGGAACAAGAAAAAGCCCTGAAAACGATGAAAAACGCAATATATCGCATACTCGGAGCCGTTGCGGCGCTGTCACTGCCCGCGGGATGTATCGAGAACGACATCCCCTACCCCGTGGTCAAACTCGAAATCACGGCGCTCGAAGCCAACGGGACGGTCGGTCCCTGCCGCATCGACAACAATACGCTGACGGCCGTGATTCCGCTCGACGAGACCACCGACATACGCAATGTCGAGCTCACGAAAATAGCATTCACCGAGCAGGCGGCATATCCGCAGGAGTTCGCACCGATAATCGCCGGTTCGGACAGCGGAGCCGCGGCATCCGTCCTGACGCTGGATATGCGCGTGCCCAAATACGTAACCTTGTCGCTTTATCAGGATTACGAATGGACCATAACGGCCGAACAGAATATCGAACGCGCATTCAAGGTCAAAGGCCAGATGGGTGCTACCGAGTTCGACACGGAGAATCACACGGCTAAAGTCTTCATCCGCGACGACTACGATTTGAGCGCCGTAGAAATCGAGTCGCTGAAACTCGGGCCGCGCGATATAACCGCTATGTCGCCCGCAGCGAGCGAGCTGCGCGATTTCCGTTCCGTACGCTTCGTGGACGTAACCTATCACGGCCGCACCGAAGAATGGAGTCTGTTCGTGATTCCCAAGGAACTTACGGTCGAGATTCTCGATGTTATGGAGGGTGCCTGCGTGGCCTGGGTATCGGCATCGGGCATAGCTGACACGCAGATGGGATTCCGTTACCGTAAGAACGGCACCGAGGAGTGGACGGAGGTGCCCTCGGAATGGATGACGGTAGACGGCGGCAACATATCGGCCGAGCTGCGCCACCTCGAACCCGAGACGGCTTACGAAATAACGGCTTATGCCGACGAGAACATATCCGACATAGTAAGTTTCACGACGAGCGTATTGCTGCCGTTGCCTAACAGCGGATTCGAGGAATGGCATCGCGACGGGAAGAACATCTTCTACCCCTACTCCCAAAACGGCACTCCGTTCTGGGGCACGGGCAATGAAGGGGCGTCGGTCGCGAATCTTACCGTTACGGAGCCCATAACCAACGATCTGCGCCCCGGCACCGCGGGCAAATACTCGGCACAGCTCAAGTCGCAGAATGCCACGATTATGGGTATCAGCCGATTCGCCGCAGGCAATATCTACACCGGATACTATGCGGGGACGGCGGGCGCAAACGGGCTGGTGGATTTCGGCCGTCCGTATACGCTGCGCCCGACGGGCTTCAGGTTCTGGGCCAAATACAACCAGGGGACGATAAACTGCGTACCAGTCAAGAACAACCAGTCTCCGAAAGTTGTGGGCGATCCCGATGAAGGCATAGTATATGTGGCTCTCGGCGACTGGGATCCCGCGAAATACGGCGGTTCGGCGGAATCGCCGATAAGAGTGGACACGCGCAACGTAGCGTCGTTCTTCTCGTCGCAGAATCCCGACATAATCGCATACGGAGAGAAGATTTTCAACGAATCGACACCCGAATGGACCGAGTTCGAGTTCAAGCTCGAATACCGCTCCTCACGGCGTCCGACGCATATAATCGTAGTATGCACGTCATCGCGCTACGGCGACTACTTCGTCGGCAGCGACAACAGCATAATGTGGATAGACGACATAGAGCTGCTCTACGACTTCGAATAGCAGGGGGCTAAATTCGAGCAGGCGCCGTTGCAGTAAATATCGGAAACGGCATCGATGCCGCTAACAAACAGCCGTACGACGACATACGATATTAAGAATCACCCCTGTCGGATTGCAATCCGACAGGGGTGAATTTTCATCGGCACACGCCCTATCAGGCAGTCTTCCGATATTGAACCGTTCCGGTATCAGGCGAGGAACGACAGCAGAATACCTGCGGCAACGGCCGAGCCTACGACGCCTGCGACATTAGGTCCCATAGCGTGCATAAGCAGGAAGTTGCCCGGGTTTTCCTCCTGACCTACGGTCTGCGACACACGGGCAGCCATAGGTACGGCCGACACGCCTGCCGAGCCGATAAGAGGATTGATCTTATTGCCCTCCTTGCAGAACAGGTTCATAAACTTCGCGAGCAACACGCCGCCTGCGGTACCGCAGCAAAAAGCGAGGATACCCAAAGCCAGAATACCGAGCGTCTGGAGATTGATGAAGGCTTCGGCCGTGGCCGTAGCACCCACCGAGATGCCCAAGAATATGACCACGATATTCATCAACTCGTTCTGCACGGTCTTGCTCAAGCGGTCTACGACGCCGCACTCCTTCATCAGATTGCCCAACATCAGGCAGCCGATAAGCGGAGCAGCGCTCGGCAACAGCAGCGAAATAATTATCGTAATGACGAGCGGGAAGATAATCTTCTCGGTCTTGGAGACGCTGCGCAGTTGCGACATCTTGATAGCGCGCTCCTTCTTAGTAGTCAGCAGTCGCATAATGGGCGGCTGGATAACGGGTACGAGCGCCATATACGAGTAAGCGGCAACGGCGATGGGACCCAACAGGTGGGGAGCCAATCGTGCCGTGAGGAATATGGACGTCGGGCCGTCGGCACCGCCGATGATACCTATGGAACCAGCCTCCTGAGGGTTGAAACCGAGAGCTGAAGCACCGATGAACGTCAGGAAGATGCCTATCTGCGCAGCGGCACCCAGAAGAAAGCTCTTGGGGTTGGCGATAAGCGGGCCGAAATCGGTCATAGCGCCCACGCCGACGAAGATAAGACACGGATAGATACCCAGTTTGACACCCAGATAGAGGTAGTCTATAAGCCCCGCATTGGCGACGAAGATGTCCCAATGCACGTGGCCGCCCTCGAAAAGTTCCGAATGGAACATTTCGGCACCCGGAAGGTTGGTCAGCAGCATACCGAATGCGATAGGCAGCAGCAGCAGCGGCTCGAACTTGTGTTTGATGGCAAGGTAGAGCAGCAGCAGCGCCACGCATATCATAATGACATACTTGTAACCGCCGGCTTCGAAGAAAGCCGTAAATCCGGACTGATTGATAAATTTCAGCAGGCTTTCGCCGACCGAAGACGATAAAACAGAACCCATCATAACGCAATGTCTATTCGAGGGTTATCAATACGGCGCCTTCAGCGACGGTTTCGCCTTCGCGTACGGCCACGTTCTTGACTACGCCCGCGCGGTCGGCGTCGATGTTGTTCTCCATCTTCATAGCCTCGACGACTGCCACGGTCTGGCCTGCCGCAACCGAGTCGCCGACCTTCACGCGAAGCGAAAGCACGGTCCCCGGAAGCGGGCAGCTGATATTGTGGGCGCCCGACGGAGCGACGGCTGCGACCTTCGGGGTCGGAGCGGCCGTCTGGGGAGCTACGCTCAATCCCGTCTCCTTGGGAGCGGGAACGACATGAGGTTTCTTCGCCGCGGGAGCTTTGCCGCCTGCGATCTCGACACTGTACGACACGCCGTTTACCACTACGTTCGCAACGGTCGAAGCATCGTTGATTTCATCTATCGAAACATCGTACTGATGTCCGTTGATTTTCAATGAATAGTCTTTCATATGTATTATTTTTTTCGTTCGGGCATTGAAGTGAGTCCGTAAATTTTCGAATTCCAAGGCGAATAGGTTCGCGCGATGCGGTTGATGGTAAGCATCTCCGATTCGCGGTCGTGGAGCACGCTCTTATAGAGTTTCAGCGCCGTCGTGATTGCCACGACGACCTCGTCGCTCATATGGACTTTAGCGGCGGGAGCCTTTTCGCGGTGCATCGAGAATATGGCGCCGAAGCCCTTCATCACGAAGACCAGCAGAATCAGCATCACGACGACCAAACCGAAGCCTACGGCCGAAATCATAAGAATATTACCCCAGTCCACGGGAGCCTTTTCCGCAGCCTCTGCGGCACCCTGCGCGATGACGCCCGCCTGCTCCGCAACGGATGCGGCGAGGGTATCGGTGCGTTCCGCAATTTCAGTCTGTATCATAACTCAATATTTTACAAAGGAATATTCGAATGTTTCTTCGCAGGGTTCTGCAAACGCTTGGTCGCCAGCGACTGCAAAGCGCGGATTATGCGGAAACGGGTATTGCGCGGCTCGATGATGTCGTCGATATATCCGTAACGCGCAGCGTTGTAGGGATTCGAGAACTTGTCGTTGTACTCCTTCTCCTTCTCGGCGACGAACTTGGCGCGCTCCTCGGGATCCTCTATGGCAGCGACCTCCTTGGCGTGGAGCACGCCGACGGCGCCGCTCGCACCCATAACGGCGATCTCGGCCGTAGGCCAAGCGTAGTTGATATCGCCGCGGATATGTTTAGACGACATAACGATATACGCGCCGCCGTAAGCCTTGCGCAGCGTAACGGTAACCTTGGGAACCGTCGCCTCGCAGTAGGCGAAGAGCAGTTTGGCACCGTGGGTAATCACGCCGCCGTACTCCTGAGCCGTACCGGGCAGGAAACCGGGGACATCGACCAAAGTAACGAGAGGGATATTGAACGCATCGCAGAAGCGCACGAAGCGTGCAGCCTTGCGGCTCGCGTTGATATCCAGCACGCCCGCCATAAATTTGGGCTGGTTGGCGATGATACCCACGCTCTGGCCGTTGAAACGGGCGAAGCAGGTGATGATATTCTTGGCATAGCCTGCTGCCGATTCGAGGTACTCGCCGTTATCGACGATAGCCTTGATGACTTCGGCCATATCGTAAGCCTTGTTGGGGCTGTCGGGAATGATCTCGTTGAGCGAGTCCTCCAAACGAGCGATATTGTCCTTGCACAGAGCCAGAGGAGCATCCTCCATATTGTTCTGCGGCAGGTACGAGAGCAGTTCGCGGATAAGTGCCACGCACTCCTCTTCGGTGTCTACGGCGAACTGCGCCACGCCCGATTTGGTCGTGTGCATAGTAGCGCCGCCGAGCTGCTCCTGCGTAACGTCCTCGCCCGTCACGGTCTTAACGACCTTCGGGCCCGTGAGGAACATATTCGACGTCTGACGCTTCATAATGATGAAGTCGGTCAAAGCGGGAGAATAGACAGCACCGCCCGCGCAGGGGCCCAGAATAGCCGAAATCTGCGGAATGACGCCCGACGACATAACGTTGCGCTGGAAGATGTTGGCATAGCCCGCCAAAGCGTTGATGCCCTCCTGAATACGCGCGCCGCCCGAGTCGTTGAGGCCGATGCAGGGAGCGCCGTTGCGCATAGCCATATCCTGCACCTTGCAGATCTTCTCGGCCATAGTGATCGACAACGAACCCGCCGTAACGGTAAAGTCCTGCGCATAGATATAGACCAGACGGCCGTTGATCGTACCGTAACCCGTCACCACGCCGTCGCCGAACGTGTGTTTCGCATCCATACCGAAGTCGGTGCAGCGGTGCGTTACGAACATATCGAACTCCTCGAAGCTGCCCTCGTCGAGCAACATCTGGATACGTTCGCGAGCCGTGTACTTACCCTTTTCGTGCTGTTTATCGATAGCCTTCTGGCCACCTCCGAGACGTGCCTGCTCACGGTTTTCGATGAGTTTGGCCACCTCTTTCTGAATTTCGCTCATAGTATTTATGACAAATTATTTGTTTTTATTCTCGCAAAGTTCGGTCAGGATGCCCTGCGTGGATTTCGGGTGCAGGAATGCGATGGTCATACCCTCGGCGCCCTTGCGCGGCGTAGCGTCGATAAGGCGGATACCCTTCTCGGCCGCATCGGCCAGCTGCTCCTCGATATTCTCGCAGGCGAGAGCCATATGGTGGATGCCGATGCCGCGATTCTCGATATATTTGGCTATCGTGGAATCCTCGCTCGTCGGTTCGAGCAACTCGATTTTGGTCTGCCCCAACATAAAGAAAGCCGTACGCACTTTCTGGTCGGCAACTTCTTCGATAGCATAACATTTCAGTCCGAGTACATTCTCCCAATAGGGAATAGCCTCGTCGAGACTCTTCACGGCGATGCCGAGATGTTCGATGTGTGATACTTTCATAACTTCAAAGTTTTATAAGATTAGTATTATCGCAATTCATTTCCGCGTACGTACAGTGTTACGCACAAACCTTACAAAGGTACTACTTCTTTCCGAAATACGAAATTTATCCGTCCGTTTTTACCCGCATTTTTCGAGTTTTCGCACCTCTTACGCGAATTTACGAACGCCGTTTTCGAAAAATTCACTATCTTCGTTGCGAATAACACCCGCAGACGATGAGAAAAACGGTTTTCATACTGCTGCTCGCCGTAGTTTTCGGCACTCCGCTTTCGGCACAGAACATAGCCCTGAACGAGCGGATACCGAAGATAAAGACGGCGAACTGGCTCGACGGCATCGTCCCGCAACAGGGCGAGTACACATACATCGAGTTCGTCCGCTCGAATACCGTACCCTGCATCGAATCGTTTCTGAAAATCAAGCGATATATCGCCGACAGCGACACACCGATACAGGTGATATTCGTCACGCGCGAAGACCCGTCGCATATCGACAGCCACCTGCGGGAATGCCTCGGCGGCCGCATAGGGGCGCTCATAGACGATACGGGACGGATATTCCAGGATTTCGGCGTGCGATACGTTCCGTTCGGCGTGATAGTGAACCGCAAACGCAAAGCGGTATGGTTCGGGAACCCGATAACCGTCGATGATGACTTCTTCAAAAAACTCACAGCTGAATAATGGCAAATCATACCAAAATCGAACACTTCGAACGCGAATACGCGGATACGCATCACGATACGGCTCTGAATGTAACGGCGGGGGTCGAGGACCAGCCCGTCGTCAATCCGTATTTCGTACGCAAGAAACGCCGTACGCTATCGACTGACGAGTATGTAGAAGGCATACTCGCAGGCAACATAACCACGCTGTCGCAGGCCATAACGCTTATCGAAAGCAACAACCCCGACCACTATGCGCAGGCGCAGGAGATAATCGAACGGTGTCTGCCCTATGCGGGCAACTCGGTACGCATAGGCATAACGGGCGTACCGGGGGCGGGCAAATCGACATTCATCGAGGCGGTGGGCAATATGGTGACGTCGCTCCGCCACAAGCTGGCGGTGCTGGCCATAGACCCCTCGTCCGAACGCAGCGGAGGTTCGATACTCGGCGACAAGACACGTATGGAGAGCATATCGGCCAACCCGAAGGTCTTCATCCGCCCCTCGCCGTCGGCGGGTTCCTTAGGCGGCGTGGCGCGCAAGACACGCGAGACGATAATCCTCTGCGAAGCCGCGGGCTTCGACATAATATTCATTGAAACGGTAGGCGTCGGACAGTCGGAGACGGCCGTGCATTCGATGGTCGATATGTTTATGCTGTTGCAGATTTCGGGTGCGGGCGACGAGTTGCAGGGCATAAAACGCGGCATTATGGAGATGGCCGACATTATGGTAATCACCAAAGCCGACGGCGAGAACATAAACAAGGCGCAGCTTGCGAAAGCGCAGTTTCAGAACGCATTGCGGCTATTCCCGATGCCCGAGTCGGAATGGCGGGCACAGGTATATACCTGCTCGGCGGTAGACAAAACGGGACTGGAGGAGGTATGGAAAGGCGTCGAGGAGTATCTCGACCACATACGCGCGAACGGTTATTTCCCGGCGAACCGCAACCGCCAGAACAAGTACTGGATGTACGAGACCATCAACGAGAAACTCAAGAACGACTTCTACCGCAATCCCGCGATAGAAAGCCGCATAGCCGACATCGAGCAACGCGTATTAGATGCCAGACTGAGCTCGTTCGTCGCGGCGAAGGAGCTGCTCGACATCTACGAAAACGAACGGAAATAAATTCGGTTACAGATATTTTTCGCGCAACATCTCCGCAAGTTTCGGAAGTCCTTCCGCCGAACGGGCCTTGATATGCGTCAGCGGGTTGCGTATCAGCGACATATCGGGCGTTGCGGGATCGACGACATATATGGGGACTTCGGGTGCGGCATAGCGCACGAGCGACGCGGCGGGATAGACGGCCAGCGAGGTTCCGACGACGATAAGCACGTCCGCCGATGCGACAATGCGCACAGCCGTATCGAACATCGGCACGGCCTCGCCGAAAAAGACTATGTGAGGCCTCAACAGCGAACCGTCGGGAGCTGCGGCATCGAGTTTCTGCTCCCAGCCGTCGAGCGGGACGATAAGTTCGGGATTGCGCGACGAGCGCAACTTGGTAAGTTCGCCGTGAAGATGCGTCACGCGGGACGAGCCTGCCCTCTCGTGCAGGTTATCGACATTCTGGGTAACGACCTCGACATCGAAGTCGCGTTCGAGGGCCGCTATGGCCGAATGCCCCGCATTGGGGCTTTTTTCGAGCATTTCGCGACGTCGCAGGTTATAGAACTCCACGACCTTAGCGCGGTCGGCCGCAAGCGCTTCGGGCGTGCACACATCCTCGATACGGTAATCGGCCCACAGACCGTCGGCATCGCGAAAAGTGGCGAGCCCGCTGTCGGCGCTCACACCCGCACCTGTAAAAACGACTATCTTTTTCATAATCTACAATAAGTCCGACAGTTCGGAAGGACGGTCTATAATGACATCCGCCCCGTTTTCTGCGAGTTCTTCGCGGCTGCGGAACCCCCACGTCACACCTGCGGAGCGTACGCCCGCAGCACGTGCCGTCTGCATATCCACGCCCGAATCGCCCACGTGCAGACACTCCGACGGGGCGACACCCGCAGCCGCCATAATCTCCTCGTCGATTTGCGGGTCGGGCTTCAACGGAATGCCGACCCTCTGCCCCAGCACCGCGACGAACGGCACATCGGGGAAGAATTTCGCGATGAGCTTCGCCGTTCCCGCCTGAAATTTATTGGATGCGACCGCAACGGCTATGCCACGCGCCGCGAGTTCGCGCAACAGTTCGGGAATACCCTCGTAAGGCACCGTATGCGAATCGATATGCGCGAGGTAATACTCCACGAAATCGGCGCGCACGCGCTCGACGAACTCGGCCGTACGCAGATGTTCGGGTATGGCGGCCTCGACGAGGCGCAAAATACCCCGTCCGACCATATGGCGGTATTCATCGTAAGTATGCAGCGGCAGGGAGTGCCGTGCGAGCACAGCATCGCACGAAGCAGCGAGGTCGCCTATCGTATCGAGCAAAGTGCCGTCGAGGTCGAAAATTACAAGTTTGATCATATTCAAGGCGCCGCAACGGATACGGCAACCGCAAAGATAACGATTTTCGGTTTATCGGCAGCGCAATCGCAGCCATACGGGTATGGCGACGGCCGCAATGCCCAGCAGTTTGGTCATAAAGCCCGCAATGCCGATCGCTACGGGACGTCCGTCTTCCACGACACGGCAGATGTCGGGAATCGATATGATGGCTAAAAATCCCAGCAGCAATACGGCGACCGTCAGTCGGGCACGCAAAATCGGGACGTCGTCCACCGTATCGGCATTCATATCGTCGTCCTTTTCATCGTCCTTTTCGTTGTCGGGCGTCACCGAAGCCCAAATGCCGAGCACCCAGCCGATTGCGACGCATACGGCCGATACCGTTGCGCTCTTGAGCGGATTATCTACGGCGGGAGAGGATGCGCATATCGCCCATATTACCGCAAAAGCGACAATCGCGGCTACGGGAAGGCCGAGCCACAGAGGAGTGCGGACGAATGCCCGCAGCCGCTCGGGGGAAAACATACTTTTAACGTTCATTTTCAGAGAGTTTTTCTTTCGTCGCACGCAATCGTTTCGGCAGGCGCCCGCTTTTGCGCAGCGCCTCCGCGATTATCCATTGCAGCTGCCCGTTGATGCTGCGGAACTCATCGGCCGCCCACTTTTCGAGCGCCTCCATAGTCTCGCCGTCCACGCGCAGGACGAAACTTTTCGTCGATGTCTCTTTTTTCGCCACCTTATTTGCGAACGATTATTGGTGCAATGTGCCAGTATTCAACACGGGTTGTGCGGCTTCGTCGGCACACAGCACGACGAGCAGATTGCTCACCATAGCCGCTTTCTTATCCTCGTCGAGCTCCACGATATCGTCGTCGGCAAGCCTGTCAAGCGCCATTTTCACCATCGTTACCGCTCCCTCGACGATCTTTTCGCGGGCAGCGATTATCGCATCGGCCTGCTGGCGCCGCAACATAACGGCCGCGATTTCGGGTGCGTATGCGAGGTAGTTGATACGCGCCTCGACGATCTCTATGCCCGCCATTTCGAGACGCTCGTTCAATTTCGCTTCGAGCTGTTCGTTTATCTCGCCGCTGTTCGAGCGCAGCGTGAGCTCCTCCGACGATATACCCGCATCGTCGTATGCATAGCAGCCCGCAACCTGACGCAAAGCGGCGTCGCTCTGCACGCGGACGAAATTTTCGAGTATCTGCATACGCGCGGCCGACGACAGCCCTATCTCGTTTTCTTTGGGGGAGGCATCGACGTCGAAGACGGCACGATAGATTTCGTCGCTCTTGATGCGCCATACCAGCACCAGACCTATCATCACGGGGTTGCCCGTCTTGTCGTTCACCTTGATGGGATCGACATTCAGATTGCGGGCGCGCAACGAGATGCGCTTCACCGACATAAACGGATTGACCCACCAGTATCCCGTTTCGAGAAAATTGCCGCGATACTTGCCGAAGAAGAGCAGCACGCGCGCCTCGTTGGGTTCGAGCAGGATGAAACCGCACGCGCATATTATACCGGTGATAATGGCGGCAATACCTATAATTATCAAAGCGATGCCCGCTACCGTATTTATTCCTTCATCGCTGAGCACGGCGCCCCAGATGAATGATGCGATGCCCGCCGCAAAGAGCAGCAAATCGATGAACAGCATAAGGAAACCGTTTGTGCGGCTGCCCGAATAGGCGAAATTCTTGTTTTCCATAGTGTCGGTTTTTATGATATTATTTTGATATCGCAAAGATATAAAATAAAATTTCAGGAATGCAAATTTCGGGGCATATTTTTTCGATCGGACGGTGATTTTTGCGGTAACTATATACGACTTGACACCTCCTCATACGACTTGACACCTCCTCGATTTCAATAATTTGTTCTCTCCCGCCTGTCTTATCGCTCGCGGCGGAGCCGCATCTGCCCGCCCCGACGAATTCCGCCGAATGCGGGGCGCAGGTTGCGGAGAGCGAAGCATATTTGCAAGCCTCCGCCGCCGCAAACTGCGGCTCGCGCGGCTCCGAGAGCCGCGAAGCCCTGCTCCGTCGGCATACGCTTTCGCCGACCGAACAGCGCTTTCCTGCGTTTCGAGACAAAAAAGTCGGCGAAATCTTTGCTTAAAAGGAAAAAAGCATATATCTTTGCCACTCGAAATCGCGAGATTTCCCTGACCGCTCGCTTCGGCGGCGTCAGGACGACGGGGTGTAGCGCAGTCCGGTTAGCGCGCCAGCTTCGGGAGTTGGAGGTCGCTGGTTCGAATCCAGTCTCCCCGACAAATTTTACAAGACGAAAAACCGTCGCTTTCGAGCGACGGTTTTTATTTTTTTGTGTTGCGGCATACGCTTGCGGATGCAAGCAATGCAAAAAAAATAAAAAGTACCGCACAGCGGTTTTCGTCCGTAAAATTTGTAATCTCGCAAAAGGGCTTTTCTGGATCACGGAGCGATTATCGCTCGCGCGGTGAGCGATGCGACGTAATCCGATCGGCCGACACTCATTTCCGACAACTTTGTGTTGCGGCATACGCTTGCGGACAAAGTCGTGCATCTGCGTACAAAAACGGATAATATTTATCGGCCGTTAAAATTTGGCTATTGCGCGTACGTAGATTTTATAATTTTTATCGCCTAATTCGCAAGCACTGCCACGCATATCTACTATATGCGCAAAATTATCGGCATTAAGTTCCAACGGTGCAGTTCCTCCCATATATCTGAGGCTCGTAGACGACCAGCACCAATGCTCTTCGTCGTATTCGAATAAGCAAGCGGCATACAAATTCAGCAGCTCCGTCTGTGCCGGCAGATACCAACCGTCGCCTTTGTCGGCACACCACGCGAATGCGGGGTATTTCTTACGCCAACCGGGTTGCGAGCGTACGGCTTTCATATTTTTCATTCCGTCGATATAATCGTATGCTTCGGGTAACACACGCGGAGACATATGAACTGCCGAATTAACGTCGAGGTAATCGTACGCCTGACCGTCTGCGCCGACCTCTTCGTAAACAGCTTCCGTCGCCCACGCACATTGAGTTTCATCCAACGAGACGATTTTGCCGTGCCGACCTTCATCGGTTACATAGAATACTATACCTTGTTTGCCTGGTTCGTAGTAAAAGTCGCCTATTCTGTATATTCTGCCCGATTTTTCGCAACCTGCGCATACGGCTGCCAAAAACAATATTGCAAAAACCCTTTTCATAACTCTTCTCTGATAAAACCGGTTAAAAATCGTATCCCTCGATTGTCAAATCTTTCCAAAAGTCGGCCTGTTCGTATGCCTCGACCGATGAACGTGGCACATAAACCGTTACGGATACTTCCGTATAAGGATCAATGTCGAAGCCTGCATACGGGGGTGCCGTTGCCTTGCAATACAATGTTTTAAGTTTAGCATTGTAAGTGCCGAAACCTGAAAACCAGTATCCGCCCAACGCTTCGACAGATGACGGTAGCGTCATACTTTCGATATTCACCTCAGAAAAGCCCTCGATTTGACGAATACCTTCGGGAAATTCGTAAGATGTAAGTCCGCACGGAGCGAAGCCTTTCAGTATGCCGTCGTCGGTTATTACGCAACGACCGTCGTCGGTAACGAATTTGCCGCTGAAAGACTTGAGATTTTTTGCATCGATAAATGCCCCGTCGAATATATAACTTACATTCTCGGGAATATTTATATGCGAAATCGCCGTATTCTGAAAAGCTCCGAAATTAAAAACGGCAACACTTTCCGGTATCCGTATCTCGGACAGTTCGTAGCAGTTGGCGAACAGATTATTGCCTATATATTCGATGCCCTCCGGCAGGTTTACCTGTTTCAACTTTTTGCAATTATCGAATACATAGCCGTTTATCTCCCGTACGGTACTCGGAATGTATATCCGTTCGAGTTCGACGCAATATGAAAAGCAGTAAGAGTATATCGTTTCGAGCCCTTCGGGCAGATTTATTTTTTTCAGGCTCGTGCATCCCGTAAAACCGCCTATCCCCTTTATGTTTTTATTTAATGTAACCTCTTTAAGGCTCGAGCAATATTGGAACGATTTGTTGGTCTGCGTTATTCCTTGCGGCAGGACAATTTTTTCGAGACTGTGGCAATAACTGAATGCGTCCTGCCCGATCTCCGTAACACCGTCGGGCATATTTATACTTCTCAAACTTTGGCAAGAGTAAAATGCTTCTTTCGGAATGGATGTCAGGTTTTCACTTAATTTTACTTTTGCGAGATTTGTGCAGAAGCTGAAAACCCGCGCACCGAGAGATGTAACCGAGTCGGGAACGGTGATGCTCGTCAAATTTTTGCAACCGTAAAATGCCTCCGCTCCCAATGATACGACAGTATTCGGAATAACGATACTTTGCAATTGGGAACGGCCGAAAGCATACCAATCGATCGAGGTTATGGTTTCGGGCAGAACTATATCCACCAATTTGGAGTCGCCAAACGCATAAGGAGGTATATTGGTAACCCCTTCGCGCAGAATAATCCGCCCCATACCGTCGTAATAGCAGTTGTCCAGAATGTCATCTTTCCAACTATCGACGTTTACGGGCGCTCCGTCCGATGTGGTGTACAAAATCATATCCGGCAGCGGCGTCGGCAGCGGTTTGCGGTAGTTCGGGTCGTCATCATCGAACTTCTCGCAGCCTGCGGCAAGCGACAGAATGCAGATGAAAGACGCTACACGGCTAAACAACGGAGGGAATAATTTTTTCATCATAGGCAGGGTTAAAGGGTCTCTTTCTTGCATCTTTTCTCACCTCAGCCGAACCCGAGTAAACTCGGCTATGCGTTCGGTTTATCGAAAAGGCTGCTTTACAAATGCAAATATATGTATTTTAGCCGACAAACATATGAATTTCAGACCTTATATGCGATTTTTTCACGTCCCGAGGCATAAAGTCGCATACTGCCGCAAAAAAATCCGCCCGACCTTTGAGGTCGGGCGGACGTTACGGTTTCGAAAAACCGACTATTTAACTGCTTTAACGATTGCTTCGAATGCCTTCGGCTCGTTCATTGCCAGATCGGCCAGAACCTTGCGGTTCAGCTCGATGCCTTTGGCATTGATCTTTCCGATGAATTCCGAATACGTCATTCCCTGAGCGCGGACGGCAGCGTTGATACGCGTAATCCACAGCGAGCGGAATGTACGTTTCTTGAGCTTGCGGTGTGCATAAGCGAACTGCAAACCCTTCTCGACAGTGTTTTTGGCTACTGTCCATACGTTTCCCCTTGAACCAAAGTTACCCTTGGCAAGTTTCAAAACTTTTTTTCTTCTTGCGCGTGACGCAACAGCATTTACTGAACGTGGCATAAATTAAAAGTTTTACGGAGCGGATAGCGACGGGCTTCTCTCCCGTTCTTCGGGGCTATGTTACTCCTCGGTTAAAAAAATAAGTTTACGAACCGCCGTCGATGTTATTTAACGAGCAGGTTCTTGATTTTCGCCTCGTCGGCGGACGAAACCGTGCCCGAATAGCACAGATTACGCTTCTGTTTGGTAGTCTTTTTTGTCAGGATGTGACTGTGATAAGCGTGCTTACGCTTGATCTTACCTGTGCCGGTGAAAGTAAAACGCTTCTTTGCAGCGGCATTTGTTTTCATTTTTGGCATTTTGAGTAAAAGTTAAATTAGTTAAACAATAGTCGGGCAAAGATAATAAAATTATCGTTTCGGTACATTCGAAGCCGAATTATTTTTCGAAATAATGGCGCAACCGCCGATTTACGGGCTTTTTTCCGCCGATTTCCCGCAGTTTCAATCATACGCGACGAATGCGGGACACGGCTTCGCGGCAGCGGCAAAACGTAAAGGCGCCGTATTGCCGATACGACCCGTTCCGCGGACGAAAACGGTGCGTCTGGCTACGATAAGACAAAACAGTTATAAAGTTTGTCCGATTCAAGGCAGGAGGGACACGGAATAAAAAGTAACTTTGCGAAGTGGAAAAACATATACCTTTTATGAAGATACGTCATATTCTTACCGCCGCCCTCATATCCGCAGGCACATTCGCGGCACAGGCACAACCCGCCGCCGAATGCGGATACACGGCGGCCAATTCACCGCAAAAGGTGACGATTGGCGAACAGGCAAAGCAACGCGCGGCGGAACTCGCAAAGCAGATGACACTCTCGGAGAAAATCGCCTACATTTCGGGCGTACGGTCGTTCTACATTCGGGCGATAGAACGTCTCGGCATCCCCGAAGTACGTATGGCCGACGGCCCGCAGGGAGTTCGGAACAACACCAAAAGCACACTGTTCCCATGCGGTATGGTCACGGCATCCGCCTGGAACCGCGACCTCGCACTCGAACTGGGTCGGGCGCTGGCACGCGACTGCAAGGCACGCGGCGTAAACATCCTGCTCGGACCGGGTGTGAACATATACCGCAGCCCGATGTGCGGCCGCAATTTCGAGTATTTCGGCGAGGACCCCTACCTGACATCCGAAACCGCCGTCGGATACATTCTCGGATTGCAGGACGAAGGAGTTATGGCCACCGTAAAGCATTTCGCCCTCAACAATCAGGAGTGGAGCCGCCACAACGCAAGCTCCGACGCCGACGAGCGTACATTGCAGGAGATATACTTACCCGCTTTCAGAAAGGCCGTAATGCAGGCGGGCGTCGGTGCCGTAATGGACAGCTACAACCTTATCTGGGGCGTTCACGCGAGTGAAAACCGTCGGCTCAATATAGACATACTGCGCGGGCAGTGGGGATTCGACGGCATCGTGATGTCGGACTGGACGTCCACATACTCCACGGCGGGAACGGTGCGCGGAGGCCTCGACCTCGAAATGCCCAAGGGGTGGCATTTCAACGAGGAGAGCATTATGCCCCTGCTCGAAAGCGGCGTAATACGCGAACGGGACATAGACGAGAAAGTATGCCATATTCTGCAAACGCTTATCCGATTCGGTTTCATAGACAACCCCGCCGAGTGCCAGCAGGTCGCGGCCGATAACCCTCTATCGGCACAAACGGCTCTCGACATAGCGCGCGAGGGCATCGTACTGCTCAAGAACGAGAATTCGGCGCTGCCGCTCCGCTGCGGGCGGCACGGCAGGTCGGCCGACGGGAAGAAGCCGATACTCATACTCGGCCCCAACGCCGAACGGATACCGCATGGCGGTGGCAGCGGCTCCGTCACGCCGTTCCGTTCGATCTCCATATACGAGGGTATGAAACAGATCGCAGGCGAAAAGGCTGTAGTCCACCTGTCGGACGAGCAGCTGTACGCCGAACTGAATCCGCAGATATACCCCGACTCGCTGGCCGCCATCGCTATGAACGGCGAGACGGGATACGAGGCCAATTATTACCTCGGCACAGAACCTCGCGGCAAAGCGCTGCACACGCGGACCGAGAAATCGGTGCTCGGCAGCTGGTCGTACGGCGCTCCGTTCGACGACATGCCCGACGACGGTTTCTCCGTCACGTGGGACGGCTGGTACAGAGCGTCCGAAGACGGGCTGGTGCGCGCGGTTATGTCGGGAGACGACGGCTACCGCCTTTACGTAAACGGCAAACTGCTCGACGGACATTGGTCGCGTCACGGGCTGTCGTCAAAAACCGCATTCTTCGAGGTGTCGCAGGGCGAAACGTACCATTTCCGCTTCGAATTCTTCGAAGCCGCAGGCGAAGCGCGCACGCGGCTCGATCTGGGCATACGCCGCGAGGATGTCTTTCGCAAAGCTGCCGAGCAGGCATCGTCGATAGTCTACTGCGGCGGATTCGACGCCGACCTCGAAGGCGAGGGTTTCGACCGTCCTTTCGAACTGCCGAAGTCCCAGACCGCCGATCTGGAACTGCTCTCCCGAATCAATCCGAACATAATAACGGTGATACACGCGGGCGGCGCCGTAGATTTCAAAGGCTGGGGCGACAAAGTACCCGCAATCGTAATGGCGTGGTACCCGGGGCAGGAAGGCGGACGTGCCGTAGCCGAGATACTCACGGGAGAGGTCTGCCCGAGCGGGCGCCTGCCCATATCTATGGAGCAGTCGTGGAGCGACAACCCGACATTCGGCTCCTACTACGACCGCAGCAAGGCCGCCCACAAGCGCGTGACCTATTCGGAAGGCGTATTCGTCGGGTACAGAGGCTACGACCGCAGCGGTACGGCGCCGCACTATCCGTTCGGTTACGGATTGAGCTACACGACGTTCGCATATTCGAACCTGCGCCTGGAACCGTACGACGACCGTCGCGTAAAGGTATCGTTCGACATAACCAACACGGGCGACCGCGACGGCAAGGAGGTGGCGCAGGTATATGTCTCCGACTGCGAAGCCTCCGTACCGCGCCCGAAAAAAGAACTCAAGCACTTCGCCAAGTTCTTCGTACCTAAAGGGAAAACCGTACACGCAGAGTTGGAACTCGACGGCAGCACATTCGAGTTCTACGACATCGACGCGGGAAAATTCGTATTCGAAGCGGGCGAATTCACCGTCGGCGTCGGCGGCTGTTCCGATAATCTGCCGCTCCGCGAAACGATAAGGCTGCAATAAGGTCACCGTCGCGCCCGAACTTCATACGAAGACATATGCGGCCGCGAAGATGTCGGGAACAGGAGCCCCGCACGCAAGAACGGAAATGGGCTGTCCGACAAACCGGACAGCCCATTCTGCAACCGAACCGGCCCGACCGAAGGCATACGCCCGCGCGATACCCTACTCTTTCGCGGTCGAGGCGTACTCCGAGGGCGTTACGCCGTAACGCGCCTTGAAGCACTTGCCGAAATACGACGGCGTAGTGAACCCTACCATATACATAACCTCCGTCACCGTGAGTTTGCCCTGCTTGAGATACAGCGCCGCCTTGCGCAGCCGCACCTCGCGGATAAACTCCACGACACCCATACCGTTGAGCTGTTTAATCTTGCGATAAATCTGCTTCGACGAATAGCGGCTCGCCTCCACCAACGAGGAGGCCGAGAAGTCGGGATCATCGATATGCGCATTGATTATGTCGGTAATCTCCTGCATAAACACCTCGTCGGGATTCCGCACCTCTTCTATCTGCAAGGTCATCATCCGCTCCTGGCGTATCTTTTCGAGATACTGTTCGTGCTTTATCAGCAGGAGTATTATGCGGCTGTTGAGGTACTTGAGACTGAACGGCTTCGGGATGAAGGCATCGGCGAACTCGTAGGCATCGAGTTCTGTCGCACGGTCGTTTTTCCCCGTAAGTATTATAATGGGCAGGAAGGCCGTCGCCAGCGAGCGGCGTATGCGGCGGCTCATCTGCAAGCCGTCCATCACGGGCATCACGATGTCGGTGATCACGAGGTCTATCTTGTTCACCCCAAGCAGTTCGAGCCCCTGCTTGCCGTCGGTCGCACACACGAACGTATAGTCATCCCCCAACGAGGCGGTGATGAAATCCCGAATATCGCGGTTGTCCTCGACGAGCAGGATTATCGGTTTGCGCTCGTGGTTCCACACCTTCGAGAGGCTGTGCAGCGAGAAATCCTCATTCAGGTTCTCGTCCCGCATAATGAACGAATCGGCCTTCATCGTAGACAGCCTCAACGTGAAACGGCTGCCCTTGCCCGGCACCGAGGCGACACTTACGGAGCCTTTGTGCATTTCGGCAACGGTCTTCACCAGATAAAGCCCGATACCCGACCCGTGAACATTGCGCTCCTGATTCGACGGCGCGCGATAATACTGGTTGAACAGATTGGGAATCTCGTCCTTGCGGATGCCGACACCCGTATCCTCGACCGTAATGTCGGCGTAAATCATATCGTCGGTCTCCTCGCCCACGGTTACGCTCATCAGTACGGTGCCGCCGCGGGGCGTGAATTTCAAGGCATTGGAGAGCAGATTGCTCAATGCCGACTCGATCTTCACGCGGTCGAGCATAAATATGTAACGTATATTGTCGCCGTAGAATCTGGAGTTGATGCCCTTCTCCTCGAACGAGGGCGAGAACTCCTCGTAGACCTTGCGCGCAAGCTCCACGATAGACGTCGCCGACGGTATGAACAGCGAGCCGTGATCGGTCTCGTTCTCGGTCACCATCTTGTCTATCAGCAGGTGCAGTTTCTCGGCATTCCGCTGCATCGACACGAGTTCCGAACTGCGAATATTGTCCGCCTCGGTGGAGATGAGTTTGCCCACATGGCCCAGAATTATGCTTATAGGCGTCTTGAACTCGTGGGCGAGCGTAGCCAGAAAATCCGACTTCATCTTCGCCGACTTCAATGCCTTGTTGCGCTCCTCGCGCTCGACCGAAAGCTGGCGCCGCGTACGCACCGCACCGAATATGCCCGCCGACAGCAGCACCGCCGCCAGAACATATATCATATATGCCGCCGGCGACGCATACCAGTGCGGGCGTATCCGTATATCCAACGATGCCTTTTCCTCCTGAACCCGTCCGTCGGCCATCACGGCACCCACCTCGAACGTATAATTGCCCGTCGGGATATTGATGAACGTGGCGCTGTTGCTGCCGTTCTCGGTTATCTGCCAATCGTCGTTCAGCCCCTTCAGGCGGTAGGCGTAGCGGTGGTCGGAGAGCGAGAAATCGAAATCGGAGAACTCCAGCGTAAACGAGTTGCGATTGTGGGGAAGCACCAGACGCTCGGTGACGTCTATATTCCGTTCGAGCAGCACATCCCCGCCTACCGATTCGCCTGCGACTATCTTGTGGTTGTTGATATTAAGCCCCGTTATACGTGTCTTGAGCGCCTCCTTGCGCGAAGAGAAGTTCTCGGCCGAGATGACATTGTAGCCGTCGGTCGTGCCCGCATAGACCTTGTCGCCATCGACGAGGCAGCTCAAAAGCGCGTTATTGCCTATCTTACGGTGCACCATACCGCCAGTGCCGATGTCGTAAGACGAAATTATGGCGTCGCTGACCGTCCACACGCGGTCTTCGTCCGATGCCACGACCCATATGGGCAGGCGCGGGCTCGGGATTTCACGCACGGAATCGTTCTGCCATACGTACAGCCCCGTATTGGTGCCTATGTAGACCTTATCGCCGCGGCTGTCCAAAGCCTGTGCCCGCACACCCTTCGGCAGGACGACGGGGCGCACCTCCCCCGTCGCGGTATGTATCGATACCATACCCTCGTCGGTCGAGACGAAACATAGATCGCCGTTTACGGCAATTTTAGAGGTTATATTGCTCGGCAGGCCGCATTCGGTGCTGAAATGGAGATCGGCACAATAACGCTGCCCGCCCGAAGCGAGCATCCGCCGTTTATCGACCACGAACACGCCGCCCTCGTAAGTGCTGATCCACAACTGCCCGCGCCCGTCCTCGCATATGCCGTACATCCACGACGAGTTATACCGTCCCGTCGGCTCCGTAACATTGAAACGGCGGAATCTGCCCGTGCCGTAGTCATAAAAGTCGAGCCCTCCGTCGGAAGCTATCCACACCCCGTCCCCGTCGGCGTAAAGGCTCCTTATCTTATTGTGCGAAATCTTCAGCCCCGCAGACGCATCGTCCGCCTTGAACCAGCGCGTCGTCTTCCGCCCGACACGTATAAGCCCGTTCTTGCCGCCGAGCCACAACGCTCCCCTGCGGTCACGGCACATAGCCCTTATGTCCAGACCTTCGTCGCTGTGCGTTATTGATTTCAGGCGGACGAAAGTGCAGAAACTGCTCCGCATAGTCATACAGACACCGTGGTCCGTAGCGACCCATATGTTGCCGCGGTCGTCCTCGTGGATATGGGATACCACATTGTCCGAAATCGTCGATGAGTTTCCCGATTCGTGCAATATACGGCTCCTGCGGCCGTCGGGGCCGAATATGTAGATGCCTTTGTCGGTGCCTGCCCACAGACTGCCGTCGCTGCTGCGCATAAAGCTGCGCACGGGCACATCGTCGAGGTCCGTCCGCGCCTGCCCCGTGACGGGATCGAATACCACCAACCCGTACTCCGTTCCGAGCAGCAGGGTCCCGCTGCCGTCGTCGGCGGGGATGATATCGCATACCAGATTGCTGTGCCGGCGTTCGAAAAGCGGAATCTCCATAGCGCGCACCCTGCCGTCGGAGGTACGCTCGTATATCCCGTTATAGGTGCCGAAATAGAGATTGCCGTCGGCTTCGCAGCAACAGGCTATATGTCGGTCCTCGATAACCTCCTCGGCGCGGCACGAACTCCAATCGCCGCTGCAACCCGTAATCACGGCCAGTCCCGACGACGAGCCGACCCAAAGCGAATCGTCGTGCATAAGCAATGCGCGGACATGGCGGTTGTCGCATGCCTCGATGCGCAGGAAATCGTCCTGCTCGGGACGATACAGACACAGCCCGCGGTTCGTTCCGACGAGCACCCCGCCGCTGCTGCCGCCCGTGCACAGGAGCGTATTCACCGTATTGTGGCAAAGCGACGACGGGTCGTTTTCGCGATGGGTATACGTAACCGAATTATGCGAATCATAACGCATCAGGCCGTGCGTCGTACCCGCCCATATGTACCCGTTGCGGTCGGAAACGACGGTAAAAACGGTGTCGAAACTGTCGTCGAGCCGCTGGAAATCCGGCCCTGCCGTCTGGGCGCATACCCTTGCGACGACACACGAACATATAAGCAACAGATTTACGAGCGACAGCCCGAACGAGGTCTTTTTCACGGTCATAGGTCAAGCAGCATTATTACAATCGTAGACAAATATATAACAAATTTGCCGACTTCGCAACGTATGTCCGAATCGAAATATATCTTGTCCGATTTGTTATAATATCGAAAAATAAAAATAATGACCTTTGTTTCACCGAAAAAAACGCAACAAAAACTATTCGACCAATGACTGATTCAATTTTCAACCGACTTTCGGATTCGGATATCGCGAAATGTCTCGGCATGGCTATCGCCGTATTGTCGATTTGCCTCCTCCCCGCCTGCTCCGAGAATGCGGGCACCGAGGAACCCGACACACCTCCCGCAAAGGCCCAAACCGTAAAACTCGTTCCCGACCGCACGTCCGTCATCCGCAACCCGCTTACGGGCTGGGTGATGTATCTCGGCCGCAGCTGGGACGAGAATTTCTGGACATCGGTCGGCTACGACGCGATGCCGACATCCGACGGTTCGACGGTAAAAGTATCGGACTATGCGACCACGGCATACCTGCGTACGAGCTGGGCGTCGTTAGAGCCTACTGAAGGCAATTACATATGGCGCGATCCTTCGTCCCGCTACTCGCTGATGCTGAAAAGCTGCCGCGACAGAGGCCTGAAACTGGCGCTGCGCATCGTATTCGACGGCCGCGATCAGGGACAGAACACGCCGATGTACGTAATAGATGCGGGTGCGCACTGTTTCGAGCACGGAAACTACAAGACGCCGTACGCCGACGACCCGATATTCCAACAGAAATACGAAAAGTTCATCGAAGCGCTGGCCGAAGATTTCAACGACCCCGAGACGGTGGATTTCATAGACGCTTTCAGCCCCGGAAAATGGGGAGAGGCGCACGCGGTGCTCTACGAGGACAACAAGAATAAACTGGCGTTCTGCGACTGGGCGACATCCCTGCACGCGCGCTGTTTCGACAAGGTGCCCATATTCATCAACTACCACCGTATGATCGCCGATTCGAACCAGAACAGTTGGAGCGACACGGTTCCCGCCGATACGGAGGAGGTGCTGGAGATGGCCATAGGCAAAGGTTACAGCATACGTCACGACGCATTCGGAATGTATACCTATTATAGAGACTGGGAGCGCGGTTTCGTGTCGAAGTGGAATTTCAAACGCCCCGTTCTTATGGAGGGCGGCTGGATAGTGGACGGTACGCACCGCTACTGGAACAGCGTCTATCCTATGGAGCCGTACCGCGAGGGACACCCCGAGGACGTACGCAAGGGCGAGTATGATATGAGCGCCGAAGCGCGCGTGAATATGATGGATTTCCGCGTGAACGAGGAGATAAAGACCTGGTTCGGGACGAGCTTCAGTTTAGTGAAGGAGTTCATACAGAAAGGCGGCTACCGTCTCTATCCCGATATGGTATCGGTACCCTCCGAAGTCAATGTCGGCGGCAAGGCAAGCATATCGCACCGCTGGGTAAATCTCGGATGGGGCTACTGCCCGAACAACATCCCGCAGTGGAACTACAAATACCGAGTGGCCTTCGCGGTACTCGACGGAAACGACGAGCCGAAACACATATTCGTAGACAAGAATTCCGACCCGTCGCAGTGGATCAACGGAACGCCGACCAACTACAAATTCGATTTCCAGTTAGTGGCGATACCCGCAGGCACATACACGTGGGCGATAGGCATCGTCGATACGACAAAGGAGAACGCAATAGGAATAAAAATGGCGTTGCGCGCCGACCAGCTGACGGATGAAGGCTGGGCGAAACTCGCGCCGCTGACGGTGCGCTGACAAAGGCGGCAATCAGACCGACGGCGACATAACGTCCCGATAGGGCTGCATACCCGTCGCTGACGGCGGCGATTCCGATATGCGAATGACGTCGGACTGCCGAAACGGCGACTTACAATAAACAAATAACAGTAAAGACTACTAAATTTATCTGCAATGAAGAGTTACAAAGTATCGGCCGCTGTGCTGCTCACAGCGATTGCGACATGCACGCTTACGGCAAACGCCCGAGAGAGGGTGTTCCGCTTCGAGGCCGACACCGTACGTGTTCTGAGAAATCCCCTCAACGGCTGGGTGATGTATCTCAACCGCAACTGGGACGACGATTTCTGGACGAAGGCGGGATACGACGAGATGAAAACCTCGGAAGGGACGACCGTCAGGGTTTCGGACTACGCCTCGACAGCCTATATCCGCACGAGTTGGCGATCGCTCGAACCCGAAGAGGGCGAATATGCGTGGCGCGACGAAAACTCGCGCATATACAGGCTGTTCAAGACCCTGCGCGACAGAGATATGCGCATCGCCCTGCGCGTGGTGGTGGACGGGCGCGACCAAGGGCAGAATACGCCGATGTATGTCATAAATGCGGGTGCGGAATACTACACTTCGGGCAAGGGCGTACACAAATCGCCCTACCCCGACGACCCCGTATTCCAGCAGAAATATGAGAAATTCATCAAGGCGCTGGCCGAAGACTTCAACGACCCCGAGAAAGTGGATTTCATAGACGCTTTCGGATTGGGAAAATGGGGCGAGTCGCACGCGATGATATACAAGGATGCCGCAAAGAACAAGATGGCGGTGTTCGACTGGATAACCACTCTTTATGCGGAGACGTTCACGAAGGTGCCGTTGGTGATACACTATCACCGCGAGCTGGCAGACCCCAACAAGGACAGCTGGGGAGAGGTGGCACCCGAAACGGAGCAGCTGCTCGACATAGCTATCCGCAAAGGTTACTGCCTGCGCCACGATGCGTTCGGTATGACGGACTACTATCAGGAGTGGGAAAAGGAGTTCGCCCGCAAATGGAACTACCGCCTGCCGATAATTATGGAGGGCGGCTGGATAACGGCGGCACACCATCGCTACTGGATAGATTCGAGCGGCAAATATCGTCAGGGACACTCGGAAGACGTGCGTCGCGGCGAATACGAAGCGTCGAAAGAGGCCAAAGTGAATATGATGGACCTGCGCATAAA
Organism: Alistipes sp.; assembly: GCA_017937125.1. Classification (GTDB taxonomy): domain Bacteria; phylum Bacteroidota; class Bacteroidia; order Bacteroidales; family Rikenellaceae; genus Alistipes. The sequence continues at coordinate 151,903 of JAGBEH010000007.1, read as the reverse complement.
CGACGAGGTATGTTCGTGGTTCTCGCAGACGTTCGATCTGGTAAAACGTTTCGTTGCCGAGGGCGGCTATCGTCTCTATCCGAGCGAAATCGCAGTGCCCGACCGCGTAAGCCGCAAGGAAGGTGCGACGATCCGCAGTACGTGGAACAACATCGGTTGGGGATACTGTCCGACCAATATCCCGCAGTGGAACCAATGCTACAAGGTGGCATTCGCCCTGCTCGACAAGGATATGAAACCCGCATACGTCTTCACAGACAGCGGCAGCGACCTCTCGAAATGGATTAAGGGCACGCCCGTAACGTACGAAACGGCGATAGACCTCACCGACGTGAAGAAAGGACGCTACACGTGGGCGGCAGGCTTGGCCGATACCCGCAAGGATAAGTGCATCGGTCTCGACATGGCCGTCGATGAGTCGCTACTTACGGCGGGCAAATGGCTCGAATTAGGGTCGGTGACAGTCAGATAAGGACATAACAATATAATAACCAATCTCAAATTACTTTACTGATGACAAACTTTTTACAAACAAAGCAAATGCGCAGGTTCGTAATCGGACTATGCGCATTATGCGCCGTTCCGTTCACTGCGGCCGCACAAAGTCAGTCCGTGACGGGTCTTGTCAGTGACCAGAATGGAGAACCTCTGATCGGCGTTACGATTTTCGAGCAGAACAGCGGAAACGGAACGACCACCAATCTGGAGGGACGTTACACTATGAATGCGAAAAAGGGTTCGACCATCGTATTTTCGTACATCGGCTACAAAACCCTCGAATGCGCCTACAACGGCGAGACTACGCTGAACGTAACGCTCGAGGAAGACACCAAAGTGATGGACGAAGTGGTGGTTATCGGTTACGGTGCGGTCAAGAAGAAAGACCTCACGGGTTCGGTGGCGTCGATACGCGGCGACGAACTCGCATCGCGCCAGACCACTACCCTCTCTACGGCATTGCAGGGCTCGGTATCGGGTCTGCTCGTAACGCGCGACAGCAGCGCCCCGGGGTCGTCGGGTACAATAAAGGTGCGCGGTATAACGACTATGGGCGACAACAACCCGCTCATCATCGTCGATGGCAGCCCCTGCGACAACATCGACTATGTAAACGCCAATGACGTCGAAAGCGTGTCGGTGCTGAAAGACGCTGCGGCGGCCTCGATTTACGGAGCCAAAGCTGCGGCGGGCGTAATCCTCATAACCACCAAGCGCGGCCAGAAGGAGAAGATCAACCTCTCGTACAACGGCGAGGTAGGCTGGGAGCTGCCCACGATGCAGCCCGAAATGGTGGGCCTTACGCGCTATATGGAGATGTACAACGAGATGCTCTACAACGACAACCCCGTAGCGGGATATTTCCAGCAGTTCAGCTCCGACCAGGTGAAGAACTGGCTCAAATACAACCGCACGAACCCCAACCTCTATCCCGTAACCGACTGGACGGATATGATTATGAAGGAGTCGGCCCTAAAGCACAACCACAACGTATCGATCAGCGGCGGTTCGGAGCTCGTACGCACCAACGTATCGCTCTCGTACGACGAGGTGGAGGGACTTTATGGCAATCGCAAGTTCCAGCGTTTTATGGCACGCGCCAACAACGACTTCACCATCGTCAAGGACATATTGTTCGCGGCCGTGGACATCAACGTGCGCCGTGCGAAGAACACCACGCCCAACTTCAGCCCGTTCGATATGATGCGCAAGATGCCTGCCGTATATGCGGCGGTATGGGACGACGGCCGCATAGCCGAAGGCAAGTCGGGAGCCAACCCCTACGGCCTGCTGGAGGGGGGGGGAACTTCGTATGCGTGGAGCACCCAGTTGGGAGGACGCGCATCGTTGGAACTCAGGCCGGTGAAAGGCTTGAGCCTGCGTGCGGTAGTATCCCCGTTCATCAACTACACCAAACAGAAGAAATTCAAGCCCGCCGTATGGTATACGCTGGCCGATGATCCCAATGTCATAGGCGGCTATCTCGACGACGGCTCGATATGGAGCACCAACTCGCTGGAGGAGACCCGCAAAGACAACTACAACATCACCACTCAGGTGATAGCCAACTATATGAATTCGTTCGGCCGCAACGCCAACCACAACCTCAACATAATGGTGGGTTACGAAAACTACATTATGAAGAGCGAGGAGCTGAAGGCAGGCCGCGACCACTATGAATTCACGCAATATCCCTATCTCAACGTAGGTTCCGAAGATTACCAGACCAACTCCGGTACGGGAGCCGAATACGTATCCAACTCCGTCTTCGGCCGCATTATGTACGACTACGACGGCCGTTATCTCATTCAGGCCAACGTACGCCACGACGGTTCGTCGCGTTTCGCCCGCAAATACCGCTGGGGTACCTTCCCGTCGGTGTCGGCAGGTTGGGTCGTAACGCGCGAGAAGTTTATGGCGGCGGCTAATCCGTGGCTCAGCTTTATGAAGATACGCGCTTCGTACGGTATGTTGGGCAACGAACGCATCGGAGACAGCTATTTCCCGTTTTTGGCTTTGATGAACTTCAACGACGCCCTGTTCTACGACCAGGACGGCAACAAAGTATCGGACAAGACGGCAGCGCAGCGCGCACTCGCCGTGGAGGACATTACGTGGGAGACGACCACATCGACCGACATAGGCGTCGATCTCGGATTCTTCGACAACCGTCTGTCGGCGACTTTCGACTGGTACTGGAAAACCACTTCGGATATGCTTCTTTCGGTAGAGATACCCTATTTTATGGGTTACGATAATCCCAAGACGAACGCGGGCACGATGAAGACCAAAGGTTTCGACTTCGAAATCGGCTGGCGGGACCACGTGGGCGAATTCCAGTACGGAGTGACGTTCAACCTTTCGGACTTCAGGTCGAAAATCACGAAGATGAACGGTGCCGACCAGATCAAAGACGGCAAGATAAAGCGTGTAGGCAGCTATTTCAACGAATGGTTCGGCTACGTATCCGACGGCATATACCAGACGCAGGAGGAGGTCGATAATTCGGCCAAGTATTCCGATGCCGTAAAGGTCGGCGACATCCGCTACAAGGATATTTCGGGTCCCGACGGAGTACCCGACGGCAAAATCACCGAAGCCGACCGCGTGCCGTTAGGCAACTCGCTGCCCCGCTTCCAGTACGGAGGTACGATAAACCTCAGCTGGAAAGGCATAGACTTCTCGGTGGCATTCCAGGGAATAGGCAAGCAGAACAGCTACCTCTACACTCAGATGGTGCAACCCATACGCGACAACTACGGCAATGTTCCCGGAATCATCGACGGCAAATACTGGAGCCCGTTCAACACGGCTGCACAGAACCGCAATGCCAAGTATCCGCGCATAACGCAGATAGGCAAGACCAACAACTACCTGACGTCGGATTACTGGATTTTCAACGGTGCCTATTTCCGTCTGAAGAACATAACGCTCGGCTATACGCTGCCCAAAAAGTGGATGCAGGCGATACGTATGAACAGCATACGCGTATATGTCAGCGCTTCGGACCTCTTCTGCATAAGCAACTATCCCAAAGGCTGGGACCCCGAAATGGGCGTAAAGGAATACCCCATCACCACATCGGTGCTCGTAGGTCTGACACTCAAACTCTAAAAGCGAAAACGATATGAACAGCAAATATATATCAATCATAGCAGGCATAGCCTTGACGGCCGCAAGCTGCACCTCGATGGATATTACGCCGAAAACGCAGGGCAACAGCGCCTCGTGGTATTCGAGCGAGGCCGAATTGCAGTTGGCCGCAAACGAATTCTATATGATAGGTTACTGGAACCGCCCGCTCGAAGACAGCGAACAGTGGACCGACAACGTTACCTATCGTCAGCAAAACCGAAACCCGGGAAGCGGCGGAACGATTCTCGACGCGACGATGAACGGCCGCCAATATGAGGTTTACGCATTGTGGCAACAGAGCTACAAGCTCATCTCGCGTGCGAACACGCTTCTCGAAAACATCCACCGCGCGGAAGAGAAAGGTGTGAACCCCGACGTAATCAAGCGTTTCAAGGCCGAAGCATACTTCGCCCGCGCCTGCAAATACGCCGACCTGTTGTTCTTCTACGGCGATATACCCTACTTGGAGAAGTATATGACCATCCGCGAAGCCGAAGAGTTGGGACGCAGAGCCAAATCGGAGATCATACCGCTCGTGTACGATGATTTCGACAAGGCTGCGGACGGGCTGCCCAGAGAGTGGTCGTCGGAGCATATCCACGCCACCAAAGGCGCCGCACTGGCGATGAAAGCACGTTTCGCCCTCTATATGGGCGACTGGGCTACGGCGGCGAAAGCGGCGAAAGACTGTATGGACCTTAACGTCTACTCGCTCGCATCGGACTACGGCAGCATCTTCCTGCAATCGACGGGTATGATTCCCGAGAAGATATTCTGCATACCGCGCTCGATAGAGAACAACGTAGTTCTCGACGAGTGGTTCGTAAAGAACGGGCTGCCGCGCAACGCGGGCGGTTACGGCTCCTACAACCCCTCGTGGGACCTGCTGGCGGCATATCTCTGCACCGACGGTCTTCCGATAGACGAGTCGCCGCTGTTCGACCCGCAGCATCCTTTCGCCAACCGCGACCCGCGCTGCACGATGACGATAGTCGAGTTCGGCACGGCGCACTGCGGTTTCATCTACGACCCCTCGCCCGCGGCGACCAAAGTGCTGAACCTCTCGACAAACGCTATGCAGAGCAACAACGACAGCCGTGCGGTAGCGCAATACGCATCGTTCAACGGGCTGGTATGGAAGAAGATGATCGACGACAACTGGGTAACGAATTTCCCCAAAGCCGAGAACGACTACATAGTGATACGCTATGCCGATGTACTGCTGATGTACGCCGAAGCGAAAATCGAACTCAACGAAATCGACGATTCGGTGCTCGAAGCGATAAACAGCGTACGTGCCCGCGCATACGGCGTGAAGGCATCGACCACGTCGGCCTATCCGTCGGTAACCACGCGCGATCAGGCGGAGCTGCGCCGTGCGGTGCGTCTGGAGCGCCGCGTAGAGCTGGCGATGGAGGGGCGCCGTTATATGGACCTTATCCGTTGGCGTCTGGCCGACAAGGCTCTGAACCGTTACAACTACATCTACCTCTATCCCGCCTCGGAGTGCAAGTCGAAATTGGTGGACAAAGATTTGTGGCCTTGGCCATCGACCCCCGACATCGACGAGGACGGTCTGGCCGACTTCTCGCCATGGGCGTCGCAGGGGCTGGTGATGTACGGAGCCGAGCGAGTGTTCCCTCAACATCAGTATCTGTGGCCCATACCCTCGCACGACAGGGAATTGTGCCCCAATCTCAATGATAACGACGGTTATTAATCTACAATATCGATAACGAACATTTTCGGCAAGTCGAATGAGCAAAGCGAAGTTTACTTCGGCTTTGCCACGACGAGAAAAGGTACATAAAAAACATTTTCGGCAAATCGCGGCGGGTCCGAACGAGTTTCGGACTCGGCCGAGCCGAAAAAAAGTTGCAAAAAACAGAACATTATGAAAACGATAAATAAAATAGCGGCCGTTCTTCTCATCGTCTGCGGGCTCGCATCCTGCCGACAGGAGATAGACAATGCCTATTCGCGCCACAATTTCGTCATCGAGATCGGCGCATCGGCCCAAACGGTGGTGCTGGACGAAGCGGCGAAGGACGAGACGGCGCTGGTAATAGACTGGACGCCTGCGGTAAACTACGGCAACGACTACATAATAGAATACACCTACAAAATGGAGGTGTCGGGCAGCAAGGGCGACGCCATAGTCGAATACGACGACGAAGGCAAGTTCGGCAGGGAGTACACCAACGCCGACCTCCAGAAACAACTGACCGAACATTTCGGTATGCTCACGAGCTCCTACTGCGACGTACGTTTCACCATAACCGCGACATTCAGCGGTCCGACACTCATCATTCCCGACGAAGCGTCGGTAAACGTGCGTGTAAAAACCTACGGAGCGAAGCAGTTCGAAGCCGACGAGCTGTATCTTAACGGCTCGGCATTCGAAGCGCCCCTTAAACTCTCGCCGTCGGAGAACAACGCACGTCTCTACGTATGGACGGGCACGCTCGCCGCAGGCAAGATATGGTTCCCCGTAGTCTACGGAGACGAGAACAACGCCATAATCCCCGCATCGGAGACCGACACCGACATCGAAAGCACGCCTATGGCCGCTACCGTAGTGGATGCCGCAAAAGCGAATGCGGGCTGGAAAATCGCGACTGCGGACGAATATCGCGTAACCGTAAACTTCGACACCAAGACCGTAACGATAATTCCGACGTCGGAGATCGTCGAGATAGAAAAGATCTATCTGGGCGGCTCGGCAGCTCCCGAAGCTGAAATCGAAGTGGCGCAGACGTTGGAAAATCCGTCGGTTTACGCATTCAGAGGCGAGTTGAAAGAGGGCGACCTCTATCTGCCGATACTCTTCGGCGGCAAGACCGAGATGTCGCTCGTTCCCGCTTCGGGCGACGACATACACGACGGCGAAGCATCGGCTTACACGCAGATAGCCACCTCGGCGGCGCAGAACGGCAAGCACTGGACGATACCCGCAGCAGGCGTCTACAGAATAGTCCTCGACATCGATGCCAAGACCGTAACGTTCCGCTCGGCGGCTACCGACCTGAAGAATACTGAAGTCTCGTACAACAACACCGTCGCGGGCATCAACCCCTACACGCAGGAGGTTACCGAGCTGTGGATGTGGGGAACGTTCAACAACTTCGGCACCGATGCGGGTATGAAGACCGGCTTCCAGTCGAAGTACACGCTCAAGCAGAGTCTGGCCAACCCCAACATCTTCATCTACAAGGGAAGCGTACTGCCGCGCAACACCGCAACGGACAGCAACGACAAGAAAGCCCAGGCCGCAGGCGTGAACTTCAAGGTTTCGAATATCGAGAACAACGTCTACAGCTACGGCTCGACGGCCGATGCCGTCCGAAACGACCACTCGGGATATACCGACGCCGTAATCGGCAACAAGGAGACATTGACAGAGGGTCAGAGCCACAACCGCTACGCATATTTCCGTATCCCCGAAAACTGCAACTACGTCGAGGTGGATATAGAGAAGATGACCGTCGTATTCGACAAGCGAGATTAAACCCATAAACACAATAATCGATATGACTTACCATCATTTGAACAAATCCGTCGGGGGGGGGTACCTCTCCCCCTCGATAGAGATTTCGACAGTAGACGTCGAGACAGGATTCGCCGCGAGCAAAGATTTCGTCTCCTCGGGCAATAACGACATCGACGATGTCACGGAAAACGATTACGGGACTTTTTAACCGACGGAGCTATGAGAAATATATGGAAATATGCACTCTGCATCGCAGCGATGTTCCAGTGCGCCTGCTCGAAAAGCGACGTCGCGAACCCTGACTACGCAGCCGACGACGATTACAGAATAATCAATATCCTCGCCGCGGCCGACGATACCCGCGTCCATTTCGGCGAAAAGGAGGGCAACGACTATCCCGTACTGTGGGATGCCGACGACCAGATACACGTAACCATAAACGCACAGGATACGGGCAGCGGCAACAAATTCATCTCCTCGCACGAAACCACCGTTTCGGACGACGGCCGCACGGCATCGTTCGCCGTGAAACTGCTGAATACGAAACAGCCCGACAAATATGTATATTATGCCTATACGCCTGTGGACAGAGCCTATCTTACGAACGGTTCCACGCATAACGGCGGTTATTACGCCAATCCCGAAAACGACCGCGTGCGACTGTGGATACCGACCGTACAGACGCCGACCGCAACGGCCGTGGATCGCTACGCACACATTCTGTACGGCGTATCGCAGGATTGCGGTTCGTACGACGTAGACCCGACGCTCCATTTCTCGCACTGGACGGCATACGGCAAACTGGCGCTCACGAATCTGGCACTCGACGATGGCGATGCCGTCAAGACGGTGACCCTGACGGCTGCCGACGGCAAATACCTGACGGGCGGTTTCGTTCACCGCACCCTGACGGGCGCGACGGAAGACATTTCTTCCACGCACTCGACCGAATTACAGATAACGACATCGGCGACCGAAAATATTCTGTTCGGCTGCTATGCGGGCATCGAAGGCGTGAACGATCTTTCGGGCACGTCGCTCAAGATTACGGTAATAACCGAGAATCTGGTAACGTTCACGCGCGAACTCGATCTCACGGGCAAAACGCTGAAATTCGAAGCGGGGAAAATATCGGCTTTCGCAGTCGATATGGCATCGGCCGACAAAGTGTCGCCCGTAGTCGGAAAGAAGTTGGTAGCATACATAGACTTCGGTTACGAAGCGAACGGCGCGGCTCCCTGGAACAACTATACCGCACCCAAATCGGGAACGAAAATAACGCTCAACGACGAGGACGGACAGGTTACGGCCGTATCGCTGGAGGTATCGGAGAATTTCGCCTCCGCGTGGTCGGGAGCTACGAGCGAGCCCAATCACCCCATTGTCTCCAACGGCATAGAGTGGCCTTTGGCCGCTTGGCGCGATGCGCTGGTAATATCGGGAACCGCAGGCAAAGGCAATACCAAAGCATCGTCGGTTAAACTCTCGGGGCTCGACGCCGCAAAGACCTACAAACTCGCATTGTTGGCGGTACGCTACAACGGCGGAAAGGATGCCCGCATAACGCAGTTCACCGTTACGGGTGCCGAAACGTCGGAGGCTAAACAGATAAAGACCGGTCTCAAGACCGATGCCGCGAACTACGGGTCGTGGGAAAATGTACCGTTCGACAATTTCTCGGCCGTATATACGGGTATAGCCCCCGATGCAGACGGCTGCATTACGGTTTCGGTGGTCGGCATCGACACGGAGTCAGCTGCCGAAGGCCATCTGAACGCGATGTATATCGCCGAAGAATAATACGGCGGCACTCGCATTTATTTAATACCGTACGGCAGTCGCCGCATATCGGCTACGGCTGCCGTTTTCCGATTCCGACAAACCCCTCCCCCGACAGGAGGGGTCTCGGGTCGAAAAAAACGACGCACGGGAGTGCAAAAAAGCACTCTTGCCCGAGGTAATTCGCCCGAATTCATTAACTTTGATGTCGCAGAACAACCTGACTATGAAAAAGAACCTTACAACCGCTCTTATCTGTTTGCTCGGCAGCCTGAATGCCGTTGCCGCACCCGTCTTCGTCGAGGCCGAAAGTTTCGCCGACAAAGGAGGCTGGGTCGTAGACCAGCAATTCACGGACCTTATGGGTTCGCCGTATCTGTTGGCGCATGGCATCGGAACACCCGTAGCCCCCGCGACGACGGAAATAGACATTCCCGACGACGGCACCTATTACATATGGGTGCGCACCTACAACTGGACATCGCCGTGGACATCGAAATCGGGTGCGGGCAAATTCAAAGTACGGGTAGGACGCACGCTGCTGAAGACGACCGTCGGCCACACGGGCGACCGTTGGGAGTGGCAATGTGCAGGCAAAACCGCGCTCCGCAAGGGACGCACTACCCTCGCATTAGAAGACCTCACGGGCTTCGACGGACGATGCGACGCCGTATATCTCACCGACCGCGACGGGGATGTTCCGCCGTCGGATATCGAAGAACTCGATGCCTTCCGCCGCAAGGCGCTCGGCACGCCTGCACCGACCTCGGAACAATACGATTTCGTAGTCATAGGCGGGGGTGTGGCGGGAATGTGCGCCGCCGTAAGCGCCGCCCGCGAAGGATGCGGACGCGTAGCGTTGGTAAACGACCGACCCGTTCTCGGCGGCAACAACAGTTCGGAAGTGCGCGTGCACCTCGGCGGCTATATAGAGATAGGCCGCTATCCGAAACTGGGCAGGATGATAAGGGAGTTCGGCCACGCGAAAAAAGGAAACGCCCAACCCGCGGCCAACTACGAGGACGATCGCAAACGACAGTTCATCGACTCGCAAAAGAACGTCAGGCTCTTCGCCCCGTATCGGGCGACAGAGGTGCGTATGAACGGCAGCGACATAGCGTCGGTACTCGTCCGCCACATAGAAACAGGCGAGGAGATATGGCTCGAAGCACCCGTCTTCGCGGATTGCACCGGCGACGGGACCATAGGCTATCTCGCGGGTGCCGATTACCGTATGGGGCGCGAAGCACGTTCGGAGTTCGGAGAGTCGCTGGCGCCTGAACAGGCCGACAGTATGACTATGGGTGCATCGGTGCAATGGTACTCGTCGAAAGTCGATAAAAGCCGCTCCGCATTCCCCGAATTCTCATACGGAATAGAGTTCGACGAGAACAACTGCGAAAAAGTGACGTTCGGAGAATGGAAATGGGAGACGGGACTGAACCGCAACCAGATAACCGAGGCCGAACGAATACGCGACTACGGGCTGCTGGTAATATATTCCAACTGGAGTTTTCTGAAAAACCGCTACTCGGGCAAGGATAAGGAGCGCTTCGCGGACCGCAATCTCGACTGGGTAGGTTACATAGCGGGCAAACGCGAATCGCGCCGTCTGTTGGGCGACTACATCCTCAAGCAGGACGACATAGACAAGGACGTTTTCCACGAAGACGCCTCGTTCGCCACCTCGTGGGCCATCGACCTGCACTTTCCCGACAAAAACAACGCGGCCAAATTTCCCGAAGACCCGTTCAAGGCATCTACCGTCCACAACTGGATAAAGCCCTACGACGTCCCCTACCGCTGTCTCTACTCGCGCAATATCGGCAACCTGTTTATGGCGGGGCGCAATATCAGCGTAACCCACGTGGCATTGGGAACCGTACGTGTGATGCGCACGACGGGTATGATGGGCGAAGTTGTGGGTATGGCAGCGGCGATATGCTGCAAAAACGACTGTTCGCCGCGCGATGTCTACCGTTATCATTTGCAGGAGCTGAAGAGTTCGATGTCCGACGGCGCAGCCCGTCCGGATGCGAAACTCAACGACCAGACGTTCAATCTGCCCAACAAGCTGCTGGACGAACCGGCAGGAATATCCGGATACAGACAATAATATGAAAGCAATGACCACTATACGCTCCGCAGCCGCAGCCCTGTCGGTGCTTTTATGCTGCGCGGAAGTCTCCGCCGCCCTCCGCACCCCTAATGCAGCGGAGAGCGCAACGGCTTCCTACGCCCATATCGAGGGCGACAGCATACTCGTTCTGGGCAACGATTTCATAGAGCGGCGTTTCGAATGGAACGGCGGCAATCTGAAAACGCTCTCGCTCGCAGACAAGCGTACGGGCGCGATGCATAGCGTGGAACGCCCCGTCGCGGATTTCGTATTCACACGCAACGCCTCGAAAAAAGGAGAGGACGGCAAGCTGACCGTAGAGCATACGGCACCTACGGATATAACCCCCGCCTGTCTGCGCGCCAAGGTCGAATACAAGCTCGACGGGTTGGAGATACGGCGCGAGTTCCGCATATACGATGCGGCGCCCGCAATAGCCTGCGACAATTTCCTGCGTCTGTCGGGCAACGATCCAGCGACCTTGCTCGCAGCCGATGCTCGACACGGCGAAGACAATGCCGCAGACCGCAAGAACATAGAGGCCAAAGCGGATATGGCGGTAAAATCGACGGCGGCGATACTCGACAGGCTCAATCTCGAAGGTGCCCACTGGCACGCACGTGCCGTGGAGTTCTCGGACGTAACGGATTGGAACGACAACCTCGTTTGGGAGCGCGACATCATCTCCTACCGCAAGAACAGCTATCGCGGCAATCTGTTGTTCGTGCGCGACGGTGCGGACGGCAACGGATTTTTCTTCCTCAAGGAAGCACCCTGCTCGGCCGTGCAGCTCGCATACGGCAAGGGCGATTTCACGGCCGATTTCGGTTCGTTCGCCATAACGGGCATAGGAATTTCGGCCGACGACCTTTCATATGAATGGGTCCGTGCATATTCGTCCGTCGCAGGCGTCTTCGGCGAGGGCGAACTGGCGGCATTGACGGCCTTGCGCTTGTATCAGAAGCAGATACGGGCACCGCGAGACGGACGAGACGAGATGGTGATGATGAACACGTGGGGCGACCGCAGTCAGGATACGAAGGTAAACGAACGTTTCTGTCTCGAAGAGCTGGAGCGCGCGGCGCGGCTGGGCATAACCCATTTCCAGATAGACGACGGCTGGCAGGAGGGCAAAAGCCCCAATTCGGCCGTAGCCCGCGGGTCGTTCAAGAACATATGGAGCAATCCCGACTATTGGAAACCCGCGCGCGACAAATACCCGAACGGACTGGCTCCGATTATGGCGCGGGCGAAAGAGTCGGGTATCGAAGTGGGACTGTGGTTCAACCCGAGCGTGCAGAACGATTTCGAGGACTGGCGCAAGGACGCCGAAGTGCTGCTCGGACTGCACAGGGAGTACGGCATAAGGGTCTTCAAGATAGACGGGCTGACGATACCGACGAAAAAGGCGGAAACCAATCTCCGCCGACTGTTCGACACCGTTGTCGAGCAATCGGGCGGCAGCGTTATGTTCAATCTCGACGCAACGGCCTCCAGACGCGGAGGGTATCATATGTTCAACGAGTACGGCAACATATTCCTCGAAAACCGCTACACCGACTGGCAGAACTACTACCCCTACCGCACGCTGCGCAACCTGTGGCAGTTGAGCCGCTATGTGCCTGCCGAGCGCATACAGACGGAGTTTCTGAACCCGTGGCGCAACGCCGACAAGTACGGCGACGACCCGTTCGCTCCGTCGCGCTACGGGTTCGACTACCTATTCGCGACGACGATGGCGGGACAGCCGTTAGCGTGGCTGGAGTTGGCAAATCTGCCCGATGAAGCCTACGATACGGCGCCGCTGATAAAAGCATACGAAGATGTGGCGGCTGAGTTCCACAGCGGCATAATACTCCCCGTAGGCGAGGAGCCGTCGGGACGGTCGTGGACGGGATTTCAGTCGATACTTTCCGATACCGAAGGGTATCTGCTGCTCTACCGCGAAGCCACCCGCTCGGACGACGGCGTAATAGAGACGTTCCTGCCCGAAGGCGCGAAAGTGTATATGCGACGAATAGCGGGATACGGAAAAGAGACAGAGAGGCAGACCGCAGGCCGCAAGGGAGCCCTGCGCGTAAATCTGAAACGGGACAATACGTTCGTACTCTACAAATACACACTGAAACGATGAAAATCAATACAGCGATTACGGCGGCCGTGCTATGCTTCGCAGCGATGCAGGCCGCAGCGCAGATAACCGCGCCGACAGCGACGCCGACGCCGATGACAAACGTATACGGCCGCAATCCGCAGCTGCTGAACGGCAAATGGGCGGCGATAATCGATCCGTACGATCAGGGCGTACCCAAAGAGATATACCTCGACCGCACACCGCAGAACGACACCGAATTTTTCGAATATGCGTTCGACGGAGGGATGAGGCTCGAAGTGCCGAGCGACTGGAACTCCCAAATGCCCGAACTGAAATACTACGAGGGTACGATATGGTATGCCCGTCATCTGCTCGTCGGAGAAAAGGCATCCCCTCGCGAGGGGCAGTGCGCGACGACAGTGGAGATGCCGCGCGAAGACGAACGGCTGTTCCTCTGTTTCGGCGCCGTGAATTACCGCTGCAACGTCTATCTCAACGGCAGCAGAATATGCAGCCACGAGGGCGGTTTCACACCTTTCGAGGTCGAAATAGGCGACAAACTCAGGGAGGGCGACAACTTTCTGGCCGTCGAGGTCGATAACCGTCGGCGTACGGATGCCATACCCGCAATGGCATTCGACTGGTGGAACTACGGCGGCATAACTCGCGACGTGATGATAGTGCGCACGCCGAAAGTATACGTACGCGACTATTTCCTGAGGCTCGGCAAGGATGGCGGGAACAAGATACTTTTCAGTGTCGATCTCTCGGAAGCCGCATCGCGGGAGGTTACGTTGGAAATCGGAGAGCTCGGCATAAGCAAAACGCTTAAGACAGACGGCCGAGGACACGGCGAGGCGGTCTTCGAAACGAAAAAACTGAAACTTTGGGCACCCGAGGCGCCTTATCTTTACGATGTGCGGCTGACGTGCGACGGCGCGACCATAGAGGACCGCATAGGGTTCCGCCGCGTAGCCGTAGACGGGACGAAGATTCTCGTGAACGGCCGCGAAGTGTTCCTGCGCAGCATATCGTTCCACGAAGAGATACCGCAGCGTATGGGACGCGCCTGCACGCAGGCCGATGCCCGTATGCTGTTATCCGAAGCGAAAGAGCTGGGCGCCAATACAATACGCCTCGCGCACTACCCGCAAAACGAGTACACGGTACGTATGGCCGAAGAGATGGGTTTCATACTTTGGGAGGAGATTCCGATATGGCAGGGCATAGACTTCACCGACACCGCCACGTCCGACAAAGCACACGGGATGTTGCGCGAGATGATTACGCGCGACAGAAACCGCTGTGCGATATGTCTGTGGGGCATCGCCAACGAGACGCGTCCGTCGCAGGCGCGAAACGCATTCCTGAAGTCGCTGCTCGACGAAGGCAAGTCCATAGATACGAGCCGACTGTTCGTGGCGGCGTTCGACAACGCATATTTCATCAGGGAGAACGACCGTTTCGAGATGGACGACGACTTCGCCCGCAACCTCGATGTCGTTGCCGTGAACAAATATATGGGCTGGTATGCGGCTTGGCCCAAAGACCCCGCGACGATACGCTGGGAAATATGCACCGACAAACCGCTGATGATTTCCGAGTTCGGAGGCGAGGCATTATACGGACAGCACGGCAATGCGCACCGAGCATCCTCGTGGAGCGAGGAGTATCAGGCGCAGCTGTATGCCGACAATCTGGCGATGTTCGCCAATATTCCCAACCTTGCGGGCATATCGCCGTGGATACTCTTCGATTTCCGCTCGCCCTACCGCTTCCACCCGACTAACCAAGAGGGTTGGAACCGCAAAGGGCTGCTATCCGATCGCGGACAGAAGAAAAAGGCATGGTACATAATACGCGATTTCTATCGCACCAAACGCAACGAACAATCGAAAAAATAACGCAATATGAAAAAGGTTATCAAACTGCTATGTTACATAATTTTGTTCACGGCGCTCGCATCGGTATCCTGCACCGAAACGGATGCCGACAACGACCGCACGGAACAGGGCGGATCGGGCGAAGACCCGAAACCCGACCCCGATCCTGAACCCGACCCCGACCCGGAGCCAGAACCGGAGCCCGATCCGGAGCCAGAACCGGAGCCAGAACCGGAGCCCGATCCCGATCCGAAACCGCATGACCCGATGGCGGACGGGAAACTGTGCATTTTGGCCATAGGCAACAGTTTCTCGCAGGATGCCGTCGAGCAATATCTGTGGGAGCTGTTCGATGCGGCGGGAATAAAAGCCGTAATAGGCAATATGTATATCGGCGGATGCACGCTCGAAACGCACTGGTCGCACGCGCAAAGCGGCGCGGGGGCATACGCCTACCGCAAAGTGATCGACGGTACGAAGACGGAGCGGGCTAACGTAGCGCTGCCTACAGCCCTTGCCGACGAAGACTGGGATATCGTAACGCTGCAACAGGCGAGCGGCAATTCGGGCAGATACGAAACATACGTCCCCTATCTGGGCAACCTGTTGGGATATTTGGCGGACAAGGTCGAAAGGCCTGTATGGTTCCACCAGACGTGGGCATACGCGCAAAATTCCAACCACGATGCGTTCCCGAGATACGACAAGGACCAGATGACGATGTACAACGCGATTATGTCGGCTGTACGGCAGGCATTCGCAGACAACCCGAGCCTCGCGGGCGTGATACCGTCGGGCACGGCCGTTCAGAACGCCCGCACCTCGTTCCTCGGCGACACGTTCAACCGCGACGGCTACCATTTGGAGACCACCTACGGCCGCTACACGGCAGCCTGCACGTGGTTCGAGGCTCTGTCGGGGAAATCGGTCGTAGGCAATACGTACGCCCCCGCAACTATAGACGCGCAGTCGAAAGCCATAGCGCAGAACGCCGCGCATATGGCCGTCGCAAACCCCTATGCGGTTACGGATATGGTAGACTTCAAGAAGCCGCAGATAACGGAAGGCCCGCTCGCGGCGCCGCTGTGCATAGATTTCGGCAGCAGAACCGTAAACGCGACGTGGAACAACATAACCTCGACGGATGCGACGGACATAACGCTGAAAGATACGGAAGGCCGCTATACGTCGGCAACGCTCTCGATATCCCCCGCATTCAGCGATCTGTTCGCGGGTGCAGGCAGCGAACCCGACTCGGAAATAGTTTCGGGCGGTATCACGTGGCCAAAATCCGTATGGGCGGACTCGTTCGTCGTCAGCGGCACGGCCGGCGAGGGCGACAGTCAGACGGTGACGATAACCGTTGCGGGACTCGATGCCGCGCAGAAGCTCGACGTAACGGTGCTCGCGACGCGCTACAACGGCACGCGCACGGCACGCACCACACAATTCGATCTCACGGGCTCCGAAAAGCGCGGCGGACAAATCAAGCAAGGCATACGTATCGGCACGAGTGCGGGACAATACCCGTCGTGGAGCGAAGTTCCGTTCGAAGAGTACACGCTCACGTTCGACGGAATGTCTCCTGCGCAGGACGGTACGCTGCGCCTTGGCGTAAAGGGACTGGACGTCGGTTCGACGGTAGTTCAAGGGAATATTTCGGCATTGCGCATAGCGCCCGCAAAATAAACGGAAACGACAGATTATGAAACGACACCTTTTAAGCCGTATTTTCGCGGCAGTAATTCTGACAGCGGCCGTTCCCTCTTTCGCAGCGACCGTCTCTTCCGCAGCCGCCCCGACGTCCGAAGCGGGCGAGGGCAGGCAGCTGAAAGTGTTGGCCATAGGCAACAGCTTCTCGCAGGATGCCGCAGAGCAATATCTGTGGGAGTTGTTCGATGCTGCGGGCATCGACGCGGTTATCGGCAATATGTATATTGGCGGATGCACGCTCGAACGGCACCGAAACAATGCGCAGAACGACGCGGCGGCATACAAATACCGCAAAATCGTCGGCGGCGTGAAGACCGAGACCAAAGAGATGAAGCTCTCCGACGCCCTTGCCGAAGAGGATTGGGACGTCGTAACACTGCAACAGGCGAGCGGCAAGTCGGGACGATACACAACATATCAACCCTACCTGAGCGAGTTGATATCATATGTACGGAAACATTGCAAAAATCCGAATGCCGAGATATATTTCCACCAGACGTGGGCATACTCGCAGGATGCGGCGCACAAGGAGTTCCCGCTCTACCGCAACGACCAGCAGACGATGTACGGGAGCATTATGCGCAGCGTACAGTGTGCAATGGCCGACTGTCCGCAAATCTGCGGCGTAATACCGTCGGGTACGGCGATACAGAACGGCCGCACCACCCCGCTCGGCGACACCTTCAACCGCGACGGATACCACCTCGAAAAGACCTTCGGCCGCTACACGGCCGCCTGCACATGGTTCGAGGCTCTGTCGGGGCAATCGGTCGTAGGCAATACGTACGCCCCTGCGACGATTACGGCCGAACAGAAGCGCCTGGCGCAGATGTCGGCGCATTTCGCCGTGCAGCGCCCGTTCTCGATAACGGCGTACGGGGATATGCTCATCGAGGAGAGGGTGGACAATCTGCTGTCGCGAATGACGCTCGACGAGAAGATTATGCAACTGAACCAGTACACCGCAGGGCGCAACGACAACATCAACAACCTAGGCGAAACGGTCGGAAAAATTCCTGCCGAAATCGGCTCGCTGATATATTTCGGCGAAGACCCGAAAGTGCGCAATGCCATACAGCGCCACGCAATGGAAGATTCGCGTCTCGGCATTCCCGTTCTCTTCGGGTTCGACGTGATACACGGTTTCAGGACGGTCTACCCTATTCCGCTGGCGCAAGGTGCCTCGTGGAACACGGAGTTGGCGTCGAAAGCCTGTGCCGACGCCGCGCGCGAGGCATATTACACTGGTATAGACTGGACATTCTCGCCTATGGTGGATGTCGCGCGCGACCCGCGCTGGGGACGCGTAGCCGAAGGTTACGGCGAAGACCCGTACCTCACCTCGCAGTTCTCGGCGGCTTCGGTGCGCGGCTATCAGGGCGATGACCTCGCGGCCGAAGGGACGATTGCCGCCTGTCTGAAACACTTCGTCGGCTACGGCGCTTCGGAGGCGGGGCGCGACTACGTGCCGACCGAAATATCGCGCCAGACGCTTTGGGACACCTATCTGCCGCCTTTCGAAGCGGGCATAAAGGCGGGTGCGGCGACGGTGATGAGCTCGTTCAACAATCTGAGCGGCATACCCGCTTCGGCCGACCGCTATACGATGACCGACGTTCTGAAAAAGAGATGGGAGCACGACGGGTTCGTCGTTTCGGACTGGGATGCCGTGCGTCAGCTCGTAAATCAGGGATATGCCGAGAACGACAAGGCGGCGGGAGCCGCAGCGTTCAATGCGGGGTTGGATATGGATATGGTCGATAACATCTATTGCCGTCATTTCGCCGCCCTGCTGAACGAAGGGCGCATATCTGCGGAGCGCATAGACGATGCCGTAAGGCGCATACTGCGCATAAAATTCCGTCTCGGACTGTTCGACAGACCGTACGTGGAAGAGTTGCCCGAAGAGCAGCGTCTTCTGCTGCCCGAAGCGCGGCAGACGGCCCTGCAAATGGCCGTAGAGTCGATGGTGCTGCTCAAAAACGACAA
This sequence comes from Alistipes sp., assembly GCA_017937125.1. Taxonomy (GTDB): domain Bacteria; phylum Bacteroidota; class Bacteroidia; order Bacteroidales; family Rikenellaceae; genus Alistipes. The sequence continues at coordinate 133,202 of JAGBEH010000007.1, read as the reverse complement.
CGCGGCGCTGCCGCTTGCCGCCCCGTCGAAAATAGCGCTTACGGGTCCTCTGGCCGACAACGGCGAAGACCTTTTAGGTTCGTGGTACGGACGAGGACGCGCGGCGGATGTAACGACCGTAAGGCAGGGTCTCGAAAAGGTATACGGCAAGGAGAATATACTGTATCGCGAAGGTGCGGATTTCGAGACGGCACCGTCAGCGAAAGAGCTCAAGGCCGCACGGGCACTCGTCGGAAAAGCCGATGCCGTCGTCCTCTGTTTAGGCGAACGGCGCAAATGGAGCGGCGAGAACGCCTCGCGCTCGGAGATAACCGTTCCCGCAGCGCAAATGGAGCTTCTGAAAGAGGTATCGGCCGCCGCGCGCCGTATGCACAAGCCCGTAATCGTCGTACTTTTCAACGGCCGTGCATTGGACGTAACGGAGATAGAGCCTTATGCCGATGCGATGCTCGAAGCGTGGCAACCCGGTATTACGGGCGGCGATGCGGTGGCGAAACTGCTGTGCGGCGAGGAGAGCCCGTCGGGACGTCTGACGCTGACATTCCCCCGCAGCGTAGGCCAGATACCGATATATTACAATCACCGCAACAGCGGGCGGCGCGGAACGCAAGGGCTCTATCAGGATATTCCGAGCACGCCTTTCTACGATTTCGGCTACGGACTGAGCTACACGACATTCGAATACGGAAAACCGACCCTCAAGGCGCTGCTCAAGAACGGCAAAGAGACGGAAATAGGGACGCAGCCACTGAAACTCGCGGACGTTGCACGCATAACGGCGAGCGTCGAGGTGCGCAATACGGGCTCGGCCGACAGTCACGAGGTTGTGCAATGGTACATAACGGACCCCTACTGCTCGATAACGCGCCCCGTCAGGGAGTTGAAGCATTTCGAAAAGCGGATGATAAAGGCAGGCGAAGTGCAGACTTTCACGTTCGACATAGATCCTATGGAGGATTTGGGTTTCGTAGACGGCACGGGACGGCATTTCATCGAGGGCGGGAAATTCACGCTCGGCGTAGGAGAACATAAAACTGATTTCATACTCGAATAATTATGAACGGAAGAATATTTTTCGCGGCAGGCATTGCCGCAATCATCGCGGCAGGCGGGTTCGCGGGCTGCGGCAAAGAAGAGAATACGGAGAAGAAAAACGAAACGGTCAATGGGGTCGAGGTTACGGTAATTCCCGACCGCGAAACGATGTACCGCAACCCGTTCTCGGGCTGGGTGCTCTACGCGGGTCTGGGAGACGGACTTGCCGACGATTATTGGGAGCAGTACGACCGTCTGCCCTGCTCGGCAGTGCCCGAAGGGTATGTGAACGTATCGGACTATGCGTCTATGCTGCTGATACGCATACGCTGGTCGGACGCCAACCCCGAGCGCGGAGTCTATATTTGGGACGAAGGGGTCGATACGAAGCAGGCACGGCGCCTGAAAATGCTTATGGACGGCGCGCGTGAGCGCAACCTGAAGCTCGTGTTCAACTTCACGGCCGACAGCCGCGATTTCCACTACAACATAGTCCCCGAATACGTCCGCGAGCAGATCGAGGCCGAGGGTCGCTCGGTATACCACTCGACGACGGGAGCTTCTACGCAGGTATGGACGCCCTACCCCGACGACCCCGCATTCCAGAGCTGCTACGCCGAGTTCATAGACGCCTTCGCCCGCAAGTTCGACAATTCGGACATCACGGCTTTCATCGGCGGTTTCGGCATAGGCAAATGGGGCGAATACCACAGCTGCATATACTCGACGGGCGATGCCTCGCCGCGCGAGGCGGTATTCGACTGGATAACGTCGCTGTGGGCAGAGAAGTTCAAGAACGTGCCTATAGCCTGTCAGGTTCACCGCTGGATAGGCGCCGTGACGCAATGGGACGGCAGCAAATACGACCCCGACTCGGAGCGTCTCATTCAGAAAGCCGTAGATAAAGGGTTCTCGCTCCAAAGCGCGGCATTCGGTATGCGCACCTACTTCTCGACGTGGGAGAAGAGCCTGCTGCTCAGGGACCGATATGTGTGCCCCATAGCATCGGAAGGCGGCTGGGTGAGAGCCTCGCACAGTCTGTCGGCGATACAGGGCGACGGGTACTCGGATTGGGCCGACGTGCGCAGAGGAGAATACGAGGATGCCGTAGGTTCGTGCGTCAATACTATGGATTTCCGCTACAACAGCAACGTAACCGTAGGCGAAACGTGGTCGTGGTTCAACGAAGCATATCCGTATGTCCTGAAATTCATACGCGAGGGTTGCTACCGTCTCTATCCCGACCGTCTCACCCTGCCCGATAAGATATATGCGGGCAAGCAGGCCGAAATAGCCCACCGCTGGATAAATCTCGGATACTCGTACTGTCCGACCAACATTCCGCAGTATCACGGCAAATACAAGGTCGCGTTCGCCCTGCTCGACCCCGAGACCAAAGAGCCCGTAAAGCTATGGTTCGACGAGCAGGCGCGTCCCTGCGACTGGCATAAAGGCGCCCCCGTACGCTATGTGTTCGACTTCAACGTGGGCACGGCGGCTGCGGGCAACTACAAATGGGCGGTCGGAATAGTGGACACCGAGAAAGAGAATGCCATAGGGATACGCATCGCAGCCAAAAACAACGTTACGGCTGACGGCTGGGTGGAGCTCTGCGATGTGGAAGTTATCTGATAAACACGTATGAAACGACTTATAATCACGGTATTGGCCGTAAGCACCGCTTTTGCGCTCGCAGCACAGAATATGCGCAGCGAAAAGGTGCTGACCGAGTGGGAATTCCGCAAAGACCACGATACGGAGCGCAGCGACGGCTGGCAGCGGGTGGAGATACCCCACGACTGGGCGATTACGGGTCCCTTTTCGCGCGACCACGACCTGCAAAACGTTGCGGTCGTACAGAACGGCGAAACGGCCACGTCGGTCAAAACGGGACGCACGGGCGGACTGCCCTACGTCGGGAAAGGTGCTTACCGCAGAACGCTCGCCGTAGATACGACCGACAACCGCCGTTTCATACTGCTGTTCGACGGGGCTATGAGCGAAGCCCGAATATGCGTCAATGGCCGTGAGGTATGCTTTTGGCCCTACGGGTACAACTCCTTCAGCTGCGAAATAACGGATGCGCTGCACAAAGGCGACAACGAGCTGGTCGTACTGTTGGAGAACCTGCCGCAATCGTCGCGCTGGTACCCCGGAGCGGGGCTGTACCGCAAGGTGCGGCTGCTGACCCTCGCGCCCATACACGTACCCATATGGGGCGTGCAGATAACCACGCCGTACGTCGGCCGCGACTATGCGTCGGTAACGATACGCACGACCATAGACGGCGCCGCGCACGGCAGCGAGTTGGAGATAGAGACTAAGATACGCAATGCGGCGGGCGAAACCGTAGCGGCGAAGACGGACAGGCGGCGATCGATGCAGGGACGTCCGTTCGAACAGCATATTACGGTCGATAAGCCCGAGCTGTGGTCGCCCGAGACACCCGCGCTCTACACGGCGGAATCGACGGTGCGCGCGGCAGGCGTCGAGGTAGACAGACACTCGACACGCTTCGGCATCCGTTCGATAGAGGTACGTGCCGACAAGGGATTCTTCCTCAACGGCGAGCGCATACAGTTCAAGGGCGTCTGTCTGCACCACGATTCGGGACCGTTGGGTGCGGCGGTGAACGAGGCGGCGCTGCGCCGTCAGCTGACGCTGCTCAGGGATATGGGCTGCAACGCCATACGCACCTCGCACAATATGCCCGCCGAAGAGTTGGTGGAGTTGTGCGACGAGCAGGGATTTATGATGATGATAGAGCCGTTCGACGAGTGGGACATAGCCAAGTGCAAGAACGGCTACCACCGCTATTTCGGCGAGTGGGCGGAGCGCGATATGGTAAATATGGTGCATCACTACCGCAACAACCCCTCGGTAGTGATGTGGTCGGTAGGAAACGAGGTGCCGACGCAGTGCGATGCCGAAGGTTATAAATTGGCGGCGAGAATGCAGGCGATATGCCATCGCGAAGACCCGACGCGTCCCGTGACGTGCGGGATGGATCAGGTGGACGACGTGCTTGCGAACGGCTTCGCCGCGACGTTCGACATTCCGGGGCTGAACTACCGAGTGCACCGCTACGGCGAAGCGTACGACCGTCTGCCGCAGAACGTAATTCTCGGCTCGGAGACAGCCTCGACGGTCAGTTCGCGCGGAGTGTATCATTTTCCCGTAGAACGCGCCGCCAACAAGTTGCACGACGATCACCAGTCGTCGGGATACGACACGGAGTGCTGCTCGTGGTCGAACCTGCCCGACGACGATTTCGCAGCCTGCGAAGACCTGCCGTACGTACTCGGGCAGTTCGTCTGGACGGGCTTCGACTATTTGGGCGAACCGACGCCCTATCATACCGATGCGTGGCCCAACCACAGTTCGATGTTCGGCATAATAGACTTGGCGTCGCTGCCCAAAGACCGCTACTGGCTCTATCGCAGCGTCTGGAACACCTCCTCGCCGACACTGCACATACTTCCCCACTGGAACTGGCACGGCCGCGAGGGCGAAATAACGCCCGTATATGTCTACACGTCGTACCCGTCGGCCGAGCTTTTCCTCAACGGCCGCAGTCTCGGACGCCGCGAGAAGTGCGACTCGACGACGATGCACCGCTATCGCCTGATGTGGAACGACGTGCGCTATGAAGCGGGCGAACTGCGTGTCGTAGCATACGATGCCGACGGGCGGCAGGCGGCGGAACGCACTGTCCGCACGGCAGGCAAGGCGCATTCGTTGAGACTGTCGGCCGACCGCAAAGTGATAAATGCCGACGGCAAAGATCTGGCATACATAACGGTAAGTGTCGTGGACAAGGACGGAAATCCGGTGCCGACCGACACACGTTCGGTGAACATAACGGTTACGGGCGCAGGACGCTTCCGCGCTATGGCCAACGGCGATCCGACATCGCTCGAACTTTTCCACGAACCGCATATGCATCTGTTCGGCGGGCTGCTGACGGCCATTGTCGAAAGCGACGGACACCGCGGCACTATGACGGTAACGGCAACGGCCAAAGGGGTGAAACCCTGTACGTTGCAAATAGAGGTAAAATAGCGTCTCCGATTATAAACACATAGGCCGACCATTTCGATGGTCGGCCTATGTATCATATAGCAGGATAACTATTTCTTCTCCTTTTCGGCCTTAACCTTGATTTTCGAGAAGGCCTCGACAAGAGCCTCGTCCGAGTTCTTCGACGCGTCGTAAACGACCGTCACTTTCTTCGTCGGGACATCGACCTTCACATCCTTGATACCCTTCTCGAAAGGAATGGTATTCATAATCTTCTTGGCGCAATGCTCGCAGTCGATGTCGGTGCAGAATACCGTAGTAACGACCTTTTTCTCGGCTTTGGCCTTGTTCTGAGCCGAGCATACGCCGACGCAGATGATTGCCGTAAGGCAAACGATAACGAACTTTTTCATAATTATCGGATTTTAATATAATATTTAGTACAAGTTGAATCTCAAACCTATATAGAATTTACGCCCCATAAGAGGTCCCCATACCACCGACGAGTTGAAACCCGCAGCGAACGGGTCGGATACGCCGTTTACGAACTTCGTATAGTCGTCTCCCGCCAGTATGGGATTTTTCTGGCGGTAATCGAGGATATTCTCGCAGCCGACATAGATGTCCCAATGCTTTATCTTGAAGCTTACCTGCGCGAAGAGCATAGGATATGCGGGCGAGAAACGCTTGTCGTCGATATTCCCGTCGAGCGACGGCAGGCGGCTCTTGCCGTTGTACTGCGCCGTAACGTCGAAGACCCAGCGGCGGAACTTGGTGGCGTATTGCAGGTTGAGCAGCGTTTTATAGCGGCTCACCAAAGGCGACTCGACGAGCGCACGCGATCCGTCGGGTCGATCGACGGTCTGTTTCGCATTGGTATAGCGGAACGTCGCGAAGATGTCGAACCGCTCGATCGGCGTCCACGTGAAATCCACTTGGTAATTGTCCGTAAACGACCGTCCGTCCGTCGCATAGATATTGACGAAGGCGGGGTTCCACTCCTGATCGGCTATCACGCGATTAAGGAACTGCGTGCGGAAATAGTCGAACGAGAGCGTGGCATCCTGACGCTTCACTAACGTGAACGTCTGCGACAGGCTGCCGCCGAATGTCGCCGCAGCCTCCATACGGTCGAACTTGCGCGACAAATCGTACTTCGGAATATCGGTCTGCCCATCGAAAACAATCGTACGCCCCGTAGCGAGAATACCTATATTGTCCGCGATGACGTTCGTCGAACGATAGCCCATACCCGCCGAAAGGCGCAAAATGGTAATCGGCGTGATGTTCCACTTGATATGTCCGCGCGGGGTGAAATAACCCTTGCGGAAAAAGGTATTGTAATCGCCGCGGATGCCCACTACCGCCGAGAACTTGTCCTTGAGAGCGTAGGTATATTCGGCATAAGCGCCTATCTCGGCCTCCGTGCGGTCGAACAGATAGGTGTTTTTCGAGACGCCGTTCGACAGATCTTCATCGTAAATATCGACAGTTCCCGCAAGTCCGACGATAAGCGTATGGCGCGGCGTGAAGTAATGGTTGTACATCAGATTGGCCAACACCGAGTGCTCGCGCGCCCTGTAATCGTTAAGACCGAAATAGGCATCCTCGTCATAGTAGTTGTAGTCGGCGACGAACGCTATGTTCGAACGCAGTTCGTCGTTCTTCTCGGTATCGAACACTGCGGGGCCGACGGGCGTGCCGAGCTTGAAATAGGCATTGGCATTCTGGTTGAGAATGGACGACCCGTAATACCTGAACGTCCCCGTCTCCGCGACCGATTTCACCATATCGTCGTGCATCGAGCGTTTGTAGCCCATCATACCGCCGAGACGGCCGTCGCGAGTATACTTGGCACCCCATCGCACCTGCATCCCGTTCTCGGCCTGCCACAGCCAGCGATTGGCGACATTTATCTGGTTCGACAGAGGCGTATCGCGAAAACCGTCCTTGTTCATATCGTGGCTTTTGGTGTCCATCGAACCGTGCGCGAGGATAACGGTAGAGAGTCGTTTGTCTTTCGTAACTGGCAGCGCCGTCGAGAGGTTGATTTCGGGTCGCAGCTCGCTGTCGAAATAGAGGTTGAGAAAGAGCCGCTCGTCGTCCGTAGGCTTGCGGTGTTCGAGGTTTATCTGCCCCGTAAGCGCCTCGTGCCCCGCCGTGACGGACGATATGCCCTTAGACACCTGTATCGAGTTGAGCCACATCCCGGGGGTATAGCTCAAGCCGTAAGGCGAGCTCAGACCGCGCATAACAGGCCTGTTTTCATCGAGAATTTGAGTATAGGTGCCCGCCAGACCGAGCATCTTTATCTGCCGTGCACCCGAAATGGCATCGCTGTAACCGACGGTTACAGAAGCCGAGTTTTCGAAACTCTCGGCAAGATTGCAGCAGGCCATTTTACAGAGGCCCGCGAACGAAATCATCTCGCTCTTGAGCAGTCCGTCCTGCTTGACATAGTTGCCGCCGAGCGAGCCCTCGACTACCACACTTTCGAGCTCGACGCCCTCGCGCAGGGTAAATTCCACGCGCTGCGCCGACGATGCGACCGTCAGGGTATCGTTCTGATAGCCGAGAAACGTGGCCACGAGCTTATCGTATCCCTTGACGCGATGAAGACGGAACGCCCCTTCGAGGTTCGTACTCGCACCGACGTTCGTATCGGCCCAATATACCGCAGCGCCCGTCATCGGATTGCCCGCAGCATCGCGAACGACGCCCGTAAGGTCTTGTGCCGCAACGGTTACGACGGCGAATATAGATAATATGATCGATATAACAGATTTTTTCATAGTATTCCGTATTAAGCATAATCACACACGTGCCGAGCCTTAAATCCCGACATCGAATAATAAATTATGCCATTACGGAAGGTGCCCGCGGAGCGATCACGGAAAGATCGCAGGCTTCTATGAAAATGATATGACGTTCGTAAAATACCGTTTCGACAGAGCCCGCATCGTCGGGTTCCGCACTCCAGACGAACATTCGCGGCAACTCCGCCACGACGGCGCGCAACGACTTGAAAGTCCTGTCCGTATCCGAAACGACGGCATCGGCAGCCCTGTTCTCGTGGCTGTGCGTGCAGGCGCAATGTTGAGTAAGGCTCATCGTTCCCGCAGTTGCCTCGCACATCTCGGCACAACAGGCGTGCATCCGATGATGGCGCGACGCACAGTCGCACGTCAGGACGACGCACGCATTGACCGCCATTGCAAGCATATAGGCGGCCAGCAGGACAAACGATATTACCCTTCTCTCTTTCATTCGGTCAATAATCCGCACTCGTCGAGTTTACGCACCCAATTCTCCGCATCGGCGGCGGCTATCTCCTCGGCGACCTCGTAATTCTCCAGCAGCAGGTTCTTCACCGTCGCGACATCGAACTCCTCGCCCTGAAGTTTGCCCCAAAGGAACAGCGAGGTCTCATTGAGAGCCACCACGCGAGTGACGTCGCTGCCGAGTTTTCCCTGCATAATCACGACGTGCTCTCCGGCTATGTCGCGGACCTTATACTCCTTTTTGAACTTCATAAGCGACAATTTTGCGTGTAAAATTACAAAAAATATTTTACATCGTCCTACCGAAGCACCGTTTTTTCTTATCTTCGCGGTATGAAAACCGTCGCCGACATACACGGGATACTCGAACGCTACTGGGGTTTCGACTCGTTCAGACCGATGCAGGAGCGGATAATACGCTCGGTGCTCGACGGCCGCGACACGCTCGCGCTGATGCCGACCGGCGGCGGTAAATCGCTTACATACCAAGTGCCGACGATGGCACGCGACGGCCTTTGCATAGTCGTTACGCCACTCATCGCGCTGATGAAAGACCAGGTAGACCGCCTGCGCGCGAAAGGCATTCCGGCCGTAGCCGTCCACTCGGGAGTATCGCTGCGGCAGATAGACATCCTGCTCGACAACTGCGTCTACGGCGACGTAAAATTCCTCTATGTGGCGCCCGAACGCCTTGCTACCGAAGTATTCCGCCTGCGCGTACAACGTATGAACGTCTCGCTGTTGGCGGTCGATGAGGCGCACTGCATCTCGCAATGGGGCTACGACTTCCGTCCGTCGTATCTGCGCATCGCCGAGCTGCGCAAACTGATTCCCGACGTTCCCGTGCTGGCGCTGACGGCTTCGGCCACGCAGTTCGTGGCGGAAGACATAATGAAACATCTGCTGTTCGCCGAGCCGAACATCCTGCGCAGCAGCTTCGCACGCCCGAACCTCGCCTATGCCGTCCGCAGCGTCGAGGACAAGAACGAGCAGCTGCTGCGTCTGATAAACAACGTGGAAGGAGCGGGAATAGTATACGTACGCTTGCGCGAAGGTGCCGAAAAGTTAGCTGCCTTTCTGCGCGAACAGGGAATAAGTGCGGAGTATTATCACGGCGGACTGCCGAATGCCGAGCGGACGATACGTCAGGAGAACTGGACGCAGGGGCGTACGCGCGTAATGGTGGCGACGAACGCCTTCGGTATGGGCATCGACAAGTCGGACGTGCGTTTCGTGGTGCATTACACGATGTGCGACTCGCTCGAAAGCTATTATCAGGAGGCGGGACGCGCAGGCCGCGACGGCAGGCGGAGTTATGCCCTGCTGCTCGTGTCGCCCGATGACGGACAGCGGGTGCTGAAGCGTTTCGAAAGCGAATTTCCGCCCATAGACGAGATAAAAACGATATACGAGAAGGTCTGCTCCTATCTTCAGGTCGCCATAGGCGACGGATTGCAGGCATCGTTCGTATTCAACATACACGACTTTTGCGCCCGCGAGCACATCTACGTCGGCAAGGTGCAGAGCGCGCTGAAGATATTGAGGCAGAACGGCTATCTGACGCTCACGGACGAAATGGAGAACCCTGCGCGACTGATGTTCTGCGTAAGCCGCGACGATCTCTACCGCATTCGCGTCGAGCGAGAGGATCTCGACCATTTCCTGCGTACCGTGCTGCGTATGTACAACGGCGTATTCACCGAGTTCCGCGCGATAGACGAATTCGAGATAGCGACCGTAAGCGGATACAAGGTCGAAAAAGTCAAGGAGCTGCTGAAACGGCTGTGGCAGATGCGCATAATACGCTACATACCCTCGAACCGCTCGCCGATGATCTTTTTCGACGAAGAACGGCTGCCGACCGATGATCTGTACATAGCCCCCGAGACCTACGGGAAACGCAAGGAGATGATGCACGAAAGGTTCGGGCGGATGCTTGCATACGCGACAAACGAGGAGCGTTGCCGCAGCCGCGTACTGTCCGAGTATTTCGGCGACACCGAAGCGGAAGATTGCGGGATATGCGACGTATGTTTAGCGCGCCGCCGTCGCAGAAAGGCGGGCGGCAACGACACAGGCAGCAACGTCACGGGCGGCGGCGTCACGGGCGGCGACAACGTCACGGGCGGCGACACGGGCGACAACACGGGCAGCGACGATGCCGTCGGCAATAATGCGTGCTGCAAAGCCGATAGCAATGCCGAAGTCTGCGCGGGCAACGGCACAACGCACCGCTATGACGATTCCGCAGCTTCCGTACGGCAAACATCGGGTTCGGAGGAGCTGCGCAGACGAATACTCGGCGAACTATCGCTGCGGCCGCAGACCGTCCGAGAACTGGCGGCAGCGTTCCGCACCGATCCCCGACACGTTATCGGGGCCGTCAAATCGCTTCTCGGCGAAAATGCGGTCGCGACCGATAACGACGGCAAAATCCGCCTCCGCAGCACAAACACCACCTCGGCATAACGGCATATCGGCCGCACAATACAGACTGACGTATATTTTCCTGATCCGATGCCGCAAATACGGGCCGAAACAAGAACACCCCCGCTCCGTAAAAGAGCGGGGGTGCAGTCGTATTGTCGGGCGATGCTTACTCCTCCTTGCCGAGCTGCATCTTGTCGATAAGCGCCTTGGTCTGGGGCTTGTGGCCGCGGAACTTGACATAGAGTTTCATCGGGTGCTCCTGACCGCCCTTCGCAAGCAGGTCTCGGCGGAACGAATTCGAAACCTCGCGATTGAAGATACCCTTCTCCTTGAAGAGAGAGAAAGCGTCGGCTTCGAGCACTTCGGCCCACTTGTAGCCGTAGTATCCCGCAGCATATCCGCCCGCGAAAATATGGGTGAACGCCGTAGCCATAGCCGTCCCATCGACAGCAGGCAAAATCTCGGTCGGAGCCATAGACTGTTTCTCGAACGCCTCGACATCGCCCGTATAAGGCTCCGTCAGCGTATGCCAGGCCATATCGGTCATACCGAACGACAACTGGCGCACGTTGGCATAGGCCGCAAGATAGTTCTGCGCGGCGACTATTTTTTCGACTAATTCGGCGGGAATGGGTTCGCCCGTCTCGTAATGCTTCGCCCACAGGTCGAGGAACTCCTTCTCGGTAGCCCAGTTCTCCATAATCTGCGACGGAAGCTCCACGAAATCGCGGTAGACATTGGTGCCGTTGAGCGACTCGTACTTGCCTTCGGCCAACATACCGTGCAGCGCGTGGCCGAACTCGTGGAGGAACGTCTCCAACTCGTCGAACGTCAGCAGCGACGGTTTGGTCTCGGTCGGTTTGGTGAAGTTCATAACCAGCGACACCAACGGGCGTGTCTCCTTGCCGTCTACGACCTTCGCCCCCCGGAACTCGGTCATCCACGCACCCGAACGCTTCGATGCACGCGGGAAGAAATCGAGATAGAGCACGGCCATAAACTTGCCCTTGTCGTCCGTCACCTCGTATGCCGTGACATCGGGATGATATACCTGAATATCCTCGCGCGGAGCGAATTTCAGACCGTAGAGCTTCTCGGCCAACATAAATACACCCGCCTTGACATTTTCGAGTTTGAAATAGGGCTTTATCAATTCGTCGTTCAGGGCGTATTTCTCCTGTTTGTACTTATTGCTGTAATATCCCCAGTCCCAAGGCATAATATCGCCCTCGAAGCCAAGCGAATGAGCGTAATCGTTCAGGCGTGCATAATCCGCGTCGGCATACTCCTTCGTCTCGTCGAGCAGCTCGCGCAGGAACGAATTGACGGTCGCGGTATTTTCGGCCATACGGTTTTCGAGCACATAATCGGCGTAGCATTCGTAACCCAACAGATTGGCGACCTTGAGACGCAGCTCGGCGATACGCTTTACGTTGCCCGTGTTGTCGAACTCGCCGCCCAAAGCACGCGAATTGTAGGCTTTCCACAGCTGCTCTTTCAGATCGCGCTGCGACGAATAGGTAAGGAACGGCACATAGCTCGGAGCGTGGAGCGTAACCGTCCAGCCCTTCTGTCCGCGGGACTTGGCCTCCATAGCCATACCCTCTTTCACGAAATCGGGCAGCTCGGCCACCTTGGCGGGGTCGGTGATATTGATAGAAAAGGCATTGGTCGCAGCCAGCGAGTTCTGGCCGAATTTGAGCGTCAGTTCGGACAGTTCGCTCGTATACTGACGATAAAGTTCCTTCTTGTCGTCGGACAGGTCGGCACCGCTGCGGGCGAAACCCTTGTAGGTATCTTCGAGCAGTTTTTTATCCTCTTTTGAAAGTCCGAACTTCGAACCCTCGTAAACGGCTTTGACGCGCGCGAAGAGCTCAGGGTTCAACGATACGTCGTTGGACAACTCAGTCAATGCGGGCTGCACTTCGAGCGCAATCTGCTGCATCTCGTCCGAAGCATCGGCTTCGAGCAGATTGAAGAATATGCCCTCGATACGGCCGAGCAGCTCGCCCTGATGTTCGAGGGCGAGAATAGTATTGGCGAAGGTAGGCTTCGCGGGGTTGTTCACGATGGCGTCGATTTCGGCACGCGACACGGCGATGGCCGTCTCGAAAGCGGGCTTGTAATGCGCAAGCTCGATCCGGTCGAACGGCGGCGTCGCGAACGGCGTGTCCCAATCCGCGAGCAGCGGGTTGGTCTTGTCTATTTCGGGCAGCTGCGCGACGGGCATCGAATTGTCCGCACAACCGCAGGCAAAAGCGGATACTGACATAAGCATCAAAAATTTTACACTCTTTTTCATAATATTTCGGTTTCTGTTCATTCGATTATTCGGGCATTATCATTCGGAACGGAGAGTTGCAATCCGTCGGCATCCGTCTCCTCCGTCTCTGCGGGTTCCGTCCACAATCCGCGTGCCTTAAGCAGCGGCGTCTTATCGGGTTCGGCACCTCTGAACGCACGGTAGAGGTTCATTCCGTCGTCCGAGCCGCCGCGTTCGAGCACCTCGCGGCGGAAACGGTCGGCCGTACGTCGGTCGAACAGATCGCCGCTCTCGCGGAACGCCTCGAAAGCATCCTTGTCGAGCACCTCGGCCCATATATAGAAATAGTATCCCGCCGAATAGCCGCCGTCGAATATATGGCTGAAATAGGGATAACGGTAGCGCGGCTCGATCTGCGGGATAAGCCCGCGCTTCTCGTTCAGTGCCGTATATTCGAACGCATCGACATCTATCGCGCCGTCGTATTTCTCAAGCGAATGAATATCCATATCCGACAAAGCGGCAGCCACAAGCTCCGTGGTTGCAAAACCCTGATTGAAGAGCGACGTACGGCGCAGTTTGTCCACCAGCGAACGGGGTATCACCTCGCCCGAACGATAATGCGTGGCATAATTTTTCAACATCTCGGGTTCGAACGCCCAGTTCTCCATAATCTGCGACGGAAGTTCGACGAAATCGCCCTCCACATTCAGCAGCCCGCGATAGGTCGTATCCGAGAAGAGGAAATGCAGGGCGTGGCCGAACTCGTGGAAAAGCGTACTCACCTCGTCGGAGGTCAGCAGGGCGGGCGCACTGCCCACCGGACGGGTAAAATTGCAGACTATGCCAACGACGGGAGCCTTGCGGATGCCGTTCGGATAGGTCGGCTCGCGGAAATACCCGCACCACGCGCCGCCGCCCTTGCCCTCGCGGGGGAAAAAGTCGAAATAGAGCACGCCGAGATGCGTGTCGTCGGCATCCGACACCGTGAATGCAGAGCACTCGTCGTTGTAGGCGGGCTGCTGTACGGGGCGGAACGTCAGCCCGTACAATCTGTTCGCGAGGAAGAATATTCCGTGCCGCACGTTTTCGAGTGCGAAATAGGGCTTCAGCATCTCCTCGTCGAGCGAGTAGTTCTTCTTGCGCAGCTTCTCGGCGTAGTACCACCAGTCCCACGACTCGAAAGTCCCGTCGGGAACATCGCGCTTGAAGAGCTCCTCCATTTCGGCAAGTTCTCCTTCGGCGCGTTCGAGCGCAGGCGTCCATATCCGGTCGAGCAGGGCGTAGACGTTCTTTTTATCGCCCGCCATCTGGTCGGAGACGACGTAATCGGCATAGGACTTATATCCCAACAGATGGGCCTTTTCGGTGCGCAGGCGTATGAAGTCGTTCACCACCGCGCGGTTGTCGTATCCGTCGCCGTTGCTGCAACGGTTTATATAAGCCTTATACATCCGCTCGCGCAGGTCGCGTTCGGTAGAGTATGTCAAAAACGGGATAAGGCTCGGCTTGTGGAGCGTGAATACCCATTTCCCTTTGCGTCCTATGCTCTCGGCCTGCGCCGCAGCCGCATCGCGCACGCCCGACGGCAGTCCGTCGAGCTTGTCGCCCGTGAGCTCAAGCACGAAATTATTGTTCTCGGCAAGCAGGTTGCTACCGAACTTGACCGATGCCTGCGACAACTCGGCATTTATCTCCTTGAGGCGCTTCTTGCTGTCGGCATCGAGCAAAGCCCCCGCACGGACGAAAGCGTCGTAAGTCTTCGTCAGCAGGCGCATCTGCCTATCATCGAGCCCGAGCGCATCGCGCTTGTCGTAAAGTGCCCTTATCCTGTCGAACAGCTTTTCGTTAAGCAGGATTTCGTCGTAATGGGCGGCCAGACGCGGCATAAGCCGTTCTTCGGCAGCCTGCAAGACGTCGTCCTTGTCCGCCGAGCAGACCATCTCGAATGTCAGCGCGACATCGGACAACAGTTCGCCCGAATTGTCGTAAGCCAGAATCACGTTCTCGAACGTCGGCTCGTCGGCATTGTCGGCTATGGCATCTATCTCGGCCAAATGCTGCGACATCGCATACTCGACGGCAGGTTCGTAATGGCGGCTCTCTATCAGGTCGAAAGGAGGCACCCCGAACGGCGTGTTCCACTCCTCGACGAGCGGATTGTCCTCGGGACGGGCACCGCGCTTATTGCAGGATGCAAGTGTCATAATACACAATGAAAATAGAATAATTCGTCTCATTCGTTCTTTTTAATAGGTATAAAACAACGTCAAAGGTACGATAAATTGTATAAACGGCACACATTTTACATACAATTATTACCTTTGCGGCAAAAGAAACGGAATCGATATGCAACTTTTTTACGCGCCCGACATCACGGCGCCCGAATATACGCTGAACGAGGAGGAGTCGAAGCACTGCATTCGCGTACTGCGGCTTGCGAACGGCGAACGGCTGCACATCACCGACGGCCGCGGGAATATGCACCTCTGCGAGATAATCGACGCATCGCCCAAACGCTGCCGTGTGCGCATAATAGAGACGCAGCACGAGTTCGAGCGTATGCCATACAAGCTCGTGATGGCCGTAGCGCCGACCAAAAACATCGAACGCTTCGAGTGGTTTCTCGAAAAGGCCACCGAAGTGGGTGTCGGCGAGGTCATTCCGCTGGAATGCGCCCGCAGCGAACGCCGCACGATAAAGCACGACCGCGAGGAGAAGGTGATAACGGCCGCCGTAAAGCAGTCGCTGAAGGCATATCACCCGCTGCTGCACGAGATGACGCCGTTCCGCAAGGCTGTGGAGATGCCCTTCGACGGGCGCCGTTTCATAGCCCACTGCGACGCATCGGCAGGCGCGCGCGCATATCTGCCCTCGCAGCTCGCGGCGGGAGAAAACATAATGGTATTCATAGGCCCCGAGGGCGACTTCTCGCCCGAAGAGATAGCATTCGCCGTCGGACACGGCATCGAGCCGATAACACTCGGGAACCAACGGCTGCGCACCGAAACCGCGGGCGTCGTCGCGGCGGTTATGGTCGCCGTCGCAAACGGAGAGTGCGGAACTCGAAACGGCGGCATATCGGAAGACAGCGGATGCGGAAGGGGAAACGTCAGCAATCGGAAAATCGGCAACGGGACGGAAAACGGCGGCGGGACGGAAATCGGCTCGGAGCAAAAATAAAACCTGTTCGGAATGCGACAACTTTCATCTCTGTTTTGGTCCTTTTTCAAGATCGGACTGTTCACCTTCGGCGGCGGCTATGCGATGATACCGCTTATCGAGCGCGAAGTCATAGACAAACGCCGCTGGATCGAGCGCAAGGACTTTCTCGACCTGCTGACGGTGGCGCAATCCGCCCCGGGTCCCATATCGCTCAACACGTCGGTATTCGTAGGGTACAAGATGCGCGGATATGCGGGTGCGACGGCGGCGATCGCAGGCGTCATATTGCCCTCGTTCGCGATAATTCTCGTCATAGCGATGTTCTTCGCCGACATAAGGAACAACCCCGTGGTAGACGCCGCATTCAAAGGTATGCGCCCTGCCGTCGTGGCGTTGATAATAGCGCCCGTAATCGGACTTACGCGCGGAATGAAGCCACCGATGATACTCATCGCGGCCGCCGTCGCAGGCGCCATATGGTATTTCGGCATCCCGCCAGTACCCCTGCTTATCGCGGGAGCCGCAGCGGGTCTTCTCTACACTATTTGCTCCACACGTAAAATATCCAAGGGATGATACTGCTGCAACTCTTTTTCAGCTATCTGAAGATAGGCTTTTTCGGCTTCGGCGGCGGATATGCGATGCTGTCGCTGATACAAAACGAGGTGGTCGTGCGGAACGGCTGGCTGACGGGTGCCGAATTCGCCGACATAGTGGCCGTATCGCAGATAACGCCCGGCCCTATAGCCATAAATTCGGCGACCTACATAGGCTATGCCGTCGCGGGCATATGGGGGTCCGTCGTAGCGACATTCGCCGTCTGCCTGCCCGCGATGACGCTGATGATACTTATCACCCGCTTCTTCCTGAAACTGCACGACAACAAGTACCTGACGGGCGTTATCACGGGGATGAAGCCCGTAGTCATAGGTATGATACTCTCGGCGGCGCTGCTGCTGATGTTCCCCAAGAGCGACGACGAAGCCAACTTCATCGACGCGTGGAGCTGGATATTCTTCGGCGGCTGCCTGATCGGATCCTATTTCAAGGTAAACCCGATACTGCTGATCGTTATGTCGGCGGCAGCGGGCATCGTCAAATATTACCTCTTCTAAATCGCCAAAGCCAACCCGCCCGTTATAAGCAGGGACAGGAAAGCCGCAAGGAACAGAAAGCCCAGCACCGCGACGAATGCGCCCAGACACCCCCACCGCTGTTCGCCGCCGGGCAGAGGATCGGAGATAATCACGCATATCAGGCCGACCACGGGGGTAAACAGCAGGCTCAGCAGGAACGACCAGCCGAAACCCAATTTGCGGCCGCTGCCGAGAATGCCGACGAGCACCGACAGGAAGCAACCGCTCAATATTCCGAAAATTACGGTAAGCAAAACCATATTAGTAAGTGTTTATCTTGTAAATCTGTAATAAGTTCCCAACGGCAGCCGCTTCGCGAATCCGTCTTCGAAATAGAGCTCTCCGAGACCCTCGTCGGCAGGCACTCCGAATGCCTGATGCACAGCCGTGCGCGCTATCATCGACGACAGACCCATAGAGTAAAGGTTCAGCACCAGAAACGCATCGTGCGGCTGGAGCAAGGCGGCACAGCGGTCGAGCATCTCGCCGATGTTCTCCCCGAGCACCCACTTCTCGCCGTCGGCACCGCGGCCGTATGCGGGAGGGTCAAGTATTATGCCGTTGTAGCGATTTCCGCGGCGGACTTCGCGATTGACGAATTTCAACGCATCCTCGACTATCCACCGTATGCCGTCCGTTCCGCTCGCCTCCATATTTTCGCGCGCCCACGTTACGACCTGTTTCACCGAATCGACGTGGGTAACCTCCGCTCCAGCAGCGCGTGCCGCAAGCGTAGCCCCGCCCGTATAGGCGAAGAGATTCAGCACGCGGGGAGCAATGCCCCGAGAACGCAGGGCGCGGCACTCGTCGTAAATGAAGTTCCAGTTCGCCGCCTGCTCGGGGAATATGCCCACGTGCTTGAACGACGTAAGCCCCAGCCGCATAGAGAGCGACATATCGCCGTAGCGATATGCGACGCTCCAACGCGAGGGAACGCCCTGTTTCAGCCTCCACTGGCCGCGCTCGTCGCTGCGTGCATCGCGCAGGAACGATGCGTCGGCGCGGTGCCGCCACTCCTCCTCGGAGAGACTCCTGCGCCATACGGCCTGAGGTTCGGGGCGCCGCGTAACGTACGGCCCGAAACGTTCGAGTTTCTCGAAATCGCCCGAATCGAGCAGTTCGTAATCGGGAAAATCTGGAGTAAGATCGATTCTCATATTATCTGTTCTATCTTGTCCGTCAATGTCATTTCGCACTTGTCGCAATCGAAGCGCAGCAGATAGCGGTGCCGCCCGCGTTCGAGATACAGATCGCCGCGCAAGGAGGGGTGTTCGCGCAGACACTGCCCTATCTCGCGCCTTATGCAGTAGCTCGTACGCATCACGCACTCGCCGACCGTAGACTGCCGCAAATCGAGTCCGTACTCGATATGTTCGACGCCGTGGTCGCGATAGAACCGCTCGGCAAGGGCGTTGGTAACGTTATCCTGCGGCGAGAGGGATGCCTTACAGTACTTTGCCGCGAGGTTCTCATTGAAAATACGATGTTTGCGCGGCAGAGAGATGCGTTTTCGCTCCAGCGCTTCGAGCCCCTCGCGCCGCAAGGCGTTCAGCATCGACGACGGTATGAACAATCCCCCGCCGTTATCGACCTCGACCGATACGACGTCGAACATCGTATCGCCGCTCTTGGATGTCTGCGTACGGATAATTTCCGCCATACGTTCGACATCCGACGCTGCGGCGAACTCCCCGTTCCTCCGCACCTCGACGCTCGCACCGTCGGCATCCTCAAACCGCATCGACAAGCAGTTCGGTGCAACCGCAACCCGCGCACGCACCTCTACGGCGCGGCGTATGCGGCCGTTCTCGACGGCTTTCGCAAAAAGCCGGTCGTAGTTACGGCAGACGGC
Organism: Alistipes sp.; assembly: GCA_017937125.1. Taxonomy (GTDB): domain Bacteria; phylum Bacteroidota; class Bacteroidia; order Bacteroidales; family Rikenellaceae; genus Alistipes. The sequence goes on along the minus strand of JAGBEH010000007.1, from coordinate 114,020 downwards.
GGCGCCGACGGTTATGCCCTCCATACGGTTCGGCACCACTACCCCGCCGTCGCATCCGTTGATGTTGGTTCCGACGACACCCTGCGGCGTAACGAAGCAGATGCCGTCGCCCGCGGCGGGCAGTGTCCCGTTCATCGTAAACCCGCGCCCGCGCAGCGCCGTAACCTCACCGAGATACTCGCCTACGGCTTTGGGCGTGTCGAACGACGCGACGCCCGCACGCTTCCCGTCGATGAAATATTCCGAGCCGCCGCGCGTAAAGCTCTTGTTCGGGTCGGGCGTGAAATCTACCGTACTCCGTCCCGACGACGAGCGCACGAAACCTCCGCGAACGGCCATAGCGTCGTCGAGCGCCCGACGGTAGCAGCTTACCACGTTGCGCACGTAGTCGCGCTCCTTGAGCCGTCCTTCGATCTTGAACGAAGTAACCCCGGCATCCAAAAGGTCGCCCAATCGGTCTGCAAGCGACAGGTCGCGCAGCGAGAGCAGATGTTTGCCCCTGATTATCGCATTGCCCCTGCCGTCGGTCAAATCGTACGTCAGTCGGCACGGCTGGCTGCACGCACCCCTGTTGCCGCTGCGTTCGCCCATAGAGCGCGACAGGAAACACCGTCCGCTGTGGCCGACGCATATCGCGCCGTGCACGAACGCTTCGAGTTCGACATCCGTCGCCGAACGCACCGCGCGTATCCCGTCGAGCGACAGCGCGCGTTCGAGTATAACTCTCGCAAACCCGCAGTCGGCCAAAAACTTCGCCTGCTCGGGCGACATATTGCACATCTGCGTCGAGGCGTGCAGCTCGACATTCAGCCCCATACGGCAATAGGCCGCATCCTGCACTATCAGGGCATCGACGCCCGCCGCGACGATGCGTTCGGCAAGGGCGCGAGCCTCGTCGATTTCGTCGTCGAACAGCAGCGTGTTGAGCGTGGCATAAACCCTCGCCCCGAATTTGCGGGCGTAATCGACCGTGCGGGCGATGTCATCGACGGAGTTGGCCGCGGCATAGCGCGCACCGAATTTCGAGCCGCCTATATAGACGGCATCGGCGCCGCAATCGACGGCATCGACCGCGGAAGCATAATCCTTTGCGGGTGCGAGAAGTTCTGTCGTAATCATTTTTGCAAAAATACAAAACGACCGAGACAAATTAAAAATTATTTTCATAAATTTGCAGGGTTTATATACGACTTTACACCTCGTTTGTCATAATAACCTGTTCCCGCTTCGCCTGTCGGGTCGCTCGCGGCGGAGCCGCGTTTACAGAGAATTTTACAGAGATAATACGTATAAACTTAAATATACAATGCTAACACTCCAACAACTGCGCGGCGACAAGGAAGCCGCCGTCAGGAAACTCGCCAAGAAAGGCGTGGACGCGGCACCGATCATCGAGAAGATCGAATCGCTCGACGACCGCCGCAAGGCCATTCAGCTCGAACTGGACAACTGTCTGGCAGAACAGAACAAGGCTTCGAAAGAGATAGGCGCGCTTATGTCCCAGGGCAAGCGCGAAGAGGCCGAAGAGAAGAAACGTTTCGTTGCGGAGCTCAAATCGCGCTCGGCGGAACTCGCGGCCGAGCATCAGTCGGTAAGCAACGAACTGCAATCGCAGATAGTGCTGCTGCCGAACTTCCCCGCCGACATAGTGCCCGAAGGCAAGACGGCCGAGGATAATTTAGTGGTGAAAATAGATGAGAACTACACGACGCTGCCCGAAAACCCGCTGCCGCACTGGGAGCTGGCAAAAAAATACGACATAATAGACTTCGATCTCGGCGTAAAGCTGACGGGAGCGGGATTTCCCGTCTACAAAGGCAAGGGCGCGCGTCTGCAACGCGCATTGATAAACTATTTCCTCGACTGCAACACCGCGGCAGGCTACCTCGAGGTGGAACCGCCCGTGATGGTCAATGAAGCATCGGGATTCGGCACGGGGCAGCTGCCCGACAAAGAGGGACAGATGTACCACGCGCAGGTAGACAATTTCTACCTCGTACCGACGGCCGAAGTACCCGTAACGAACATCTACCGCGACTGCATCCTCGAAGAGAAGGATTTCCCCGTGAAGATGACGGCCTACACGCCCTGCTTCCGCCGCGAGGCGGGTTCGTACGGCAAGGATGTGCGCGGCCTGAACCGCCTGCACCAGTTCGACAAGGTGGAGATCGTGCAGCTGTCGCTGCCCGAGGTATCGTACGAGGCTCTGGACGGAATGGTCGCCCACGTGGAGAAGATCGTCAAGGCGCTCGGCCTGCCGTACCGTATCCTGCGTCTGTGCGGCGGCGATATGTCGTTCACGTCGGCACTGACCTACGATTTCGAGGTGTACTCCGAAGCGCAGAAGCGCTGGTTGGAGGTCTCGTCGGTATCGAACTTCGAGTCGTTCCAGGCCAACCGTCTGAAACTCCGATACAAGGATGCCGACAAGAAGACGCAGTTGGCGCACACGCTCAACGGTTCGTCGCTCGCACTGCCGCGCATAGTGGCGGCGCTGCTCGAAAACAACCAGACGCCCGAAGGCATACGAATACCCGAGGTGCTGGTTCCCTACACGGGTTTCGATATGATAGATTAAGGCAATAACCGAACGAACCGATTCGTTACATATAGGCGTAATTAGGAAAAATTGTTTATATTTGCATCGGAACTCACGTTGAAACCAATATAATTTTTACGACAATGGCTTACAAAATCACCGATTCTTGCGTCGCTTGCGGTACCTGCATCGACGAATGTCCCGTAGAAGCTATCTCGGCGGGCGATATTTACGTGATCGATCCCGACAAGTGCATCGATTGCGGAACCTGCGCAGGCGTGTGCCCCAGCGAGGCTATCATCTCCGAGTAGTCTTCGGATTTACGGAAATAACGGCACGCTCGCAACAAGTGAACGTGCCTTTTTCAGTTTTTCACCATAAAACCTTTCGATTATGACAAAGACATTACGCATCTTTACGATTTGCGCGACCGTCATCGCCGCAGCCTTCGGTCTCTCCGCCTGCACGAACGACGACAAGGGTGGCAAAGACGTAAACAATGAACTTCCGGGCGACGGTTCGTTCGAAATCTCCGTAACAGACATAACGACCCGCTACGCCGAGGTTCAGGTATCCTCGTCGATAGAAGGACGTTTCTATTTCGACGTTCTCGAGGAGGAATATTATCTCGAGTACAAAAACACGCTCGGATTCCAGCAGTTCATCGACAACGCCGTGCGCAATGCCATGGAATACGGGCAATGCGACAAGGCCGAAGCGCTGGATATGATACTGTCGGCTGCCAACGACGGCTACTCGTTCACCTCACTTACGCAGGACACGCCCTATTATGCGGTGGCAATGGGCGTGGACGACGAAGGCAAGCTGACGACACCCGTCACGAGCAAGGCTTTCCGCACGCTGAAGGTAGCGCCGTCGAAAAACACGTTCGCAATTACCGTCGAGAACGAGGCGTACGACGGTGCGGACTACAAGGTGGTGCCGAGCATCAAGGAGGAGTCGTATTTCGTAGATATTTGCATCGCGGGCGTCGTCGATTCGATGAGCGAGAAAGAGTTCATCGAATACTGCTTCAACCACTATCTCTCGATAGGGGGCATCGAAATGATGTGCGTGGAAGGCGATTTCGAACTGCCCAACGAGGGCATTTGCCAACCGGGGCGCGACTACTATGTCGTCGCATTCGGCTATGAGGACGGCGCGGCAACCACGGGAGTGACGAAAAAGGCCTTCTCGACCCAAAAGGGCGGCGACCCCGCAAATTGCAGGTTCACGTTCGCGGCCGACGAGATAACCTACAACTCGGCGAAATGTTCCGTAACGCCCTCCGATCCCTACAACGTATTCATCTGGGATGCCATAGAGACCGAATACCTCGATGCCGTAATGGCCGAGACGGGCAAAACGCAGCAGCAGGCAATGGCCGAAATGCTCGAAGAGTACATAGGTATGTACAACGACGACTTCGACACGGTGCAGGAGACCGTCGAGATGATAAGCATATACGGAGGCTACACTTTCGACGGCACCGATTCGAACACGCTGAGGCTTGCCGAAGACACATCGTATATGATATGGGCAGTCTGCGTCGATGCCGAGGGCAAACCGCTGGCACCGTTCCAGTTGAGCGAGCCTTTCACCACCGCGAAAGAGACGATTTCGACAGCTGCGGCAACCGTATCGGTAGACAAATATTTCGATGCGGCGACGCTCGGCAACCCCGCATACCCGAGTATGTATGCCGTAATCCCCGTACACGTGAATGCCAGCGCCGATGCCGCACACTGGTATGTAGACCTCTTCGCATCGGACATTTCGGGTGCTTCACGCGAGAACATAATCCGCAACCTCAAGAATATGGGCACGATGGACGCCACGACCTATATATCGCTGGCCGTATGGAATGAGGTTTGCACCGCCGTAGCCATAGCCGTAGATGCCGACGGCAATTTCGGCGAGCCGAGCTTCTACGTACACGCCTACGACAAGAGCGGAGCTTCGCCCGCATCGGAGTTCGAAGGATACGTAACATCGTCCCTGCTCGCGAAAAAGCCCGCAGCAATAGGCAAGACGGCCGCAGGCAAGGCTTTCGGTCTGAAGAGTCCGTCGGAGGCGGCACGCCGTATGGCACCGCGCCGCAAATAACCGATGTACAGCGGAATCGACAAAAATCCCGACCTCTTTACAAGGTCGGGATTTTTAATTCGCACGAAACCGACGTCGAAACGGTCGCACAGGTCGCGACGGCTTGGCCGTCACTTCTGCAATTTCGCCGTCCAGCGTCGCAGCAGTTTCATTACGGGATAAGGAATCAACAGGCAGAAAGGGATGAAAATCTTGTTCCACCAGTCGGGTACGCAGGTACGGCGCCCGCGCCACATAGCCCTCAAGCCCTTTTTGGCGCAACGGTCGGCGGTCATCAGCGCCCCTATCTTGCAGCCGAAGCGCTGCAAGTCCTTAGGCAGCCCGTACAGGTCGGTCGCGATGCCCGCAGGGCATACCGCCGTACACCTTATGCCGTTCTCCTGCACCTCCTTCGAGAAGGCCACCGAGAAACTCTTGACATACGCCTTGCTGGCGCTGTAAAGCGACAACCCCGGGAAAGGCATCCATATCGAGAAAGACGACATATTGAGGATATGTCCTCCGCCGCGCCGCGCCATATCGGCACCGAAAAGGCGGCAATTCAGCGTCAGCGTCATATCGTGCAGCAGCAACAGCCGCGAAATCTTCTCGGGCGCCGTCTTGAGAATATCGAGAAACGAGAACATCCCCGCATTGTTTATCAACACGTCTATCTCCGTCCCGTCGCCCGTAACGGCATCGTAAAGCTCGTATGCCGCACGTTCGCGCGCGAGATCCATAGCTATCGCACGAACGGCAACCGACGGATGCGCCGCACGCAGTTCCTCGGCCGCCTGTTCGATAGCCTCCTCGTGCAGGCTGACTATAACCAGATTGTACCCCAATGCCGCCAGCCGCTCGGCATAGCGACGTCCTATGCCTGCCGAAGCGCCCGTAACGAGCGCCGTCTTCGAACCCGCAGCAACCTCGCCCCTCTTCATAGACTATTTGATTTTGGCCAATTCTTTCCAGATCTTGTCGGGAATATGCTCCTTGCAGTTGTGGCAGCACTGCATATCCACCGAGTACATACGTGCCATACAGTAGTCGCGGTGATCGCAGCCCGAGCGGGTAGCCATATCGCCCTCCTTCAGTTTATTGACGAACGCAGGGTCATTCACCAGCGCACGCGCCATCTGCACCATTTCGAAGCCTGCATCGAGCACCTTCTCGATACCCTCGCGCGAAACCAGACCGCCGACATACACCAACGGCCCTTTCAGCGCCGCGCGGAACTTCTTGGCGTTTTCGAGGAAATAGCACTCCTCGAAATCGTACTGCTTTATCATCTGATTGCCGAAGAGGTTCACCACGATCTTCTGCGGCCACGACGACCACGGCATATAGTAGCTCATCGTCTTGGTCGGGATGCGTCCGCGCATCACGGCCATAGGCGCTTTCGAGACGAAACCCGATGTCAGCACGATGCCGTCTACGCCGAATTTCTCTATCTCTTTGGCTATCTCGATGCTCTCGGGAATCTGGATGCCGCGCTTGAATCCGTCCTCCATATTGTGCTTCACCAGAACGGCAGTGCCCGTCTTGGCGGCAGCCTCCATAACCTCCGAAAGGCACATCTTCATAAACCGCATACGGTTTTCGAGCGAACCGCCGTACTCGTCGCGGCGATGGTTGGTATAGGGCGAGAGGAACTGCGAGATAAGATAGCCGTGCCCCGCGTGAACCTCCACGCTGTCGAAGCCCGCTTCGTGAGCCGTATATACGGCCTTACCGAAATCTTTGGCGAATGCCTCGCACTCGTCGCGACGCATACCGCGCACGAATGTGGGCGAATAGAGGTTGAAGCCCGTCGAAGCGCCTACGGGGAAACACCCCGCCGTAGACCAGTGCGTCATATTTCCGCAGTGGCCTATCTGTATCCCGACGGCCGCGCCCTCGGCGTGGATGGCATCGGTGATGTCCTTGAGTTCGGGGACTATTTCGGGACGCAGCCACAGCTGTTTGTTGAACGACAGGCCGCTGCGATTGACGGCCGCATACGCCAAAGTCGTCATACCGACACCGCCGCGTGCGACGCTGACGTGGTAATCCTTGAGTTGCTGCGTAGGACCGAAATCCTTGCCCATCGATTCGAAAGCCGCCGAACGTATCGTGCGGTTGCGAAGCGTAACGTTGCCGAGTTTGTAAGGAGTGAAAAGTTTCGACTCCTCGATCTTCTTTTCCATAATCGGTCAGTATATGAATGGTATTATTCTCTTGCGTTTGAGCGACGTGAACTCCTCGCCGAACTCCTTCTCATAGCGTTTGTAGAGCGAATTGGCACGTGGTGCGAGGTTCGCGAAGGTCCACCACGCGAACACGACGCCCGACCACGACCACGAAGCTATGGCGAAGCCGACCCATTCGGTGAATTCGCCGAAATAGTTGGCCGACGATACGTAGCGGAACATACCTCCGCGCGGGATATAGTGCTTCGTGTCGCCCGGTTTGCGCAGATTGCGTATTATGGCGTCGGATTGCAGATTGACGACGAACCCGAAGAGGAACACCGCCGCACCTATATAAAAATAAGGTTTCGAGAACCAGTCGGCATAATAATTCGTCTGCGGAGCTATGTAGAATATCCAGCCGCCCTGCATCAGAGCATTCAGCGTATTGAACACCATACCCATAGCGACGATGCCGAAAGGCATCTTCGAGTTGCCGCGAATAAGCATCGGGAAGATGAACGAACGTTGGAAATAGTGGGTCTGGAATATCAGGAACAACGCCAGCGGAGCGGGTTCCCACGTCTGGTCCGACAGCGCCCACAGCACCGTCATAGCGATGAACACGGGCGACTCCATCAGCACCCACCCTATACGGTTGGGCACGGGGAAACCGAATTTGGGATTGAACAGATAGCCGTATCCCGCCTCGAAAAAGTACAGTGCGATGAACACGAAGAGCGCAAGAACGGCCATCACGATAAGAAAGATGTCGAAAAGACTCATATGCTTGAATTCGGATTTAATAACTGACAAAGATAATAAATTATGGCAATTATATACAATTTTACGCCACAAACTTTCTTCCAAAGCCCGCGGGCCTTGCGGGTTCCGCCTTAAGCCCCTGCCTGAGGCGGGGGTGCGGGGGTGGGTCAAATCTGTAAACGCGGCTCTGCCGCGAGCAACCCGACCGACGAAAGAGAGAACGGGATATTAAAATCTATTTGGTGTAAAGTCGTATATAGTTACCATAAATTATATCGAAATCCGACTCTGCCGATACGGTAAAAGAGCGAAAAAACGGCAACTTACGGAACAGCGGCAGGGCGTTTCGGGACATCTGCACGACATTAAAGCACAATGCTATGCCTTTTCGTTGCAATATTGCGACAAATTTTATACTTTTGTAAGATATGAACCTGTAAATATTTTCTGCTTATGAGACATTTATTCACCCTTTTGGCAATACTATGCATAAGTCTGCCCGCATTCGGCGAAGAGTACAAAATCGTTCAGAAAGGCAAGAAATACGGCATCCGAAACTCGCAGGGGAAATGGAGCGTAAAACCGACATTCAAAAAAATAGACCGATACGGGGAAAACTATGCGGCAGAAATACACGATAAATGGTCAAGTGAGTGGATACTTATAGATAAAAACGGAAATCGGATTACGACATCCTCTTATGGCTCAATATCGCCGTTTTACGACGATATTCTCAAAATAGAAATCTCAGGGTGTGACGGATTGATACGAAATAACGGTAACGAAGTAATCCCCTGCAAATATGACATTATTTTATTTTTCGATCGGGAAAATGGATTGGCCCAAGTAAGATCATTAGACCATAAATATGGATTTATAGATAAAAACGGCAAGGAAGTAATTCCCTGCAAATACGATTATATTTCCTATTGGGAATACGACGGATTGGCCAAAGTAAAATTCAACGATAAATGGGGATATATAAATAGAAACGGTAATGAAATCATTCCCTGCCGATATAACTTGATTTACGATTGGGAAAATGGACTGGCCAGAGTATATTTAGATTCGAAATGGGGATATATAGATAGAAACGGGAACGAAATCATTCCCTGTAAATATGACTATATTTCCGATTGGGAATACGACGGATTGGCCAAAGTAAAATTTAACGACAAATGGGGATATATAGATAGAGCCGGTAATGAAATCATTCCCTGCCGATATTACCTTATTTACGATTGGGTAAATGGACTGGCCCAAGTAAGCTTTGGTAACAAATGGGGATATATAGATAAAAAAGGGAACTTTTATTCAACGATTAAGGAAGCGCAAAAAGGGACACCGACGGTCGGGACATCATCATCGTCTGCGGCTGCTCCGGTCGTCAAACAAGTGCCCATTCTCAATATCGTTGCCAATTCGCTGCGCTTCTCCGACGCGTCGGGCAACACAGCGATAGACGCCAACGAGACCTGCAAGATAACATTCAAAATAAGCAACACGGGCAAAGGTGCGGGCGTGGGTTGCATAGCACGCGTAAAGACGTCGGCGCAAGGAATTACGGTCGCCGACAAGAAGCTGCCGACAATTTCCGCAGGGCAGACGATAACCGTGGAGATACCCGTAACGGCGTCGCAATCGACAGCAGACGGCAAAGCGGATTTCAGAATATCGATATACGAACCTAACGGCTTCGGATGCGACCCTACGACGCTGACCGTAGCTACGAAAGCATTCGTCGCACCTATGCTGCGGATAACCGACTATGCGGTAACGGGGACGGAAAACGCGACGATAGCGAAAAAGCAGCCTTTCGACCTGCAACTGCTGTTACAGAACACGGCGCACGGAAATGCCGAGAATGTCGTAGTCGAACTGAAAGCCCCCGAAAACGTATTCATAACCGAAGGTGCGCAACGGTTCAATACGGCAATAATGCGTGGCGGAGAGAAGCGCACGCTGAGCTATTCGCTGATAGTGAATAACAACTACACGGGGTCGTCGGTTCCCTTAACGGTTACCGTACGCGAAAAGAACGGAGACCGCTATGCCGAATCGCAGACGATAACGCTGCCGATAAACCAAGCGATCGCATCGTCGAACCGAATAGTGATAGACGCCAAGGCCGAAACACCGCAAAACGACATCACAATAGCCCGCATAGAGGATAAGGTGCAGCCGTCGGACGTAGACGTAAACATCCCGTCGGCAACGCACGTAAATACCAATACGCTGGCCGTAATCATCGCCAACGAGAAATACGACAATGTCGGAGCAGTAGAGTTCGCGCTCAACGACGGAACGATGTTCGGCGAATACTGCCGTCGCGTACTGGGCATTCCCGAAAAGAACATAGCTGTCTATAAGAATGCGACTTACGGGAAAATGCGCGGAGCCGTAAACCTGCTGGAAGAACTCGTAGCGGCATACGGCGGCGCTGCCGACATAGTATTCTACTACGTCGGTCACGGCATTCCCGACGAAAAGAGCAGCGACGCCTATCTGTTGCCGACGGACGGAATGCCCGCAGATGTGGGTACCTGTTTCAGCGTAGACGAGCTTTACCGACGATTGGGAGCGATGAATGCACGACAGGTTACGATTTTTACCGATGCCTGCTTCTCGGGTGCGCGACGCGACGGTTCGGCGCTGGTAGCGGCTCGCGGTGTGGCCATAAAGGTCAAATCTGCGGCTCCGCACGGCAAGACGATAGTATTCTCCGCAGCGCAGGGAGACGAAACGGCGCATCCGTATCGCGAAAAACGGCACGGATTATTCACCTACTACCTGCTTAAGAAATTGAAGGAGACACGCGGTGAAACTACGTTCGGAGAATTGGCGGATTACGTCACGCGCAACGTAAAAATCGAATCGTTGCAGACCAACAAGCGCTCGCAGACACCGAGCGTAAGCGTCGCGGCGGAGTTGAACGACAGCTGGCGCAATATGAAACTCAAGCGCGTGAACTGAACGATCTTCGGCTTGTGCCGAAGATACTCCCGCCCGCAAAATCGCAAACAAGTTTGCTTTTGCCATCGCTTATTCGCACATTGGCTGCGCCGAAGATACTCCCGCTCGGCAATGCTCAAATAAATTTGGCATTGCGCTCGCTTATTCGTATCTTTGCGGCGGAAAAATAAGGTAACTATATACAACTTTACACCAAATCGATTTTAATAACCCGTTCTCTCTTTCGTCGGTCGGGTTGCTCGCGGCAGAGCCGCGTTTACAATCCTGACCCCACCCCAAACCCCTCCCTCAGGGAGTGGCTTTCGGTGGAACCCGCAAGGCAACAGAGTTTTGGAATACGGTCAGTGTAAAATATGATATAATTACCAAAAATAAAAAAATGTTCACCAAACTCATAAATCTAAACACAATGAAAGAGGCTATTGCAATTCTCACGGGCGGCGGTCCCGCCCCCGGTATGAACACGGTCGTCGGCAGCGTCGCCAAGACTTTTTTGGCCAAAGGCTATCGCGTAATCGGTCTGCACTACGGATACTCGGGTCTTTTCAACCCCGCGCCCAAATTCGAGGATCTCGACTTCCAGAAAGCCGACTACATCTTCAATCAGGGAGGTTCCTACCTGACGATGAGCCGTTTCAAGCCGACCGACAAGGATTTCGAAGAGAATTTCAATCTCGATTTCTTCAAGGAGAATAACGTGAAACTGCTCGTTACGGTCGGCGGAGACGATACCGCCTCGACCGCGAACCGCATCGCCAAGTTCCTCGAAGCGAAGAAATATCCTATCGCCAACATCCACGTTCCCAAGACCATAGACAACGACCTTCCGCTGCCCGCAGGGTCGCCGACGTTCGGCTACCAGTCGGCAAAAGAGGGCGGTACGGTTATCGGCCGCGCCGTTTACAACGATGCGCGCACGTCGGCGAACTGGTTCGTGGTTGCGGCTATGGGACGTTCGGCAGGCCACCTCGCATTCGGTATCGGTTCCGCGTGCCACTACCCGATGATCGTCATCCCCGAGATGTTCAACAAGTCGGAAATCACGGTAGACAAGATCGTAAACCTCGTTGTTTCGTCGATAATCAAGCGTAAGATTATGGGCATAGAGTACGGCGTAGCTATGATCTCGGAGGGCGTATTCCACGCATTGAGCGACGAGGAGATAAAGAACTCGGGCATCCATTTCACTTACGACGACCACGGACACCCCGAATTGGGCAAGGTATCGAAAGCGCACATCTTCAACGAGCTGCTCGAAAAGAAACTCAAGACGTTGGGCATCAAGGTAAAATCGCGTCCCGTAGAAATCGGTTACGAGGTTCGCTGCCAGACCCCTATCGCATATGACTTGGTATACTGCTCGGAGCTGGGTATGGGCGTTTACAAGCTCTTCAGCGAGGGCAAGACGGGATGTATGGTCTACATCAGTCAGGACGGCTTCGTATCGCCGCTCTATCTCAAGGATTTGCAGGATCCGACGACGGGCAAGATTCCGCCCCGTCTCGTGAACATCGAATCGGACAAGATACAGCAGGTGATCGACAATATGATGCACTACATCACGCCCGCAGATTACGAGGCAGCGAAAAAGTACGTCGCAAATCCCGAGGAGTACGATTTCCGCAAGATTCTGAACTGGTAATCCGACACGGAAAACGCATCGTAATCACGATATGCGGTACGGCCGACGCATTCGAGCGTCGGCCGTCCTTTTTGCATACGGCTCTCAACGCCCACCCACGACCGCAACGGGGAAATATCAACAACGAGGGAGAGAGGAAGGGGCAAGCGGCAGGCAGCCGCAAACAGCGGGGAAATATGAACAGCAGAGGGGAGAGGCAGGCAGACGCGAACAACAGGAAAATATGAACAGCAGAGGAAAGACAAACAACGGGAAAATATGAGCTACAAGGCCCCACGAGCGACGGAAAACCGTAAGCGACCGGAACAGCTGGCAACGCAGACCCGAGCGAGCCGCCGCAAACAAAAAGCGCAATACCGGAAAGTATTGCGCTCGAAAGGGAACATATAGTTATTATTCAACTATAGTCACATTCACGGCTTGTTCGCCCTTGGCACCGTTCGCGATTTCGAACTCGACGCGCTGCCCTTCGCTCAATGACTTGAAGCCCTCTTTGGCGATACCAGAAAAGTGGACAAACACCTCTTTACCGTCCTCGCTGTTAATAAATCCATAACCTTTCTGGTTATTGAACCATTTTACTTGACCTATCATAATGAATCCGTTAAAATTTAGGTATAACAAATATAGACAAAAGTTATTGAATTGCAAAACTTTTCGCGACCAATTTCATATTTTGCGGGAAATATAGTATATTTGTTGCCACGGATACATAATAATGACAGCCATAATGGGTAAGAAACTTAAATTCGCCATCATAACGCTGCTCGGATTCTCGACAGCCTGCTCGAGCGTAAAGAAAGCCGAGAAGAGCACCGACGGCAAACAACCACAACCTGCCGAGGAGGTCGCGCCTGCAATCAAAGTTATGTACGGAGTGCGCCGCCCCGCACCCGAAACACGACCGGTCAGAACCGTCGAAGGCAGCACGGGGGCCGCTTCGACCGTAAAAGCCGAGGACGAGAAACGATGAGTATCGGGCTTCGGAAAAAGTTAGCTCTCGGTCTCTTCGCCGACCTTTATAAGGAGAAAGCGGAGGAACACCGTTTGCAGACGCTTTTTTGGGAGATGACGCTGCGTTGCAATCTGCAATGCAGGCACTGCGGCAGCGACTGCCGTGCCGACGCTGCGGCGGCCGATATGCCGTTGGAGGATTTCCTCAGGGTTTTGGACGAGGAGATCACGCCGAATGTCGATCCTGCCACGGTGCTCATAATATTTTCGGGCGGCGAGGTACTCGTCCGCCGCGACCTCGAAGAGGCGGGACGCGCCGTCACGCTGCGTGGGTATCAGTGGGGAATGGTCACCAACGGAATACTGCTCACACCCGAACGACTCGACGCGCTTACGGCGGCAGGACTGAAATCGGTTTCCGTCAGCTTGGACGGATTTGCGGAGGTGCACAACGACATACGCCGCAACGGAGCGGCATTCGACCGCGCTTTGGCTGCCATAGATGCCATAGTCGCCCGTCCCGAATTGACATACGACGTAATAACCTGCGTAACGCCTCCGATGGTGCCGCGGTTGGAGGAGTTCGCGGCATTGTTGGAGGAACACGGGGTCGAAGCGTGGCGGCTGTTCTCGATTTTCCCCGCGGGTCGTGCCAAGAGCGACGGAGCGCTGACGCTCTCGGACGGGGAGTTCCGCACGGTGCTCGATTTCATAAAACGGATGCGGAAAAAGGGCGGAATGGACGTCAGCTACGCCTGCGAAGGTTTTCTCGGAGAGTACGAAGCCGAGGTAAGGGACGATTTCTACCAATGCGCGGCAGGCGTATCGGTCGCATCGATACGTGTAGACGGTGCAATATCGGGATGCACGAGCATACGTTCGAACTACAATCAGGGAAACATATACGAAGACAAATTCTGGGATGTATGGCAGAACCGTTTCGAGCCGTTCCGCAACCGTGAATGGGCGCGCAGGGACGAGTGCGCCGAGTGCGAGATGTTCCGCTACTGTATGGGCGGAGGTATGCACCTGCGCGACGGCGAAGGGAAACTTATGTACTGTCACTACCGCAAACTGAAATAACGAACCTAAAACTTGATATTTATGAGAAACATTTACCGTTTAATTGCAGTGGCCGTATGTCTGCTCGCGGCATCGTGCGGTCGCAATGCGACCCCCGTCTATCTCGACGACAGGAAACCCTTGGAAAAGCGAGTGGAAGACGCCCTGAGCCGTATGACGCTCGACGAAAAAATCGCGATGATACACGCGCAGTCGAAATTCTCGTCTCCGGGCGTACCTCGCCTCGGCATCCCCGAAGTATGGTGTACGGACGGACCTCACGGCATTCGCGAGGAGGTGTTCTGGGACGAATGGAAGGGCGCGGGCTGGACGAACGACTTATGCACGGCATTCCCCGCACTGACGTGCCTTGCCGCTTCGTGGGACCCCGAGATGTCGGCCATATACGGCAAGGCTATCGGCGAGGAGGCGCGCTACCGCAACAAGAACGTGCTGCTCGGCCCCGGTGTGAACATCTATCGTACGCCGCTGAACGGCCGCAACTTCGAGTATATGGGCGAGGACCCCTACTTGGCGAGCGTGATGGTCGTCCCCTACATTCAGAACGTGCAGAAACAGGGCGTGGCCACGTGCGTAAAGCATTTCGCACTGAACAACCAGGAGTTCCACCGCCACGACGTAGACGTTACGGTCAGCGACCGCGCGCTCTACGAAATATATCTGCCTGCGTTCAAAGCGGCTGTCGAGGAGGGCAAGGCGTGGTCGATAATGGGTTCCTACAACCTTTGGGACGGAGAGCACTGCTGCCATAACCACCGTCTGCTCGTAGACATTCTGCGCGGCGAATGGAACTTCGACGGTGCCGTAATATCGGACTGGGGAGGTGTTTCCGACACGCGGCAATCGCTCGAAAACGGTCTCGACTTAGAGTTCGGAACGTGGACCGACGGTCTGGCACGCAACTCGGGAGGCAGCGACGCCTACAACAACTACTATATGGCCAATCCGCTCAAACGGATGATAGAGTCGGGAGAAGGCGACGAGGCGAAGGTCGATGACAAGGTGCGCAATATCCTGCGGCTGATTTTCCGCACGACGATGGACCGCAACCGTCCTTACGGTTCGTTCGCCACTGAAGAGCACGCAGAAGTAAGCCGCCGCATAGCCGAGAACGGCATAGTGCTGCTGAAGAACGACAACGAGGTCCTGCCGCTGCTACCCGACAGCGTATCCAAGATCCTCGTGGTCGGAGAGAACGCCACCCGTAAAATGACGAAGGGCGGAGGCAGCTCGTCGCTCAAGGTCAAATACGAGGTTCTGCCGCTCGACGGACTCAAAAACGTCTACGGCGAAGAGAAGATCATCTATATGAAAGGTTATTCGAGCGATGCGGACGAAAAGGTCGAGACGCTCGACGAACTGAAAGCCGCTGCCGCAGAGTGCGACGCCGTGCTTTTCTTCGGAGGGTTGAACAAGAAAAAGACGCAGGATTCCGAGGGCCGCGACCGTCTGGAATTCGGACTGCCTTACGGTCAGGATGCCGTGATAGAGGCGTTGAGCGAGGCCAATCCGCGGTTGGCCGCAGTCATCATCAGCGGCAATGCCGTGGCGATGGACTGGGCGGCGAAAGTACCCGCGATAGTCGAAGGATGGTATCTCGGCAGCGAAGCGGGCAATGCGCTGGCCAATGTCCTGTCGGGCAAGGTAAATCCGTCGGGCAAACTGCCTTTCACATACTATGCGAAGCTCGAAGACTGCGGTGCCCACGCATTCGGCGAAGAGTCATACCCCGGTATCACTCCCGCAGGCGACACGGATGCTGCGATTTATGCGGCCGACATACCGACGGAACAAATGGCCAAGAAGATTTTCAAGCAGCGTTACTGCGAAGATATTTTCGTGGGCTACCGCTGGACGGACCTCTATAATCTCGAGCCGACGTTCCCGTTCGGCCACGGGTTGAGCTACACCACGTTCGAATACTCGAATATGCGTTTAGACAAGAACTCTATGCGCGCCAATGGCCGCATAAAGGTCTCGGCGGATATCCGCAATACGGGTAAGGTACGCGGTGCCGAAGTCGTACAGCTCTATGTCGGCGACAACGAGGCAAGCGTGGAGCGCCCGATACGCGAGCTGAAAGGATTCCGAAAGGTGTTCCTCGACCCGAACGAGAAGACTACCGTAGAGTTCGTTATCGACCGAAGCGCCCTGCAATATTTCGATGCGGAACAGCACTGCTGGATGGTGGAGACGGGTACTTTCACCGCAAGCATAGGCTCCTCGTCGCGCGACCTGCGCTGCAAGGCGGAGTTCGAACTGCGGTAAGCCGCCGCGCAGTCGTCTGCGAATACGGCAAACGACGGGCGGCATCTTGCTAAAAAAAGGTATGAACGGCCTGCGACTTTCCGTCTCGCAGGCCGTTGCCTCAAAAAAATTGCGCTAAAAATTGTTCGGAGTAAAAAAAGCGGTTATCTTTGCACCTCGCAACGAGGTGTAGCGCAGCCCGGTTAGCGCACCTGCTTTGGGAGCAGGGGGTCCCAGGTTCGAATCCTGGTACCTCGACGGAATTGAAAAAAGCATTCGCCTTTTCTGGCAAATGCTTTTTTTCGTCGTATTTGCGATTTTTATTTGCAACTTTCGGAAATAAATTACTACTTTTGTCCCAGCATCGGTTCCGAAAGGGGAGCACCCCTAAGGATTAAAAGGGAATGCCGTGAAAATCGGCAACAGTTCCCGCTGCTGTAAGTTCCTGCCCTCAGGGGCACTACGAGATTTCGACATTCTTATGCCACTGCCTGCGCGTCAGGTCGGGAAGGCGTCGGAATCGGAACGAGTCAGAAGACCTGCCCGTGCATTATACATTTTGCATCCTGCGGAGGACGGGGCAGAATTCGGAAAGTTACCACGGGAATTTTTCATCGGTAGTTTTTTGTCGGGTTTCGGCAACGTCTCTTTTGCGGTCGCAAGCTGCAAGTACGGATTTAATGCTTTTTAATATACGGAAGAGATGAAAAAAACAGACTACACTGCCACTCCCGAATTGACTGTCAGGGAAGTAATCGCCGAGGCGGGATTCGCCGCCAGCGGAGAAGGACTTTGGTTCGAAGACATGGAAAACGGAGGAGATTTCTAATTCACGCGGAGGTTACGACTATGAAAAACATCAAACTGTTTGCAATTTTTGCGGCTGCCGCGCTGACGGTCGGCTGCGCCAAAGACGAAAACACGGATTTCGCACCCGAACATATCCCGTCGGGAAAAGTACATATGACAGTCTCCGCGACGGCGACCCGCACGACCATAGACGGCGATTACAACATCTCGTGGAAAACGGGCGACCGCATCGGCCTGTTCTACAACACATCGGAAGTACAGGGCGAATGGCTCGCCAAGAACGGCACCTACCAGAACTTGCCGTATCAACTGAACGAAGCGAGCAACGGACAGCCTAACGGTATGTTCACTATCACGGTAGATACGGAAAACGATCATCCGCTCTCGATGTTCCCGTATACGGGCAACTTCTATTGGCAGAACGACGCCACTGCAGCCACATTCTATGCCTGCTACCCATACGCTTTCAGCGGCGTGAACGGCGGACACCTCGACAAATACGACGCATTCCCGTATACGCTCAAGACGACGCAGGGCGGTACGCTCGACGATGTCGCGGCGCTGGATTTGGCATGCGGCAGCGCCAAAGCGGTGCGCGGCAGCGAAGAGTATGTCGCAGCGAATCTGAATTTCGGTCTCAAACATCTGCTGGCCGTGCTGGAATTCACCGTAACGAACGCGACGGGCGCCGACCTGACGGTAAACGGCATAAGGCTGACCGCCCCCGAGAACATCGGCGGAGCTATGACGGTCGATCTTACTACGGGAACGATATCGGGCATAGGCGAAGCGGTCGTCAGGGCCGAGCTCTCGCAGGGTGCGGTTTTGGCCGACGGCGAATCGACCAAGATATATATGGTAGTGGCGCCCGCCGATTGCACCGACAGCGCGATTACCGTAACCACATCGGCAGGAAGCAGCGACTTCACGGGAGGCAAAGTCTTCGAAGCGGGCAAGTATTACACGAAGACTTTGACGATAACATCGACGGGCGGCACCGAAGACAAGACCGTAACGGTCGATTTCGAAGATGCCGAGCTGAAATCGGTAACCTATGAAGGATTTACACCCGCCACCTACACGAATGTGCTCGAAGGCAAAAGCCTCGCGACGCTCTGTGCCGACGAAGACAGCTATTTCTACGAGTCTATGCTCTACGACGGCGTTCTGTACACGAAATCGGGCGTAGGATTCGGACATCTCTACAGCGACGGTACGTGGATGGGCTACGGCGTTTACGACTCGTGGTGCGGCTTTGCGATTTCGTCCAACCACGATACCGAAACGGCAGGTGCGGCCAACCAGTTCAGCGTATACGCCGATAATGACGGAAACAACAAGTTCGCCATAGGCTTCGACAGCCCCAGCGGCGGTATGGGCGAAATGGGGACGTACGACACGCCGACAATAGTGCTCTCAAAGAGCGGAAAGATCAAATCGATGAAGTTCGCCAACTCGACATTCGTTTACAAAACCATTATGGCGAACGACCCGAACGTTACCTACGTTCTGAAAGTAACGGGCTACTCCAACAATACCCGTACGGGCGAAATCAACGTCACGCTTGCCGAAAACGGAACGGTCGCTAATACGTGGACAAAGGTAGATCTGACGGCACTCGGCGTAATAGACAAAGCGACCGTACTCGTAGACACCTCGAAAACCGCGTCGAATGTACAAAAGCCCGCACAATGGCTGCCGTTCTACTTCTGCATCGACGATGTAGTCGTAGAGTTCGAATAAAGGAGTATTCGAGAATAAAGTTTTTGCCGAAACTTTTTTGAGAGAGTTGCCTGCACCGCGGTGCAGGCGCTCTTTGTTGCAAATCGGCGGAATTTAAGATAACTTTGTATCGCTTATGAGAAAAAGCCCCGCAATAGTCATAATCGCGGCAGTTGCCCTATCGGCAGCCTGCAATCGCGACGAGGAGATCGATCGCCCCATAGAAGACGGCGAACAATTCCGCCGCCCGACGACCGAAACGAGCCGTGCGCAGGCCGCGACCGTCTTCGAGTACACGCCCGCCCCGGGACAGTTCATCAACGAAACGCGGCTCGGCGGGTTCGACGGATCGGAAACGACACCCGAAGCGGCCGCCGCATATGCCCTGCGGAGGATGTCTGAAGGAGAATACGTCTCGCTCGGCGGATTCGGCGGCTATATCGTCGTCGGGTTCGACCACAGCATCGACAACGACGGCGATTACAACATATCCGTCGAAGGCAACTCGATGGAGACGAGTTCGGAACCCGGTGTCGTATGGGTGATGCGCGACGAAAACGGCGACGGGCTGCCCAATGACACGTGGTACGAGCTGAAAGGTTCGGAATACGGGAAAGAGGGAACGTTGCAGGAGTATTCGGTAACCTATTTCCGTCCCGAAGCCGACAAACAACCCGTAAAATGGTGCGATAATCTCGGCAACGAAGGCGAGATAGATTGGCTGAAGCTGCACAACCAGCCGTCGTACTACCCCGCGTGGATCGAGGCCGACAGCTACACGCTGACGGGAACGCGGCTCGAACCGCGCAATTATCAGGAAGTAAGGGAGGACGGGACGCTCGGCAACTGGATATCTCCGCCTTACGACTGGGGTTATGCCGACAATTTCAGCCCTATCGACCGTCTGACGGACGATGATAACTACGAAGCCTCCGCTATGGCCAACCACTTCAAGATAAGCAATGCCGTTACGGCCGACGGCAAGGCGGCGAATCTCAAATTCATAGATTTCGTAAAGGTTCAAACCGCCGTGAACACCAAAAGCGGAGCTCTCGGAGAGTGTTCTACGGAGGTCATACGCATCAGTGATTTCAATATGACGAAAGGCGCGAAATGACACTGCGAAGAGCATTACATACCGTGCTGACGCTGTTCGCGGCAGCCTGCTGCGTATCGTGTATGGATTTCGGCCCCGCACCTGAGGAAAAATTCGACTTCGCGGGGCGCGGCGTCTTCATCGTAAACGAGGGCAACTTCAACTACGGGAATGCGTCGCTGTCATACTACGACCCCGACACGAAAAAAATCGAAAACGGCATTTTCGCCCGCTCCAACGGCATACCCTTGGGCGACGTAGCTCAATCGATGACCATATATGACGGACGCGGTTATATCGTAGTCAATAATTCGGGCGTCATATTCGTCATAGACCTTGCGACTTTCCGCATCATCGGGACGATCGACGGGCTGACCTCACCGCGATATATCTGCTTTTACGACGAACATCGGGCATACGTAACGGACCTTTACGACACCCGCATCACGAAATTCGACCCCGCGACGCTGAAGATAACGGGACATATCGAGACAGGGTATGACTCGACCGAACGCATCGTAGCCTACGATCGTTTCCTGCTGGTCGCCTGCTGGTCGTACAACGACAAAATCATAGTCATAGACACCGACGACGATACGGTCTGCGATACGATTTCAGTCGGCATACAACCCTCGTCGCTCGTACTCGACCGCAACGGGAAAATATGGGTGCTCACCGACGGCGGCTACGAAGGCAGCCCGTACGGTTACACCGCACCCGCGCTCTATCGCATAGACGCCGCAACGCGACGGCTCGAAAAGGAGTTCACGTTCGCGCTCGGCGACTCGGCGACCGACTTGCAGATCGATGCGAACGGTGAGACGCTCTATTTTATCCGCAACGACGTATGGCGGATGTCGGTCGATGCCGACCGCCTGCCCGACGAACCGTTCATCCGCTCCGACGGCGCCGTATACTACGGTCTGGGAATCGACCCCGTGACGTCGGAAATATACCTCTCCGATGCCGTCGATTATATGCAGGCGGGCACAATCGCGCGATATTCGCCGACGGGCGAGCTGCTCGACAGGTTCCGTGCGGGAATAACTCCTAATTCGTTCGCTTTCAAGTAGTATGCGCAGTCTGCTGCTGATATCGGCCTTGTCGGCACTGTCGCTGCCGCTTCTCGCCCAACAACGGGACGAGAAACCCGCGTGGTCGCTCGATATCGACAAGGTTGAGGTCGTGACGGACAGACATATAAAGGATATAGGAGTCCAAAAGGTCGTTATGGACACCGTAACCCTCCACGACAACATCGCGCTCTCGCTGGCCGACATTCTGACGCAGAATTCGACCGTCTTCATCAAGAGCTACGGCCGTGCCACCCTCTCCACGGCCTCGTTCCGCGGAACGTCGGCATCGCATACGCAAGTGTTGTGGAACGGGATGAAACTCAACTCTCCGATGCTCGGGATGACCGACTTCTCGATGATCCCCGCCTATTTCATCGACAACGCCTCGCTCTATTTCGGCGCCTCGTCGGCAGGCATTGCGGGAGGAGGTCTCGGGGGTGCCGTGTCGCTGTCCACACGCCCGACCGACGAGCGCGGCTTCGGGTTGCAGTTCATACAGGGCATAGGCTGGTTCACCACATTCGACGAATATCTGAGGTTTACCTATGCCGACGAGCACTGGCAAGTATCGACACGTGCGGTATACTCCGATTCCAGGAACGATTTCAAATACACCAACTACCGCAAAAAAACGAATATGGTATTCGACGAATACGGGCGCGTCGTATCGTTCGACTACCCCGTCGAGCGCAACAAGTGTGGGGATTTCCACGATCTGCACCTCTTGCAGGAGATATATTACAACAGCGGCACGGGGCATCGCGTCGGTCTGGCGGCGTGGTACGTGAACTCGCGGCGCGGGATACCTATGCTGAACGTAGACTACCGCAACGGAGCCGACTACCGCAACCGTCAAAACGAGCAGACCTTTCGCGGCATACTGTCGTGGGATATGATACGCGGCTCGCTGAAGGTCGGCGCAAAGGCGGGATATATCCATACGTCGCTCGGATACGACTATTCTCGGGCGACGGGCGGGGGAGTATGGTCGCAGATGACACGCTCGCGCAGCTATGTCAATACCGTATATGCCGCTGCGAATGCCGAGTATTACATAGGCCGCAAATGGCTTTTCACGGCCGACGTCACCCTGCATCAGAACTTCGTCGAAAGCCGCGACCGCAACATCATACGTCAGGACGGCAACCGCGCTGTCATAGGATACGACAAGGCTCGCATAGAACTCTCGGGATACGTATCGGCCAAATGGATGCCTGCCGAGCGGTTCGGCATCTCGGTTTCGCTGCGCGATGATTTCTACGGCACCGAATTCACACCGATAATCCCCGCGGCGTTCATCGACTGGGTAATATCGAAGCGGGGCAACGTCGTTATGAAGGCATCTGTCTCGCGCAACTACCGCTACCCCACCCTCAACGACCTCTATTTCCTGCCGGGCGGCAACGCGGCGCTTCGGCCCGAACGCGGATTTACATACGACGGCGGAATATCGTTCCGCGCGGGCGGAGAACGTTTCTCGACAGGCGGAGAAGTGACGGCATACGACTCGTATATCAAGGACTGGATATGCTGGCTGCCGACGGCCAAAGGCTTCTGGTCGCCCGTAAACATCAAGGAGGTACACAGCTACGGCATCGAGGCGAAAGCCGACATCTCGTGGCGGTTCGCGCGGGACTGGCGGCTGCGGCTCGACGGCAACTATGCGTGGACACCCTCGATCAACCGCGGCGACCCGACAAACTGGGCAGACGAGTCGATAGGCAAACAATTGGTTTACATACCGCGCCATTCGGCAGCCGTAACGGGACGCTTGGATTGGCGCTCGTGGTCGCTGACGTATAAATGGTGCTGGTACGGCGAGCGTTACACCACATCGAGCAATGAAACCGCTACGCGGTTCGACCGTCTCGGACCATATTTTATGAGCGACCTATCGCTCGAAAAGAGGTTCGCGTTCCGTCGGGCGTCATTGTCGTTCAAGGGTGTCGTAAACAATCTTTTCAACGAGGAGTACGAATCGGTGCTGTCGCGACCGATGCCGAGGTTGAATTGCGAATTTTTCATAGAGATATGCCCGAAATTCAAATCGGGGCACCGCAACGACCGCTGAACCCGCGGATCAGAGGAATAGTCCCTGCCATATATTCTCGACATACAGTCCCTGCTTCAGTGCACGGCGTACCGTATATGCC
The DNA here is from genome assembly GCA_017937125.1 of Alistipes sp. Taxonomy (GTDB): domain Bacteria; phylum Bacteroidota; class Bacteroidia; order Bacteroidales; family Rikenellaceae; genus Alistipes. Next base: position 90,707 of record JAGBEH010000007.1, on the reverse strand, counting down.
GTTCCGCCCGCCGAGCCGTCGTAATAGGCTATGATCGCCGAAGCATTATCGACCAGAAAGTCGTTGCGCAAATGGTAGACGCGGGGAGTATAATTCTCGGCGAGAACCGCCACCTCATCCGCCGCCGCGGCCAGTCGCCCGTAACGTGCACGCGCATCCGCGCCGAAGCGGCGCTCCTGCCCGTAAAACGGCACCGCACACACCACTGCAATATCAGGCAGCTCGCGGCGCAGCGCAACCGCGCACTCGCCCGCCGCAAGATCGAACCCCAAAGCCATACCCGTCAGGAAAATACGGTATCCGTTATCGTAAAAACGTCTTATCGCGGCGCGCAAAGCCGCATCCGACGAGCCGTCGTAGGTCCTGTGCCCCGTAAAGGCCACCGCAATATTTCTGTCGATCTTCACGCGGCAAAGATACTCTTTTGGCTTGAACTTTGCACCTCCCGTCAATGAATTTTATAAAAAGTAACTGATATGAAAAGAACAGGACTTTGCATCGTTTCGATGCTCGGAGGAGCCTTAGTCGGCTCGGTATTGGCTATGTTTCTCACACCGCAGTCGGGACCGGAATTGCGAAACTCGCTGCGCGAATACCTCGACAAGGAGGTGGATAAGATTCGCTGCCATTGCGACGAGAAACATAATCTCTGAAATCGACCGTATCGACAACGGGAATGCAGACGGGACCGATGAAATGCAATGCGGGAAATACGGCCTATGCAACGGTAAACACTATGGCCGCAATACCTGCAACGATAAACCGGACAAATCATACCGCAAGATGAAAACTGCCGACAAATCGGACAACGGCAATCCGACATTCGTCGAGATTCTGCTGTTCGTCCTTGGCGTAGCGATAACATCGGCACTGCTTTTCGCGGCGCTGGTTATCTGGATCGCCGAACTCATAGGATCGACGGCCATCGCCTGTGCCATAGTGGGCGCCGCCGTCGCGACAGCTTCGACAATACTCTATTTCTGTTCGATACGCAAGGCGATGCGTCGCCTGAACGAACATATGGAGACCGTTTTCGAGACATCGCGACTGTTGAAATCGGGCTACGACCGCATCCGAACATGGTGGAATCTGATCTTCGGGAACTGACGGTCCGACACGCGGATGCACACGATCCCGTAACACCGACGACAATACCCCTATGATTCGGGCGAAGATCTCCGTATGCGAAATGCGTCGGGCGAAATTCTCCGAAACGGGAAGTGTCGCGGCACCTCTGCTCCGAATGCCGAACGGACAAGCGAAAGCGCCGTACCTGTAAAAAGGTACGGCGCTTCGATTACGCGCTTGTGTCGCGCGAGACGTCCGCACGCATTATTCGACGACTGCGACGTAAACTTTAGTATAGCTTTCGCGGATACGTATGAACAACGGGTAAGAGCCCTTTGTATTATAAGCATACTCGGCAGGACTGAATATCAGTTTGCTGCCCTCTTTCCTGACATTGAACTGGCTGGCGGCATCACCGAAATCGTATTCGAAATCGGAGGTCGAAAGGGTCAGCGAAGCGCTGTTGTTCGTGTAATTGCTTACCTTTACAACCGCGCTGCCGAACTCGGGCAGGCCGTAGCGTTTAGGTGTCACGGCCGCATATTTCACGGCGGCACCGACGACCTCGTTCTTCTTTTTCAACTGCGATACGACATATATCTTAAGATAGTCGGCATCCGTACTGCCCGCAGGGAGAGCATATTTGCCCGACGGGAACCGCATAAGCGAACGCGAGATGAACGCCGCATATCCGTATCCGCTCTGCACGGCGATCTGCGATGACGTGTGGCCTATAGACGAGAACGCTATACCGCCCAAGCCGTCTACCTTGCCGAGGGACATCATAACACAGCCGTCCGCTGCGACGAAATTATTGCTGTCATCGATATATATCGCACCTTCGAGCATCGTTTGCCCGTTGCTCTCGTTGCTCATATTCAATGTAATCGCATCGGCAGGATCCGACGTTTTATCGTCTTTGGAGCAGGAGACCGACGCAACTGCAATGACGAAAAGAGATGCCGCAAAAAGAATTTTTTTCATAATTTTTCGAACACGAATCGTTTATAAACTCCGTTGATATTGCAAATATATGCAAAAACGCGATACGGCCAAACAATATCGCATACAAAAAGCGGACGCCGTAAAGGCGTCCGCTTAACGGTATAATACTCTCCGAGGGGACTATTTGCCGAAATAACGGTGGTACAAACCCTCGAAGCCTTTGCCGTGACGGGCTTCGTCCTTCGCCATCTCGTGAACAGTATCGTGGACTGCATCCAAGTTCTGCTCCTTGGCGATACGCGCGAGATGCATCTTGCCCTCGCAAGCGCCGTGCTCGGCATTCATACGCTTGTAAAGGTTGGTCTTCGTATCCCAAACCACCTCGCCGATAAGCTCCGCGAACTTCGATGCGTGCTCGGCCTCCTCCCAAGCATAACGCTTGAAAGCCTCGGCAATCTCGGGATAGCCTTCGCGATCGGCCTGACGGCTCATCGCAAGGTACATACCGACCTCTGTGCACTCACCCATAAAATGGTCCTGCAAACCCTGCCACAACTCGGGGTTCGAGCCTTTGCCGTCGCCGAGTTTGTGCTCGGTCACGAAATCGAGTTTCTCGCCGTTCTCCACAACTTCTACGAACTTGTCGGCCGAAGCCTTACATACGGGGCACTGTGCGGGTGCCTCGGGACCTTCGTGGATATAACCACAAACGGTACAACGCCATTTTTTTGCCATAATATTATCTCCTGTTTAATTAGATGTTTCCGAATGCAAATATAACCATTTATCGAAACTTGCCTCGGCTTAACCGATAATATTTTTTGATAAAACGATAAGCGCATCCTATAACGGTTGCGAAGCGCGGCAAAGCCGCAAAATGTCCGTTTTTTCCTGTTTTCAGTTCTGAATTTCGCCACGATATCGCATCATTCACCACAAAAACCGATCGTTCGCGGCTATATTCCGCCATTCATCCCTTTGATTTTCACGATTCGATTTTAACTCGGATATTTGCAGCGTCCGAGGCAGGAAAAACCTCGGCAGATTACTAACGAAACACACATGCATATGAAGAAATTCGCCGTTTCGGCCCTCCTTTTGGGGAGCACTGCCGTCGCCTTCGCAGGCGGCATCACAACGAATACCAACCAGAACGTAGCCTTCCTGCGCAACCCCGCCCGCGGAAATTCCACGGAGATCGACGCCGTATATTCGAATCCCGCAGGCGTAAGTTTCCTCGAAGACGGGTTCCACTTCTCGTTCAACGTTCAGGGAGCGTTCCAGACACGCACATCGAAATCCACGTTCGCACCTTTCGCCGCAAACGGAGGCAAGACGACAAAAACATATAAAGGTACGGCAAGTGCCGCCATTCCAAGTTTCGACTTCGTCTGGAAGCGCAACCGCTGGGCCGTTATGGCGGCGTTCGCAGTCGGCGGAGGCGGCGGCAAAGCCTCGTACGACAACGGGCTCGGCTCGTTCGAGTCGCAGGTAGCCGTTCTGCCCGCAATGCTGTCGGCACAAGGGCTGCCCACGACCGCATACTCTCTGGACAGCCATATGAAGGGGTCGTCGATGACCTATACCCCGCAAATAGGAGTCGCATTCAAGGTGACGAAGTGGATGTCGATAGCGGCGCAATTACGCTTCAACTACACAATCAACGGATACGAAGGATATGTCGGCAACATTATGATAAACCCGACACATCCGCTGCTCAACCCTACGGGAGCGATGGTTCCCGCCTACGACTTTTTCTCGCAGGCGGCCGCCGCGACCGGCGACCAGACTATGGCAGCCCTCGCTGCAAGTGTCAAGGACAAGCATCTGGACAGCAAACAGAGCGGTTGGGGATTTCAGCCTATCGTGGGAGCCTTCTTCGATTACAAGGGATGGAGTCTCGGCATAAAATACGAGTTCCGCACGAAGATTACGGTTACGAACAAGACGAAGATCGACGACACGGGGCTTTACCCCGACGGCGACAAGCAGAGGAACGACATTCCGAGCCTGCTGACGGTCGCCGCAGGCAAGGAATTCTGGGACAGGTTCCGCGTAACGCTCGAATACCACCATTTCTTCGACAAGAAAGCGCAGGTGGCCCACGACAAGCACGATCTGATAGACGGCGGCACCAACGAATATATCGCAGGCTTCGAATTCGACATAACGAAGCGTCTGCTCGTCAGCACGGGCGTACAGCGCACCCAATACAACCTGTCGGATGCGTTCTATTCGGATATGAATTTCAACCTGAGCGCCACATCGTGGGGCATAGGCGGCGCATACCGTATACTCAAGAACCTCAAGGTAAATCTCGCCTATTTCGTCACGTTCTACGACAAACGCACGGTAACGCAGGAGATTTACAACGGCAATATGCTCAACCTGGGCGGGTCCGACGAATACAGGCGCACCAACCACGTGTTCGGCGTCGGCATAGACTGGAACTTCAAATAATACCTTTTATAATTTTCAACCGCAAATCGGAAACGGGATGCCCCCTCGGGACATTCCGTTTTTTATTTTCCGTTCGCCGCACCGGCAGTACGAGATAAGGAAATATTGCATATATTTGTGACAATTATGAAAAAGCACACGTTTTCCATACTCCTTATGACGGTACTGCTGCTTTCGGCCTGTACCGGACGGCGCAGCGCCGCAGTACGCACGGAGGTGAAAGTTCCACGCGTATTCGTCCCCGCACTACCTCCAGCGGCGCTTGCCGACAACGAGGCACGCATCGAATATATGCGCGAGCACTATTGGGACAATCTCGACTTCACCGACACTGCGTTTTTCGCTGAAACCGACACGATGGCGATGGTCGAGGCATATGCGGGCTACGTAGGTGCCTTTCTTACGCCCGATGACGCCGAAGCGATAACCCGCCTTATGGATAAGGCCTCCGCGACGAAATATGCGTTCGATTACTTCTCTATGTTGGCCGAAAAGGTGCTCTACGACCCCAACTCGCCGCTGCGCAACGACGAGCTGTACATACCCGTTCTCGAAGCGCAGGTTGCCAGCCCCCTGCTCGACAAATACGAGAAGCTGGCTCCCGAATACAACCTGCTGCTCGCACGCCAAAACCGCATAGGCCGCAAAGCCAACGATTTCCGATTTACCGACACCGACGGACGCCGCGGTTCGCTATACGGGCTGAAAGCGGAATACACCCTGATATTCTTCAACAACCCCGGGTGCCATATGTGCAAAGAGATTACGGAGGCCCTGTGCGCATCGCCGATGTTGAACGAAATGGTCGAAAACGGGCGGCTGAAAATACTGGCGTTATATCCCGACGAAGATTTGGCCGAATGGACGGCCTATCGCGAAAATATTCCGTCGAAATGGCTGAATGCCTACGACAAGGGGACGACCATACGCAACGGCAACCTCTACGACCTGAAAGCGATACCTGCGCTCTACCTGCTCGATGCCGAGAAACGGGTGCTCATCAAGGACTCGACCGACGTCGGATACATCGAATACGTAATCGACCATCGCGAATAAGCCGTATATGACAACGGGCGGCTGCATATGCAGCCGCCCGCTGTTATCATTCGAAAAGTCTAATGCACCGATGCCGACAGGGCATCGTAAATCTTAAGGCATATCCACGCATCCGTCGCCGCATACATCTGCTGCTGCTCGGTAAGCGTCTGCGCCTCCCAGTTACTCAGACGCTGCGCCTTGGATACCCGCTGTCCGAGCACTATGCCCGACATCTTGCGCAGGCTCTTGTCCGTAATGCCGAACTTCGCGACCTCCGTCTGCAAATCGATGAACCCGCGGGGCGTGAAACGACGCACGCGGTTCAACGAACGGATGTCGCCCGCCACGTCGGCGCCTATTTTCGCTATGTCGCTGCGCTCCAGAATACTCAACAGCCGCTGCACGGGTTTGACACGACACAATCGGATGAGATAACATCTGTCGTAGGTAGACAGCTGCAAAAGAGCGACCTTGTTCATCGCCCCCGCCTTGAACGACGGACGCGTCTCGGTATCGAAACCCAGCACCGACTGCTCGGACAGATACTCGCACGCCTCTTCGAGCGCACGGTCGTCGTCCACCGTAAAGATACGGCCGCCGAAACGTGCGGCAGGCAGCAACGCTACATCCTCGTTGGATATGGAATCTGCAAACGAAGGCATCGATTTATCGTTTCTTGTTTTGCTGACGCATCTGCTGCTCCTGCTGGCGCATAAGCTCCTCGTAACGCTGCTGGAACTTAGACTTCCTGCCCTTAGACTTTTTAGCGGCATTAGCCTGAATCATTGCGTGTATCTTGTTGTCGTCCACCATATACCTTATGGCGTAGGTCTGTATCATCGAGAGCACGGTCGTAAGGAAGTAGTAGTAGCTCAGGCCGCTCGAATAGTCGTTGAACCAGAAGAGCATCATCACGGGCATCATATAGACCATCATAAACTTCATACCCGCCATCTGCGGCTGCCCCGACGCCGACTGCTGGTAGTTGATCCACGAGAAGGCGAAGAATACGAGCACCATCAACAATGCAAACAGACTGACGTGGTCGCCGTAGAAAGGTATCGAGAACGGCAGATTCAGCACGCTGTCGTACGACGACAGATCGTCCGCCCACAGGAACGGCTGCTCGCGCAACTCGATGGAAGCAGGGAAGAAGCGGAACATCGCGATGATTATAGGCATCTGTATAAGCATCGGGATACATCCTCCCAAAGGATTGATACCCGCCTTTTTATAGAGGTCCATCATAGCCTGCTGTTTCTTCATCGCATCCTCCTGATTGGGATATTTCGCATTCAGCGCATCCATTTCGGGCTTGATGACGCGCATCTTAGCCGTCGAGAGATAGCTCTTGTATGTCAGCGGCGAGATAACGACCTTGACGAGAACGGCCAGTATCAGAATGATTATGCCGAACGACGAAATGTACTGTCGCAGGAAATCGAATACGGGAATCGTAATCCAGCGGTTCACCCAGCCGAATATGCCCCAGCCGAGCGGTATAAGGCGTTCGAGAGCGATGCGGTCGCCGTCGGCATCCTTTATCTGCTTGAGAATGGCGTATTTGTTGGGGCCGAGATAGAATGCGAAATCGTACGCTTCGGTCTGCGGCGTATAGGGCACCGACATCGCAGCGGCGAAATCCTTGATATATCCCGAATCGGGCTCGGCGGTCGAGTACCTCATATCGGCATAACTGAAATTCTCGGGTGCGATGAACACCGACGAGAAGAACTGCTGCTTGAAAGCCACCCAATTGACGGACGAGCTTACGCTCTCCTTCTTCTCGCCGTCGCTCATCCCGAGTTCCGAAATAGAGCTTTCGTCGGGGAGGCGATAGGCAACGGTAGTATAGGTGTTCTCGTTCTTGAAACCGCGCTCGTTCTGATACGAACGGTTGCTCCACGCGATGCCTATACTGCTCTGTTTGACCATATACGGAGCCATATTCTCCAGCCGCACGTCGAAATCCACCATATAGTCGCGGGCGGGGTCGGCGGAGTCGTAGACGGTATATTCGTATACGAACCACGCGTCTTCGGCCACGGCCAGACGCATAGTAACCTTTTGCAGCGAATCCGCATCCTCGACCGGCAACAATTCGAAATCGTACTCCGAGGTATTGACCTGCACTTTGCGCGTTCCGTTTTTCACATAGAACGACATATCGAATCGCACGGTCTCGGGATCGAACAGATGTACGGGTTCGTGGCGCTCGCCCTTAGGGGCGAATTTCGTATATTCCTTGAGTTCGGCATCGACGATACAGCCGCCGAGCGTCGAAAATGTGAGTTTCAGATAGTCGTTTTCCACAGTCAGCGTCTGCGGCTCTACATCGCGTGCGGCAGCCAGCGTCTCGCCGAAACGCGCCACGCGCTCGGCGGCAGCCTTGTCGGCAGGCGCCGTTCCCGCATCTTCGGCCACGGCATTGTCGTCCGCACCGACGGCGACGGTCTCGGCCTCCTCTGCGGCCTTTTGCGCGACGTAGGCGTTGTACTCGGCCAGTTCCCGTTGATATTTCTGCTGCTGTTTTGTCGAATAAATCGTGAATCCTATGAAAATTAAGGCTGTAAGAACTATACCTGCAATCGATTTCTTGTCCATCTTTCAGAATTACTTGTTATGTTTCATCGCATTGGCCACGAAAGCCACGAAAAGCGGATGAGGATTAGCTACCGTACTTTTATACTCGGGGTGGAACTGCGTGCCGACGAACCACGGATGGTCCGCGATCTCCACGACCTCGACAAGCCCCGTATCGGGATTGACGCCAACAGCCTGCATTCCCGCAGCCTCGAAACGGTCGAGATAGTCGTTGTTGAACTCATAACGGTGGCGGTGGCGCTCCGATATATGCGTCGTACCGTATGCTTCGGCGACCTTCGAACCCTCCTTCAATACGCACGGATAACCGCCCAGACGCATAGTGCCGCCCTTGGCCATAACGCCCTTCTGCTCCTCCATAAGGTCGATGACGGGATTCGGCGTAACCTCCATCTCGCTCGAATTGGCATCCTTGAGACCCAGCACATTGCGTGCGAACTCTATCACTGCGCACTGCATACCCAGACAGATTCCCAAGAACGGGATTTTGTTCTCGCGGGCGAAGCGCACGGCCTCGATCTTGCCCTCGATGCCGCGATTGCCGAACCCCGGTGCGACGAGGATGCCGGCCATATTGCCGAGCTGCTCCCCTACATTCGACGCATTGAGTTTCTCGGAATTCACATACCTGATCTTGACCTTGCAGTTGTTCACGGCACCCGCATGTACGAACGACTCGCTTATGGACTTATAGGCGTCGGGCAACTCGGTATACTTGCCAACGAGGGCGATGTCGATCTTGTATTTCGGGTGTTTCACCTTGTCCACGAAACTGCTCCACGCCGTCAGATCGGGTTCCGCACCGTCTATCGGCAATCCCAGACGCTGCAAAACGACGGTGTCGAGATGCTGCTCGTACATACGCAACGGCACTTCGTAAATAGTCGGCATATCTATCGACTCCACGACGGCTTCGGGCATCACGTTGCAGAAGAGCGCGACCTTGCGTTTGAGAGCCGTCTCGAGCGGATGCTCGGCGCGCAGCACGAGGATGTCGGGCTGCAATCCGTTTTCGAGCAGGGCTTTCACCGAATGCTGCGTCGGCTTGGTCTTGAGCTCGCCCGACGCGGCCATATACGGCACCCACGCCAAATGTATCAAAGCCGAATTCTGGAATCCGAGAGAGTTGCGCAACTGACGCACGGACTCGATGAAAGGCAGCGACTCTATGTCGCCCACCGTACCTCCGATCTCGGTTATTATGACATCGTATTTGTTCGAGAGGCTGACGGTCTGGATACGGCGTTTGATTTCGTCGGTAATATGGGGTACGACCTGCACGGTCTTGCCCAGAAACTCGCCCTTGCGCTCCTTGTCTATCACGCTCTTGTAAATCTTGCCCGTCGTCACGTTGTTGGCCTTCGACGTGGTTATAGACGTAAAACGTTCGTAGTGACCCAGATCGAGGTCGGTCTCCGTACCGTCTTCCGTCACGTAGCATTCGCCGTGCTCGTAGGGGTTGAGCGTTCCCGGGTCCACATTGATATAGGGGTCGAGCTTCTGTATCGTGACGGAATATCCGCGTGCCTGAAGCAGGCGTGCGACAGATGCGGAAATGATGCCCTTGCCCAGCGAGGACGCCACACCGCCCGTCACGAAAATATACTTCGGTTTTGTCAGTTTCATATGTCGAATAAAAATATTTACTGTTTTTCGGCGCTGTCGTCGATCATCCTCACCTTGTCGATGGTCTCGCCCAGCTCGCGTTTGGCACGTTCGATCTTCTCCTCCACATCGGCGATCATACGCTCGGCATTCTTCGACTTCGAGAAGAATCCGATATTATTCTCCAAAAGGGCTATGTCCTGTTCGAGTTTGCGCACCTTATTATAAAGTTTCTCGCGTTCGCTTCGCAGCCGCTTGTCGCCCGCAGCCGCCATCGACGACACCTTTTCGCGGAAACGGTCAGCCGAGCGGCCGCGCTCCGAGCTGCGCAGCACCCCGAACATCCGGTCCACAGCCTCCTTGTATTGCTTCTGGACGGCATTTTTCTCCTTGGCGGGGACGAAACCTATCTCGCTCCAACGGCGCTGGAACTCCTTTATCATCTCGTAGCCGCCCTTCTCGATGTCGGCCTCAAGCATCTCGGCGATAAGGGCCGTCTTACGGGCGAGGTTCTCGGCATATTCGCCGTCTACCGACGCGAAATGTTCGGCCTTGCGCTCGAAGAATGCGTCGCACGCCGAACGGAAACGTTTCCACACCGCTTCCGAGTGACGGCGCGACACGGCGCCTATCTCTTTCCAGCGCGCCTGCAAGGCTATAAGTTCCTCGGTGGTTTTCTTCCACTCCTCGCTGTCGCGCAGTGCCTCGGCAGCTTCGCATATCTCATTCTTGAGTTGCAGGTTCCGTTCCATAACGTCCTTCACCTCCGAATAGAATTCGCGTTTGAGTTCGAAGAACTTGTCGCACGCGGCACGGAACCGCTCGTATATCCTGTTGTTGTCCTTGCGTGGAGCGAAACCTACGGTCTTCCACTGCGCCTGCAACTCCAGCAGCTTCTCGCTCGCCTTATCCCACTCCTTGCGCGACGAACGCGCCTTCTCGAGAAGCGCCTCGACCTGCTCGCAAAGGGCCGTCTTGAGTTCGAGATTATGCACCTGCTCGCTCTTGACGGACTCGAAATACTCCTGATGGCGCTTGTTCACGCGCGACGAAGCCGCCTTGAAACGCTCCCACAGCGTCTCCTTGTACTCGTTGGCCACGGGACCCGTCTCGCGCCACTCGTCGTGCAGCTTCTGGAGTTTGCGGGACGCCTCGACGACCGATTTCTCGTCGGCCAGCGCCTCGGCAGCCTCGCACAACGCCTCCTTGCGCTCACAGTTCTTCTTGAGGTCCAGATCGCGCAGCTCCTTGTTTATCTTGATGAAGTCGTAGAAATTCTCCACGTGCAGGTTGTATGTCTCCCAAATATCCTTGACATATTGCTGCGGCACGGCTCCCGTATCCTTCCAGCGCTGTTGCAGCTCGCGGAACTTGGCGAAAGTCTGATTGAGCTTCTCGTCGGAATCGATAAGTTCTTTCAGTTCGTCGATAATCTGCAACTTGACCTTATAATTCTCCTCCTTGATATGCTCCAGTTCGGCAAGGTACTCGTCACGGCGGCGGCGATACTCCTTGAGCAGCTCCTTGAACTCGACCTCAGTCTCATCGTACGACGGGACGAACTCGGAAATCTCGCCTCCGAGGTCGGCAAATGCCTTGCGCGCAGCCTCGACATCGGCGCGATGTATCTTGTAAAACGCCACCTTCAACGCCTCGACCTCGCGGCGCAGGCCCTGTACGGGCTTCTCTTCGACGGCACGGCGGAGCAACCCGACCAGTTCGGCCTTGCTCTTGCCGATAAAAGTCTCGGCCGCTTCTGCTTCCGCTTCGGCGTCATCGCCGTCGCACGGCTCCCCGTCCGCAGCGGGTGCCTCCGCATCCGCGTCGGCGGTTACGGCATCGGCAGCCTGCTCATCGTCAGCCGCCTGCAAAGGACTTTCGTTATTCTGATTCTCCACGGGTTCGGCACCTGTCGTCTGAACCTCGTTCCGCTCCATCCCGTTCGATTCGGCCGATGCCGATTCCGACGGGGTAATTTTTACGGTAGCCATCTCTCTGTAATTTTTATGATTAGCCCATACCCGAAAGTATAGTTTAGCGCAAAGGTAACCATTTTTCTCGGTTCGAACATAAATTTATCGGGTATTTTTGCTATCTTCGCACTAAATAGCAACGGAAAATATGGCACACCGCATCCTGCTTGTAGATGACGAAACGGACATTCTCGAATTCGTCGGCTACAACCTCGCGAAAGAGGGCTACGAAGTATATACGGCGACCGACGGCGCCGAAGCTATCGAAAAGGCCGTAAAATACCGTCCCCATCTGATTCTGCTCGATATGATGATGCCCGTTATGGACGGTCTCCAGACCTGCCGCGCCCTGCGCGGAAAGCCCGAGACCGCCGATACGCGCATAGTATTCCTGTCGGCGCTCGGCGAGGAGGAGAACCAGCTTTCGGGATTCGGTGCGGGGGCCGACGACTACATCGCCAAGCCGATAAAGATGAACCTGCTGAAAAGCCGCGTAAACGCCATTATGCGGCGCATAGACGGTTCGGACGAAATACCCGACGGCATAACGGTCAATCACGAGCATCACACCGTAGTATGCGACGGCACGGAGATGACGCTGCCAAAGAAAGAGTTCGCACTGTTCGAACTGCTGTACTCGTCCCCCGAGCGCCTGTTCACCCGCGAGGAGATATATTCACGGGTGTGGGGATCGAAAGTAGTCGTGGGCGATCGCACCATAGACGTCCATATAAGACGCCTGCGCCGCAAAATAGGCAGCGACAGGATCGTAACCGTGAAAGGGCTGGGGTACAAGTTCCAAAAACGGGGGTGAATGCCGCAGCCATTCGAGATTTTTTAATACCTTTGTACGGCCGTTCGCGGCAACATACCGACATCGGATTACAAACAACATAAAAACGGAATATTTATGGTCATTTTAGTATTGAACTGCGGAAGTTCATCGATCAAATATCAGGTGCTCGACATCGAAGAGGCCAGCAATGCGCTGCTGGCCAAAGGTCTGGTCGAGCGCATAGGTCTGCCCGAGGGCGTCCTCACGCACAAGCCCGTAGGCAAGGCGCCTTTCGAAACCCACTGCCCCATTCCCGACCACACGACGGGAATACGTATGGTGCTGGATGCGCTGACCGACAAGGAGCACGGAGTGATCACGTCGCTGGACGAGATACGCGCCGTAGGTCACCGCGTGGCCCACGGCGGCGAATTCTTCCCCGAAAGCTGCATCGTGGACGAGGATGCCAAGGCCAAAATCAGCTCGCTGTTCGCAATAGCGCCGCTGCACAACCCCGCGAACCTCGAGGGCGTGCTGTCCATCGAGAAAGTGCTGCCGTCGGTTCCTCAGGTGACGGTATTCGACACGTCGTTCCACCAGACGATTCCCGCGATGAACTATATGTATGCGCTGCCTCACAAATATTACGAAAAATACCGTGTGCGCAAATACGGGTTCCACGGAACGAGCCACAAGTACGTGGCGAAAATCGGCGCGGAATTAGCGGGAATCGACCTCGAACATTCGAAGATAATAACCTGCCACATCGGCAACGGAGGCTCGGTAACGGCCGTTCTCGACGGCAAATCCTACGACACCTCTATGGGCTTTTCGCCGCTCGACGGACTGATTATGGGCACGCGATGCGGCAATGTGGACGCCAGTGCCATAACGTTCATAGGCGAAAAGGAGAATATGACCTACGAGCAACTCAACGCGATGATGAACAAGCAGTCGGGCGTACAGGGTATGACCGACATATCGAGCGATATGCGCGACATAGACCGCGCATACGACGAAGGCGACGAGCGCGCAATACTCGCGCGCGACGCATACTATATGCGTGTCAAGAAATTCATCGGGCAGTATGCGGCCGAGATGGGCGGCGTGGACCTTATAATCTTCACGGGCGGCGTCGGCGAGAACTCGGCCGACCTGCGTCGCAGCGTATGTTCGAATATGGAGTTTCTGGGGCTGCACTTCGACGACGAAACCAACAAGAAGTCGCACGGCGTGGATGCTATGCTCTCGACTCCCGATTCGAAAGTCAAGGTCGCGACAATAGCCACCAACGAGGAGCTGGTCATCGCTACCGACACATACAATCTCGTGAAAAACCTTTGATGCAAGGCATCCGTTTTGCACGAACGACAGACAGAAACGGACATTAACATTACCGCAAAATGATAACACATCTTACAGAAATCGTCGAGGCGGCGCGCAGCAAAGGCCGCAAGCGTCTCGCAGTAGCATACGGACAGGATTCGCACACGATAGCCGCCGTTTACGACGCCTATAAGGAAGGGCTCGTGGAGCCGACCCTCTACGGCGACAAAAAAGTGATAGAACAGATATGCGCCGAAGAGCATATCGATGTCGAAGCATTCCGCATAATCGACGAGAAAAACGACGTCAAGTGCGTAGCTATGGCCGTCGCGGCCGTAGTCTCGGGCGACGCGGACGTACTGATGAAGGGTCTGGTATCGACCGACAAGTATATGCGCGGCATTCTCAACAAGGATGCAGGACTCTTCCCTCCCAAAGGTACGTTGAGCCACGTGGCCATAATGGAGATGCCCGGTTACCACAAGCTGCTCACCATATCGGACGTGGCGGTCATCCCGCAGCCCGATTTCAAGCAGAAGCAGAAACTCATCGGCTATCTGTCCAAAACCGCCAACCTGTTAGGCATAGAGTGCCCGAAAATAGCCTGCATATCCGCTTCGGAGCAGGTGCTGCCTGCGGTTCCCTCCTCTACCGAGGCGGCCATACTCGCCAAGATGGGCGACAGAGGACAGTTGGGCAATGTCGTAGTCGATGGTCCTCTGTCGTTGGACGTAGCCCTCTACAAGGAGGTTGCCGAGCACAAGAAGGTCAAAGGCTCTTCCGTTGCGGGCGATCCCGACTGCCTGCTGTTCCCGAACATCGAATCGGCGAACGTCTTCTTCAAGTCGGTATCGCATTTCGGACAAGGGGAGCTGGCGGCAATGGTTATGGGAACGAACGTTCCGTGCGTTCTCACCTCGCGCGGCGATTCGTCGCTGACGAAGAAATACTCCATTGCGCTGGCCTGTCTGGCAGCGAAGTAGGCCGATAACGAGTCGTGCAGCCGTTCGCGAACGGCTGCACGAACTTCGATTACGGTATCGTCCTCCGTATGCCGACAGAAGAAACCGCATATTCAGACGCGAGACGGGCTGAATCGGAATGAAGAATATCCCGCAAGACCTATCAAACGACAAATATATGGATTTCAATATCTTGGCGATAAATCCGGGATCCACATCCACTAAAATCGCCGTTTTCCGTAACGAAGAACCTATCTGGTGTCTGACCATAAGACACTCCGCAGACGAGATCGCACGTTTCGAGACCGTATGGGAACAACTCGAATGGCGTCTGGGGATGATACTCGACGCCCTGCGCTCCAAACACGAGGACATCCGCTGTTTTTCGGCCGTCGTCGGCCGCGGCGGACTGCTGAAACCGGTAGAAGGCGGGGTTTACGAGGTAAACGACGCTATGGAATACGACCTGCGCAACGGCAAAATGCAGCACGCGGCCAATCTCGGCGGCGTCATAGCCCGCAAGATTGCCGAACAGGCAGGGACGAAAGCATATATCGCCGATCCGCCGATAGTAGATGAATTGCAGGAGGTCGCGCGTATAACGGGATTGAAGGAGCTGCCGCACACGCCGGTATTCCACACGCTCAACCACAAGGCCATCGCCCGTCTGTATGCCAACACGAACGGCTGCCGATACGATGACCTGAACCTGATAGTCGCCCATATGGGCGGCGGCATATCGGTCGGTGCGCATCGCAAAGGGCGCGTAGTCGATGTAAACAACGCCTATGACGGCTCGGGACCGATAGCTCCCGAAAGGGCGGGTACGCTGCCCGCGGGACAGTTGGCCGAGTTGTGTTTTTCGGGGCGTTACACCCTCGGCGAGGTAAAAAAGATGTGTTGCGGACGCGGCGGCATAGTCAATCATCTGGGTACGAACTCGATAATAGAGGTCGAGGCTCGGGCGAAAAACGGCGACCGAGACGCTCGGATGATGCTCGATGCGATGTGTTATACGGTAGGGAAAAGCATCGGTGCTATGGCCGCCGTGCTGAAGGGCGACGTCGATGCGATAATACTTACGGGCGGTCTGGCCAACAATGCCGACCTGACGGATCGCATAACCGAGATGTGTTCGTTCATAGCCCCCGTACAGGTATATCCCGGGGAAGACGAGATGCAGGCACTGGCCGAAAGCGGACTGATGGTATTGCGCGGCGAGACGGAAGTAAAAACATACCGCTGATGCGGGCAAAACTTTTCGATTATGAAAATTCTGATTCTGAACGGCCCGAACCTGAACCTTCAGGGACAGCGGGACAAAGAGATATACGGCACGCAGACTTTCGACGAATATGTCGCACTTCTGCGCAGGCGCTACCCGCAAATCGAGCTCGAGCTGCGGCAGTCGAACGTCGAGGGAGAGCTGATAAACATCCTGCACGGGAGCGAGGGCCGCTACGACGGCGTAGTGCTCAATGCGGGCGGATACACCCACACGTCGGTTGCGATGCGCGATGCCGTAGCCGCGATATCGACGCCCGTCGTCGAGGTGCATATATCGTCGATACTCGCACGCGAGGAGTTCCGCCACACGTCGTTGCTGGCACCCGTATGCAAAGGCTCGATTATGGGCTTCGGATTAGAGTCGTACAGATTGGGCATCGAGGCTCTTTTGGGTTGAAGATAAAAAAGGTTAGAGGTCAGATATGAAAAAAACGAAAATCGTAGCAACGCTTTCCGACAAGAATTGCACACCCGAACTCGTTGCGAAACTCATTGCGGCGGGCGTGGATGTCGTACGCGTAAACACGGCGCACGTGACACGCGAGTCGGCGGCGAAAATAGTCGAAACGGTACACGCGGTAAGTCCCGCCACACCTATAATGCTCGACACCAAAGGTCCCGAAATACGCATCACGGGCATCGACGAGAGCGACGGCGGCGAACTTGCATTCCGCGCAGGCGACACGATACGTATCCGCGGAACGCGCAAGGACGAAAAGTCGAACAGGGAGACGGTATATTTCAATACGACGGAGGCCATACCCGACATCGCCGTCGGCAACGTCCTTCTCATAGCGGACGGCGAGATAGAACTCGCAGTCATCGACAAGCACGAGGACGAACTGGTCTGCAAATTCATCAACGACGGCACCCTGCGCCCGCGCAAGAGCGTGAACGTTCCGGGTGTTTCGCTGCAACTCCCGTCCGTCACCGAGCGCGACCGCAAATTCATCGAATGGGCTATCGACAACGACATCGATTTCATAGCCCACTCGTTCGTACGCAGTGCTGCCGACGTCGCAGCCGTACAATCCGTACTCGACGAACGCGGCAGCAAAATCAAGATAATATCCAAAATCGAGAATCAGGAGGGCCTCGACAATCTCGACGAGATAATCGAGGCATCGTACGGGATTATGGTCGCACGCGGCGATCTGGGCGTCGAACTGCCCGCCGAGGCGATACCTACGGCGCAGCGCCGCATAGTCGAGAGCTGCATACGCGCCAAACGCCCCGTAATCATAGCCACGCAGATGCTCTACTCTATGATTCATTCGCCGCGTCCGACACGCGCCGAGGTGAGCGACGTGGCAAGTGCCATATACGAACGCGTAGATGCCGTAATGCTCAGCGAGGAGACAGCTATGGGCGCCTACCCCGTGGAGTCGGTGGAAACTATGTCCCGCATTGCCGAGCGTATCGAGGAGGACGAGCGCAGCTTCACCCCGATGACGGATATGAATATGGTATCGGTAGCCCACGAAATAACGGCCCAGGTAGCCCGTTCGGCAGTAAGGGCCTCGACGAACCTGCCCGTGAAGTACATAGTAGTCGATACGCTCACGGGGCGGACGGGACGTTATCTGGCGGCATTCCGCAGCCACAAGACCGTAGTCGCGGTATGCTACACGCTACACGCGCAGCGTATTCTCGCGCTCTCCTACGGGGTGAAACCCATTCTGCGCGACAAGTCCCTCGACGACCGCTACCATTTTCTGGCGGATGCGATGGAGGTTATAGACGAGCAGGAGGTACTGCGGGACGACGACCTGCTGGTTACCGTCGGCGGCAGTTTTTCGCCCGAGCGCGGAGCCTCGTATGTCGAGATCGCCCGCGTGGCCGACATCCGCGAACGCAACGAGAAACGACACTAACGCCGCGAACCGATGAGCGGAGGCGAGTTGAAGGACAAGATCGCGACGGGTGTCGCGTGGAGCATATCCGAGAAGATCGGGTCGATGCTGTTGCAAATGGCGGTGAGCATAATCGTCGCACGCCTGCTGATGCCCGAGGACATAGGAGTAATGGCGCTGCTCACCTTCTTCACATCGGTCGCACTGGTCATTGTGGACAGCGGATTCTCGCAAACGCTCATACGCAAGCAAAACCCTACGCCGCGCGACTATTCGTCCGTATTCGTCTTCAATATGGTTATGTCGGCAGCCCTGTATGCGCTGCTGGTGGCTGCGGCACCTGCCGTCGCGGCCTTTTACGACAAGCCGATAATCACCGAGATAGCGCCCGTACTGTTCCTGCTGCTGCCGATAAACGCACTGTGCGTCATCCAGAACACCATCTGTATACGGCAGTTCCGTTTCGGGCTGTTGTCGCGCATAACCTTCACGTCATCGCTCGCGGGCGGCGCGGCGGCCATAGCTATGGCGCTGGCGGGATGCGGCGTATGGAGCCTCGTAGGGCAGCGCCTGACGGCTATGGCCACCAAGACGCTCATCCTGTGGTTATGCGGCAATTGGCGCCCCGCGGTATGCATCTCGTTCGCCCCCATATCCTCGATGGCACCTTTTTCGTTCAGGCTGCTCGCAACGGATATGATTACGGCCATATACAACAACATATCCCAGATATTCATCGGCAAAATCTACTCGACCGACGCGCTCGGGTATTTCAATCAGGCGCAGAAATTCAAGGACCTGCCACTGACATCAGCTATGCAGTCGGTGCAGAGCGTAACATATCCCGCCCTCTCGAAAATCGGCGGCAATACGGTCAGGCTGGCCGAAAGCTACCGCCAGATATTTATGGTCACGGCATTCGCCTTATTCCCCATAATGACTGGCATAATAGCCGTCGCGGACGATATGTTCGCCCTGCTGTTGGGCGAGAAGTGGATGCCCACGGTACCTTATCTGCGCATACTCTGCCTGACGGGGCTGTTTCAACCGCTTGCCGCCATAGCCTACAACATACTGAAAGTCAAAAGCGACGGCCGTGTAATCCTGCGTCTGGAGATAGTCAAGAAGATAATTATGACGGCTATTCTCGCAGCGACCATACCCCACAGCATAACGGCCGTGGCGTGGGGGCTTGTGGTTATGTCGTTCACGGAGTTCGCCGTCAATTTCGCGGCTTCGACACGCTATGCCCCGCTCTCGGCATCGAAAGCCGCGCGGACGCTGCTGCCCGTCATACTGCTCACGGCCGCGATGTATGTCTCGGTAGTATTCGTCGGGAGATACATAACCGATTTAGGCACGGGGCTGCGTCTGATAATCAAGATAGCGACAGGCATCGCGGTGTATGTATCACTGGCATTTCTTTGCGGGATGGAAGCGGCAAAAGAGATACGCGAAATCGCAGGCAAGGTATTCGGCAGGCGTCAATAATGGGTGAATCCCTGCCAGTCGGTCGCAATACGACGCCCGTCGGCACGCCATTCGACAGTATAATCCGACGCCCCGACGATGCGCCCGATGACATAAGGCGCATAACCGAACGTCTCAAGGAAATCGGCTGCCAGCCGTTCCGCTGCAGCTCCGTCTACCGTAAAAAGAAGTTTATAGTCCTCGCCGCCGCAGACCGCCGTCCTTATGTCCGACACTGCGGGCACCAGCTCCGTATTTATCACGGCACCGACACGCGACGCTTCGAGAATATGCACCAGATCGGATGCTATGCCGTCCGAAATGTCCATCATCGCGTGCACCTCGCGGCGCCCGCCGAGCCATATGCCCTCGCGCACCTGCGGCATCGGATTCTTATGTATCAAAGCATTAGGAGTATCGTACTCGCCGCGCAGGATGTCCCGCAGGCCTTCGGCCGACGCCCCCAATACGCCGCCGACCATAACCGCATCGCCGGCACGAGCTGCCGAGCGTCGTTTTACATTCTCCTCGCGCACACGGCCGACGGCCACGACGTTAATCGTAATTCCAGATTTCGAAGCCGTAGTATCGCCCCCCACAAGGGGAATATTCCACTCGCCCGACATCTCGCGATAGCCGCGCATAAATCCGTCCGCCCATTCGCCCGTCGCATCGGCAGGCAATGAAATCGACAGCATAGATGCCACGGGTTCGGCGCCCATCGCCGCCACATCGCTAAGATTGACGGCCAAAGCCTTGCGCCCCAACATCTCGGCAGATGTCGCCGCGCGCAGGAAATGGACGTCCTCAGCCAGCAGATCGGTAGTAAAGACCAGCGCCCCGCCGTTGCCGTCGGGAAGCACGGCGCAGTCGTCGCCGATACCATCGAAGCCGTTCGAGGGCAGCTCCGCGAAAAGATTTTTAATGCCGTTTATGAATCCGAATTCAGACATCGCAACCGAATGCTTAACCCGCCGTGTTCGCGCGGAATAAATCAATATTATTTGAAACCACCTGCGGCTCTGAAGAGCCGCGCGAGCCGCAGCTTAGCCCCGCGAAGGCTCGCAAAGGCTCGCAAAAAGATGCTCGCCATTCGCAAACTGCGTTCGCGAAAACAAGAGCGATACCGAGAAACCCGTATGTCTCCGCCGCGATAGGACACACCGCACAATCATTACAGATTGCATCCTTACTCCCGTTCGCCGTTATCTTATAATATACACGTGCTCGTCGGGACGTTGCATATGATAGTGCTCGCGAGCGTATTTTTCGAGATACTCGTCATAACGCAACCTTTCGATAAGCATACTGTCCTCGGCGATACGCTGCAAATACAGTTCCTTTTCGCGTTCGAGCACCGCTATCCGCCGATGCATCCTGATAACGCTCACGAGATTGCGGCCGACGATATATATCGTGAAAACGAACAATACCGTAGTCACCGTAATCCAGAATCTTTGTCCGATCCGCACCTTCATCCCCGCCGTTTTTAAGGGATATTCATAAATTTGTGCACCTGCACCGAAATATTCCATTCGGGATGCGCCTTCACATACTCCACGATTGCGGGGGTGATACGCTGCGAAACGCTCCATTCTGGTTGCAAATAAAGCAGACAATTTTCGCCGACCCTCGCCGCATTCCGCTCCGCCCAGTCGAAGTCGCTTTCGCTCTGAATGATGACCTTCAACTCGTCGGCGCGCCCGAAAGCCTCCTCCAACGGCGGCTGTTTCATCTTCGGCGAAAGGCACACCCAGTCGAACTCGCCGCTGAACGGATGCGACCCCGACGTTTCGAGGAAAATCTCGAGCCCGCGCGCACGCAATGCCGCGGTAAGCGGTGCGAGCGGATAGAGCAGCGGCTCGCCTCCGGTAATCACAATAGCCTGCGCGGCGCACGCCGCGGCACGCCCGACAACGGTCTCTATCGGTACGGGAGGATACAATTTCGGGTTCCACGCATATTTGGCATCGCACCACGCGCAACCGACGTCGCAGCCGCCCAGGCGGATGAAATATGCAGGTTTGCCCGCGTGGAAGCCCTCGCCCTGAATGGTATAGAAGTCCTCCACGAGAGGCAGTTTCGCCCCGCCCTCCAATATGTCCGCAGGGACGTTACTCATTGGTGACTACGTAAATATCTTTCAGATTGCGTCCTATCTGGTCGTAATCCAAGCCGTAACCCACGATGAACTCGTTGCCTATCTCCATAGCGCGATACTTTATCGGCAAGTCGTACAGATACTTATCGGGCTTGAAAAACAGAGTGCAGACCTCGACGCTGCGGGGATTCTTGGCACGCAGGTACTCGATCATATGCTTGATGCTGTGCCCCGTCTCCACGATATCCTCGACGATGATTATGTCGCGGCCCGTAATGTCGAAATCTATGCCGAGATGCTGGCGTATCTCGCCCGTAGACTGCGTACCCTCGTACGAAGAGATCTTCACGAATGCTATCTCGTTGCAGAAGTCCACCTTACGCGTCAGGTCGGCCAGATACATAAACGATCCGCTCAATACGCTGACGAAAATGGGAGGTTTCGCGCACGCCGCATAATCCTTATTGAGACGCTCGGCCACATTAGCCACGGCCTCGTCGATTTTCTCGGCAGGGATCATCACCTTGAAATACCTGTCGTGAAGTTTGATCTTATTCTCCATCGCTGCTCGGGTTTGGTTACATATATTAAAGACAAATTTAGCGCTTTTTCGCAAAGTCGGAAAATATTTAGGCAAAAAAGAACAGCCCGTCCGAAAAATATCGGACAGGCTGCATAACAAGACGAGCTGCGACCGCTAAACCAGTCCCGAGAATCCGAGAAATGCCATAGCCAGCAGCGCGGCGGTAACCAGAGCGATGGGCGTACCCTTCATAGCCGCAGGAACGTCCTCGAACTCCAGTCGTTCGCGGATACCCGCGAAAAGCACGAGAGCCAATGCGAAACCGATTGCCGTCGATGCCGAATATACGACGCTCTGAAGCAGGTTGAACTCTTTCTGTATCATCAGTATGGCCACACCGAGCACGGCGCAGTTGGTCGTGATGAGCGGCAGGAAGATGCCGAGCGCCTGATACAGCGACGGCGACACCTTCTTGAGGATGATCTCCACCATCTGCACCAGCGCGGCAATAACCAGAATGAAGACTATGGTCTGCATATATTCGATGCCGAGCGGAGCGAGGACGTATGTCTGTATGCACCACGCGACAACAGCCGTGAGCGACATAACGAACGTTACGGCAGCCCCCATACCGAGCGACGTTTCGACCTTCGACGAGACGCCCAGAAACGGACAGATGCCCAAGAACTGGGACAATACCACGTTGTTTACGAGTATCGACCCCAAGATGATTGCGAAATAAGATACCGTTTCCATAGACTATTTCTTTGCGAACTTGTTAAACAAAGCCATAAGATACCCCAGCACGAGGAACGCCCCCGGAGCGAGGATGAACACGAGCGGCATATAGCTCATCTGCGAACCCGTAGCCGCATCCGTATAGTTCAGGCCCAGCGAGTGTCCGAAGACGGAGCCGCTGCCCAAAAACTCGCGCACCGCACCGATAACCGTAAGCGAAAGCGTGAAGCCGAGACCTATTCCTATGCCGTCGAGCACCGAATCGAACGGAGAGTTTTTCGAAGCGAAGGCTTCGGCACGGCCGAGGATTATGCAGTTCACGACGATCAGCGGGATGAAGACGCCGAGAGCGGCGTAGAGCGACGGCACGTAAGCCTGCATAAGCATCTGGATAATCGTCACGAACGACGCTATGACGACGATGAATGCGGGGATACGCACCTTGTCGGGAATAAGGTTCTTGATGAGCGAAATCACGAGGTTCGACATTATGAGAACCGCCATAGTAGCGACACCCATACCGAAACCGTTCGAAGCCGAAGTGGTGGTTCCGAGCGTCGGGCACATACCCAGCACCAGAACGAATGTGGGGTTATCCTTGACGATGCCCCTCAACACGAGTGAAAGTTTATTCATTGTTACCTCCTTTCCGAGCCTCGTCCGCAACCTTTTCGGCCGCGAACTCTCCGCCCGCCACACTTTTATAAGCCATATAGGCACGATTGACCGCATCCACATACGCACGCGACGAGATGGTCGCAGCCGTCAGGGCGTCCACATCGCCGCCGTCCTTCTTAACGGCCAGACATCCCTTCACGAGCTGCATCGAAGCTGGATTTTTACCCTTTACGCTCTTTATCAGATTATTGTCCTCATCGCACATATGCGTTCCGAGACCTGGGGTTTCGGCCTGCTCGATAACGTTGATATTCAGGATCTCACCCGTAGGGGCGAAACCCACCATAAGTTTCACGATGCCGTTGAAACCCTTTTTGGTCATAGTCTCTACGGCATAGCCTACCGTTTCGCCGTTCTCGGAGGTCGTGTAGACCTTGACAGGCATATTGTCCAGCTCTATCTCCTTCACCGATTTCTCCGAGAAGGGAGGCAAGACGGCCAGAATCGCATCATCGACGGCTTTGGCCTTGGCCGCGGCTATCGGATCTACGGTAACCATATTCACCAAACCGACTCCCGCCGAAGCGATGAGCGTAATGACGAACAGCACCGCAACCATATTGAAAAGTGTACTTTTCATCTCTCTGCCTCCTTATTTCACGCCGAAGCGCTTGGGTTTGACATATTTGTTCAACAGCGGCACCACCGAGTTCATAATGAGTATCGCGAAAGACATACCTTCGGGATATGCGCCCCACAGACGTATGCACATCGTGATAACGCCGATGCCGATACCGTAGATAACCATTCCGCGCACGGTCATCGGCGAGGTCGAATAGTCGGTAGCCATATAGACCGCACCGAGCACGGCGCCGCCGGCCAGCAGGTGGAACAGCGGGAACGACCACAACAGCGACGCGTCGCCGCCCTTGCACAGAGCCACGACGAATGCGAATACGCCCATCGTGCCGAGCACGGCAACGGGTATATGCCACGTTATGACCTTCTGCCACAACAGATATACGAAGCCCAACAGCAATGCCAAAGTAGCGATTTCGCCTACCGAACCCGACATAGCGCCCGTAAGCATACCCGTAAAGTCTACAGAAGCATAGTCGAAATCCTTCACGGCCTCGGCCGTAGCGGCAGTCGCGCCCGAAGCGGCATCGGCCGCCTTGTCGGCAACTTCGGAAGCGTGTTCGGCGAACTTTTTGGCAGCTGCTTTAGCCGCAGCGAGCGGCGTGGCGCCCGAATAGGCATCGACGAAGCCCTCTACAGTCGGCGCAGGGAAAGAGGTCATCTGCGCGGGATATGCGACGAGCAGGAAAACGCGGCCTACCAAAGCCGGATTGAACGGGTTTTTGCCCAAACCTCCGAAAGTCATCTTCGCAATGGCGATGGCGACGAACGCGCCGATGACGACAATCCACCACTTGATACCCAGCGGGAGATTGAACGCCAGCAACAGACCCGTAACTACGGCCGACAAGTTGCCGACCGTACATTCGCCCTTGATGAAGAACTTCTGTATGAGATACTCGAACAGAACGCAACTCGCGATCGATATTGCCATCAATGCGAGCACTCCCCAACCGTACACCGCAACCGAAACGCAGAATGCGGGCAGAAGTGCGATTATGACATCCGCCATAATCTTCTGCGTAGACTGCGCTCCGTGAATGTGGGGCGACGGTGAAACAAAGAATTTATTTGCCATATATCGTTATTTTTTACATTACTTTTTAGCCGCACGGGCACGTATAATCCCCATAACCGTCTGTTTGCCGAGACGTATGTAATCGAGCAGCGGCAAACCCGCAGGGCAGGTGTACTGGCACGATCCGCACTCGATGCAGTCGGTAACGTTATGGGCCTCGACGACATCCCACGCCTTTTTACGCGACAGTTTCGAAAGGAAATAGGGCTCCAGCCCCATCGGGCAGGCCGAAACGCACTTCGCACATTTGATGCAGGCCGACTCCTTAACGCGATGTGCTTCAGCGCCGCTGATAACGGTTATTCCCGAACAGCCCTTCGTAACGGGGGCATCGGGATTGACCATCGCACGTCCCATCATAGGCCCTCCGTTCAACACCTTGACGTCCCCTTCGGGCAGGCCGCCCGCAAAGGCCACGAGCGACGAAATCGGAGTGCCCATACGCGCCAGCAGGTTCTTCGGCGATGCCACCTGCTTGCCCGTAACGGTTACCACGCGCTCGATCAAAGGCTTGTTCTTCTGCACAGCATCGTAGACGGCCACGGTCGTCGAAGCATTGCATACCACGGCGCCGACATCTATCGGCAATGCGGGCGGCGGCGGAACCTGCCGCCCCGTAACGGCCGCTATCAACTGTTTCTCGCCTCCCTGAGGATAACGCACCTTCAACGGCACGACCGTAACGCCCTCCGCGCCCATCGATGCAACGAGTTCGCGCAGATGCGCAACGGCATCGGGTTTATTGTTTTCGACGCCGATGAAAGCCTTCTCGACCCCGAGCGCACGCTTGAGTATGGTCGTTCCGACGACCAGACGTTCGCCGAATTCGAGCATCGTGCGGTAGTCGGAAGTAAGGTACGGTTCGCACTCGACACCGTTGATTATCAGACACTCGGCCTTTTTACCCGCAGGCACCGACAACTTCACGTGCGTGGGGAAGGTCGCGCCGCCCATACCGACGATGCCGGCATTCTTGATGCGCTCGATAATCTCGGCAGGGGTGAGGTCGCACTCACGCACCAGCTCCGTCGAGCGGTCGATACCCTCGACCCACTCGTCGCCCTCGCGCACAATAGTTATCATCATCTGACGCAGGCCCTGCGCATTAGGCAACATATCCACCGATTTCACGGTTCCCGAAATCGGCGAGTGGATATTCGCCGACATAAAACTCGCAGCTTCGGCTATGAGCTGTCCCGTCAGCACCTTGTCACCTTTGGCGACCTTGGCAACGGCGGGAGCGCCGATATGTTGGGACAAAGGGATTGTCACCGTATCGGGCAACGGCATCGTCTCGACAGCACTCCCCTTGCTCCACTTCTTCTCATCCGACGGATGTATTCCGCCTATTGGAAATGTCTTCATATATGTTTACTGCTCTTGTTTATTATCTACGGATTGAGGTGCGGC
Source organism: Alistipes sp. (assembly GCA_017937125.1). GTDB lineage: Bacteria > Bacteroidota > Bacteroidia > Bacteroidales > Rikenellaceae > Alistipes. Next base: position 64,234 of record JAGBEH010000007.1, on the reverse strand, counting down.
CTGCGGAGCGTTATCCTGCTTCGCAGGAGTCTCTGCCGACGGTTTGGCGGCGACAGCTTCGGGAGCCGACGGTTTCGCCGCGGGAGTTTCCGATGCCGACAGTTTGGCGGCAGGTGCGGGTTTCGGCTCTTTGGGCAGAGGTGCCAGACCTATGATATTTATGGCACCCGTCGGGCACTCGTTCACGCACTTGCGGCACAGACGGCATTTGTCCGAATCGATGAAAGCAAGGTTGTTTTCGAGCGTTATGGCATCGAACTGGCACACTTTCACGCACTTGCCGCATCCGATACATCCCGCCTTGCAGGCCTTCATAACCACTGCGCCCTTGTCCTTGGAGACGCACGACACATAAATCGCTCGGTTCTTGGGCCACTTCTTGCGCAGTTCGATTATATTTTTCGGACAAGCCTTCACGCAGGCACCGCAGGCCGTGCACTTATCGGCATCGACCTCGGGCAGTCCCGTCTCGGGATTCACGTGTATGGCGTCGAACGCGCAGGCAGCCTCGCAGTCACCGTATCCGAGACACCCGAATGCGCATCCCGTCTCACCGACATAAAGCGACGAAGCCACGGCACAAGACGAAGCTCCGTCGAAAGTATTGGTACGGGGTCGCTTCTCGCACGTGCCGCCACACCTTACCGTCGCCACACGCGGCTCCTTTTCGGGCGCTGCCTTGCCCAGATAGGAGGCAACGCTCTTCATCGTATCGCCGCCGCCGACAGGACAGAACAGCTCCGAAATATCGTCGCGTACGACCAGCGCCTCGGCCATCGCGCGGCATCCCGCAAAACCGCAGCCGCCGCAGTTGGCACCCGGCAGCATCTTTTCGACCTCGTCGATACGCGGGTCTTCCTCCACCTTGAACTTGCGGGCTACGAAGTACAGCAGCACGGCCGCCAACACACCCAAAGCGCAAAGCGTTAAAACTGTGTAGATTAAAATATCCATTACCTGTTATCTAAATTTTATGAATAATAAAATTCACCCTGTTGGAAATCCGCTCCCTGAAGGCCCACAGCAGAAAATAATAAATGCCGACACCGCCCAACGACAATGCGGCAGCCCATCCGTCGCTCAGACCCAATGTATCGGCACCCGCAATGATGCACAGCAGCACGACCAACGGTGCCAAATAGGCTATCGCCACGGCCGTAATGCCGACACGGCGGCGCACCGAAACGACGACTTCGTCGCCCGTCGAATAGCGCTCGGGGGACGAGGTCACCACCTCGATTACCTTTTCCGCCGACTCGCTCATCCCGCACGCCTTGCGCGCAGCGCATGTCCCGCATGCGCTTTGCGACGTAATCCTGACGAACACGCTGTTGCCGTCGATACCCGACACGCGACCGATATGATCTATGCTGTCACCGCCCTTCATCGATGTGCGAACTAATATCCGTATTTGTTGATAAGCGGCATAAGGCGTTCGTGCTTGAATGCGCACGACGACAATCGCAGAACAGGCGGGAACTGGTAGCGTTTCTTCTCGTTGCGCATAATCATCGAATGTATCTTCTCGACCACCTCCGAATCGAATCCCGCGTTTATTATCTCCTCGCGGTGCTGCCCCTCGTCTATCATACGCACCAGAATGGCATCCACCACATCGTACGGCGGCAGTATATCGCTGTCCTTCTGGTCGGGATGAAGCTCCGAAGACGGCTCCTTGGTGAGGGTGCTCTCGGGAATAACATTGCCGAATTCGCGGTTAATATATCGAGCGACTGCATACATTTCGGTCTTGTAAAGGTCGCCCGTAACGCTGAAAGCACCCGCGGTATCGCCGTACAACGTACAGAATCCCAGTGCATTTTCGCTCTTGTTGGACGAGTTGAGCAATACATATCCGCTCTTGTTCTGCAAGGCCATAAGCATAATGGTGCGGATACGCGACTGGATGTTCTCCTCGGTAGAGTCGAACTCCGTGCCTCCCGTTATGGGCTTAAGCGTATCTGTCACCGACTTATATACCTCCGTTATGGGCAGCACGCTGTAACGTATGCCCAGATTCTCGGCCAAAGCCTTCGCATCCTCCACCGAATGGTCGGACGAGAACTGCGACGGCATAAGCAGGGCCATAACATTCTCGCGGCCGAGCGCATCGGCGGCGATGCACGCCACGACAGCCGAGTCGATACCGCCCGAAAGGCCGATGCAGGCCTTCGAGTAACCGCTTTTCCCGAAATAATCCTTCAGACCGAGACACGCCGCGAGGTACATCATCCGCGTATGGTCGTTGCAGGTAGAATAGGGCATCGCCGTCACGGGTTCATACTCGGCGGCCGTATCGTAAACGGCGAAATCCTCCTCGAAACTCTTCATCATCAACGTAATCTCGCCGCGTGAATCCACCACGCACGACGTACCGTCATAGACTATCTCGGCAGAACCGCCGACATTGTTGATGAACAGCAGCGTCTTTCCCTCGACGAATGCCGTTTTGCGAAGCGAATCGTAGCGATAGGCAAGGACATCCTTGCCGTAACGGCGGGAATTGACGCTTATGATCATTTCCGCCTCGCGGTCCATATCGTGAATATGGCTGAGGTCGTCGCCCACGACTATCGCCACCTTGCGACCGCATATTCCGACATACTCGTACCCTTTCGACGGCACGAGGTAACCCATCTCGCGACGCGCCGATATATATTTTTTCCCGATGCACCGCTCGATCTTGCCGTTCGCTATATAAGCGGCCGCACTTATGGTTCCGTCCGACATCAGCATCGGCGACCCCACAACGGCCGCAATGCCGTCGCAATGGGACGCTATCTTTTCAAGATAATCTTCGCACAGTTCCAGAAATGTGGTTTTACGCAGAAGGTCGAACGCAGGGCTGCCGCTGACGGCCTGTTCGGCGAAAACCACCAGATCGGCCTTTTCCGATTTGGCGCGCTCGACGGCCCCGATGATTTTCGAGGCATTGCCGTCTATATCGCCGACGGTGTAATTCAATTGAGCAAGAGCAATCTTCATTTACGAGAAATTTATATCCTTTCTTACATTCGGCAAAGGTAACTATAATTTTACAAATTATAACTTTCAGACACGATTTTCCGCCCCCGGCCGTCCGACGGAGCGCCGAACGGCCGAATTGCACAACCGTAATCACAAAAAAATCCCGAACCGACCGAATCGGTTCGGGAATGAATCATCCCGCAAGGGCCACCCTATTCGGCGCTCTCCTCTTCGCCGCCGACGAGGATACGACCGCAATATTCGCATACGATCAACTTCTTGCCCAAGCGGATATCCGCCTGACGCTGGGGCGGGATGCGGTTATAGCAGCCTCCGCAGGCATCGCGGCGAACCGTAACTACGGCCAGACCGTTACGCACGTTCTTACGGATGCGCGCATATGCCGACAGCAGACGCTCGTCTATCTTTTTCTTCGCGATATCGGCCTTAGCCTCCAGTTCCTCGACCTGCGCGGCAGTCTCGGCCTCGATGCCTTCCAGTTCGGCTTTCTTGGCATTCAGATCGACGGTACGCTCGGCGACGACCTCCTGAGCCTCCTCGAGCGACGCTTTCTTCACCTTGATACCTGCGGCATACTCTTTCAGGCGTTTCTCGGCCAACTCGATTTCGAGTTCCTGATACTCTATCTCCTTCGAAATGGCATCAAACTCGCGGTTGTTGCGCACATTGTTCTGCTGCTCCTTGTAATTGGCGATCTGGAGCTGTGCCTTGTCGGTCTCGCGGCGACGCTGCTTCGAAAGAGCGTTCAACTCCTCGATTTCGGCCTCGATATTGCCGATACGGGTATTGAGACCTGCGATTTCATCCTCCAAATCCTGAACCTCCAAAGGCAACTCGCCTTTGATCTTGTTGATTTCATCGATTTGCGAATCGATCTTCTGCAACTCGTAGAGCGCGGCGATCTTCTCCTGCATAGAGTAATCGGCCTCCGTTGTCTTCTTCTGTGCTGCCATATATTTTAAGTTTATTATTTCAAGTAATTGATCGGACTCCGAGAGAGTTCGCTCTTGCGAACCGCAAAGGTAAACATTTTTTTCGATAAAATATCAAATAAAATTCGAATTGCGCAATATTCGCTCTCGAAATGGCCTATGTCGGCCACGGTAAGCGCCCCGTCGGGAGTCATAAAGTCGTTATATTTAAGATCCGCCGTAATATAGACATCCGCTCCCGCACGGCGTGCATCGCCGATAAGCGAGGCGCCGGCACCCGTGCAGACCGCCACCCTGCGCACCTTGTCCGACACGATGTCGCTGTACCGTATGCCCTCGGCACCCGTAACCTCGGCCACGTACCGCAGAAAATCGAGAACGGGCACAGGCTCCTTAAGTTCGCCCACGACGCCGAATCCCGCAACGGCACCCGCATCGTCTCCTTCGCCGGCCTGCGCACCTGCCGCAGGCTGCAAAACCCGCAGATCGCCGACCCCGAGCATCTCGGCAAGGCGCCAGCTCATACCGTGCGGCGCGCTGTCGAGATTGGTATGGCAGGCATAGAGGGCAATGCCTTTGCGAATCGCACGCTCGACGCATCGTTCGACGTAATTCGAGGAGTTGAACCGCTTCAACGGATGGAAAACTATCGGATGATGGGTAATTATCATATCGCAGCCTTCGCGCTCGGCTTCGTCCATCACCTCGTCGGTCACGTCCACCGCCAGCAACGCCTTATGCACCTCATCCGAGCTGCGGCCGACTATAAGCCCCGAATTATCGTACGATTCCTGCAACGACAGCGGAGCGAAGGCCTCTATGGCATCGGTTATATCCTTGACGGTCATAGTCTAAAACAGTGTTTGTTCGTAAAACGGCAGATCGGGGCGTCTCTCCTCCCCGTCGGGCTCGCGCTCAGATTCGATGACCGTCACGACGCCTTTCTTGCCGCCCGCCTTTTTCGAGGCATCCGTCGCATCGGCAGAACCGTCGGCCGCACCATCCTCGTCGGCATCGGATGTCGGAGCATTCGGACGCACCGTCTCGGCCGCCTCGGCCGAATACTCCGCGTCGTCTGCGGCATCGTCCTTAAGAATCTCGCGCACCTCGACCAGCAGCGAGCGGATGGCCTGCAACCGCTCCATCAGCTCCGCATCGCACGACACGCTCTCTTTTCCGCGCTGCTTCATAGCGCGTTTGGCACCTGCGAGCGTCATACCGCGCTCCTTGACCAGATGATATATGATTCTGAAGTTCGCTATATCCTCGGGGCGGAACATCCGGTTGCCCTTCTTGTTCTTTTTCGGACGCAGTATGTCGAACTGAGACTCCCAGTAACGTATCAGCGACTGATTGACATCGAACATCTCGGCAACCTCGCCCATCGAATAGAAAAGTTTCTCTGCCATATAGAATTTACAAATCTGTTTTGAGTATCCTCAACGAATTGGGATACATATTGTTACATCTGTTTCCGATTCGCTTGGCAAACCCTAATGCGCAACCGTCCGCCGTGACGAGATTGACACCCTCGGCAAAAGCCGCAGCCGCGACGTCCTGTTTACGGAGATAGCGCAAGGCGTCCTCGCGGCACAACTCCGCAACGGCAACAGCCCTGCGGTCGAGCCCCGCGAATGCAGCCAAAGCGTGGTCGGGTTTCAGCCTGCCGTCGTAAATACGTCCCATAGCCACACCCGAATATATGACGTTCAGCGTCTCGGCAAGCGCACGGACTTCATCGTAAGCATCCGCATAATATCCGTAACAGTCATCGCCTATCGCGGCGAAACGCATATTTTCGGGTTGCAGAACCCACCTCGACAACTCGCGGGCGGCCGTCCCGCCGACATCGGCCATTATCTTGCGGCGCGCCTTCGGCACTCCCGCACGCGCATCCGACGGCGCTTTCCGCGCCACGGCTACGAAGAACCCTTCGGCGCAGGTTCTGTGCGGATAGAAACGGAAAGTACGGAAAACGCCTTCGCGCCCCTCGGCCACGCCCCACGCCGCCTCGCACACGATCTCCTCGGCCTCTGCGAGTTCGTCGCCGACACGTACCGAGAACTCTTGCAGCACACCTTCGTTTTCGATACGGTTGAACGTGCAGGTGCTGTATATCAGAACCCCTCCGGGGCGCAATGCCCGCCACGCATTGCCGAGGATCTCCGACTGACGCGCAGCGCAGATGCGCACATTGTTTTCGCGCCACTCCCCGCGCGCCCGTTCGTCCTTACGGAACATTCCCTCGCCCGAGCAGGGGGCATCCACGGCGACGACGTCGAACCGATTTTCGAATGCGGCTATGCGCTGCGGCTCCTCGCACGTCACGACAACATTGCCGACGCCCCATTTCCTTACATTGTCGGCCAGCACCGACGCCCGATTGCGAACGGGATCATTCGCGACCACAAGCCCCCCTTTGCCGACGAGAGCCGAATACAAAGTAGTCTTGCCGCCCGGCGCCGCACACATATCGAGTATGCGCCCGTCGCCCGTTCCCGTAGTTTCGAGAATACGGCCGACGAATTGCGACCCCGCCTCCTGTACATAATAGCACCCCGCGTGGAATGCCGTATCGAGCGTAAAAGACGGGCGTTCGTCGAGAAGGATACCGTATCGGCTCCACCCTATGGGGTGCCCCTGCAACCGCGCGCCGTCCTTATAGGGATTCAGCCGCACCGCTATCGGCGGCTCGCCGAGCAACGCGTCGCACAAGGCGCGACCCTCACTCTCACCCATATCGCGCAATATGCGTGCTACGAACTTTTCGGGCAGCGGCAAAGCCATCGGCAGACTATTTTTTCGACAGTTCGGCGCGCAGCTGTTCCAGCCGCTCGCAAATATTATCGAATATTTCGGGATGCTCGACGAAATCGTCCCTGTCCTTGTCTATGACCATCACCTCGCCGTCGTAATGGTTGTCTATCCAGTCATTGTACTTGTCGTTAAGACGGCCGAGATAGTCTTCGTCGATATTCTGCTCGTACTCGCGGCCGCGACGCTGTATCTGCGTTATCAGCGTAGGCACGCTCGCCTTGAGGTATATGAGCAAATCGGGCTTGGGAATAAGGCTCGACGAGACGTCGAACACTTTCATATAGGTATCGAAATCGCGACCCGACATCAGGCCCATCTGGTGGAGGTTGCCCGCAAAAATATAGGCATCCTCATAGATGGTGCGGTCCTGAAAGATATTGTCGGCACCGTCGGACAACATATCCAGCGTCTGACGCACACGACTGCCGAGAAAATATATCTGCAACTGGAAAGCCCAACGGTTCATATCCTCGTAAAAGTCGCCGATATACGGATTGTCCGTATCCTCGTAATAGGCTTTGGCTCCGTAACGTCTTGTAAGCAGTTCGGTAAGCGTGGTTTTGCCGCTCCCGATATTTCCCGCGATCGCTATATACATTGTATCAATAAATTATGGGTTAATTGAAATATGCTCCTATCTTGTCTATGGCCGACGGCATCGCGAATACCACCACGCGGTCGTAGGCATTGATCTCCGTATTTCCGACGGCGATGAATACCTTGTCGCCGCGGACTATGCCGCCTATGATCACGTCCGACGGCAGCCCCATATCCTTTATGCGGTTTTTCGTGGCGGGCGAGTTCGGCTTCACGATGAACTCCAGCACCTCGGCGTCACTGCCCGTAAGGCACTTTATGGCCTGCACGTCGGTAGACATCGTAAAACGGAAGATGTTCGACGCCGTAACCAGCTTCTTGTTGATTATCGTATCGACGCCTATGCTCTCGGCGAGGTTTATATAATTGAGGTTCTCGACCTCGGCAATCACCTTTTTCACGCCCATACGTTTGGCAAGCATCGACGTCAGGATGTTGGTCTCGCTGCGCCCCGTGACGGCCACGAACGCATCCATATTCGACAATCCCTCCTCCATCATAGCCTCCGTATTGCGGCCGTCCTCGTTTATTATCAACGTCTTGTCGAGCAGCTCGGCCAGCCTGTATGCCTTGTCGGCATTGTAATCGATGAGCTTGATATTCATCTCATCCTGCAATGCGGATGCTATGCGCACGCCTATGCGCGACCCGCCGAGAATCATCATATTCTTCACCCTCACGTCCGTCTGCCCCGACAAGGCCATAACTTCATGCAGCGTATCCTGACGCGTGATCACATAGATCATATCGCCGTCCATAAATTCATCGTCGCCGTTGGGGATTATGGTCTGCCCGCCGCGCGTGATGGCCACGGTACGATAGCTCAGAACGCTCTCGTCGTCCACAGGCTCCGACAACTTGCGCCCCACGAGCGGGGAGTTAGGCTCCAGACGGAAAACGACGAGCGAGAGTTTGCCGCTCGAGAAATCGACATATTCGGTAGTCGCCGTATGCCCCAGCAGGTTGATGACCTCGCCCGCCGCCACCTGTTCGGGGTAGAACAGATAGTCGATGCCCATATTTATGAACATCTCCTTGTTGTTCGGTTCGAGGTACTCGTTGTTGTCTATGCGGGCTATGGACTTTTTGGCCCCCAACTGTTTGGCCATAATGGCCGCAAGGACATTGTCGTTTTCGATATGGTTCACGGCTATGAAGAGGTCGCATTTGCGCACCGACGCCTTGCGCAAAACGGCGAACGTCGTGGCATCGCCCTCGACCGTAATCACATCGGCCAGGCTGCTCACGTCCGACAACAGTTTCTGGTCGGAATCGATGACGGTAATATCGTGGCCGTTTCCGCTCAACATCTTCGCCAGATGGCTGCCCATCTCGCCTACGCCTGCTATAACGATTTTCATATTCTCAATACTCCGCCGACGGCATCGCCCGCGTGCGGCGGGACATCGCCGCACCGCACCGCCGAGGTGCGTCTCCGCACCCTTCGCGCATCGGTACGCACCCTCTCCGCAGGGCACATTCCGTTCCGTCCGGCAACACTTTTGCAAATTATTTTACAAATGTATAAATTTGTCGTCGGAAAACAAAATATAACCTTAAATTTCGGGAATTATGCCTGCGTGGTTGATAGTGGTATTGTGCTCGGTCGGAGCCGTCGCCTTTTTCGTCATAGGGATGTCGCTGACGATTATGATAAAGGGGCATTTCATCGACAGTGAAATCTCTACCAACAAGAATATGCAACGGTTAGGCATAAAATGCGCCGTTCAGGAATCGCGCGAGGATTCGGGACAGGTCGATTGCGAACACCTCGGATGCCACGGCAACTGCTCGGCCTGCGACATAGAGAAATAACGCCCGCGCAGCCCGCCGCGGGCATCCCCGACCTATAGCGTCGGAGGGACTGGCGCCGCGTTCGGAAAACGGAAGGCATCGTCCTCCGAGAAAAAGGAGCGTTACTTTCCGACACGCTCCACCTCTCCGAGTTTCACATACCAAATATAGCCCTCGACATCGGTATATCCGATCTGCCGCAGCAGTTCCATATACTCCCCTACCTGCGCCGCATATTCATCCCGTTTCTCCTGCCCGAACTTGTAATCCACAACCGTCGCCCGACGTCCGTTTATCATCACGCGGTCGGGACGCTTCACCGACGTCGCGTGCGGCACGACTATGTCGTTCTCGTTGCGCACCTCCGTCCATTCGCCGCCGAACCACCCTCCGACGAGGGGGTTCTCCAACGCCTTGTTTATCTCACGCGTCAGCCGCTCGGCTTCGGACGGCGAAATTACGGCATCGCGCATCATCTTTGTCACGGCAGCGGCAATGTCCTCGGCCGACGACGCACCCGCGAATGCGAGGTGCATAAGTATTCCGAGGTTGCGCGGCGAAAGTTCCGCCGATGTCCCGTCCTCGAAATAACGCTGCGACGGCAGGCGCAGACGCATATCGGCTTCATGCGTATGATATTCGCCGATTACGGCATACTCCGCATCCGTCTTTCCGCTGCGATCGGCGCACGGAGGCGCGAACTTGCCGAAAGAGATGTGCCGCGTGCCGTCCTCGGCCGCAGAAAACCCGTCGGACGGCAATACCGACAGTATCAGTTTACCGACGGTATCGGGACGCGAGGAGTTTTTCGACGGCTCGGGGATGAATATGTGCAGCGACTCGACGGCACGGGTCAATGCCACATACAACAGATTGATGTTATCGACGTGCGACCACACCGTCTCGCGGTAATAATCGGACGCGAAGAACGAATCCGCCATATTCGACTTCACGGTCACGGGTATGCGGCCGAGCCGTTCGGCCGCGGCATCCCCCTCGGGACGCGCCCATATGTAATTATCGATAAAGCCGTTGGAACTGCGCGGGTCGAGTTTCCAGTTGCAATACGGAATGATAATCACCTTCTTCTCAAGTCCCTTGGCCTTGTGTACGGTGGTTATCTCTATCGTCGTCTCGCTCTGTTCCACGCTGAGCGATTTGTTGCATCCCGTCTCCCGCCACCACTCCAAAAACAGTTTCAGGTCGGCCGACCTCCCCGTGCAGAAACGCACGGCCTGCTCGTGCAGCGCCTGAACGTATGCCGTGTACTCGGGACGGCGGTCGAGCCCGAAGCGCATAACCGTACGCTCGAACGCCTCCTCGGGCGACAACATACGTATCGAACGGAAAAACGCCGTCTCCTCCTCGGACAGCGGAGTCGCAAAATCGTCCGTGCCGAAAAAGCGGCGATATACGGCCTGCTCTATTCTGTCGTCGGCATCGACCGCAAGCGACAGCACGGCGATAACAAATCGCACGACAGGCGACGAGCCTATTATCAGCGCCTCCTGCGTCATCACGTCGAAGCGATAGCGCGGATCGCTGTTCGAATGCTTGAATTCCAACAGCTTCTCCGCCACCTTCACCCCGTCGCCCCTGTCACGGGTAAGGATCATTATGTCTTTGGGCCTGAACCCCTTGTCGAGAATATCCATAATGCGCCGCACGATCGGCGGCTCCTTGTCGAAGAGCGAAATATCGACATATCCGTCATACTCGGCGTGCTTGCGTGCGGTCTGGGAATGGCCGTCATATGCTTCCGCCAGCGTATCGCGCAACTCTGCGGCAAGCGCCTTCGAGATCCGTCCCGACGCGCAGGCAGCATCGAGTTCGGCGTTCAGCAGGTCGTTATCGCACCGCACCGCATTTTCGATAATCCGGTTATTGAACCTTACCACCTCGGGCAGGCTGCGATAGTTGTCGCGCAGGCTCTCCATCTCCGTATCGCGTCGGCCGAGCGCCTCGGGAGCGGCGCTTCGCAGGATATTCCAGTCGCCGCCGCGCCAACGGTATATCGACTGCTTGACATCGCCCACGAGAAACACGGAGGTGTCCTCGGATTGCGACATAGCATTCCTCAGCAGCGGCAGGAAATTCTCCCACTCCTTTCGTGAGGTATCCTGAAACTCGTCGATCATATATTTGTCGAAACGCGTGCCGACCTTCTCGTAAATGAACGGGGCATCGTTGTCGGTAATGAACTGCGAGAGTATGTATTTGGTCTCGGACAGCAACATCATCCTATCCTGCTCGCACAGCGCCATAGCCTTTTCGTAAAGGTCGGCAAGCAGAGCGAAACTGCGGTAATTGTCGCGGACGAGGGTTTCGGTGTTCCACAGTTTCATATTTTCGTCGCGTATGTCCTCTATCCGCTCCAACAGCTGCCGCAACGGTTCGGCCAGTGCACGCGCGGCATCCGACCCGCCCTTTTTCGCGAACCATCCGTCGGACGAGCCGATCCTCTCGAGCACGGTCTTATTGAGCGCGCACGCAGGATTATCGGCCAGATCATCGAAACACTTCGTGAAACCGCGGAAAAAATCGCCGTGCTCTACGCCTGCCTCGCGCATCAACCCCGCCGCCCGACGCGCCAGCTCCGCGACACGTTTTTTCGACGCTTCGGCACGCCCGACGAGTTCCCCGACGATTTTTTTCAACTCGGATTTCGTCACGGCATTGCGTATCGGCTCCTTGTTGCGCTCCTTGAACAGTTCCGAGCCCAAACGCAGAATACCTTTGCGGATATCCCACGTACGGTCGTTATCGAGCTGCTCGCGGTTGAATTCCGTCAGCCACTGTTGCAGTTCGGGATCGGATGCGAGACCCTTCACCAAGGCATCGGCACTGCGTTCGAGCACGGGCACGGCGTCCAGTTCGACGGAATAGTCGAGATCTATGCCCAACTCGCGGATGAAAGCGCGCAGAATGCGCTGGAAGAACGTATCGATCGTCAGAACCGTAAAGCGCGAATAGTCGTGCAGGATATTCGAACGCGCCTCGCGCGCACGCTCTCTCACGGTGCGCTCATCCAAGCCGAGCTCGCGGCAGAGCGACACGGTATAATCGCTGGCCGCACCCGATGCGAGCAGATGGATCTCGTCGATTATGCGGGATTTCATCTCCTCGGTGGCCTTGTTCGTAAACGTCACGGCAAGTATATTGCGATACGACGAAGGGTTGCCTATGACGTCGCACACATATTTGTATGCCAGCCTGTACGTTTTGCCCGATCCGGCACTCGCGCTCAATATCTTCGCTCTCACTTTCGTTTCGGTTTGATGTCGCAAGATACGAATAAGCGGGGGTAAAAGCAAACCCGTCCGCTATTTTGCCGAGCACAGGTATCCGAAAACGGAACCGAAGATGCGGAAAACGGCGCAAAAAAGGCCGAATAAGGTCGTGAAATTGGATTTTTCAGAAAAAAAACATATCTTGCTCTTTCAAAAACACGGAAATATGAACAGATTGGTTTCGAGTCTGATCGTACTTATAGCCTCCGCACCGTTTGCGGTTATGGCGCAACAGCCTGAAACATCGGGTGCTAACCGTCTCGCCGAGATAGTATCCGCCCCCCGTTCCGAGTGGCTCGGCTCGTTCGACGGCATATCCGTCTCGGGAACTATGCACGTGCGCATCGTCAAGAATGCCAAAGAGGAGGGGCCGCGCATAACATACGACACGAAAGGAGTGACGGCGGGCAAATTCACGGCGGCCGTGGACAAGAACGGGATTCTGAAAGTCGATGAACCCGTAGACGCCAAGCGCTCGACGATTACCGAGGTGACGATCTACTGCAACGACATATCGTCGCTTACGGTCGCGGGCGCCGACCTAGTATGCGAGAACGTCATATCGGGCAAGACGCTCGACATCAACGTATCGGGCGGTGCCAACGTCACGGCGAAGATAGACGTGCTGGATCTGGCCGCAGAGGTCACGGGGAAAAGCAGCGTCGTCCTCGAAGGCAGCGCGCGGTATATGAGGCTCGACATCTCGACGGCCAAATTCGACGCGTCGGGCCTCGCTACAGTCTCGACCATAGCCGATGCCTCGCACGGCGCCGAAGTAAGGCTGTCCGTCTCCGAGCGGCTGGAGGCCGTAACCTCTACTTCGGGCAAAATATCATACACCGGCTCGCCCGCAATCGTTCGCGGACGCTCGTCGCTCTTCGGCGGCGACATAACGGAAGTTACGGATTGACGCTATGCGAACGTTCCTCTACGAAGTCGCACGCAAGCTTTACGACCGCCACGGCGACGACATATCGTCGCTGTCCATATTGTTCCCGTCGCGCCGCGCAAGGGTATTCTTCCTCGACGCGCTATCGGACATAGCCGAACGCCCGCTGTGGCAGCCCGAATGGCTTACGATAGACGAGCTGATGAGCGAAATATCGGGGCTTGCCGTCGGCGACCGCCTGCGGCTCATCACGGAGCTGTACAAAGTCTACTCGCAGTACCACGACGAACCGTTCGACAAGTTCTATTTCTGGGGCGATATGCTGCTCGCCGATTTCGACACGATAGACAAATACCGCATCGATGCCGATATGCTTTTCCGCAACATATCCGACATCAGGGAGATGGAGGCCGATATGTCGTATCTGACACCCGAGCAGCTGCGCATAGTGAATTTCTGGCGCAACTTCTCCGATACGGACCTCTCGCCCGAAAAGCGCAATTTCCTCGCGCTCTGGAAGACGCTCGCGCCAATATACCGCCGCTTCCGCGAAAGGCTCGCCGAGACGGGGACGGCCTATACGGGTATGGTTCACCGCGCGGCGGCCGAGCTGATGGATGCGGGCAAGGCTGAACTGAAACCGCGACGTTACATTATTGCGGGGTTCAACGCACTGTCGGCCTGCGAAAAAAGGCTGTTCAAATACCTCGCCGCGACGGCCGACACGGCTTTCTACTGGGACAGCGACGACTATTACGTGTCGAACCCCGAGCAGGAGGCAGGGATGTTCGTACGCGAGAACATATCGATGTTCCCCGCGGCCGACGAAATCTCGCACGACAATTTCCGACACATAACCGGCATAACGGCCGTTTCGGCCGTTTCGAACGCCGTACAGTGCAAGTACGTGTCGGAGATATTGAAAAAGCTCTCGGCGGAAGGTCCTTTGGACAAGGAGACGGCCATAGTACTCACGGACGAGAACCTGCTTATGCCGTTGCTCTTCGCCCTGCCCGAGGAGGCGGGCAAGGTCAATGTGACTATGGGCTACCCGTTGGTACAGAGCCCCGCCTATTCGTTCGTGGAAAGGCTGTTAGGATTGCAGAGCCGTTGCAGGATGAAAAACGGGCAGGCATACTTCTACCATTCGGACGTCACGGGGCTGCTCTCCCACCCCTACATCGCCGACCTGCCGGCAAGTGCGGCACTGGCGGGCGAAATAAGGCGTAACCGCCGCATAACGGTCCCGCGCGAAATGCTGGCCGACGACGGACTGATGTCGGTGCTTTTCCGCAAGGCCGACGACCGCAGGCAGCTGTCGGAATATCTGTCGGATGCAGTGGCGGCCGTGGCGCGTCTGCCATACGAAGGGAACGACTCCGCACGAAGGGTCGAGTTCCTCGCCGTACTGGCCGAGAACATCGCCAAGCTCGGCAATTCGGCCGACGGATGCGACGTAGAGATGGGCATACAGACATATGCGTCGCTCCTGCGCCGCCATTTGCAGACGGTACGCATACCGTTCAACGGAGAGCCGCTCGAAGGGTTGCAGGTTATGGGTATCCTCGAGACGCGAAACCTCGATTTCAGGAACGTAATCATCCTGTCGATGAACGACGACAATTTCCCGGGCAACCGCATTATGCAGTCGTCGTTCATACCGTATAACCTGCGGTTCGCCTACGGGATGCCCACGCCCGAGCACCACGAGGGCGTCTACGCATACTATTTCTACCGACTGATCCAGCGCTGCAAGAATCTGTATATGCTCTACTGCTCGCACGCCGACGACAAAAGCACGGGCGAGCCGAGCCGCTACATCAGGCAGCTGGAGTTAGAATCGGGATTCAAGGTCAGGAAAACGGAGGTCGGCGTGGATGTCAATCTCTTCGAGAACGAACCCATAGAGATACCCAAGCGCGGTGCGACTCTCGAGACGCTGCAACGCTATCTCGCCGAGGAAGACCCCAAAACCATATGGCCGACGGCCTTTTCGCACTACGTATCCTGCCCGTTGATGTTTTACTTCGCTGACATAGCGCGCATACGCCCCGAAGAGGAAATAGGCGATGAGATCGACAACCGCATATTCGGCAACATATTCCATCTCGCCGCACAGTCCGTTTACTCGGAATTTATCGGGCGGCTGCACGCGGGCGAAGCGCTGCGCGCAGCCAAGGCACGGGTCGGGGACGCCGTGACGGCCGCCATCGACAGCGAATATCTGCACGACGGGAATGCCGCGGCAGACGACTACGGCGGCGACCTGCTGCTGATAAGGAACGTGCTGACGGAATACCTCAACAACATCCTCGACTACGATGCGGCGAACGACGGATTCGCGGTGCGCAGTCTCGAAAGCAAGATCTCCTGCGACTTCGAGTTCGAGATAAAAGGCAGGCGCGCGAAGGTCCATTTCGAAGGCATCTCGGACCGCATAGACGTTATGGAAGACGGGACGGTGCGCATAGTGGATTACAAAACGGGGGCGAAGAAGCTCGAATACCGCGACACGGACTCGCTGTTCGACGGCACGGCCGCCGACCGCAATGCCAACATCATCAAGACGATCCTGTACGCTATGATGATGTATCACTCGGGAGAGGCGGACGTAAGGCCTGCGCTCTATTACGTGCGGGCGATGCATTCCGACGACTACTCGCCGCTGCTGAAGAATATGGGACGCATACGCGCAAACGGCGTCGGCGAGGGCGAAATGTATTCCGTCTGTCGCGACGAATTCGAAGCCGCCGTCGCCCGAAAGCTGTCGGAATTGTTCGACACCGACATCCCTTTCCGTCAATGCGAGGATACGAACACCTGTCGGTTCTGCGACTATAAGACCGTATGCGGCCGAGGATAACGGCCACGCCGTAAAATGAGCGGAAGCCTGCCGCCGCATCCCGCTTGCGGCGAAAAAAAACGACACGGGCGATACCCTTTCGAATACCGCCCGCATCTCTCACACCTAACCTGACCGTCACCAGTCTATCTTCGAGACGAATACGTTTCCGAAATTATCGGTAACCCTCACCTCTCCCGAATGCGCTCCCGCAGACGGAACCGCGCGGAACATATTCGGTGTCTTCGTCGGAGCGCAATATTTGCGCGTCGTCTTGTTCGTCACGTTGGCATACAGCGCCTCGTAATCGGGATCCGACGCCTCGAACTGTTCCATATCGGCTATTTTCACGCCGTTCTCCCACCACTCGGCCTTGCTCCAGCCGTCGCCGTAGTTCCATATGTTGGCCATAACATAACGCCCGTCGGTGCGCAAAGGAGGATATACGCGCATCTGATAATCCTTGTCCCGACCGACAGACTTGTAATACCACTTCATCTCTCCGCCATCGACATCGACCACCATATATCCCTGCGGCGTACCGTCGGTATTCAGATATTTGTTCAGACGCAACGCCCCTGTGGCACGCGAGACGATTATGCAGGAGATGTTATCTTTGCCTTGTCCCTTGCCGCGATAGTCGTAGCTGTAATTGTGGTGGTTGTGCCCCGCCCACGAATATACGCGGTCGTACTGCGACAACAGCGCGCAATAACGTGCATAGTTCAGATTCTTAGTCGAATGCGAGCCGCGCTTCTTGAAAAGCTGCGAGTGGGCGCAAACGACTACGGTGGTATTCTTGGGGACGAAACTCAGATCGTTCTCGAGCCACGTCATCGTCTCCTCCTCCAGCCCCGTGCGATAACGGGCCGTCGCCGAACTGCGGCCGTAGACTATGTCGTCGAGCAGGATATAGTGTATCTTGCCGATATTGAACGAATAGTTCACCGGACCGAGGTAGGTTTCGAAGAACACCGTACCCAGCTTGCTGTCGAACATCGTCGTCTGATCGAAATCGTGGTTGCCGATAACGTTGAATGTCGTGCAGCCTATCGTAGATGTGATGTCGATGTAATCGTCGTAAGCCACCATATAGTTATACACGAGGTCGCCGAGATTGATCGCATAGAACTCGCCTTCGGCAGCCTTGCGCAGTGCCTCCACGTCGGGCGCTACCGAATCGCGGTAAGTCTCGGTGGAATTGTCCATCCCGTACGGACGTATCTGCGGGTCGCCCAGCATCGCCACCGTATATTTATCCGCGACCTTCCCGCGCTTCTTCAACGAGAAATTGGCCATAACGGCCTTCTCGCCGCGACCTATGCGGCGAAAGAACTGAGGCGTCCCGTAAAGCGACGGAACCTCGTACTCCGACGGGACCGATATATAGACGAAGCGTTTTTTCGACAGATCGCTCTTCATAGAATAATACCCGTAGCCGTCGGTGGCCACGCACTGCTCGCCGTCGCTGACCACGACGCCGACCACAGGCTCGCCCGCAGCCGTGGTGACGCGGCCGAAGATGTTGGAGCCGTCGCTCATAGGCTCGGATTTCTCGGCCGAGAAATCGACATATTCGCCGCCCGTCTGCACGCCCGTGCATGCACCGCATATGTTTCCGCGGCGACCGCCCTCGGAGGTTACCGTCCCGTAATTCTCGCAGTCGCGCATTATCACCGTCGCCTGCGCCGAACCCGACATCCAGCCCGCAACGCCGCCCGTATGTATGGCCTTGTCGTTGTTTTCGAGATTATTGCCGCCTGCACCACTCGACACTTTGCCGTAATTCACACAGTTGCGCACGTATGTTCCCGCAGTAGCATCACGCTTTACCGTAACGGCGCCCACGATGCCGCCGACCGATGTACGTTTATTGAAACTCGCACCGTCGAAACGCACCTCGCCGCGATTGACGCATCCGCGAATACGTGCGGGACGGTTCACTCCGCCCGATATGCCACCTACGGCTCCCGCCGTTTCGTTCGAAACCACGACCTTGCCGTAATTGACGCAATCGCCCACGACTACAGCCGCGTGCGGTACAGCGCACACACCGCCCACATTGGGAGCGTGCGTACCCGACGACGCAACGGTGCCGAAATTGTCGCAACACATAACATCGCCTTTAGTCAAACCCGCAATGCCGCCGGTACGCGCCTGCGGCTGAACATTAGGATCTTTGGGTTCGCCCTGCACCGTATTGACCTTGATATTGCCGCGATTTACGCAAAACTTCACGGGGACCCTGAAGCCGCAGCCGATGATACCGCCCACATTGCAAGCAGGGAAATCGCCGTCGTACGTTATGTCGCCCGCATTCTCGCACCACGCGATCACTGGAGCCGCTTCGGTTTTCGCATAGCCGCCGCCGGCGATACCTCCGATATGGGCGGCAATCTCACCCTTCTGGAGCGTAGACACCGCAGACGACGATATGTCGCCGAAATTGCGGCAGCGGAGTATCGAGAACCTGTTCGAGCCTACGATACCGCCGATATAGGAGTCGCTGTCCGTATAGGTAGACTTGTGGGTTATCGCCCCGTGGTTTTCGCAGTTCTCGATTATGCCGTAATTGATGTCGGCAATAAATCCCACGGCATACTCTTCGGACTTGTTCACGGCCTTCATCGAGCACGACGCATCGATGCGCAGGTTGCGCACGACACCGCCCGCCGCGACCTCCGAGAACAATCCCTTTTGTGCCTTCCAGTTGAGAATGGCATAGCCGCAGCCGTCGAATACGCCGCCGAACGAGGCTACGGGAATGAATTTCTTCTCTTTAGCCATATCTATGTCGGCCTCGAGACATACCGTGCCCTCGCTGTTTTTCCACTGATCGATACTCTGCCCCGCATTGCAGGCCGCAGCGAAGGCAACCAGATCTTTCGACGTGGCTATACCGCCCGCATAGGCGGCGGCGATACAGAGCGAAAGCCATAAACTAAAAAATAATTTCTTCATATAAATCGGTTATTTAGAATAGTCCGTAAACAGTTTTCCGCTACCACGACACCGTAGTCGAATATTCGTTGCCGAAACGGTCGGTAACGGTAACCGTACCGCGATCGCTCTCGGAGGCCGCATAGCATCGGAACAGGTGAGGCAGTTCGTAGCTCATCGAAAAACCGCTGTTGCCGTTCAACGTCGAATTATTGGTCTTATAGAAATCGAAGACCTCTTTGTAAGCCGCGTCGTACGACTTCGCGGTGCCGTTCTTGATCTCTGCGGCACTTGCCTTGGGCACTTTAGTCATCACGGTCGTGCCGCCCGACTCCGACGTGAACTTTACCTGCCCCCACTTCTCGTCGTACATAAACACGTTCGCATAGACGTATTTGTCGCCGTATGCGCCGCGCGGATAGGCACGCAGCTGATATGACGAATCGAGACGCTTGCCGTTGCGGTAGGCGACGCCGTCGGTAAATACGAAGTCGCGATACTTGTATGACGGCGTTGCGCCCGCAGCCGTACTGCTCTGGTATGCGACGGGCTTGAACTTCCACTCTACATTCTCGCCGTCGATGTCCACGACCACGTAGCCGCGCGGAGTGCCGTCCTCGCACAACCACTCGTTTATCCACAGTGCACCCGTAGACCTCGAAACGGTATGTACCTCGATATTGGGATATTCGGCCGTATCGTCATACACGAAGTTGAACGAATTGTGCACGTGCCCCGCCCACGCGTACACCTTCTTGTATTTCGACAGCAGATTGGCATAGTCGGCGCCGTGTTTGGTTCCCGAGGATGCGTAGCGGTCGCTGCCGGACGCGAGCCTGAACATAGGCGAATGGGAGCAGACGATAAGCGGCGTCGAACGGTCCACGAATCTAAGATCGTTTTGCAGCCACGTCCATATGTCGTCGGTAAGCCCCTGATCGTATTCTTTGAGTTTCTTCGAGCCGTCGAGCTTCATAATCAGATTGTCGAGGACGATTACGTGGAACCGCCCGACGTTGAACGAGTAGTTGCGCGGCCCGAGGTTCTGCTCGAAATAGGCTGCTCCCGAATCATCGTCGGCAGCATTCGTATCGTTGTCGTGGTTGCCTATGACGCTGTAAGTGGCATAGTCGAGCGAGGCGATACCGTCGAGATAGTCCTTATACAGCGACATATTCTCGTGAACCAGGTCGCCGAGAACCACGCCGTAGACGGGACGGTCGGTGACGGTGGCCGCATACTCCTTCATATCGCGCCACATATCGGCACTGCAATCGAGCGAATGGTATCCTATCTTATCGTACCCCGCCGTGCGCGCCCGCGGCTGCGGGTCGCCCGACATAACCATCGTGAAGCGATCGGCATCGCCCGCAATCTTTTCGAGGGTAAAGCGCAACTGGTAAACTCCGTTTATCTGCTGGGCATCTCCCTCGCCGAGCCGCTTGTAATACTGCGCCCTGCCCTTTTCGACGGCAGACCTGTATCCCGACGGCTGCACTACGAACACGAACTTGGCCTTCGTAAGGTCGCTCGCCAATTCGAAACGTCCGTCGCTCTTGGTTTTGACACAGTTCAAGCCGTCCGACACGACGACGTTCGGCATAACGTTGCCGCCGTTGTCGTAAATTATTCCGCGGACCGTAACTTCGCCTTCAGGCTTGACGCCCC
Source organism: Alistipes sp. (assembly GCA_017937125.1). GTDB lineage: Bacteria > Bacteroidota > Bacteroidia > Bacteroidales > Rikenellaceae > Alistipes. Next base: position 43,477 of record JAGBEH010000007.1, on the reverse strand, counting down.
CGCCGTCGGGATCGATGCCCGTATCCTTGCCGCACGAGACGAGAAGCAGGACGAAAAATATTGACAAATAGAAGCGTTTCATATAAAATTCATCGTTTTGACATTGATATTCTTTGCAACAGTTTCCCGCCTTCCGCAAGCAGCGACGCCACCTCCGCGTCGTCCTGCCCTTCGGCATAGAAACGTATTATGTTCTCGGTTTCGGAACTGCGAATAAGCAGCCAGCGGCAATCCCCCTCGAAAATCATCTTCACACCGTTCACAATGCCGCGGCTGCTCAAAAAAGTCTTTATATCGCGCACCGCGAATCCCGACAGCGACGCCGGCCGGTCTTCGCACAACCACGGCAGCAGATCGTTCTTGTCCTCGCGGTCATAGTGCATATCTATACGGTCGTAACATATCTCCCCCAACTCGCGCCGACGGTCGGCAAGGTATTCGGAGAGTTTGCGATAAGGCGACACCGCCAGCATTTCAAGCATCAGCAGCGACGAAAATATGCCGTCGCGCTCGGGGATATGCATTCCGTAGCCGAAGCCGCCGCTCTCCTCGCCGCCGAAAGCTATCTCATGTTCATACATTATGTCGGCTATGTACTTGAACCCCACCTGCACGTCGTAAACGGGCGTCTGCGGCGATTCGAAAGCCACACGTATCTTGTCCGACACCGACGACGTCTTCACTATGCCGCCCTCGGCACGCTTCACGCGCTTGAGATAATCGACGATCAGCAGGATGGTATTCTGCGCAGACAGCCACTCCCCCGTATCGAGACAAACTCCCAGCCTGTCGGCATCGCCGTCGGTAGCTGCGCCGAAAGCGTAACCGCCGCCGCGCAGCGCCTCCGACAGAGGCCGCAGGTTCTTCTCGATAGGTTCGGCCAGCCGCCCGTGGAAAGTTTCGGACGGTTCGCCGAAGATGGTATCGGCCTTACAGCCGTGTTTGCGCAGCAGCTCCTGCGTAAGCGTAAGACCCGCACCTCCCATACTGTCGATCAATACCGCAAGTCCCGACCTGCGAATGGCCCCGAAATCTATGAGACGCTCTATCTGTGCCGTATAGTCGGACATAAAATCGGTCTCCGCCACATTCGCGTCCGAGCGCACGATCTGCGAAGCTCCGAGGAACTTCTCTACCGCCCGCGTCTGTTCGAGCGAGAACGGGCCGCCCAACGGGGATTTGAACTTTATGCCGTTATACGACGGCGGATTATGCGACGCCGTTATCATCACACCCGCCGCACACCCCATAGTGCGTGTGGCGAACGACAGCACGGGCGTCGGCGTAACACGGTCCGACAACAACGCCGTTATGCCGTTGCCCGACAGCACCTCGGCGAATATCGACGCGAACAGATGCGAGTTGCGGCGCGTATCGTACGACACCGCCACACGCACGGGACTGTCGTTTCCGCACGATGAATTTATGTAATCGGCGAAAGCCTGAGCCACGACGGCCACGCTCTCCGCGTTGATCTCCGAGTCGAGCAATGCCCTCCAACCGTCGGTTCCGAAAAAAATATTCATAACTGCTGCAAGTTTTTTCCTCTACTCCGTTCCAATGCGTCGGCAAACCAGCGCGTAATAAGGTGCGGGCGCGTAATGGCCGATCCGACGACCACGGCCCACGCCCCCGCTTCGATAGCCGAAGCAGCCTCGGCAGGGGTATTGTAACGCCCCTCCGCGAAGACGGGACAGCCGGGCAGCGCTTCGACGCAGCGTCTCAACATCTCCACCGACGGGCCGCCCGCAGCCTCGGCCGCCGTATGCGGCGTATATCCGCAGAGCGTAGTCGATACGCAGTCGGCACCCGCCTGTCGGCACGCCACGGCCTCCTCTGAGGTAGAAATGTCGGCCATTATCTTAACGTTCGGCCACCGCTCTTTTATTGTGCGGATGTATTCGGGCCCCGTCAGCGCCCCTTCGCGCGGGCGGAAAGTTCCGTCCACGGCAATCAGCGGCGTGCGGATCCCTATCAGCTGCTCCACCTCCGCGAACGAACCCGTTATGCGCACGAACCCGTCGTCGAAATGCGACTTCGTAAGCCCGATTACGGGCAGCGGAATATGGCGTATCAGGTAATCGGTCTTCTCGACTCCGCACGACCGTATGGCGGCCGCACCGCCCGTAACGGCGCACTCGGCGAATGCGCACACACCTTCGGGCGAATCGAACGGAGACCCTTCTTCCGCCTGGCACGACACTATGAGCCGTCCTTTCAGCCCTTCGAAAATATCAGTTGCAATCATCGTTTATGTTTTTTTGTAAATACCGCATCTATGAATACGGCGTAATGGTCCGACGGATACATCCCGTTCGGATAACTCTCGTCATCGGCGTCATAGGACATCACCTTTACGCGGTCGTTTACGAATATGTAATCTATGCGCACAGGCTCCACCTTGCCGAAATTATGGGCAGTACCGACAGGCCCCGAGACGTTCGCCGCCGCCTTGCGGGCATCGTACAGCCGTTCCGTGTACTGCGCATAGGCATCGGTAGTGTCGAAACTGTTCATATCGCCGCAGATGAAAAACGGACGGCCGTCGGCGATACGTTCGGCCTCGCGGCAAACCAGTGCCGCCCCTTCGCGCTTGGCCACGGCGCCGCGATGGTCGAGGTGGGTGTTGAACACCATAAACTCCTCGCCGCAGCGACGGTCGCGGAAATGCGCCCACGTGCAATAACGGTCGTACTTGGCATCCCAACCTTTCGAGAACGGCTCCATAGACTCCGACAGCCAGAAGGTCTCGGTATGAAGCAGTTCGAAACGGTCGGCCTTATAGAAAACGGGGTTGTAAAATCCGCGGCTGCCGACGAAGGCGTAACCCGTAGCGCGCTCTATGTCCGCCAGCTGCCCCGCCAGCACTTCCTGCATACATACGATGTCGAAGTCATTGCGCAGGATGATGCCGCATAACGAATCCCGCCGAAGGCTCCACGCATTGACCGTATTGCGGTCGCGCGGCATATCGCCGCGGATATTGTAGGTACACAGCTTCACGGCGCAACCGCGGGGTCGCCTGGCCTGCGCCTCGCCCGTGGATACCGCAAGCGCGAATACCGACAGGCAGAACAATATTATGGTTTTCCCTTTCATAACGATTGTGTTTTACGTTTACGGCGTGCAGCGACGAGTATCAGCAGCAACAGCAGCAGCGACATACAGGCCGCTCCCAGCCAGAACAGGCGCATAGCGCTGAAATCGTAGACCGTAACGCCGTCGATGACCGTCTTGCGCGATTCGATGAGGAACCCGCTGACTATGTCCTGCAAGCCCGCAGCCATATAGCTCGATACGCCTATGATGCCCAATGCCGCACCCGTGGCGCCTTCGGGAGCTATGTCCACGGCCATCAATCCGCCGAGGAAACATATGAGCACGCCTACGGAGATACCGAACAGCACCATTGCAACGACATCCAGCGTATGGCAGCCGCTCGGTCCGAAGAGGAACAGCGCCAGCGAAACCAGATTCAGCAGGCTGAACAGGCACGCGGGCAGGTTGCGGTCGCTGTTGAAGAATTTGTCGGATATGAGACCCGAAAATACGGTGCCGACGATTCCGAACACCGAGCTTACGGATATAAGGGAGCCTGCCGAAACGAGGTCGTAACCCTTGTCGGCGGCGAAATAATAGACACCCCAGCTGTTCACCGCATAACGGCTGATATACATAAATCCGCTGGCAAGGGCCAGTGCCCATATCATCGGGGTCTTCAGCACCTCCAGCTGTCTGCCGTTCACCGACGAGCCTTTGCCGTCGGCAACGCTTTCGGCCGCGGGCGCATACCCTTCGGGCGAGGGTTTGAGGAAGGCGAATATCAATGCCACGCCGACGGCGCCCAGACATGCCGCGCTCATAAAGCCCCACTGCCAGCCGAGCCACCCCACGACGAACGACGTTACGATGAACGTCACGGCTTCGCCGATATTATGGCTCGCACTCCAGAATCCGTATACCGTACCGCGCTGTCGGCTGTCGAACCAGCGGTTCAAGGCTATGACGCTGCAAGGGCCTCCCACCGACTGTGCCCAGCCGTTTACCGCCCACAGAATGACGAACGCCCAGAAAGGCACGGCAAATCCCAGTATGAAATTCACGAGCGCGGCGACGAGCAGACCGCCCGCCATAAGATAGCGCACGTTCACCCTGTCGGCCAGAAATCCGTTCACGAATTTGCCTATCGCATACGAAAAGAAGAGTGCCGAGCCGATGATTCCCAACTCGGTTTCGGTAAGATAACCCGCATCCACTATCGGTTTCTTCACTACGTTGAGACTCAGCCGACAGACATAAAACAGTCCGTAGCCGAGGGTCGCAGCCGTAAATACCGCCCACTTGGTGCGAGTATGTCGTGTTTGTTCCATTTTATTCATTTCGGGTCGTTTTCTTTCGGGTGCCTCCGCCGCAACGCTCTGCCGCAGAGAGACGGATCGCATCGTACCCGCCGTCGCACCGTTATCAAGGCCATATCGGAGCACCGCCTGCGGCACTCCGATATGCTCCTCGGTTCACAATCGGACGGAACTATTCGTTGCCGTCCCAAATATAGTTGTTCTCGAGCGTCGCATCGCTATCGCCGCACGCCTGCGAGAGTTCCGTCATCTCGACACCGTCGATCGTTCCGCCGAAACCGCAATCCGAAATCACGGCTCCCGAGACGGTATCGGCTGCTATGCCACCTGCGACCAAAGCCGCAACCCCCGATACCAGATTGCCGAAATATTTCGAAGACGATACTTGCGACGTCCCGTCTACATAGCTTGCGATACCCGCAAGATACGGCGATCCGCTCGTAGAATTGAGCGTAGCCTTACATACGCAATTCTCAACCGACGAAGACAAGAGATAGGCGGCGATACCGCCGGTATATGCCGCTATATTCGAAGCGGTACTCATCTCGTTTCGGCAATCATTTATGCTGACATACTGGGCATAACCCGCTATACCGCCTATGAAGCCGCGCTTTGCATATAACGTTCCCGTAGTCGCATTGCAACCTGATATCATAACACGGGCGGCATCTCCCTTACCCGTTGCGGCACCGACGATACCGCCGGCAATAGCCGTCGTGGTCGGGATAGCATTAGTAAGATTATTGTTCCACATACCCTGAAAAATCGCACCCGTATTGGTACAATTCATAACGGCGGATTCCACTCCGACTATACCGCCGACTATACCGCCCAGACAATTGCCGGAATTCTTGCTGACACCCGAAGCATCGATCACGCGTTTGACCTCTCCGGAATTCGTACACGAACGGATCGTAATCGGTTTGTTGTTATTCATACCGACGATACCGCCCGTATAGGTGTTTTTCATTATGCCGGTCTGTTTGAATTCGACGGCTCCGCGATTTTCGACCTCGGATACGGAGGCCGTAGCATAGCCGATGACACCGCCTTCGGCGAGCCAATTAAAAGATGTGGTTTCGATCTCCATCGATACCTTGCCGGTATTCAGGATCTTGCCGGCTCCGCTGATATTCACCGTAGCCTGACCGATGCAACCGCCGACGGCCAAAGTAGCGCCCGACGCACTTTCGAGACGCGCCGCGGTAACCGGACCCTCATTCGAAATATCCGCAATCGACTCGGTAGCGACACTGCCGATAACGCCGCCCAGTATCAGATAACGGGAACCGTAAGGTTTTTCGCCGCTCGTTCGAGCCGTTATTTCACCGGAGCTTTTGCAACCGGTCACACTTCCGGCCGCACGGGCATATCCTACTACACCGCCCACGGAGATCGACTTCGAAGCCGAACGTGTCTGCACGAATGCGGTATTCTCCGAATTCGAGACATTGCCGTCGTTCAAACCGACGATACCGCCCAAATATTCATAACGCGAAGCATCGTTCAGGCCGTCGCTGTTCGAGCGCTGCATCTTCGTGGTAACTTTCGCATTGTTGATGCAATGATCCACGGCGGCATTCTCGTTCGACACGCCGACCATACCTCCGACAGCGGTAGTATACGTACTGTTTCCGGACGCATTGACGATTGCTTCGGCCGTAGTGTTACAGCCTTCGACACGACCTGCTATGCGCCCTGCGATACCGCCCATACACAGACGCCATCCCTTGGTTACACCCGTAGAGCCTGTTTCGATCGGGACGAGCACTCCCTCCCAGTTCAAAGATCCGGCGAATGTCGAATTGCGCACCACGCCGTTCGCATTCGAGTTGTAACCGACAAAACCGCCGACATTCACATCGGCAGCCGAACTGAACTCGGCAGGTATTTCAATACTGCCGTTCATCGAGCACTCCTCGACGGTTCCTTCGATCAGACGGCCGACAAGACCGCCGACAGTCATACTTTCGGCAGCGCTGAAGCCGCCTATCGTTATCGTTGCGGAGCTCGAGCAGTTTCTCAACACGCCCTTGTGATAACCTACGAGTGCGCCGACATACGTCTGAGCCTTGTCTACCGCGATCGAACAGGTATTATCCATCGTAAGGTCGTAAATTATACCGTTGCTGCCGCAATATGCGAAGACGGGAGATGCCGACGCGTAATTCTTTATCGTCTTGCCGTTGCCGTTGAAACGACCGTTGAAATAGTTCGTCGTAACGCCGTCGGCCTGAAAACCGCCGATCGGCTCGAATGCGGCATTGGTCGCTTCATCGAACGTAATATCGGCCGTCAAGGTCACCAGCAGCGGATCGACATCGGCATACTCGAGGTTGTTGTATGCTTTGGCAAAAGCGATGAGCTCCGCGGCTGAACCGATTTCGACACCCGTAATCGTGCCTGTCGGTACGAATGCGAACGAAGGCATAGCGAGGATTTGTCCCGCAACCAGAGTCTGCGCCGAAGTCGTCGATTTTTCCATATAATGTCCGTACGTATCCACGACTTTCACGGTGAATCCGTTCTCGTAGGTACCGGCAGGTACTACGACATAAACGTTCGTCCCACCGTCGGACGACAAAGCGCGCTCGACATTCGCGCGTACGGTCTTATCGTCCTCGGCCGTCGAAGCCGCCGTAATCGTCGCATTCTCGTAATCTACCGAGAACGCACCCGACACCTGCTCCGAACCGTTGCCCTTGAACTCGACATACGCTATTTCATCGGCATCGGCGTCGGCCGTAAGCGAGATCTTCACCACGGCGCACAGATGGCGGAACAGGAGATTGTTGCCTGCATCGGCATATGCGACCATAGGCTCGGCATCCCGGCCGAACGAATCGTCGCCCTTGGCCTGCACGGCAGGCAGCGTGACCGTATTGGCATCGGTATACGCCGAAGCGGGATAAACGGCCTTATACGGCAATGACAATACGCCGTCGAATACGAACTCGGCACTCGTGGACTGCTCGGCCACATTCTCAAGGGCCGACGACACAGTGCCGTTTACGGCGATTCGGTCGCCATTCGACCAATACACCTTGCGCGACCCGTCTACGGATTCGCCCAAAGAGGTACGGGTTTCGGAGATTCCCGCACCGATAATCGTCTTACCGCCGACCACGTTCGTAGCGACAGTATCGTCTTTCGCACAGCCTGCGGCGAGCAGCATAGCGCCGACGGCCATAAATCCAATGTAATTTCTCATAATTTACGGTTCTTTACAGGTTAGACATATTACCATTCGCCATCGACTTCGGTCATAGGATCGGTCTCGGCACTTGCGGCAAAACCCGCATCCACCGTAACAGGCAGGGTATATATCTGCGGCGATACATACCGTAATACATCATTCAGTTTTTCTGTTTTCATTTTGTTGTTATTTTCAGGTTATACACATTTCCGTTATTTACCGTCCCAATAGCTGCATCCGTCGGGAGTCACAAGTTTGGTGCCGACGATGAACGACGAGAAATTTGAGGCATCTATGTTGTTATCGAGCACTCTTCCTCCGAAACGGCATCTCGCAATCGAGGTCGAGCCGTCCGTGGTCGAACCGACGATACCGCCAGCATAGTTGTCGGACTGAATAGCGGGAGCTATATCCGACGGCGTGTAGGACACATTGCCGAAATACGAGCAATCGGAGAGCGTCGTCGCACGTACGATCAAACCGCAGATACCGCCCGCGTTGTACTTTTCCGAACCCGCGGTAGAACCCGCCACGGCGCAAACGGCCTTGCTGTCTTTCACCGAAGAGCGATCCAGCACACCTGCTATGCCGCCGATATACGAACGTTCGCCGTTGGCCATACTGCCGGTATTCTCGCAATTCTCGATATCCGCATTCACGCCGTAGCCGATTATGCCGCCCGCCATACCGCGCTTCGATTTGACGGCGCCGGTATTGACGCATTCCGCGATCTTCAGAGTTCCGTCATCCGCATCGCTCGACAAATACCCGCCTACGATACCGCCCGACGCATTGCAGGCATTGTTGTAGGGATTATTATTGTAATGCTGGTTATCCACAACGGCATTATTCGTACAATTCGTAATTTCCGAATGGCCGCTCACGACGACACCGACGATTCCTCCGAAATAGTGGGGATACGAATTGGATTTCTTGCATTCCACTATTTGTTGCACGGGTGTTTCATTGCTGCAACCGCTTATCCGCGCTCCTGCGGCCGCATATCCTATTATGCCTCCCAAACCGGCAGTCTTACCCTGCAAGTTATAACTCTTGCTGGTCGCAACGGATATGTCGCCCGACGACACCGCATCGCGAATGATTATTTCACGCTTCGCGCCGCCGAGTATGCCGCCGGCACCCCATACGAACATTCCCGTATTGACTTTCGAGAAAACGAATTTTATGCTGCACGACCACGACGGCTTGATAATCGTCACGGGAGCGACATCGTTCGGCGTTTCATCGGGCATAGTGACCAAGCCTATGAGTCCGCCGACAAATATATTCGACGTACCTGTCGAAGGCTCCACGTTTGCACAGGTTATCGCCCCTGCGGCAGAACTCTTATCGTTAGAGAAGTCGAAAGTCAAAGGATTGTACAATTCTCCGTACAGACCGCCTATCGATACGGCACGACCGCCGCCGTGCTGGGTGCCTGTACCGTCCACCGAAACGGTTCCCTTCTCGGTATCGGTATTATCGGCCAAGACAGGGTTCGCGGCCGCGATATAGCCTATCACGCCGCCCAGCTTCTGCATCTTGACATCCGACGTCGATTTCAGCGGAGCATCGTTCTTCGAGCCCGATACCTCGCCGGCATTCTGACGAGCGACAATACCGCCCATATATATCCAGCGGCAATGGTCAAGCTGTCCGTTCACCGTACGATGCGCCGATACGGACAGCGCGCCGCCGTTCACGCACGAACGCACGGCACCCGTGGAAAGTCCCACGATACCGCCGATATAATGGTCGCGGGTGGCTCCCGCATCCGACAAGGCTCCGTAATTGTTGCTCTCCTCGATGACGCCGCCGTTGGAGGCGACTATGCCGCCCAGATAGAAATTGCCGCTCTGGAATGCAGTCATACACTTGTCCGAAATCTCGACACGGCCGTAGTTCTCGCATTTGGACAACGTAGTCCCGTCATACGTGCGGCCTACCAATCCGCTCACATACGTATTCGTATTGGAATTACCCGTGGTTCCGTTCATCGTAACGGCGGCATAATTCGAACATTCCGTAACGGTGCAGTCGGCGAAAGACCTCGCCAACGGCGCCAAGACATAATCGGAAGTGTATTCTTCGTTCGACACGAACACCGACGATTCGTCGATGATGATGTTATTCAGCTCCGCGCCCTCGCACACGCCGAACAGCGGGCTCGAAGAGGTCAGATTCATAATCTTGCGGTACCGGCCGTCGAATACGCCCGTAAAGGGATTCTCGGCAGTACCTATCGGAACCCATTCGCCCGTCAGCTGCGACATATCGATATTGTTGAGCAGTACGGCTTTTCCGTCCTTGACCCAATCGCTCGTATCGCCGCCCGCATTCACGGTCTGCGAGAAAAGCTTAAGGCCGTTCGCCGAAGTTATGCCCTGCACCGAATAGAACTCCTGTTTCACGAGGGGCAGAGCGACGGCGCCCTCCTTGTCCTGAATCTTCAGGGAGATATTCGACTCGCGAACGTTGCGCGTATCGCTCGGATTATCTTCGGATGTGAAGATATAAGAGGTCGTATTGTCGGCATTATCGGTCGCAGTCCAGGTAATCCACGAGGGGCATACCACGCTCTCGACGCTGCGTGCCGGCACCTTGATTTCGAAAGCCCCGGCGCTTTTCGAAGGCAGCAGAATCACGTTCTCGTCATCGTAGGGCATCTCGTCGCCGAACTGGAAAACGTTGAACTGCGAATCGGGTTCCTCCTCGCCGTTACGGATGAGTCCTACGGAACCGTAACGGGACGACGAGCCGTTCGCCTCCCATTCGATATTGAGAGCCGTAGTCACCATACCGTTCTCCGATACGGAATCGCCCTTTACGGCCTTGAGCCACGGTTCCGCGACGACATCCCATTCAACGCCCTCCTGAACGGAGACGCTGATTTCGGTGCTGCCCGTCAGTTTCGAGCCTATGGCGTAAATCTGATTCAGGATGAAGACGTTACCCGACTGCGTAACCGAAATTGTATGGCCGCGGTACTGCCCCGCGACGAACGTAAGCGTGGCGGGAGTACGGTCGGAGAACTCTTCGTTGGCCTGTATGTTGATCGTAAAACCGCCGTTGCCGCGGTGCGTCTCCTCGACTACCGAGCACCAGTCCGCATCGGACTCTACGGTCCAATACAGATTCTGGTTGTTGAGTTCGACGTCGATTCTGACGCTTCGGCTCGACGAATTGAACGGCAGCGAGCGCACCTCGCTTCCGTCCAAAGTATATGCGATAGAGATATCGACCCACTCGCGCTCGCTGTCGGATGCGGTCGTATCATCGGTACAGCCTGCCGCGAATAGCGAGACTGCCAAAAGGAATATTCCCGTTATATATCGTTTCATATCCAATAATTTTAACTGTTATTGACGTCCTTTCAACCGCATCGCACGGCTCTCGGCCGTCGAAGCCCACCAAACATCCGTCTGCATATTGTTCGAACCGCCGAGCCATCCGCCTACGGCATCGGCATAACTGTTCGGGTTGCGGTATTTCTCATCGGCAGGATAACGCATACGCGTAGGCAGGATACCGTTGTTCTCGGCAGCGGGTCCGTTGGTCTTGAGCAACGGATAGCCCGTGCGGCGATAGTCGCACCACGATTCGATGCCCACCCAGAAGAGCGAAATCCACTTTTGGGTCAGAATCTTGTCCAACGCATTGTCGGCATCGATCTCCGACGAGAGCGTATCGATGAACTTGACGACATTCTCCGACGACTCGGTGACATAAGGGTGCCATTCGAGCACGGCCTCGGTAACGGCGCGCAGGTAGTGTTGCTTGACCTGCGGATAGGCTATGTTGAGCCATCCGCGCTGCCCGGCCTCGGCGAAGATGAAGAGCAGCTCCGAGTAGTTCATCAGGGCATAGTGGTCGGCATTCTGCAAATCGGAGATATAATCGCCCGTAACCTTTATGCCGCGCGGATAACGTCCCACGAGCGAGTTGCCCAGCGAAGAGACGTTGGTCTCCATAAACTCGTCGAGGTCGCTCTTAAGCCACTGCGTCGGAGCGCCCATCGGCTTGGTGAAATAGAAATTCAGACGCGGGTCCTCGAAACCGGCAGCCTTGTCGTACATCTTATCCACAAGCGTATTGCAGGCGACCACGCTGTTCCATATACCCGACGTTGTCGAATAGAACGGCGTGTAAAGCGCGGAATTGTACTTGCTGAACCCTACCAGAGCCGCATCGGAACGCCCGCGCATCATAGGATAATCGCCGCTGCCCGAAAGGAAGCAGTCGTAAAGTTCTGCTATCTTGTTGCGGACGTTCATCTCGCCGTACTCTTCGCCCAGCGATATGAGTCCGCCCTCTTCCTCCACCTTCAGCGACACGCGCATAAGCAGCCGCAGATAGAGCGAGTTGCCGAAGCGGCGCCACTTATCGACATCGCCTTCGTACATATAATCGCACAGAGGGCTGAAATCGGCCGTGCTGAGCGTCCCCGCACTCACTAATTCGTTCGCCTCGCCGAATGCGCGGTTCGCATCCTCCAGCAGACGCAGCATATCGGCGTATATCAGGTTCTGTTCGTCGTATGTCGTGGTGTAGGATATGTCGCCCTTATGCGACGCGATCTTAGCGGCGTCGAAATAGGGAACATTGCCGTACGTGTCGGCTATGTTCGACATAATCAGCACCTTCATAACCATAGCCACACCCTTCATCGCAGGGTTGCTCTCCTTTTCGGCGGTTTCGAGCATATACTCGGCATTTCCTGCCTGAAGGTAGAGATTCTGCCACAGCGACGCCACTACCGACTCGGTGATGGAGTAGTTGTAGTTCATCTGCGAAGTTATCTCGGTGCTTCGGTTCACGCTGTACTGAACGAGTTCGGCAACGAGGTCGTACGTCCGCTGCACGAGTGCGTACTCCGTATTATAAAGCATAGGCTGCACGAACGACTCCGCAGGGGCATCGTAGACCGCATACGGGTTTTCGTTCATCTCGTCGAAATTGGCACATCCCGCCGCAGTCAGCGCAACGGCAGCCATAATCGATTTTACAATATATTTTTTCATATTCATATCCTCCTCCGAATTAGAATGTGATCTTTATGCTTCCGCCGTACTGGGCGCCCGAGGGCATTTGCAGGATCTCGAAACCGGGAACGATGGCGCTGCCGCGCATCGACACACCCTCGGGATCCCAACCGGGGAACTTGCTCCAGCAAACCAGATTGTTGCCGAACACCGCCACGGTCAGCCCCTTGATGACTTTCGTCTTGGCCAGCACCTTCTTGGGCAGAGCGTATTCCACACGCACCTCACGCAACTTGAGGAACTGCGTGCTTACGAAATTGGCCTCGGCATTGGTGTTGCTGTAAGCCGAATGGTAATATTCCGAAATATCCTTGCGCGGAATAGCATAGTCGTTAATCTTGTAGTTCCCGTCGGGCAGCAATACCACGCCCTTGGCAACCATACCGCCCTCACGGCCTGCCAGCGTCGCAGTACCCTTGCCGCGATAGTTCAGCACCCAGTTGGTGTAGGAGAACACGTGGCCGCCGAACTGTCCGTCGAACGCTATCGACACCTTCAATCCCTTCCACGCTACCGACGTGTTGAATCCGCCGCGCCATTTCGGGCTGCAATCGCCTATGTATGTCAGTTCCTCGTCCGTCAGAGGCTTGCCCTGCTTGTCCATAACGATCTGTCCCGACACGTCCTTCATACTTCCGTCGCTTTGGATAACATACGAGCCTTCGGGAGCGCGCTTGTAACCCTTGCCGTACATAGACGTCAGCGAGCTGCCCTTGTAGGCAGTCATCAGCGCGTGCGAAGAGTAGCGAGCCACGATCCACTGGTCTATGCCCTCGCCCAGCGAAAGGACCTTGTTGCGGTTCATCGACCAGTTTACGCCCACGCGCCAGTCCACATCCTTGGTCTTGATGAGCGTACCCGAAGCGGTAACCTCGACACCGTAGTTGCGGATGGTACCCGCATTGGTATAGACGCTGCTCGCACCCGTGGAATAGGACAGCGGCATATTGGCGATCAGGTTCTTGGACTTGCCGTCATAATAGGCCACGTCCAGACTCAAGCGGTTGCGGAACATCCTCAAATCCAAACCCACCTCCCACGAGGTAACTATCTCGGGCTTGAGGTCGCTGTTGGACTTGGTGGTCGGAGTGGTCGAACCGCCGGGAAACTTGGTGCTCAACAAATAGTCGGCGATACGGTAAGGAGCCGTATCGTGTCCCACCTGCGCCCACGAAGCGCGAATCTTCATAAGGTTGATGAGGCCGCCCGTCTTTCCGAAATCCAAAAGGTCGTTCAGCACGACGCTGCCCGAAACCGAAGGATAGAAATAGGAGCGGTTGCCCGCAGGCAGGGTACTCGACCAGTCGTTTCGACCCGTGACATCGATGAACAGCGCATTGCGCCACGAGAACTGGACGAGGGCATAGAGCGAGTTCGTCTGGCGCTCGTAGCCGTAATTGTCTACCTTGATCTCGCCGAGCGAATTGGCCAGCGTATATACGCCCGCCTGCTTGAGTTTGTCGGCGGTCTGCGCCTGACGGCGATAGGTCTGGTTCAGGATGCTGCCTCCCAAATTGGCCGTGATATTGAACTCCGTACCCAGACGGCGGTCGTATTTGAGGAGGAAATCTCCCGTATATTGCATCGACGAGATGTTCTGCTCGCGATACCAGCCGTCGGGATTGGCCTGCGTGGAGGTCGCCTGACGCTGCGTACGGAAATCCTTGTTGGTATCGATACCTCCGCGCAACATCAGCGTAAGCCCTTTGTAGAGCGTAATATCGAACTTGACATTTCCGTAGACACGGTCGCGAGCCTGCGTATTGATACACTCGTTCGCAAGGAAATAGGCATTGTTCTTGCCTCCCGACAACGACGTGTCCTGCTGGATGTTCTCCTGTCCCTCAAGCCAATAGCGGCTCGGCCATCTCATATCGACGTTGGGCGCATAAGTCCATAAGCCGTACATTATGGCCGTAGAACCGTATCCCGACGATGTGGGGATGTTGTCGCAATGCTGGCGGCGATAGTTCAGCGATGTGGAAGCCGAGAACCATTTGGTAATCTTGCTGCTCGTCTTGAACGATATGAACTGCTTGTTGTTGGCCGTATTGGGGACTATGCCCTCGTTGCGGTAATCGCTCAGCGTCACGCGCAACGTATTGTTCTTGTTTATGCGTCCCGACAGCGACACGGTGTTGGTCACCGTATAGCCCGTCTGGAAATAGTCCTTGAACCAGTCGCCGCGGCTTACGTACGGCGTGGCCGTACGGCGGAAATCACCGTTTTCGTCCAATGATCCGCCGATCATACGTCTGTCGTCGTAATACTGGTACTGCAACGATCCGTCCATACGCGGGCCCCACGATTCGAGGCTCGCCGTCGAAGAGTAGGCAGGCACGGGATGATAACCCGAACCGCGGTTCGCATCTGCATTGCGTAAATAATAGTAATAATCGGGAGTGGACCCCTGACCGTACTCGTACTGGAGATCGGGAGAGGTGGCGACGGTCTCGAACATCACGCTTGCGGTGTACGAAACGCTCAGCGACGACTCCTGCTTCTCGCCCGACTTGGTCGTAATGATAATGGCGCCGTTGGCGGCATTCGAACCGTAAAGCGCAGTCGCGGCAGGTCCCTTGAGGATCGTCACCGACTCTATGTCGTCGGGGTTCACGTCGCTCGTACCGTCGCCGTAGTCGATCGCGAAGGTGGAATCGTCGCCGCCGGCCGTGGATGCGGTCGAAGTGTTATACATAGGTACGCCGTCGATGACGAACAGCGCGCCGTTGTTCGTCAGATCCACCGACGACTCGCCGCGAAGCGTAACGCGCATAGACCCGCCTGGGCCCGAGTTGGACTTGTCGATAGCCAGACCCGCAACCTGTCCCGAAAGGCCGCTGAGCCAGTTGGACGAGGTGGCGGCATTGGAGAAGCGCTCGCTGTCCACCTTCGTGGCGGCATAACCGAGAGACTTTTCGTCGCGCTTCATACCGAGAGCGGTAACCACCACCGACTCCAAAGCCTGCGCACTGTCTACCATAGAGATATTGATCTCGGTACGCGACCCGACCTTCGCTATCTCGTCCTTATAACCGAGGAAACTGAACTGTAGTTCCTGGCTGGGCGACGCCTTGATCGAATACTTTCCGTTAATATCGGTGACTACACCCTGCAACGTTCCCACTATCAGGACGCCGACTCCGCCCATCGGAGCGCCTTTCTCGTCGAGCACCGTACCCGTCACCGTATGCGGTTTCTCGGGCACTTTCACCGACTTGTCGGACGTCGGCACACCCGTATCGACAGCGGCGGCAGCCTGCTGCTCGGGATGCGCGACGGGCTTTATGGCGATCTTGTCGCCGACAAACTCGAAAGTACGTCCCGTGCCGTCGAAAACACGATGCAGGACATCGTTCAGCGGTTGGTCTTTCGCATCGATAGTCACGTTGCGCGCGTTATCGAGGACGGAGCTGCTGTAGAAAAACGAGCAGCCGCTCTTTTGTTCGATTTCGGCAAGAAATTCGCGCAACGGCATATCCTTAACCGAAACGGAGATCTTACGGTCGCCCTGCGGTGCAGCCGCATATCCCGTCTGTACGGATATGAGACAAACCGCAGCGAGCAATATCGCAAATCCCCGTTGCACACTTTTTGCAAAACTTCTCATAAATTCAAGGTTTGGTTAATATATTTCAAAAGTCATTTCCGTTTTTTAACTGTCTCGCGTTTCGATACATAGTATTCTCCGTCGAACTCCGTCACAGCCAACGGGACGGGAGATGTCACCGTCAGCAGCCTCAACGTCTCCTCCAGCGATTCGTTATCGATACGGCCGTCATACAGTATGTTCTCTATCGAGCAGTGTATGTTTATCTTGACATTGTATTTATGCGCCAATCGGTTGGCGACCAATTTCAACGGATACTCCGTAAAACTCAAACTGTTGCTCTCTATCCACTCTATCGAATCCGACAGATTTACCGTCCGCTTGGAGATCTGCCCCAGCCAGTCGTCCACACGCAGTTCGTCTCCGGGGTTGAGCATTATGACATCCTCGCGAATATGAGCCTCGAGGCACCCCGTATGCAACGTCACGACGGAATATCGGTCCGTGGCATACGAAACGATGTTGAACGACGTGCCGCGCACGATGTATTCCTTGTCGCCGCATTCCACCGCAAAAGGCTTGGCGGGATTCTTCGCCACATCGAAATATGCCTCGCCGTCCAACTTCACACGGCGGTCCGAAGTGCCGAAACTGCCGTCGAGCGTCAATTTCGCTTCGGAGTTGAGCACCACCTTCGTGCTGTCGGGCAGCACGACCGTCAGTCTCTCGCCGCAAGGGGCCTTATAAACCGTCTCGGCGAGACGCTCGTCTGCGACGGGTTTCAACGACGCGGAGTGCGACGACGCCCCTCCGTATTCCGCGAAGAGATATGCCGCGATTACCGATACGCATACGACGGCGCCGACAGCTGCCGCCGATAACATCGCACCGCCCGCCCGCTTCATCGCCGCAGCCATTGCCGCGAACCTGCCGACAGTCCTCTGCGACGGCTGCCGCTCCTGCGACAAACGCTGCCAGAACGACACGGCATCGGACGTCGTCGTACCCTTATCCTCTATCGCCCGCAGCGTACGACGGAAACGCACGGCATTCTGCCGCGACCGCTCGACCCATTCGGCCAAACCGATCGCCTCGACCGGCGTCAATGTTCCGTCTGCATACTTACTTATAAGTAAATCAATATCTTTGTCCGTTTCAGTCATCAGAAAAAAGATTTTCCATTACCGATTCCACATTTTTCTCTCTACTTATTAAAACACATTTTTTCACAAACCCGAACACTTGTTTTCGATTTTTTTACGTTATTATCCCGAGATCGGAGGAATAAGGCAAATACGGACTTGTAAATGGTTCCTAAAAATAATATCTTTGTCATCCGATTCCGATTATGAGCGAGCGACTGTTCACATATTCCGATGATGCCGTGCGCGAGTTGGTACTCAAGCTGTACCCTCGCGTAACCGCCTACATACGCGGAATACTCGGGGGGGGGAGATTTTCGGATAGGGCCGAAGACATCTTCCACGACGCATTATGCCGTTTTCTCGACAAGCGCACACCCATTCCCGAGAGCAAGGCAGCGGCATACATATATCGGGCGGTACGCAATGCGTGCCTCAACCTGAAGATGCGGCACTCTGCCGAAAACGACTCCGTAAGTCTCGACTCCATAGCCGCCTCGGCCTGGGAGACGCTGGCGGCCGCCGATATCGCCGACCGCACATCGGAATGCGGCGCCGACGGAACTACGGACATATACGACATACTGGCCTACTCGTCGAAGCTGCCCGAGCGCACGCGCCAGATCTTCCACATGAGCCGCATAGAGGGTATGACTCACAAGGAGATCGCCGACAAGCTCGGCATATCCACGCGGGCGGTCGAAAAACATCTCCAGAATTCCGTCGTAGAGTACAGACGCCATTTCGGGTACACTCAACGCGACGATCTGAAATTATCGTAGCGGCACCAGTTCGGGGAGGGCCGTCTCTGCTCATCCTTATGCACCCTGCCGTCTCTATTCTCTCTGTCACCCCTGTGCACCCTGCCCATACACGACACTGCACATACCTGCAAACCATTGTATGCCCCTGCACGTATCTGCCGCCAATGTGCGCTTTCGCACGCTCCCGTACACTCCTCCTTCGGGAAAAGACTACGGGTAAGACCCGCAAAGCAGCAGGATTTCGAGAGAAAGTCAGGGTATGATTGTATCTAATTGCCAAATAAAATACTTATATTTGCGCAGAGAAATTCAAATATAACTGACAGTATGAGAAATATCTGCTTATCTTGTTTTCTGTTGTGCCTGTTCGCCGCACAAGGAGGGACGGCGTACGCCTCGAATGCCGAGGCGGATGTCGCCGCAAACGCAAAAAAGCCGCATATTGCGGGCTATGTCTCGAATCCGTTCAAAAGCAACTGGGAAATCCAGGCGGGAGCGGGTGTGAATTTCAACATCGGCACCGGCAGCGGATTCAAAAATTCCGTTTTGGCGGGAGCGCACGTAGGCGCGGTGAAATGGTTCCATCCGGTATTCGGTCTGCGTCTCGACGTCGAGGGCGGCAAATATATGCAGCTTTCCTACGGCCTCGACTACAAAGTAAAATGGAGCTACCTTTACGTACATCCCGATGTGATGATCAACCTCTCCAACTGGATAGGCGGATACAAGGACTACCGCGTATACAATGCCGTACTTTATGTCGGCGCCGGAGTCGGCTCGGGAGGCCTTAACTCGCCCGATGCCCGCACGTTCGAATTCCTCGGCAACATCGGTTTGCAAAACCGTTTTTACGTCTGCAAGGCCGTCAGCATCGACCTGCAATTACAGTATACTCTCGCCAAAGCGACGTTCCGCCCGTCTTACGCGCACGACAGCAAACAGTTCCACGCCCTTTCGGCTATGATCGGCGCGACATACCGCTTCAACAAACGCACTTTCGAGCGTACGGGAGCGACGGAGGCTGAAGTGGCGGCGCTGAACAACACGCTGGAGACATACAGGAATCTGGCGGAGAAAGCCGCATCGGAGCGCGATGCTCTCCGCAAAGAGCTGGACGACAGGAAACGCGAAGAACAGAAAGCTGCCGAGATTGCGGCACAAAGAGAAGCCGAGATGCAAGCGGCGGCAATAAAGGAAGCAGAGAAGAAAATCAAGGCTGCGCATCAGCCCAAGAACGCCAAAGAGGCCGTGGAGCAGGGCGTAGATGCGATACTGTTCTACACCAAGGGTTACGGTGTGCTTACTGACAACCACAAAAAGCGTCTCGACACGCTGGCCGAAGAGATCACCGACTCGGACAAGAAGGTTTATACCGTCGAGGGATTCTCCGATCCCGACACGGGTTCCGAAAAGTGCAACATCCGTTTGGCCGAAAAACGCGCACGCCTCGCATACGAGTATCTGCTCTCGAAGGGCATACCCGCCGAGCGTCTGCAATACAAGAACGGAGGTGTGGACAATCTGCCGTTCGGCGACAATGCGTCGCTCCACAACAGAGTAGTGGTGATATATTGATCGCGATATATGCCGTATGGCAATCCCGACGCCGTTCTGCGACGTCGGGATTTTTATCTGCGCAAAAACGATTTACGGTTCAAAATTTGGCATTTCTAAAAAGAAATAATATCTTTGCAACGCTTTCGAGCAACGGATTGAGCTATGGTGTAATGGTAACACAGCAGATTTTGGTTCTGTCGTTTTGGGTTCGAGTCCCGATAGCTCAACACGGTTCCCGACAGGCGGAAAGCGGCCGAGGGATACAATGAATAGGAGGGGATAGACAAACGGAACCTGCCGACGATAAACGAGCGCCGCAGGACGAACCGCACCGGTCGGCGATGCAAATCGCAACGTACTGTCCCGCCTTCGAAAAACGAACCCCGATGAGAGTCTCATCGGGGTTCGTTTTTTCCGTATACGGAATGCGCTCAAGCGGTCCGCAATAGACCTATTTATATATACGGGGTCATTCCCGCAAACATACGCCTACTTTATACCGTATTTGGCCAGTATCTTGACAAGGGGTTTGCGAATGGAATTCGCCCAACGCTCATATCCCCACGAGCAGGGATGGGTGCCGTCGGCCGAGGTATTATGGTCGTCACCCGTCTGGTCGGCGACGGATATGTAATAAACATCATCGAACTCCTTGACGATCGTCTTCATAAGATCATCGACATAGTCAATACGCTTCTGCTCCGCAGCATCCGTGCGGCGGTCGAAATTGCGGCGCTCGCGATATATCGTGCGCAGGAAGATGATCGGGGCTTTCGGATGCTTGGCGCGTATCTCGCCGATGAACGGACGTATGCGCTCACCTATCTCCTCGACGGTGGGATTCGAAAACGCATCGCAGACGAATGCCTCGGCGTCGGTCGAAGCCAATATCTCACCCATAACACGCTGCAATTTGCTGTTGCCGCTCATTCCGAACCCGTAAAAATCGAGTCCCGTGGCACGTTGCAGGAACGCGGGATAGGTCTGACCTGCACACGTGGCACCGTGTCCATGCGTAAAGCTCGAACCGAAAATGGCTATCTTGTGACGGAACGGGTTCTCGGCAGCCTTGATGTACGAATCCTCGGCAACGCCTATCTCGAGTTCCGTAAGTTCGGCGAACAGCGGCAGATAAAGCATACAAACCTTGGCGGACTTATCCATATGACCGACAAGCATCAACGGCTTATCCAGCTTGTTGTTGCCGTCCTTATCCCTGCCCATAGAGTTGGAACGCGACGCAGCCCAGCGCCAGCCGTCCTCGGTCTGAATATACAGGTTGAAGCCGCAAGCCGCATATATGGGCATACTGCCGGGGCAGCGGGCGATACCGTACTTGGCCCTGACCCACACGGTCGGGGAATCGGTTTCGAAAAGCAGCGCTTCGCCTGCGGTGTTGCGCAGCAAATTGGCCTCGGTGGAATTGAGTTCGGGATATGCCTCGACCTCGACACGGTGATAGGGATTCGTAGTCTTGCACAATTTTCCCATATGCGTAAGCGTCTGGGCATCCACATACTTTATCTCGGCCGCATACGAGCCCGCAAATATCAGCAGGCAGACGGCCGACAAGGTGAATTTCAAAGATTTCATTCTATAATCGGATATTAAAGTAAGCATCGTAAAAAAAGCCGAACGTTGCGGTTCGGCCTATGAAACCGGAATTAATCCGTTATTTTTCATTCAGAATGCGCATCGCCGCGTCGAGAATAGCCGTATCGTCCAGCGTAACCACCCCGCCGTCGGGCCCCTGTTCGAAGTGAACTCCGGCACCCTCCTTCGCATCGAAATGTTTTCCTCCGAAATAATTGCGTACCGTTTCGACATCGATACCCAATTCGTCTGCAATACGCTGAGAGCTTCCGCTCGGCAATCTGTCCTTGATTCTGCGCAATTCATTAAATGTAATAATCATAATCGTATGGTTTAAGAGTTCAATATTTTCTTTCGGGCCTGTTTATGCACTACTAAATTAACCATAATTTTTCATTCCGCCAAATTTCGGGGTGTTTTTTATGAAAAAAGGTCGGAGACCGCTCCCCGACCCGATCGCTGCGACCATCCGCATCAACTCTTCTTTTCGATGAAAACCTGAAAAACAAGAGGTATATACGGCTGAATCTCAGTCGTAATCGTCGTTTTCGTGGTCGTAGATGTCGATTGGTCGTACAACATACTGTTATAGTAGTTGTTATAGTACATATCGTAATACGAGTTGCCGTAATAACTGTTATAATAGTTGTAAAAGTTGTAGTACGGATAATAGCTGAACGACGACCCCGAAGACGATGTGGAACTCGAACCGGTCATACCCGTCGCCCCGTATGCGAAACTCGATGTCGTGACGAACGTGGCCCACTGGCCGTATTTCAATTCGGGGATGACATAATACCAGGCCGTGATGTAATCATCCTTGTTGCTCGTAACCGAGTAGCTCAGCACGGAGCCTGCACTGTCGATCTTGCCGTAGACCAGCTCCTTTACCTCGTCGATATTCGTATCGATTACGAACCCGTCGAGGAAGCGGCAGATATACCACACACGCGCAGTGCCCTTATCCCCGACCTTCTCGCCGTCGGTCACGCCCTCGCCGAACCGCTCTATAAGCGCGGCGTTTATCTTCCTGTCGAGTTCCGCAGCACCGCCCGCATATACGCCCGAGTCGGTATATACCTTATTCACGGCATAAACGGGATGCTCGGCATCACCGCCCTTAGGATAACGGAACGCGAAATCGAAACCGCCCTCAGCATTGGGGACATACTTTTTGGAGACCAACAAACCGCGGATGGTGTCGTAAGCGTGACGCCAGTACATTCCGTCGTCCGCCTCCTCTTCGCCCGTCTCCTCATCGGCCCGCGTCAATGAACGGCGAACAGAAGCCAAAGCCGACGTCTTGTCCTCATCCTCCCCGTCCTCCTTGTCCTTGACGGGAGAGACGCCGCCGTTCGCTTCGCCGAAAGCATCCACCATATCCCCTTCGTGAGCCAACGGGTTGTTCACGCGGTCCGTAATCTCGATATCCATAATCATCGGACGATTACCGTCGAGGACGAAATCGCCCTCGTAACCGCCGTCGCCCGACAATCCTCCCGCTCCGTTCACTATCGACGAAGGCAGGTACAGACGCAATTTCGTGCCGCAGCGCATCTCCAGCGACCGAGGCAGTCCGTGTTCGGCGGCATAGTCCTCGCCGAGGGTCAGCACATTCTTCATAGCCAGATACGTACCCTCCATAAGCGACACGTTATTTTCGCCGATGAATCTCATATAGGGAACGTAATGGGTATATTTGGTAAATGTCCCCTGCATACGTGCCACGGTTTCGCTTCTGGTCAGGCACACCTGCCCGTGGAGATCGCGCCCCGTGACGTTGAAGAATACCCAGCACTGCCCCTGCTTGTCATCGGACAGCACGGAGTTTATGGAGACGCTGTCGGCTATGCCCGCCTCGAGCACCTCGACGTAATAGCGTCCATCCTCCTGATAATTGCCCGCCAGATCGGGGCGGTTCTTATCCATCCACGCTTTCAGGGATCTGTTCTCGACCTCCTTGAACGGCATATCCTCCTCGTTTACGCACGACGTAGCGAGCATCGCGGAGACCGCGACCGCCGCCATCGTTAAATAGCGTATTGCATATCTCATAATCATCAATGTTTCGTAACCTTTTCGACCGTAAAGAACCACGCCACGGGCGACTCCTTCGGCACGACGCCGACGATACCGCTGCCGTATGCGGCCTTATAGGTCATATACACCTCTACCCTGTCGCCTTCGCGGCAGCCTATCAGCGCACGGCTGATGCCCTTCAGTGCGCGGCCTCCCGCACGCAATGCCAGCGGATCGACCGACCAGTATTCGATATTCAGTCCGCCGCCCGTCTGTTCGAGCGCGGCGATAGTCTCCTCACGATTCGACCAGTACGGCGCCGCATTAGCCAAGGAGGCATAATTGAAGACATAGGCATCGAAATATATGTCCGCCGTATCGCCCGCCTCGATTTCGGTACGGGCATCGCGCCCCTCGTCGTACATCGTCGCTATATAGCGGTAAGCTTCGCCGTGGCCATAAACCGTGTAATATTCCGGATTTTCGTCGATGCTCTCCTTCGCGGCATCCTCGGACATCAGGCGCGGAGTATGTCCCGACTCGAGATAGCGGACGGTCGAGGTCTGCTGGGTCGTAAGCACGGTATCGTCCTGCTTGCATCCCGCCAGAAGCCCGACGCACGAAAACAATATGGCGAAAATCGGTTTCATTCTCTGTAAACGTACAAAAATAGGCATTTTATTGCATACGGCCATCATTTTTCCGGCCTATTATCATCATAACCGTTTCAAGGCCTCGCGTACGGCATCCTCTACCGTAATCGACGGCCGCTCCCCGAAAAGCCGGCGGAGCACCTTTTCCGATGCGCCTTTCGCAAACCCCAACATCCCGAGAGCCGCAAGCGCCTCGTCGTACACCGCATTGCCGCCCTTTGCCGCGACCTGCCTTTCGGAAGCACCCAGGTCCACCATCCTACCGCTCAGCTCGACAATGATTTTCTGCGCCGTCTTCAGCCCGAGCCCCTTGACGTTCTTGAGCAGCACGGCATTGCCCGTGGCGATGATATTGCGCAGCTCCTCCGCGGAATAGGTGGACAGTATCATCCGAGCCGTATTGCCGCCGACGCCCGAGACGCTTATGAGCATACGGAACAATTCACGTTCCGTCTCGGTGGCGAAGCCGAAAAGCAATTGCGCATCCTCGCGCACCACGTAATGAACGAAAAGTTTGGCCTCGTCGGTATGTTCTATTTGCGAAAACGTATGCAGCGAGATGTTGAGCATATACCCCACTCCGCCGACATCGATCACGGCATAGGCGGGTGTCGCCTCCGCGACCGTTCCGCGTATGTATTCGTACATAAGTTCAAAATATGGTTATACGGATGACAAAAATAAAGAAATTTTCCTACCTTTGTGGTCTGACGCTTGAATTTATATAACAAAAAACGATAAACCTGTATGAAAAGAATCATTTTTGTCGCAATGGCGGCTGCTTTATGTCTTGCGGCCTGCAAGAACAACGGTAAAACCGCCGTGGCGGAAAACGAAGTAGAGAAAACGGCGATCAGCGGCGGCGACATCGCATTCGTCAATACCGACAAGGTAATCGCCGAGAGCGATCTCTACAAAAGCGAAGGCGTAACGCTGAAGGACAAGACCGAAAAGGCACAGCAGAGTTGGGCGAAAAAGGAGAAGAATCTCCAGTACGAAGCCGCACAGTTGCAGGAAAAATACCAGAAGGGGCTGATCACGACACGCGACGCCCAGGCACAGCAGGAGGCTCTCGAAAAGAAGGCCGCAAACCATCAGTCCGCGCTCCAGAAAGAGGCGCAGACCCTCGATGAGGAGAATTTCGTATTCACGAACCGTATGCAGGACCTGCTCCTGCGCGCCGTGGAGGCCGTCAATGCGGACAAGCAGTACAAACTCGTACTCAATGCCTCGGCATTGCTCGATGCCGATATGGCACTCGACATCTCGGACACCGTCCTCGCCAAGATGAACGAGCTTTACGCTGCGGAAAAGAGCGAGAAGAAGAAATAACGGCGGCGACGCTCAGCACTACGACCGACCGCGGGTATCGCGGTCGGTTCTTTTTTGCGGCGGACAGAAAAAAGGGAATCGCATACGATTTTGCTCCGACTGTCTCCCAAAGCACTGCCTCCTTGCGGTTTTCCCCTTAAGCCCCTGTTTGGGGCGGGGTTCGGGGAGGAGCACAGGGGGGGGGTAAACACGGCTCTGCCGCGAGCGATACGACAAACGGGTGAAAGAACGGGCTGTTAAAATCGATTCGGAGTAAAGTAGTATACAGTTACCGAAAATACAAGGCCCGTATAAGGCCGCACGTATCGAATAACGGTATTGAATATATTTTACAATTTTATTACCTTTGCACAAATAATTTTCGGGTAAATGGGATTCATTCCTTTTTCATTGATCGATTTGATCGACATTCTGCTGGTCGCCGCGCTTATGTTCGGCATATACCGCGCCACCAAGGGGACGAATGCGCCGTACATCCTTACGGGCATAATCTTCATATATCTGGCGTGGGTGATCGTGCGCGCTCTCAATATGGAGCTGCTTTCGGGGATTCTCGGGCAGATAATCAGCGTCGGAGTAATAGCCCTGTTCATAGTGTTCCAGCCCGAAATACGGCGATTCCTGCAAATGATAGGTATGCGTCAGAAAGAGCTGCGGTTCATAACCCGCATCTTCAGCCAGCATCACCGCGAAGAGCTGAACATATCGCCCATAGTCGCCGCCTGCAAGGATATGTCCGAAACGAAGACGGGCGCACTGATAGTCATAGGCCAGCGCAGCGACCTGAAATTGATAACGGAAGGCGGCATCGCCCTCAACGCCGCCCTGTCGCAGTCGCTGCTGAAGAACATCTTCTTCAAGAATGCGCCTCTGCACGACGGTGCGGTAGTCATCGAGCACAATCTCATAGTAGCCGCGAAGTGCATATTGCCGGTAACCCAGAGCGACGTGCCCAAATCGTACGGCACGCGCCACCGTGCGGCAATAGGAATGAGCGAGATTTCGGACGCCATAATCATCGTGGTATCCGAAGAGACGGGAGGGATATCCATAGCGCATAACGGGCAGCTGCGCCGCGACATAGACCCCAACAGGCTGGCGCAGACGATCAACCGCTACATCAACGCCAACACGCGTCAGAACGAAAAGGCGGACAAGTCCAAATAGCGGTCCCGCAAGCCGCAATCAGAAGTTCATAACCTCGTCGATGCCGAACTCCTTGTACTGCGTCTGCAACTCTTCGTTGCGGTCGGAGAGCACCAGCAGTTTGTCCCCCGCAACCAGCTCCGCATTTCCGCGCGGCACGAAATAATCGCCGTCGCGGCAGACCATCACGACCAAAGTATTGTCGGGCAGGGATATGTCGCTCAGACGGCTGCCGCCGCCGAGCATAGCATCGTTCACCTCGACCTCGGTAAACGCCGATTTCATTCTGTCCTGCAAGGCGTCTCCGAACGATGTCTCGCGCTCCTCGTAAGCCAGTCCCAGCAGGTTGGCCATACCGCTGACGGTCGTTCCCTGCACGACGAGCGAGATAATCGTGACGAAGAATACGATGTCGAACAACAAATCCGCACCGTCGATGCCGGCCACGACGGGATAGGTGGCGAATATTATCGGCACGGCGCCGCGCAGCCCGACCCATGCGACATAGGTGCGCGCCTTGAGCGAGAACTTGCGGAACGGAGCAAGGCATATGAAAACCGACACGGGGCGTGCGATCAATATCATAAATGCACCGACCATACAACCGAGTACGACCACGTGATAGTCGAACAGCTCGTTAAGATTGACGAGAAGCCCGAGCGTAAGGAACATTATTATCTGGAAAAGCCACGTGAAACTGTCGAAGAATGTCGTAAGCGTGCGCTTGTGCACGAGTTTGTGGTTGCCGACCACGAGTCCGGCGATATATACGGCCAAATAGCCGTTGCCCTGGACGAGCGACGTGAACGAGAAGGTCAGGAACACGGCGGCCAGCAGAAGTACGGAATACAGCGACGGGTTATTGATGCCTATGCGGTTTATCGTCCAGACGGTGCCGCGGCCGAAGCCGTAGCCCAGCAAGGCGCCGACGATCATCTGCACGAAGAACAGCCCTATGCTCGCCCCTACGGACAGCTCCGAATTGCCCTCCGACAAGATGCCGACCAGCAGGACCGTAAGTATGTAGGCCATCGGGTCGTTGCTGCCGCTCTCCAGTTCGAGCAGCGGGCGCAAGTTCTCGCGCAGCCCCTGCTTTTTGGTACGCAGGATGGAGAACACCGATGCGGAGTCGGTCGAGGACATCGTAGCAGCCAGCAGCAGCGCCAGCGGGAACGGAATCGCGAGTCCCAGCAGCGGAGAGACCAGATAGACGAACCCGCCAACTATGAATGCCGTCATCATAACGCCTGCCGTCGCAAGCACCACCCCGGGGGCGATAACGGGACGTATCTCGGTAAACTTGGTATCCATACCTCCCGAAAACAGGATGATGCACAGCGCTATCATCCCGATGAACTGCGTCAGATCGGCAGAGTCGAACGATATGAAATTATATCCGAACAGCATCCCGACGCCGAGAAACAGCAACAGCGCGGGAGCACCGAGACGATATGCAGCCTTACCAGCCAATACGGCTATGATGAGCAGCACGGCCCCGACCAACAAAAAATTTTCACTTTCCGCCATAATTCAATTCCCCCGATAAAATCTCCGTTAAATATTCCGATTGCCGCAGACGGCCGTCCCGCCGCACGATATTCGCACCGACATATGCGAAAACGGTGCCTTTCCGCATCGGGAAAAGCGCCCGCCGCTACTGCGGAATGAACACATAGGTAATGGTTCCGGACTGTCGTGCGGGTGCCGAGTCGTCGGCATTGAACACCGACGCCCGCGCCGACCGCAACGCCGTTTCCCGCATACACGCATCGCCGCCCGACGCCACGCTCGCCCCGACAACCTCACCGAGCCTGTTCACTACGATATTGACGACGACCTCGCCGCCGCCCTCGCACTTATACGCGGGTTTGTCGAGATGGCGGTGATGGCGCAGAGGGTTATTCAGCGAATAGGAAACCGTGACGCGGCCTTTCAGCCTTGCCGACTCAGCACGTTCGCCCTTGTCCTTATCCTTATCGGTGCGTTCGCCGGCCGCACGCGCCTCGGCAAGCCCTTTCTCGTAGGCGCTCCTGTTGGCGCGCATCCTGCGCTCCACATCGTCCGCAGACTCGTTAAGCTGTGCGGTGTTGGTGCCGCGGTCATCGACGAGCTTTTCATTCAGCGCATTCTCGTTGGAAACCGCATTGCGGATACTCCGCCAATCGGTATTCCGCTCGAGCTGACGCTCCCGCACCTCGCGCTCGAGACGTTCGCGCTCCTGCTCCAGACGCTCGAGCGACTGCAAATCGACGAGCATAGTGGTCTGCGACGGCTTGCGTCCGACGACTATCTTGCCCGCAACGAAAGATATGCCCACGAGCAGATAGACGATAAGCGTAACGGCCAACCCCGCACGATGGTCGTAGGCCCACGCGCCGGGATCGTCGCGCCGCCCGTCGAACGGCAGCCGCAACCGCTGTTTTACGGCGGGGCGTTCGCCCGACCCGCCGTTTTTATTTTCCGATATGTCGTCTGAATCGCGTCGTGCCACCGTCAGTCTCTTTTCTCGAGCAAAAATACTACTTTTCATCAAAAAATGCCTATCTTTACGAGCAAATTTTAACATAACGAGATTATGTCATCAAAACAACACACATTAAAAAAACCGATAGCTTTCACCGGAAAAGGGCTCCACACCGGTCTGAGCATAACGATGACCGTCAATCCCGCAGCACCGGGCAACGGCATAGTTTTCCGCCGCATCGATCTGGAAGGACAGCCTACGGTTCCCGCCCTCAGCGAGTATGTCGTCGATACGTCGCGCGGCACCACGATCGCAAAAGGCGAAGCGAAAGTCAGCACCATAGAACACATTATGTCGGCTCTCTGGACAATGGGAGTGGATAACGCGACAATAGACATCGACGCACCCGAAACCCCGATTATGGACGGTTCGGCACGCGAATACGCCGCAGCCGTAATCGCAACCGGACTCGAAGAGCAGGACGCCGAGCGCGAATACTATCAGGTAACCGAGAAAATGGTCTATACGATTCCCGAGAAGGGCGTGGCGATAGTGCTTTACCCCGACGACATATTCTCGGTATCCGTCCACGTGGACTACAATTCGAAAGTCATCGGAAACCAATATGCCACCTTCAACCCCGGCGACGACTATGCCGAGAAGATAGCGCCCTGCCGCACGTTCGTCTTCCTGCACGAGCTCGAACCGCTCTTCAAGATGAACCTCATCAAGGGCGGCGATTTGGACAACGCCATCGTCGTGGTCGAGAACCCCGTATCGGACGAGCAGTTAGAGCACCTCAAGAAGGTATTCAACAAGCAGGACATCAAGATTACGGGCGGCTACCTCAACAATCTGGAACTGCGCGCCAACAACGAGCTTGCACGCCACAAGCTGCTCGACCTGCTCGGCGACTTCGCGCTGCTCGGGCGCCGCATCAAGGGACGCGTATGGGCTACGCGCCCCGGGCATTTCGCCAACACGGAATTTATGAAGCAGGTGCACCACACGCTTCGCAGCGAAGGCGAAAAACCGCGATTCAAATACGATTGCCGCAAAGCCCCGCTGTACGACATCAACGGCATACGCAATATGCTGCCCCACCGCTTCCCGTTCCTGCTCGTAGACCGCATATTCCATCTGGACGAGGAGTCGGTCGCCGGAATCAAGAACGTCACGATGAACGAGCCGTTCTTCCAGGGACATTTCCCGAAAGAACCCGTAATGCCGGGCGTGCTGATAGTAGAGGCTATGGCGCAGTGCAGCGGCATACTCGTACTCAACACCGTGCCCGACCCCCAAAACTACTCGACATATTTTCTGCGCATAGACAACGTACGTTTCAAGCACAAGGTGGTCCCGGGCGATACGCTCCAGTTCGAGATACACATATCAGAACCTATACGCCGCGGTCTGGCAATCGCATCCGGCAAGGCGTTCGTCGGCGACAAACTCGTCTGCGAAGCCACGATGATGGCGCAAATCGTGAAAAACCAATAACCCGACCATATTATGATAAGCAATTTGGCATACATACACCCCGATGCGAAATTGGGGAATAACGTAACCGTCGAGCCGTTCGCATACATCGCGGGCGACGTAGTTATCGGCGATGACTGTTGGATAGGTCCCGGTGCGGTGATCCACGACGGCGCACGCATCGGCAAAGGCAACAGGATACATACGGCGGCATCGATAGCCTGCCTGCCGCAGGACCTCAAGTTCGCAGGTGAAGTAACGACGGCCGAAATCGGCGACTACAACGACATCCGCGAGTACGTGACGATCTCGCGCGGAACGGCCTCGCGAGGCAAGACGGTCGTAGGCAGCAACAACCTGCTGATGGCTTACGTACACATAGCGCACGACGACGTAGTGGGCAACCGTTGCGTAATAGCCAACCGCGTATCGCTCGCAGGCGAGGTCGAGGTCGGCGACTGGGTAGTGATCGGCGGCCACGTCGCCGTGCACCAGTGGGTGCATATCGGCGACCACGCGATGTTGCAGGGCGGCGCTTTGGTGGGGCAGGACATTCCGCCGTACATCATCGTCAGCAATGAGGGGTCGCGCTATGCGGGCATCAACAAGATAGGGCTCA
The DNA here is from genome assembly GCA_017937125.1 of Alistipes sp. Classification (GTDB taxonomy): domain Bacteria; phylum Bacteroidota; class Bacteroidia; order Bacteroidales; family Rikenellaceae; genus Alistipes. The sequence continues at coordinate 12,563 of JAGBEH010000007.1, read as the reverse complement.
GCCGCCGCGGGTTCACCCCCGAGCAGATAACGGCGATTCACGACACCTGCCGCATCCTGTTCCAAAGCGACCTGAACTATCTGAGCGCGTGCGAAAAGGCGGAGCAGGAGCTGCCGCAATCACCCGAACGCGACTATCTGATAAACTTCATACGCTCGTCCAAACGCGGCGTATGCAAGCCGTACGGCAGCTCGCGCTGACACGGACAACTGGACCAGCGTACGCCCGCACGGCCAAACGCGATTGCGGAATGTCCGCAGGACGGGCGGCAGGCCGCAGGCAAACAGCGACGCCGCAAAACAGGAAACAGCACGGCGAGCGACAAACGGCGAACAACAGGCGAACGGTCAAACGGCGAGCAACAAGCGAACGGCGGGCGGCAAGTGAACGGCAGCACCGCAAAGCGAACGGCGGGCGGCAAATGAACGTCGGCATCGCAGGCGAACGACAACACCGCAAGGCAAACGGTCGGGCGGTTTCGCGAAAATGCATACGAGGGCCATTTATTTATCTTAATTTATCTTAAATATTTGGTATCGAAGAAAATTTTCGTATATTTGCATTCGAAAAGAGGAGATAAGGGGACGGGCAGTCCCCTTATTTCGTAGTTTATCGCGACCGAATATTTTTTACTCATCCGAATATGATTGATTGCAAGAAGATTACGAACATAGCAGAGGAGGCGATGAAAGGCACCGACCTTTTCGTCGTCGAGTGCACCTGCTCGCCCGCGAACGAAGTGGAGCTGCTCATCGACAGCGACACGTCGGTATCGATAGATGCCTGCGTGGAGTTGAGCCGCACGATAGAAGCCGCATTCGACCGCGACGAGGAGGATTTCTCGCTTACGGTGGCCTCGGCAGGCATAGGCTCGGAGCTGAAAGTGCTGCGCCAATATGCCAAGCTCATCGGGAGTCCCGTGGAGGTGTTGCTCCGCAACGGCGTGAAGCTGCTTGCCGTACTCGATGCCGCCGACGAAAATTCCGTAACCCTCTCTTACGATGAGAAAGTCTCAGTCGAAGGCAAAAAGCGCAAGGAATTGCAGCACGTGGTGAAGACATTCGGTTACGACGAGATAAAATACACCAAAGAGTATCTCGATTTCAAATAGGACAAATTCGAAAATTAAAAATATAAAGCACAAATGAACAATCTCAATCTTATCAGCAATTTCGCCGAGTTCAAGGAGTTGAAGAATATCGACAAAAGCACGATGATCGGCGTTCTTGAAGACGTTTTCCGCCACGCTTTGCAGAAACAATACGGCACGGACGAAAACTTCGACGTCATCATCAACCCCGAAAAGGGAGACCTCGAAATATGGCGTACGCGCCAGGTCGTGGCGGACGAGGATTTCGAGGACGAGGTTTCGCAGATCTCCCTCTCGGAGGTCAAAAAGCTCGACTCTTCGTACGAGGTCGGCGACGAGTACACGGATGCCATAGGGTTCGAATCGTTCGGGCGCCGTGCGGTGCTCTCGCTCCGTCAGAACCTCGCCTCGCGCATCATCGACCTCGAAAAGGCGAATATTTACGAGAAATATTCCGAGAAGGTCGGAGAGATAATCACGGGTGAAGTCTATCAGGTCTGGAAAAAGGAGGTTCTCATCGTCGATGACGAGGACAACGAGCTCATCCTCCCCAAAGCGGAGCAGATACCCAACGACTTCTACCGCAAGGGCGATACCATCAAGGCTATCGTCAAGAGCGTGGAGATGAACAACAACCAGCCGCGCATCATTCTGTCGCGTACGGCGAACCAGTTCCTCGAACGTCTGTTCGAGCAGGAGGTTCCCGAGATATTCGACGGCCTGATAACTATCAAGACCATTGCGCGCATCCCAGGCGAGAGAGCCAAGGTGGCCGTAGAGTCCTACGACGAACGCATCGACCCCGTAGGCGCCTGCGTCGGAATGAAGGGTTCGCGCATCTACACCATAGTCAAGGAGCTGCGCAACGAGAATATCGACGTCATCAACTACACGGCAAATCCGCAGCTGATGATACAGCGTGCGCTCAACCCCGCCAAAATATCGACCATCACCATCGACGAGGAGCGCAAGACCGCATCGGTATACCTCAAGCCCGACCAGGTATCGCTGGCGATAGGCAAGGGAGGTCTGAACATCCGTCTCTCGAAAATGCTGACCGGTTACGACATAGACGTCTATCGCGAAATCGAAGAGGAGGATGTCGCCCTGACGGAGTTCTCGGACGAGATCGAGGGCTGGATAATCGACGCCCTGAAGGCGGTCGGATGCGACACGGCCAAGAGCGTACTCGAACTGCCCGTAGAGGAGATAGCGGCGCGTGCCGACCTCGAAATGGAGCAGGCCGAAAAGGTGGTGGCCATACTCAAAGCCGAATTCGAGGAGTAAATTTGTAAAATCGGAAAAAGAAGGGAGACGATAATGGACAATGAAAGAAAAATAAGACTCATTCAGGTCGCAAAGGAGTTCAAGGTGGGACTTAACACCATCGTGGACTATTTGCAGAAGAAAGGGGTCGCGACCGACGGTTCGCCGAATACGCAGGTTACCCCCGAAATGTACGCTATTCTCGAAAAGGAGTTCGGCGCAAACCGCACTTCCGGCAGTGAACGCGCCACGATACGCGAGAAGATTTCGCAAAAGCAGGCTACGGTAACCATCGAACAGACGAAGCCCGAGCGCGATGCGGAAGAGGAGGAGGAGGTGGTAATCAAAAGCCGCGTGATCAACGTGCGGGACGAAATCCGTCAGCCCAAGATTCTCGGCAAGATAAATCTCGACAAACCCGCAGCCAAGAAAAACGAGGAGGCTCCCAAAACCGAGGAGATCAAGGCGGAAAGCCCGAAAGCCGAGCCGTCGAAGGAAGAGCCGAAAGTTGCGGAGGCCGCCGCGCCTGCCGTGAAGGAGGCACCCAAGGCCGAACCCGTTGCGGAGGAACCGATGCAGGCGGCTGCCGAGGCAAAGGAGGAGAAACCCGCGGTCAAAGAGGAACCGCAACAGACGGAGGAGCCGAAGCCTGCGGACAACATATTCCGCCCCGCCACGACGACGCTCGCAGGGCCGCAGATTCTCGGCACTATGGACGTTTCGGGAATGGTTCCCGGCGGCAAGCACAAACGCAAGCGTCTGAACAAGGAGAAGGTGGATGTCAGCAAAGCGAATGTGCAAGGCGGCAACGGCAACCGCCCGAAGAACGGCGGCGGCAATCAGAACAGCAACGACCGCAACCGTCAGGCACAGCAGGACAATAAAAAGGGCAAGAACAAGCACAGCAAGGCTCCGAAACCGGTAATACGCCCCGAAGTGAGCGACGAGGAGGTTTCGAAGCAGATAAAGGACACCCTCGCGCGTCTGACGTCTAAAGGCGCCAAGAGCAAGGGTGCGAAATACCGCAAGGAGAAGCGCGAAGCCGTAGCCGAGCGTATGAACGAGGAGATGGAACGCTCCGAAATGGAACGTTCGACGCTCAAGGTCACGGAGTTCGTCACCGTCAGCGAATTGGCGACGATGATGAACGTTCCCGTAACGCAGGTCATCACGGCCTGTATGAATCTGGGACTTATGGTCTCCATCAACCAGCGTCTCGACGCAGAAGCCTTGGCCGTCGTTGCCGAAGAGTTCGGATTCAAGGTCGAATTCGTCTCGGTAGAGATACAGGAGGCGATAGAGAGCGACGAGGATTCGGAAGAGGATCTGCTGCCGCGTCCGCCTATCGTCACGGTTATGGGACACGTCGATCACGGTAAGACATCGCTGCTCGACAACATCCGCAAGACCAACGTGACCGAAGGCGAGGCGGGAGGTATCACGCAGCACATCGGTGCATACAGCGTAGAACTCAACGGCCAGAAAATCACGTTCCTCGATACGCCGGGTCACGAGGCCTTCACGGCTATGCGTGCGCGCGGTGCGAAGATTACCGACGTCGCGATAATCATCGTGGCGGCCGACGACAGCGTGATGCCCCAGACAATCGAAGCTATCAACCACGCGCAGGCGGCAGGCGTTCCGATGGTATTCGCCATCAACAAGATAGACAAGCCGAACGCCAACCCCGACCATATCAAGGAGCAGCTCGCGAATATGAACTTCCTCGTCGAAGAGTGGGGAGGTAAATACCAGAGTCAGGATATTTCGGCCAAGAAGGGTCTCAACCTCGACAAGCTGCTCGAGAAGGTGCTGCTCGAAGCCGAACTGCTCGACCTCAAGGCCAACCCGAACAAGAAAGCTACGGGTGCCGTCATAGAATCGACGCTCGACAAGGGCCGCGGCTATGTCTCCACGATACTCGTGCAGAGCGGTACGCTCCGCATAGGCGACGTGCTGCTGGCGGGAACCAACACGGGCCGCGTCAAGGCTATGTTCGACGAGAACGGCAAGAAGGTCGAAGCGGCAGGCCCCTCGACCCCCGTGCAGGTGCTCGGTCTGAACGGTGCGCCTCAGGCGGGCGACACGTTCAACGTGATGGATGACGACCGCTCGGCACGCGAAATCGCGAACAAGCGCGAACAGTTGCAGCGTATGCAGGGCATAATGACCCAGAAGCACGTAACGCTCGACGAAATCGGCCGCCGCATAGCAATCGGTTCGTTCAAGGAGCTGAACATCATCGTCAAGGGCGATGTAGACGGTTCGGTAGAGGCTATGTCGGGCTCGCTTATCAAGCTCTCGAAAGAGACCGTACAGGTCAATGTCATTCACGCTGCCGTAGGCCAGATTTCCGAATCGGACGTCCTGCTGGCGGCCGCATCGAATGCCATTATCGTCGGCTTCCAGGTACGTCCGTCAGTGACGGCGCGCAAGCTGGCCGAGCAGGAGGAGATCGAAATACGTCTCTACTCGATAATCTACGACGCTATCAACGACATCAAGGATGCTATCGAAGGTATGCTCGAACCCGTGATGAAGGAGGAGATCGTATGCTCGATCGAGGTTCTGGAGATATTCAAGATTTCGAAAGTCGGCACGGTTGCGGGATGTATCGTCCGCGAAGGCAAGCTCTCGCGGCACACTCCCATACGCGTAATCCGCGACGGTATCGTCATCTACACGGGCAAGCTCGGCTCGCTCAAGCGTTTCAAGGACGATGTCAAGGAGGTCGTATCGGGTCAGGACTGCGGTCTTAACATCGAGTCGTTCAACGACATACGTGTAGGAGACATCGTAGAGGGATACGAACAGGTAGAAGTAAAACGCAAATAAAACAACTCAAACCTTAAATAAATATGAATCACCAAATCAAATTCACGACACCCGAAGAGGCCGTAAAGGTTATCAAGTCGGGCGACCACGTCCACCTGAGCGCCGTAGCATCCACACCCCAGTGTCTGCTCAAGGCGATGTGCGAACGCGGCGAGCGCCACGAATTCAAAGACGTGCATATCCACCACCTCCACACCGAAGGTCCCGCACCCTATGCGGACCCCAAGTTCGAGGGTATTTTCCAACTCGACTCGTTCTTCGTCGGGGCGAACGTACGTCCCGTTACGCAAAGCGGCTATGCGGACTATATTCCCATTTTCCTGAACGAGACGCAGCGTCTGTACCGTACGGGGGTAATTCCCTGCAACGTGGCTATGGTGCAGGTTTCCACGCCCGACAAACACGGCTACGTTTCACTCGGAACGTCGGTAGACGCTACGCTGGCAGCCGTGGAGACGGCGGATACCGTCATAGCGGTAATCAACAAGTATGTGCCGCGCGCATTCGGAGATGCGATGATACCGATGTCGGCCATCGATATTTTCGTGCAGGACGACAAACCGCTCGAAGAGGCCAAATTCGCCCAGCCTAACGAAATCGAGACCCGCATAGGCATCAACTGCGCCGAGCTCATCGAAGACGGCGCGACGCTCCAAATGGGTATCGGAGCGATTCCCAATGCTGTTCTCGCGCAGCTCGGCAACCACAAGAACCTCGGTATCCATACCGAGATGTTCGCCGACGGCGTACTGGGCCTTTATGAGAAGGGCGTAATCAACGGCGCTGCGAAGAATATCGACAAGGGTATTATGGTATCGTCGTTCCTGATGGGCTCGCAGGCGGTTTACGACTTCATCGACGACAACCCCGCAGTGAAGATGATGGACATAGGTTACACCAACGACCCGTACATCATCGCCAAGAACGACAAGGTTACGGCCATAAACTCGGCTTTGCAGGTGGATATTACGGGTCAGGTATGCGCCGACTCTCTCGGTACGAAATTCTACTCGGGTGTCGGCGGTCAGGTCGATTTCGTATTCGGCGCATCGCTGTCGAAGGGCGGAAAATCGATTATCGCAATGCCGTCGATCACCAACAAGGGCATATCGAAGATCGCCCCAGTGCTCAATACGGGCGCAGGCGTCGTTACGACCCGCAGCCATATGCACTGGTTCGTTACCGAAAACGGCGCGGTAGACCTGTACGGCAAAACGCTTCAGGAGCGTGCGCGACTGATTATCTCCGTTGCCGACCCTTCGGCTCAGGAGGAACTCGACCGCGCGGCATTCGAACGCTACGGTTCGCATCACCACTATGTCAAAGGATATATGGGGAAATAAAGAACATTTTATCGGCAAAAACGGTCGGAATGCAGGTTCCGACCGTTTTTTATGCGACATTTACAACATTCGTGAAGATATTACGGTAATCGAACAACGGCATATTCTTCATACTTTTATCATCGGAAAAGTACGTAAAGAATGAAAGTCGTCGTAACACCCGAATATGCACACCGCACCGATTTCATACGCAGCATACCTACCCGCGGCAGACTCGACGGGACGGTACTGGCAGACAATCGGAACATACTGACGCGCATAGATATCGACGGCGAGAAGTGGGTAGTGAAACAGTTCAAGTGCCCGACGGCATTCAATCGGGTAGTTTACACCTGCTTCCGCAAGACGAAAGCGGCGCGTGCATACCTGAATGCCGAACGTTTGGCCGAAATGGGTTACGCGACGGCGCAACCGATAGCCTACATAGAACAATCCCGCTACGGAATCTTCCACACGGGATACTATATCTGCGAATGGCTGCCGTATGAGGTTTTGAGCCGCATAGACGAGCACCCGCAGGCCGAACAGTCGGAAATTCTGTACTCACTGGCCGCATTCACGGTCGATATGCACCTGCACGGCATCTATTTCTACGATTTCAATGTCGGCAACATAATGTTCCGAAAAGATGCGGGACAATGGAAATTCGCGCTTATAGACATCAACCGAATGAAGTTCTACCGCTATCCCCTCATACGCGAACAATCCGTCCAGGTTCTCAAATGCCTGAACCTCAATCCGCAGCAAACAGGATATTTTCTATCGCAATATGCACGGCTGCGCGGTTGGAACTGGAAGATTCTCAACGGAGCCGTTCTGATAAAGCAGGGCGTAAACCTTAAGGTACGCATACGGCGCCTGTTGAAAAAAATCCTGCATATCGGATAGCATCATATTATCGGCGGCTGCGAATACTGTTTCGCCTGCATACAGAACTGTCCGCAGAAAGCCATACGTTTCATCCAATCGGAAGACGGGTCTTTTCCGAACGGAACGGAAGTGACCCCCGACGCCCGTTACCGCAACGAACATATCTCGTTGATGGATATAAAGACGGCTAACGACCAAAAACTGTAACGGCAGATAATATGGCGGATAATTTCGGAGAAGAGATCGACCAGAAGATTTTTCACGCCCGAATAGTAGTGGATAGCAAAGCAGTGTCGGACGAGGAAAAGCAGTACAAGAAGATACCGGTAATAAACCGGTTTCTTGATGAGGACGGAAACGATATTATGAAGCAGCAGATACAGAGAAACTATGACAAGATCAAAGCGGAAGTATTGCAGATTGTGGAAGAAGAGATGGGAAGAATAGAAAATTAAATAAATCATCAAATAATATTGCAGATTAATCACGAATATAAAATACGCCGAAGACGATGGTCTTCGACGTATAAAACAGCCAGCAGTACAATCTAATGCCGAATTGTATCTTGCACAAAATAAGTGTCTTTAGATCTTATTACATCATATATTAACTTATAAAAAACCGTATCTACTTCAATACAATTATAATGATCATTAACGAATGGAGATGTATGCATAATACAGCTATAAGGACTACGGCTAAGATATAATGTATCGAAATTTTCATAACTCACAATCATAATATCTGCATCCGATTTTACATCCTCACATTCACTCGAATGAAATAGTTCTTTAATATAATTATTCACAATATTAACAGAATCTGGAGCAGTTAAGGTCAATCGTTTTTCATAACTATTAGGCTCAATAGGAGATCCTGAAAAAACAGTATGATGTATATTATTATAATATATATTTATCATTTCAGACTCTGATACTCCATATGTGGATGTAACATCAACAATATTACACATACCATTATCGTCAATGTTATAATTTGAAATCATTAAAATACCATATTCCTCCTCCACATTCTTTACTATCAGTCAAGATCTTAGTCATAGTACGATCAATCCCGAATTCTGGCAGAGCATCTTTATCGCAAATTTCGTTGAATTTATCTCGGAATACCGTTATATCGCCGTCATTCAACAAATGCAACGGTAAATGCGAATAATCATTTAATGTCTGTTTTTTGATATATGACTTATTATTACGAATACATAATTTCTCGGATTTCGATGATTTAATAATGATTTCATCTACACGTTTTCCATCATTATCGTTATAATGCAGATGTACCAACAATATGGTATCGTTTCGAGCATCATATTCAAAATTGCGAATGCGCGAATAATTATCTATTATTTTTAACTCTTTGCGCAAATATCTGCCATCCTTTTTCATCGTGTATCTTGGTCGCTCCGTATGAACCGGCAATCCGCAACATCTTAAATTAGGCTCGTTATAATGCCCTTCCAAAGAGTTTACCCGACGTCGTTTGTATCTATTTATATTGCATTTGCATATATAATAGACACGTCCGCAATCTCCGTCGTCGATATATCTGTCCGAATAATGCGACGGTTCATAATACAACGAGTCCGTTACATCGAAATCCGCCAACACCCGCACCATTTCATCCGAAACCGAACATTCGGAATCCTGCCAATAATATAGATGATTGTTTACGATTCTGTAACGTGTCGGATATTTGCCTTGCACACGTTCGTCGTAAACCGGCAATTTGTTCAACTCTCCGGTAATATATATTTTCCAGAAATTGCCACAATCTTTCGCATCTACATCAAATGCCGAATATTTTCCGGCACTAAATTTATGTATTTTGGTGAAATCATCTATGGCAATATTCACCGCATCGTTCAAAACATTCTGCTGCGCATAACTCTGGTTGCATAATAATATTGCAAATAGAGCGATAAACGATATTTTTTGCTTAATCATAACTACCAATTGGTATAACAAACTCTATGTCCATTAGTTAATATTACATATTCTTTAATATCATACTTATTTTTAGTATTATTACGAGATTCGATATCTTTACTAGATGGACGCAATCGGGCTATATCAGGAGCATCAGATGGATGTGTATGCCAATCTGTTTGGAAACTTTTATTATTAAAGAACCCCAATGGTAAATTTTTTGCTGAGGTACCTTTAACGGATTCATTATAAGTATTATTCTCATATCTACCAATATAAATCTCATTTATCCGTCCAGATTCATTGTTATTGAAATAATATCCAGATATTTCTCGTCCAATCATATCAGAAAATTGTACAATAAAATTCTCAAATCTAGAAATAAATGAATCATCCTTTCCATTTACATTAATAGTATTACTATTTGTTTTCAGATTCAATCCATCGCTTAATATACCTTTTTCTATATTATCTATAAGAATTTTAGCAGTTCCTTTCTTATCCGTTTTTAGTTCATATGTATCTGATTTTTTATTATATACAAATTTCCCAATTTGATCAAAATCATCATCAGTTTCTGTATGCAAAAACAATTCTCCAGTTGTTTTATCAAAACGATAAATGTCCATACCGTTAGGATCAATTATATTTATCGGATTATTGGCACAATACACATAAGGCGAAATCGGATAATATATTTCTGCCATTGGGTCGATACATAGCCACCGGCAGATATGCGGGTCGTAAAGACGAGCACCGTAGTCCAAATAAGGCAAATCGAAAAACTCCTGATTTTCCTTGCCGTTGTAATGGTAACGGTTGTCGGAAAGTTGAGAGTTCGGGTCGTCGATATGTTTGCCGAACTGGTAGTAGTCGTTCTGTTCCTCGAAGTCAAAGTTCTCGTTCAAAATCCCGCGAACGCTGCCCAAGTGGTCGGTAATGAAGTAGCGAGGCAAAAGTTCGCCGTTAGAGTTGGAGATGAACCGACCGCCGTTGAACGGAATGCTCTCCAATTTCAAGTTGCCGTCTACATCTTTGCTGTATATGAAAGAACCCTCGTAAACGAAGCCCGTACCGTCGCCTTTGAGAGCGGAGTACTTGCTTCCGTCGGCAAGATAAACATAATTTACCAAAATATCATCACCGCGGCTGATTTTTCGTGGCAAATTCAAGTGATTATAACGAATATTGAGACCGTGCTGAATGGCAGATGAATAAGTAAAAAAGTAATAAATTGAAGAAAGATGAAAAGTAACATATAAATATAAACCTTGTCTGCAAAGTTTGTTTTACTCACAGACAAGGTTTATTTACAACATACCTATTTATCAATTAACACCAATGGAATCAGTTATAATTGGAACACCCATAGTAGACAACTCCTTTTTATAATTTTCATAATATCGAATCGCTTCTGTTAGGACATATATTGATTCATTATCATCCAATCCAAAATCTTTACATAAATTATGACATTGCATAATAATATCTAACAAAGATTTTCCCATATCAATTATTCGCCATTTACCACTCTTAACAAACAATAAATGTGTATGATATTGTCTAAATATACTGCCAAAACTATAACTGTCTAATTCATTACGATTAGGTATAATAAAATCAGGATCGTCAATTCGTCCGTCCGGTCCGCAAAAAATAAAATACGGGTATACGATATGATTTTCTTTGATTTTAGTCGGTCTGCCGTAATTGTCCGGCGACATATATCCATTCTCGACCAAAAAGTTAAATGTTATATCCCATATATTGACAGATTGGGCAAACGAATTGATTGATAATTTGCCACAAAATATAAATATAAGTATTATTAATATTTTAATTCTCATTGCAATTGAATTCTTTCCAATATTGATATCCATCAATGTTTATACATTAAATCTACATAAATGATACATTTAATGAAGTAAGCATCCACACATTATAATCTAATTCGTATGTTTTATCAACATCCTGTAGTATATGGATTAGATGACTGATTATTCGGAGGTAACCAGCCATGTACTTTTACACCAAAGTAGTTCAATTCTATCTGCAACCACTCGCCATAAAATCCTGTAACGACATAAGGCCCCCACTCTGCATTTTCAATTTCTAATTTTACAGATGATTCATATGATGGCCGATCATATAATTTAACATTATGAAGATCCTTCATATATATGCCGACATTCGGATATCTAATCCAACCTATATGGCTTATTGAGTCTGATATAGGAAGATATACTTCAACAAAAAACCATTCGTTTTTGCATTTTACAATATCCATTACATATAATTCATCAATAGCAGGGCTGTTTACTATGCTATCTACAATTGCACCATTAGGTCTATCGAATATTTTTGTGTAACAATCACTGGTAAGCAAAACACAGTTCACAGGCTTGTGGGATGAACTGCAACATATTGTAAATAATAAACAATATAAAAACAATATAATTTTCATCACCGTTAATAATTCTCCAACGATGTGAAGATACAGAAAATAATCGAGACGGGAGAACAATCGATGCGAGAAACAAAACGGCGGCGGCATAAAAACCGAATCGGCATCGCGTATCGGAGCATTAAAAATCCCGCCTGTCCGAATGACGACACCGATTGCTTATTTTAAGCAAACACCGAAATAAAAAAGTCAATTCCGCGCATAACCGAACAAAAAAGGTCAGTCCTTTCGGACTGACCTTGAAGAGGCGGCTACCTACTCTCCCACACGATAAGTGCAGTACCATCGGCGTTAGTGAGCTTAACTTCTCTGTTCGGAATGGGAAGAGGTGGAACCTCACTGCTAAAACCACCTAAAAGAACGTCTGGCTTCTTGCTGAAGCCGTGCGAGTATCTCTCGATACGACCCGTCGCACTCGGTAAAGTATTGACCGAAGCAGGAAATGAGATAATTCCAATAAGAAAGCCGTTCGGGTAATTAGTACTGCTCGACTTTGACATTACTGTCTTTACATCTGCAGCCTATCAACGTAGTAGTCTCCTACGCCCCTCAAGGGAAGACTAATCTTGGGGTCGGCTTCGCGCTTAGATGCTTTCAGCGCTTATCCGATCCGAACGCGGCTACTCGGCGGTACACTTGGCAGCATAACCGATACACCGGAGGTTCGTCCAACTCGGTCCTCTCGTACTAAAGTCAGGACCCCTCAATCTTCCTACGCCCGCAACAGATAGAGACCGAACTGTCTCACG
>JAGBEH010000006.1 GCA_017937125.1 Alistipes sp. | reverse complement strand
GTACCTTTTACCAAAGGTTTAGACAGGCTGCGCTCGGCATAGTTCGCAAGCGACCTCTGCTCTTGCTTGCACTGTCTTTGCGGACAAAAGGTACAAAATAAAAGAACCTTTGCAGGCAAAGTCTGCAATTCTTGCAGATTGTGCGGACCGTCAGCCCGACAACCGCCTTGCAGGCTCGTCCGACTCAACAATCCTCCAACCTCTTTATATGCGCACCCAAAGCATTCAGGCGGCCGTCGATGTCGCGGTAGCCGCGGTCTATCTGGTCGATATTCTGTATGACGCTCACCCCTTCGGCGCTCATCGCGGCGATGAGCAGCGCCACGCCCGCACGTATATCGGGCGAGGTCATACGTGTGGCACGCAACCGTATGCGGTGGTCGTGGCCTATGACCGTCGCGCGGTGGGGGTCGCACAAGATGATCTGCGCACCCATATCTATCAGCTTATCGACGAAGAACAGACGGCTCTCGAACATCTTCTGGTGGATGAGCACCGCGCCTTTCGCCTGCGTCGCCACGACGAGGAAGATAGACAGCAGGTCGGGCGTAAGGCCCGGCCACGGAGCGTCGGCGATATTCATAATCGACCCGTCGATGAAGCTCTCGATGCTGTAATGATCCTGCTGCGGGATGTAAATGTCGTCGCCGCGCTGTTCGAAACGTATGCCCATACGCGCGAACTGCGCGGGGATAATTCCCAGATTGTCATAGGATACGTTCTTGATAGTCAGCTCCGAGCGCGTCATCGCCGCCATACCTATGAAGCTGCCGACCTCGATCATATCGGGCAGCATCGTGTGCTCCGTGCCGCCGAGCGATTCTACGCCTTCTATCGTCAGCAGGTTCGAGGCTATGCCCGAAATCTTGGCACCCATACGGTTCAGCATTCGGCACAACTGCTGGACATACGGTTCGCAGGCGGCGTTATATATAGTGGTGGTGCCCTCGGCGAGTACGGCGGCCATAACGATATTGGCCGTGCCCGTTACCGACGCTTCGTCGAGCAGCATATAGCACCCTTTCAGCTTATCGGCCTCGACCGAGAAAAATCCTTCGGCCGCATCGAAATCGAACTTGGCGCCCAATTTCTGGAATCCTAAAAAGTGGGTATCCAAACGTCGGCGGCCAATCTTGTCGCCCCCGGGTTTGGGAACGTACCCGACGCCGAAGCGCGCCAGCAGAGGCCCGACCATCATAACAGAACCGCGCAGACGGCGGCAGCGCTGCTGGTAGTCGTCGCTGCGCAGATAGTCGAGGTTTATATCTTTCGCACGGAATGCGAACGTATCGTCTGCCAGCTCCTCGACCTCTACGCCCATAGCCCGCAGCAGTTCGATGAGCTGCATCACGTCGAGGATGCGCGGAATGTTGTGTACCACGACGCGCTCTTCGGTGAGCAGCGTGGCGCACAATATCTGAAGGGCTTCGTTTTTTGCGCCCTGAGGGGTTATCTCGCCGTGCAGGCGATAACCTCCCTCCACTCGGAATACGGCCATATCGCAAATTTTTATCAAAGGTAAGAATTTCCCTCCGAATACGCAATAACGGCCGACGATACGGGTGTTTTTTATTCCCCTTTTCCGCCTGCAAAAGAGAGTTCGCACGTTATGCGTTTCGATTCCGACACGGTCGAACAGCTCGGCGACAGACGACTGTCGGTTACGGTCTATCCCTCTTCGGAGAAAAGGACGATAGTGGTCAGAACGTATACTACGCAGGGAACTTTTCATATTTACCAAAATTACGACACGGGTAATCCTTGATAAAACGCTTCAAATCATCTTGTTGCCGCAAAGACAACATCTTTGCGGCAATATTTTCCGCACTTTTTATCTAAAATTTTAGTAGAAATATTTGTTCATCTAAATTTTTAGATATACATTTGCGATGCGGTTGTGCGACAATCCGACGGACGGCGGAGGTCTGTATTGCGAGTGCGACCCGTACCGGTGCTTGTATCGGTACTGAACCAGCGCCCCGAACAAGTGCCCGAACCGTTCCTCGCATCGGTATTCGCCTTCCGTGCTTGTACAGTCCTTTGCGCCTGCGTTCGGAGTCGCTGCCGAGCCTGTACTACCCTTTGCCCTCGGTTTCGGGCAGGGGATCGGGGCGGAACCCGCAAGGATACGAGGTTTTGGAATATAAGAGTGAAACGGTATAAACCGCATTATTGAAAACGATATGAAGATGGCTGAAAAATTACCCGAACTTACGCGCGGCGAAGAGGAGGTTATGCAAATTCTGTGGCAGATCGAGTCGGGTTTCGTGAACGACATAATCGCCCGAATGAAAGAGCCTAAACCCAAGTATACGACGGTCGCGACGTTCATAAAGATACTCGAAAACAAGGGGTTCGTCGGCCACGAGGCCGTCGGCAAGAGCCATCGGTATTTCCCGCTCGTCGCCAAGTCGGAGTATGCGGGCAATGTCGCGAGTTCGATGCTGTCGAACTATTTCGACGGGTCGCTGTCGCAAATGGTCTCGTTCTTCTCGCAGAAGGAGAACATCTCGGTCAGCGAAATGGATGAGATACTGGAGATAGTGGAAAAAATCAAAAATCGATGAAAGAGCTGTCGATATATGCGCTCGAAACGCTGGCGTGCGGAGGCATTCTGCTCGTTGCCTATTCGATATTGCTCGAACGGCGCGTACGGTTCGTCGTCTGCCGGGCCTATCTGCTTTTTGCCGTCGCGGCTTCGGCGGCAATACCCGCACTCGACATTCCCGTGTGGGAGGGCGAGGTCCTCTATGCCGTGCCAACAGTGCCGACAGAGGGGGAAATCGTTGTGGCGGAGGCGGTTGCCGACGAGGCGGCTGCGCCCGACCCCCAAAACATAGTTCTCGCGATATACGTTTTCGGCGTCGTGCTGTCATTCGTAATTATGGCGGTGCAGATGATACGTATGCGCCGATTGTCCCGCGATGCCGAGCGGACGGCATTCGACCGTTTCGATCTGGTCCGAACGCCGCATAAGACAGCGTCGTTTTCGTTTTTCCGCACCGTATATGTCGGCAGCGACGTCTCGGCCGACGACCTGCGCACGATAATCGCTCACGAAGCGAGCCATATAGCCCATCGTCATTCGGTCGAACGGGTGGCTATGGAGGTTATGAAGGCGTTTATGTGGTGGAACCCGTTCGTGTGGATAGCCGCGCGGCGGCTTGTCGAGGTGCAGGAGTACGAGGCCGACCGCGACGTCATAGACGGAGGATACGATGTATCGAACTATATATCCACGTTACTCAAGCATCTGTTCGGTTATAGTCCGGAAATAGCCAACGGTTTGCGAGACTCATTAACTAAAAAGAGATTGAAAATGATGACAATGAAAACAGGCGGCAGATACGCTCTGCTGCGCACGGCGGCCGTCGTCCCCGTGGTCGCGGGGTTGCTGGCGACATTCTCGCTGACGGCCAAGTCCGCCGAAATACGTTATATCGAACCCGTTTCCGAGACTGCGGCCGAAGGGGCTGCCGACTTCGTCGCCGAAGAGAATGCCGATTTGGCATCCGCGGTTGCCGCGACCGTAACGACGGCCGCGCTTGCGACGGCCGAAGACAAGGCGCCGAAAAAATCGGCTGATAAAACCGAACCCGTTCCCGCACAGTCGGCCGAAGCCGTATTTTTCCTCGACGGTAAGCGCATAGACCGCACTGCCCTGAATGCGCTCGATATCGCCGACATAGTCGAGATGAAGGTTGTCAAAGACTCTGCGTTTGAAGAGTTGAAGGGGCTGGATGTTTCGAAAGCCGAAGTCGCGCGCGGCATAGTGCTTATAACGACGAAAAATGCTCCCGACGGGTTGAAAGGCAAGGTTATTTCGATTAGTAAAAACGGGGTGGATACGACGGCGCGTCGAACCGTTTCGTCCATCTCCGTCAATGTGGAAAACGGCGTTGCCGTCGTCGAAAAGAGCTCGACCGAAACAGGTGCCGACAACAGCGCGAATAAGTCCGAGACCGTCTCCGTGGTGAAAGTTCCCGCAAGCGGCGAAAGAGTCGAGGTTACGACGGGAAACGGGGATAAGACGCTGACCATAGGTGGTATGAATGCCGTATTTACCGATAAGAAACCTTTGGTTATCATCGACGGCAAGGCGCTCGAAGAGGGCAAGTCGCTGAGTGATATCCCCGCGAACAGCATAAAGTCGGTAATCATTTACAAGGATGGTAAGTCGGTGAACTACGATCCGTCGGACGTCTCCAAGTCGGTCGCCGTGCGCAAGGGTGGCAAGACGGCATCCGCATACGGCATTTACGGCGATACGTCGAACGGGGTCATATTGGTGGAGACCAAGTCCGCCGACGGCGGGCAGGGTATGACTGTCAAGATTGCGGGCAACGGGGACGCTGCCGTCGAGGGGTGCGACGAGATGCCGAAATTCAACGGCGGCGGCATCGCCGAGTTCCGCCGGTGGGTTCTCGGCAGGATACGCTATCCGGAAGCGGCGAGAAAGGCTGGTACGGTCGGCAATGTCGTGGCGTCGTTCGCTGTCGGTGCCGACGGTTCGGTGAAAGACGTGAAGATTTTGAAATCGCCCGACGAGGCGCTCTCGAACGAGGTCAGGCGTGTACTCGCGGCTTCGCCTAAGTGGACTGCGGGAAAGCGGGACGGCAAGGCCGTGAAGGTAAGCTATACGCTGCCCGTGTCGTTCGCCGTTTCGACTTCTGCGGGTTTGAAAGGCGATGCCGACGTACCGAAAGGCTCCGTAGATGCGGTTTCGGTAGTGGCCTACGGCGATTGATATACGATTTTTCGACTAAGCATAATCTGTCGATGGGAGAGTGCCGCAGGGAAAGTTCTCTGCGGCACTCGTTTATCTGCTTTATCTGTGCGGGGCGGGCCGTTAAGCCTGCTTCAGCGCCTCGATGAAGTCGGGGAAGAGTTTCCACAGATGTTCGGTCTGGAGCCATAACTGGCGTGCGAGCGAAATTTGCGTGGGCGACTCGCGTTGCATACCAAACATATAGTCGTCATCTATCGGATGATCGTCGGCGCGGAACTCGTTGAGGAAGAAACGGTGGCGATAGCTCATCATACGCATCTCGCCCTCGGGTATGATTCCCGTACGGCGGAAGGCCGCCCACATCAGCAGCAGGTGCTTGGCCGGCGACTTGTCGGATATGTCGTTGATTATCTCGTCGAAAAGTTCGTACTCCTCCATAGCCACATAGCAGAATGCCAATGTCTCTACGCTTTCGGTATGGTCCTCGGGATCGAGGTCGAGCAGCATCTCGATCATTCCCGCCGCCATTTCGAAATCGTTTATCAGGAAGTGGTCTATTGCCGAGGCGGATATTATCTCCAGTGCCGAGCGCGTGTTGTCGTGGTTCCATTCGAGGGTGATGTCCTCATCCTCGGGGATCAGCTCCGCAATGCGGCGGAATGCCTGAAACCGCTCGTTGCAGGCCTCTTCGATGCGATGTTCGTTGTCCTGCAAGTCGTATGAGTTGCGCAGTACGGCCGTGAAGTCGTATTCGCCTTTTCCGATAAGCTCGAAAGTCTGGTCGGGGGTGGGTCTTAATGAGCCTTGTTCCATTTTCGGTGAAAATATGTTTTTACAGTTAAAGTTCCCGTATCGTTTTGAATGTCGTTTGGAGTATGGCCTTGCCGCAGCGGAGACGGCGTTCGTCGTCCGTCGCGGTCGGGGTGTTGTCGGCGGCGGTTCGGGACGTATCGTCGGATGCGACCGTGCGTCCCGCGGCACAGTCATAGACTGTCGCCCCGCAGGCATCGACAACGCCGAATCCGTCGTTGAAGCAGTAGTACCCGAATTTCGGGACGGAAGCGTCGAATATGTCGCGGCTGAAAGGGAAGTCGGCATAAGGGATGTCCAGCTGCGCGAGCAGCGTCGCCGCCAGATCGGTCTGCGAAGCGTACGTATCTACCGTAAGGGGCTTTTCTATCGCCCCGCCGAGCCATAGCATAGGTATGCGGTGGGAGTAGACGGTACTGCCTGCAATGCCGTAGGGATAGCGGTAGGCGTGGTCGGCGACGATGATTATCAGAAGATCGTCCCACGCATCCGATGCGCGCAGGCGCTCGACCAGACGGCCGATACAATCGTCTGTGAAGGCCATAGAGTTGAGCATTCTGTCTTCGAACCGTTTTGTTGGTACGTCGAACGGTTCGTGGCTCGACAGCGTTTGCCACACGGCGAAGAAGGGGCGGGCATAACCCGAAGAATCCGCGGCGGTTGCTATGTCCGCGTTCTGTTCCGCATTTCGTGCTGCTGTCCGTTCCGCAGCCCGCACCCTTTTTCGGTCCGCCGACAGTGCAAGTACATGCTCGGCGAAGAGTTCTCCCGTCGCATCGTCGGCATAGCCCCATTTCGACGTCGGGGCGTCGAGACGCATATCCTTTTGCCATATAAGACGTTCGAAACCTGTCGCATATAGATATGCCGCGGTGTTGGTGAAGTTCAGGTCTCCGCCGTAGAGATAGGAGGTTGCGTACCCCCCCCCGCGGCGCAGCGAACGCGCTATGGAGGGCAGTTTCGCCGCCTTGGCGGGCATCTTCATTATCGATGTCTTGGGCTGGGCGGGAAAGCCGCTGAGCAGTGCTGCCGTCCCTCTGTCCGTGCGGTAGGAGTTGGCGATGAAGTTCTCGAAATATATGCCCTCGCTCTTGAGCCGCTGAAATTCGGGGGCCACGGGCACTCCGCCGACCGTTTCGTCCGCGGTCGAGCGGCCGAAGCTCTCGGCCAGAATGAGGATGACGTTCGGGCGCCGCATTCGCAGCAACGGAGTCGATTGCGAACCCGTGCCGTCGTTATGCAGGTTTTCGAATATGGTGTTGCGCTCCTGCTCGTCGAAAAATTCATAATCGTACAATCCCTCGCCGCCGGATACCGATGATATGAACGAGAACAGAGGGTTGGTTGCCGCGTGGTTGAGAAACTGTTTGTCGCTGAAGCAAACTTTCGAGATGTTGGCCGTAGTTACGGTTACACCTCCGCGTATGGCCAGAAAATCGAGCCCCGCGAAGAGCAGCAGCAAAACCGTCTGCAAAATCCGATGCCCGCTGCGATCGGTGCGGAGCAGTCGCAGCGTGCGTGAGAAACAGAACTGCACGGCGGCGAAATATGCGGCTGCGATGAGGGTATGGCTTACGGCTTGCCCGACTGTTACGCTCGCGGCGGCCTCTTTCGGCGTTGCGAGAAATTGCAGTACCGACCCGTCGAGCGGGAATGCCCAATATTCGTACAGCCCGAGATTGACGGCGAATGCTATGGCGGAAAGCGCCGCCGTTACGGGCAGGTATATCTTCAGCAGCGTACGTGCCCATCTGCCTGCGAACCACGTATTTGCCAGTACGACGAGTATCGGCGTGGCTACGATATACCCCGTCACGGTCAGGTCGAGCCGCAGGCCGTTGCCGATGACGGCTGCGAGTTCGCCGAACGACGCCCCTGCCGCCAGCGATGCGTATCGCAGCAGGAACAGCGGTTTCTGCAAAGCCGTCATTGCGAGTGTTACGGCGAACAATGCTATGATGAACAGCAGGTTGCGCGCCGATGCGGGGATGCGGTCGATACGGGTCATAATTTGCGGCTCGTCTTATTTTCGCGGCGCAGCTTGATGCACATAGCCGCAGAGAGAAGTATCGTAACGGCACCTCCCGCTGCGTATGCCGCGGGTGCAGCGCCCATACCTGCGAACTGTCCCGAGACGAAGACGAAGCTCGCGCAGATGAATGTCATAAAGACGGCGGGCAGCAGCGCCACCCATATGTTGCGCTTTTCGCGGTTGAGCCAAACGACTATGCACCACAGTACCACCGTTGCCAGCGCTTGGTTGGTCCACGAGAAATAACGCCATACGACGTCGAAATCGACGAACGTGATGCCCAACCCTACGGCGAAGAGCGGAATGCTGATATACAGTCGTTTGAGCTTGCTGCGCTGGTCTATGCGGAAGATGTCGGCAATGATGAGACGTGCCGAACGGAACGCCGTGTCGCCCGAGGTTATCGGCGCGGCCACTACGCCCAGTACGGCCAAGATGCCGCCGATGACGCCCAATGTGGTCGTGGATATGGTGTTCACCGCCCACGCGGCGTTGTTGCCGTGTTCGGCCATTGCCTGCGACAGTCCGTCGGCCCCGCCGAAGAAAGCCATAGCTATTGCCGCCCATATCAGTGCTATGACCGACTCGGAAATCATCGCTCCGTAGAATACCGAGCGGCATTCCGCTTCGTTATTGACGCATCGTGCCATAAGGGGCGACTGCGTGGCGTGGAATCCCGAAATGGCACCGCAGGCTATGGTTATGAAGAGGGTGGGTATGATCGGCACCTTGTCGGGTGCGAGCTGGAAATTGCGGAACGTCGTCATCTCGGGCACCGTATAGTCGCCGAAGATGATGACGCCCATAAGTCCCAATGCCATAAATATCAAAGCTATGCCGAAGACGGGATAGAGCCGTCCGATGATCTTATCGACCGGCAGCAGCGTGGCGATGAAGTAGTAGGCCAGAATTATGCCTATCCACGTGTAGTAGGATACCTGCGGCACCATTTCGCCCAATATGCTTGCGGGGCTGCGCAGGAATACGACGCCCACCAGTATGAGCAGTATGGTTGAGAAGACGCGCATAAACTGTTTCATCCCGCCGCCCAAATAGCGCCCGACGATTTCGGGGATGCTCAATCCGTCGTTGCGGACGAGTATCACGCCCGAGAGAAAATCGTGCATTGCACCCATAAATATGCCGCCGAGAGTGATCCACAAAAAGGCCACGGGACCGAAGCAGGCACCGAGTATGGCTCCGAAAATGGGGCCTATGCCCGCGATGTTGAGCAGTTGGATAAGAAATACGCGCCAGCGCGGCATAGGTACGTAGTCCACGCCGTCATAAAGACGGCGGCTCGGCACGTCGGCCTTGCGGTCGATGCGAGCGACTTTTTCCAGATAGCGCCCGTATGTGAAATAGGCCGTTATCAATGCTGCGAGGCATAAAAGAAAGGTTATCATCGGTATGCAGGTTTTATGCAGTTCATCTTGCGCGGACGCTTCGAAAAGCGTTTCGGCAGGGCGAATATAGCCAAAAAGAGACAAAAAATCGAGGTTTTTTGCAAATTCCTGCCCGAATACTTGATTTTATCCGAAAAAATTTCCGATATTTGCAACCCGAACGGGATATGAATCCCGAGATGTCGCCGAATTAGCTCAGTGGTAGAGCACTTCACTCGTAATGAAGGGGTCCCGAGTTCAAGTCTCGGATTCGGCTCGAAAAGTCAGCGACTTACAGAAATGTGGTTGCTGGCTTTTTTGTTTCTGAACGGTGGGAAAAGAGGGGTAAAGTAGCCTTTTTAAGGCTCCGATTTCCCATAGACTTCCCATTGAACTTCCCATAGAGAAGTCTGCTAATCCCCTGCATCAACTTGATGCAACACAATGACATTCAAAGCAATAATCCGAAAGGATGTAATTTATAAAAACAGCACCTCTCCCCTCTGTATTCAATTTCTTCATGACGGTCGTAAGAAAACCATCGGTTTAGGCATATCCGTAGCCCGTAAATACTGGAATGCAAAGGCTCAAAAAGTAACGACCGACTGCCCCGACAGAGACAATATCCAGTTTCAGATAACAGCCAAGATCAAGGAATACAACAAGAAAATCCAGCGGTTGGAAGCGTTGGATATTCCCGTGAATTTCGATACGCTGTTCGATGCGAAACCTACTCGTTCAGTTGGAATTACAATCGAAGACGGTTTCAACGCTGAAATCGAACGACTGGAATCGCTCGGTAAAATCAACTCGGCCTCCAAGCACAAATACGCCCTGCAAGTGTTAAACAGCTACAAACCAACCACTATGGCGTTAGAGGCTATCGACCTCGACTATCTGAAAGGTTTGGAATTGTACCTGCGTCAGCGTGGGAACAAGGACAACAGCATCGCTACACGGTTCGCCATCTTCAAGGCCATCTACAACAAGGCAGTTAAAGAGGGTAAAGTAACGGTGAAGCGAAATCCGTTCACCCTGTTTCAAGTGGGTAGCTTATGGGCCAAAACACGCAAACGGGCAATCGACAAGGACGACATTCAACGGCTGATCGACCTCGAAATTGCGGATGGCCATACGACGGAATATCGATGCCTCGCCAAAGATTTATTCTTATTCTCTTATTTCACGGCAGGGATGAATTTCGGTGATATTGCGCGGCTGCGTTATAAAGACATCGTGAGAGGTCGTGTGAACTATTCCCGCCACAAGACACAGAAACTACTGTCTTTTCAACTCGTCCCTATGGCGTTGCAGATTCTCGAAAAGTACGGTACGGCAGGACACGGAGAAGATTATATCTTCCCTATCCTCAATCGCCATGAACACACCACCCCACAGCAGATTTTCAATCGCCTGCATAAGGTACTACGCAAAGTCAATCGAGAGTTAAAGACGCTGGGAGAAATGATTGGATTGGCAATGCCTTTAACAACCTATGTAGCTCGCCATACTTACGCAACCGTCCTCAAACGGTCAGGGGTAAGCGTGGCACTCATTTCCGAATCGCTGGGACACTCCGACCTATCCACGACACAGATTTACTTGGATTCGTTTGAGAACAGCCAAATCGACGCGGCTATGCAACACTTATTGTAAGGAGAAAGCAGGGACAAACATTGGTAGGGGAACTTAATTCTGCTCCCTTGTCGATGTTTGTCCTCATTTTTTGTATCTTTATGACAGTACACAATTCCCAACCTTAAAACTTAATATTTATGAAGACCAAGAACTATTACAAGGACACATGTAAGGCCTATAATAGGGCTTACAATGTAATTGATTTTGATGAGTACAAAGCCAAAATGATTGCCGATGTTCCCGCAACAAAAAATCTCATAATATGGAGTTGGGTAGCTCCTGTATCATGTAATAGTAATGCTCTCTTCATTTGCAGTTTTAATGGTCTTTTAGATGGATATGGTGAACAGTGCAACTATTGCGAGGGGATAGTTATATCTAAAAAGGCTTTAAATATGCCTAAAGAGCCAACGGTAATGGCTGTTCATCATAGCTTTATTTATTCCAACAAATACGAGTGCTATGTTGATTGCACTCCTGGTAATGAATACCCTCCCAGCCATTATATCTATCTCCTATCTGAAGAATTGAAAGACGATGAATTGAAAGACGATGAATTGAATGACTATATAGACACATTAGAGACCGAAGATGAAGACGGAGAAGAAATGTGGGAGCCGAAATTTATTCACGAAAGAGTCGCATTTGGAAAAGAAATACCCAAAGAGTGGGTGTTGTCAAATCCGAAACATCAGCGAGATTAAGAATTTCAGAATAAACACATCAATTTATTTGACTTCTTGTTAAATATTTTATATCTTTGCAGGGCAATTCAGAGATACTATCTTCCATTCGATACAGATTGTGTTCATTCTTGTTAAGGCAGATTTCGTCTGCCTTTTCTTTGCGTTGTGTTACCACATTTTTTGAGTACGAGACGAAGATTCTCTATAAAGAGAGTAATTCACGATCAAAAAATATGGAAGATTCCAGATAAGAGATAGTAGGTAATCATGGATGGACAGATTGTATTGCTCAAATCTGTCCTGTGCAAACTGCTCAAAAATGTCCTATATATACATTACCTACTTATACACTACCTATTAAAGTCGTACCGACCATGTACTACCACATCAAAGACCGCAGGTGATTCGAGAACCGCAAACAGGCCAAAGAACATTACGGCATTGCCTGCTTCCGAAAACTACTGCACTTAAAAGAAATCATATTTACAAACAATCAAAATTCCATTGCTAACGATGAATTATACAGTAATCCCCAAATCAATCGTGAATTTTCAGACAGGCAACAGTAAGCCTATCGATATTTACGTGTGAGCAACCATAAAATATTGTTCCAACTACAAGACGAATATTTCCCATATAACCGAGGAAAAACTATCCTTGCTGACGGGATTAGATGAACGAACCATACGACGGAGCATTAAACGCTTAAAGGATGCAGGTTATCTGACCGTGCAGACTACCATTAAAGAAGATGCAGACAGAGGATTTATAAAACGAAATTCCTATTATATAAAGCCAGCCAGCAAAGATTATTTCTTTCTCGACAACAGTTTCTTTACAAAGAACTATCACGCCAAAATTGCAGGGTTTCTGCTCTTATTAAAGGCGATATGTCTTAATAATACGGATACCATCCAATGAAGTAATGCCAAAATTGCAAAGGAAATTGGGTTATCACGTAATACAACAACTGCACTATTAAATGAATGCCAGCAATTAGGGCTTATAAAGCAGATTGCAAAGGGTTATGAACTGACGGCAGGTTGTTTTATCAATCACTCGGTCAGAAAAACCGCCGCAGGGATTTATAAGGAGATATGCGAGTTTTGCAAGATGAAAGGTGTAGCCGCTCCCAAGTGGGATAAACGAGCGATGTCCGTACTGCTTACCAAGTATAATTCAATAGGCTTATCAAGAACAGAGCCAATAAGCATAACCTACCAACTCAATAAACGATGCAAGAACCTGCCCGAAAAGGTATTGTTGCCCTATTTTATAAAGGTGCTTGATATGCAGGAGCAATATAGTGAGGTAATAAAACGAGATAAGCAGGATAAAGAAGATTTCAAAGGTTTTGCATTTTAGATATACAGTCCCCGTGCGTAAGCACGGGGACTTTCGTTTTAAAATTTACTGATTCTTGAATAAATCTTGCTGCTCAACGTATAGAATTTCTTTAGGGGTGATTTTAGTAAATTTAATTTTAGGACGATTCCCTGTACCTTCGCTCCTGTCAATTACACCATAAATTGTTACAGATGAGAAAAAACGATCATCAGATTTTGATATAATCTGATTTTTATATTTCGTTAATGGTTGATTTTGGTCTGGTTCGCATGTTAAAATATGACCTTTGTATTCAAATCCAATAGTGTTTGTTTTCCCATTATTACGAGTTATTTCTCCATCTAATTCTACATATTGGCCATCTTTTAATTCTGGAAATAAAATATCTGGTTCAATATTTGATTTTGTGTAAAAATAAGATTTATCTGTATATGTTATAGATTCCTTATCAAATTTACCATCATCCTGTCTATCTGCGATCGTAAGAGATACATTCTCGGAAATTGCTTCAGAAATGTCATTGAAAAAGCCTTTGGGAAGATTTTTGTATAGGGTGTATATTTTGAGAGGAATTTCTAATGTTTTATCATCTACTGATATTTTTACGGTTTCATTCGTCAAATCAATCTTTTCTTCAACTTGTCTATCTTTAATATGCTTGCGAATTTTTATACACCATTTAGCCAGATTAATTGCCCCTTGAATTATCTTTTTTATGTCTTTAACTGGGCCCGTTTCTAAGAACCCATCTGAAGCTGCTTTTTTGGCAAACTCTTTTAAATAATCTTTGAGGAAGTAACCAACACCTGCAATTAATATAAGTTTATCAATATTATTAGGAATTTCTATGAGCCAGGAGCCCTCTTTTACTTTTACAGGAAAATCAAAATCAATATCTTTCAACTCTGGGTTTTCTATCTTTATGAAATAGCGCATAAGATTATCAAACCCCAATAAAGCTGTTGCAGATTGACGAGCATCGAAAATACCATTTTGTATGCTTTCTCCACTATAAGAGAGATAGCCTAATGAATCATTATCCATATCGTTTGGATTATAGTTGTTTACCAAATTTAAGAATAAAATCTAAAATTTGCAAACCCGCCTCAAAGGTGCATTTATAATATATCTTGGCCACGAGCCAATACCCCAATTAACACCCCTCCCCCTATTTGGTTTGGAAAACGAAATTCGGGGAGGGATTTTTTATAACAGATTATCGAGAAAAATTGCAGACTGAATACAAAAGCCACAGACAGGATGATTAGTTTAATCATTTACTAATCATCTAATTTGTAGAGTTATGCAATTGAGACAATCCATGCGCCGTGCAGCCAAGATGCGGCTTGCGCTGGCGGGAGCTTCAGGTTCGGGCAAGACCTATTCGTCGCTCCTGATCGCTTACGGAATGACAGGCGACTGGTCTAAAATCGCCGTCATTGATTCCGAGAACTGCTCGGCCGACCTTTATGCCCATCTGGGCGGTTATCAAGTCCTCACCCTCGAAAACTATGCTCCCGAAACCTACATCGAGGCCATCGGTATTTGCGAGCAGGCAGGAGCCGAGGTAATCATCATCGACAGCATCTCCCATTGCTGGGATTATCTGCTGGATTTCCATGCCAACCTGCAAGGCAATTCCTTTGCCAACTGGGCTAAGGTTACGCCCCGTCAGAACGCCTTTATCCAGCGGATTCTGACATCCTCTTGTCATGTTATCTGTACGATGCGTAGCAAGCAGGATTATGTGCTCTCGGACAAGAACGGCAAGATGGTTCCAGAAAAGGTGGGTTTGAAAGCCGTACAGCGCGACAACGTGGATTACGAGTTTACCGCTGTCCTTGATATAGCCATGAACCACAAGGCCACCACATCCAAAGACCGCACAGGACTGTTCACGGGGCGTTCCGAATTCCTTATCACGCCTGCTGTCGGTCAGGCCATCCTCAAATGGTGCAATATGGCACAGCCTGCACAACCGAATGTTCAACCTCAAACTCCTTACAACCATGTACCCAGCGTTTCAGCCTAACCCAGAATTTGCCGTCGGTTTGAACTCCGACAGCCCTTTCCTCGATAACCCTGCCGCAGAGGTGGCAACGACCGTAGAGGAACGACCTGCAACACCTATCGTTCCTTTGGGTGTTCGTCATAACCGCCACTTTATCGAGGCCAACACCAAGCATGTCGATATAGCCCATCTGAAGAACGATTGTGTCGTTCCCGTATTCAGTAAGGACAACGAGGTGACGATCTCCCATCAGAGTTTTATTGAAACGGTATTAGGTGCTGCACACCGTATGTTCCCACAGGAGGTAATCGACGCGCCTGATATAGTCGTGTCCCATATCATCAAGGGGCGTATTCCAGAGGCTATCCACAAGCCCGTGAACCAGCTCTTGGAAACCGACAAGACCATCTACTACGAGCGGATGGCTTTCTGTTTTGAGATACCCACGATTTACGAGGAAGTGGCAGGAAACAGGCTGAACCTTTCGATAGGCGGTGTACGGGCCTATAACCACGAGAACCTCTATTCCAAGAAGACGGTGGAGAAATTCAAGGTCTTCATCGGGTTCAAGAACCTCGTGTGCTGTAACCTCTGCGTATCGACCGATGGATTCAAAAGCGAACTGCGGGTGATGGGCGTGCAGGACTTGTTCGATGCCACCTTGCGCCTGTTCCGAGAATACGATGCCGAACGCCATGTAAAGCGAATGGCCGCGATGCAGGAACGGCATCTTACCGAACACCAGTTCGCTCAGCTTATCGGCAAGACACGGTTGTATCAATACCTGCCCACGGCCGAGCGAAAGGCATTGCCTGCTATGGAATTTACGGACTGCCATATCAACGCCGTAGCAAAGGCTTACTACACGGACGAGAACTTTTCCAGAGGGGACAATCCAGAGATTGACCTTTGGAGGGTTTACAACCTCTTTACGGGAGCCAACAAGTCGAGTTACATAGATACGTTTCTCGACCGTTCGCTGAACGCTACCGAGCTTATCACGGGTGTCGGCAGAGCCATCGAGGGCGATGCGGAATACAAATGGTTTGTGGAATAACTGAACGAAGAAGAATACCCTTACTGTCAAACGACGGCAGGGGTATTTTCTTTGCTTCAAAACAAAGCGTACTAATATATAGCAAAACAGCTATATTGTTTATAATCTATACATTACGATTTACTGCAAAATCTGTAACATACAGATATGGAATTTATGCTGACATAAAGTCGGAATCCATGGTTTTCAGGGTTCTGAAAAGCAGAATTTCAGGGTTTATGCAGGCGTAATGTTGAAATTCGTGCAGATCTGCCCAAATTCAGAAGAACAAAGTTTACTTTCCAGTCGTATTGCTGTTGGATTGCAATTTTGTTTTGGCGAAATTTGTATCTGCAACAACCTCGAAAAAAGAGGTGCAAAGCCGTTGCATTTCCGACAATTGTTTTCTACTTTTGTGGGAGACATATTGAATTACGGAAGTGTAACTTTATTCTCGTGCGACGAACGTAGGAAATTCCAAGCACAATAGAGAGAATAAGTGGCATTGCCCTCTCGTCGTATCTTCACGATACAGGCGCGGGGTTGTTGCTTATTTTATCTATTGGGTTTCCTACGACCTGTCGCACTAAAATAAAGCTCCAGCCCTGCGCTTCCTTTTTATTTACTAATCACATCTGAGGGGTTGGAGGTGTACAAATTTACTATTATGATTCCTCCATGTCGGTTAAATGAACGAAGCCAAAGTATCGTAACGAACTTGCATCGCAACATTAAGGCAAGTCCTTCATTTCAACATTTAATAGTAGCCCTTAAATCGGATTTGTTGAGTACGGGTTGTATGTCCATAGAAATATCCAATCAAGGCCAACCTGTAAATTTGTTTATGTTTTGTCCTGATGGAACAGGAGATATAGGATCGGTTGCTATCTATGGCAATCATTTAAAAGAACATTATGCCACAATTTCAAAATCGCGCAATATATTCGGATTGCCTGTAACGGGAATAAATATGGATGGAGGCTGGTCTGATTTCGTGGATATTCAGATAGGTAGATATTAAACACATTACAATTATGATTTTTCCATTCGGTATTGAGAAAGAGGCAGAAATTTACTGCACATCTACAAAAGTTGCACTTGCAAAGCAAGCAAAGGAGATTGAATCCCAGATTGCAGAAATGGCAAGTAATTTAGCGGCTATGGGAACTATTAACCTCCCATATTCTACAATTCTTCAGCTCATGGTAACGTGGACCGAACAAGCCGTTAAAACTGTTGGATGGGATATTAACAATGAAGATGGCGTTTCTTGGTGGATTGGACTTTTTGCGAAAAGCTATATCCAAGCCAAGAACGATGACACTCTTTCTTTCGATAAAATTTTCAAAACAGTATTTACATCATACTTCAAAAATAAATAATTATGAAACAGTTCCTTATTACAACTATTTTTCTTTGCGTATACGGTGTAGCTAAATCCCAAAACCTGACCTACACTCCGTTCTTTCGTGACACACCTCGTCAAAACCAACAACAGTATCAACCACAACAGCAAACACAAAGATTACGAACAACAGCTTATCAAGTCGATTATAATGGGAATTATACCAAGATTCCCATTCAAGTAACGGTCACGACCTATATTCATCCTACGGGAGATACGAGCCAAGAGGTAAAAGTTACCTCGTATTATCGTAGCAACGGATATGGAGGTCAATGGGAAAATTGCATGTATGGCGCACCAGTACAACAATGCCAATCGATCTATGGCAATGAGATGGAACAATCGTTTATGTTTAAAGCCAATCTTCCAATGATCGGATGGGTATATTTTGATTTATAAATGTTAATGGGAAATGGTCATGAAAAGAACTGTCTTATTTTGTTTTGGGGTGCTATGCTCAATTTCGGTTGATGCTCAAAATACTTTTATAGAAATACCTCAATCATATTGGGAAACATTTAATATAGAGAGTGCGCTACAAACAGCCAATAATGGAGATACTGATACCCAATTTATGTTGGCTTTATATTATACAGATGTCGTTCCCGATAATGGGAAATTTAAGTATTGGATTGAAAAAGCAGCAGAAAATAATCATTCTGAGGCTCTATGCGTAATTGCTCAACTGTATTTCATCGGTGACTACGGGTTTCCCGTGAATGAAGCCAAAGCGCTGGAGTATGCACGAAAGGCGGATCGTTGAATAACATTCAAGCGATAGGCATGGTGGCGGAGGCTTATAAATACGGGATGCAAGGGCTTTCCAAAGATGACTTGCAAGCCGCTTATTGGTTTGAAAAAGGTGCGCGGTTGGGTGATGCCTATTGTCAAGAACGATTGGGAACTATGTATATGGCGGGTGTTGGTGTCCTCAAAAATGAAAAAGAGGGTTTGTATTGGTTGCAAAGAAGCGCAGATCAAAAATATATTGATGCTCAATGTGGTCTAATTGTATACTATGGCTGGAAAAGCGACAAGGAAAGTAGAAATAAATTAATGTCGATAGGGATGGATTTTTTAATAAATCCAGCAATCTCCCAGAATAGTGAATTGATTTTATTGGCAAAAGGCCTCGTGGGAGCGGAACTTTTCAACCGAAAAAATTATAACCGAGGAATTCAATTGATGCGGGAAGGCTTGAAATCTCAAAAGGAACTTTTGCAATTTTATTGGAAAACAATGGATGAATACGCACGAGAGGTTCTTGGGACTACACTTTCCGCTTTGGAAAATCAATAATCAAAATATTTAAGACAAATGAAAAATTATCTACTTATCTTTTTGATGCTGTGTTTAGGAATATACAGCAGCCATGCACAAAAGCAACAACAGTCGGATTACTACAATCTGAAAAAGGCCATTGAAATTTTGGATAATGACGGTAATGAAGAGGAGGCGATGAAATATCTTGACCTACAACTCAAAGAGACACCTCAAGATTCCGATGTGTCTATGCTAAAAGCAGCTATTTATAAGAACCAAGGAAAATACGGCATGGCGTTGTCCGAGATAAACAAGGCGTTGAGATTTTATCATAAAAAAGGAGCATTCCCCAAGTATGCGATTTATCGTTTGCGGGCTGGTATTTACGAAACTATGAAAGAGCCTCAAAAGGCATTAGGCGATTATGACATGGCCTATAAACTTGTCTTGAAAGAAGCTCCTGATCAGATTCACGATATTCTTTATCAGCGAGCACAGGTATACTTCGATTTAAAAAATTATGATGCAGCCGATACGGATTACCGCTTAATGCTGAAGCATAATGAAGCAGACCAAGTAGCTATGATTGGGCTGGTTCGTAATATGATAGAACGAGGCGAATACGACAAGGCATTGATATTAGTCAATGAGTGTGAGAAATATGATGCTGATTACGACGAAGTTTATCGGTTTCGAATGCAGATTTATGATAAGACGGACGAGGTGGACAAGGCGATTGATGATGCTATTGCTTATTTCGATAAATCGGACAATCCGAGTTTGGAACTGACGAATCCGATTTTCAAGAAGCATTTGAGTTATGCTTTGGCACAGGTCAATGCAAAAATTGCTTATGAAAACGATAACTACGGTTGGAAAATGTTACGCACAACTATCTATGAATTGGGGCATGATTATATAGGGGCGATTAAGGCTTACGATGACATAGAGAAAGAGTTCGGCATATCGCCTCAAATCCTTTATTATCGCGCCAACTGTTATAATGAAATCGGCAATATGGAACGAGCTGTTGCCGATATGACCAGAAGTATTGAACTAGTAGAAAAGGATAAAAACTACTTACCCTTTCTAATTGGTCGTAGAGCCGATTACTACCGAATAGGCGGCGATTATAAAAATGCCATTATAGATTACACTACATATATGGAGCTTGATCCAATGAGTGCATATCCTTATTATGGCCGAGGCTGGAGTTACGAGTTATCTGGAGACGAAGAATCCGCAATGAAAGATTACAATGCAGGGATTGACGTCGATAAAAGTTATCCTTATATTTTCTTGCAGCGAGGTGAATTGTATTTGAAACGTGGAGAAAAAGAGAAAGCCAATGCTGATTTCAATGAGGTAATAAGCCAAGATACCGTTGTTCGAAGTGGCAGTTGCCGCCAATATGCTCTCCACTTTTTAGGACGGGAGGCTGAAGCCCTCGAATGGATGGATAAAATCATTGCTGTTGATTCAATAGAAAGCGGTGGCCTTTACGATAAAGCATGCCTGTTGGCACGCATGGGACGATTGGACGAATCTGTTGCGGCACTTCGCAAAGCCTTTGAAAATGGTTATCGCTCGTTTGCACATATCGAGCATGATGACGATATGGATGCAATTCGAAAGTTGCCCGAATTTAAGCGCCTTATTGAGGAATATAAGGCAAAACCTATCCGAATAGAAGCCGATGATGAACAGGCAAAGGATAAGATTGAAACGGTTTCCGAGATACAGATGAAAAAGATGCATAGCGGACTTTATGAAATACCCTGTACGATTAATGAATTGCCTTTAAAATTCTGTTTCGATACGGGAGCAAGTACGGTTACAATCTCCTCGGTGGAAGCTAATTTTATGCTTAAAAATGGCTATTTAAAATCAGATGATATTAAGGGCAAAGAATATTACAGCGTAGCAACTGGCGAGATTCACGAGGGTACGACAATCCGTCTGCGTGAAATCAAGATTGGTGATGCCATTCTGCGTAATGTTGATGCTTCGGTTGTCCACAATCAGCAGGCTCCGCTATTACTCGGTCAGACTGTTTTGGAACGTTTCGGGACGGTTACTATTGACAATATCAATTCAAAATTAATTATCAAACAAAAGTAAAATAAAGGACATATAGAATTTCTCCAATTGGACGATTCGTTGGAGTAAGTTTATTGGTTCGTTGGTGACATAATTTTCACAGGCTATATAAAAGAGATTTTTGCAAAATGTGTCACACTATCCTTTAAATGATTTAACCCACATTATAAAATAAGATTAGAGAAACTCATAACATACAATAATATGCAAAAGATATTTAAAACTCGATTTACGACAGATGAAGCAATTCTGACGGATATAAGAAAAGGTGGAAGATTTGTACAGTTTCAATATGTAAATATGCTACCATTGGGAGGGGCTATCGGTATGGGATTTATGCCTACTAACATATACTACGTTCCGTCCGATAAGAAAGTTCTTCGATATGGGTGGCCCTACTTATTGTTGAGTCTTCTCTTGGGACTAGGGATAGGGCTAATTGGCTATCGTCAAAGAAATGTTACAGGAGCAGTTTTAAATGAACATAAATCTGCCATCAATTATCGTGGACTAAATAGAACAATTAAAGATACGTTATATCATATAAATGAATCTATCAATAATAGCCCGTTGGCTTATTAAAAATAACTTTTTATGAAAATCTACCTACTCCCCATATTTGCCTTACTGATTGTTGGGTGTGGAAATCGACACTCCCAACAAGTAGCAACTACACAATCTATCGAAACAGGGGCAACCGATTCTACAGCAGAGCATATTACAGAAGAAACCGATATTGAGATATTACCAGATTCCATGAACATTGTAGGTGGAAAATCATTGAATGACATCCGTTTCGGAAACTGGACAGAAAAAGATTGGTTCGACAATGATTATTTTCGTACTTTACGCACGTACATTGATGCGTGTTACAAAGGGGAAATTAAAGATGAAGTTTTAGAGCCCTATAAATTTGCGTTAAAGGGGAAATTTGCAATATTTAACGCAGAGCCATTCATTGGTGGTGGTATGTTTATTTATTTCGTTTTTTTAGATGCTCCGAACAAAATTTTTAATACTTGGATTTATAGTTACGTAGATGCAAATACTGAAACCGTTGTAGATTATCAAGTACGAGGAG
This sequence comes from Alistipes sp., assembly GCA_017937125.1. GTDB lineage: Bacteria > Bacteroidota > Bacteroidia > Bacteroidales > Rikenellaceae > Alistipes. The sequence goes on along the minus strand of JAGBEH010000006.1, from coordinate 97,368 downwards.
TAAAAATTATCGAAGAGGATTCCGAATTTACAAAAGAGGAGATTGTGTCCATAATAGAGGAGCATCCCGAAAATAAATTATGGTAAAACTACATTTTATAGCAGTTCATATAACAAGATATATCCTCGGCCAAACGGTCGAGGATTTTTCTTTATAGAAACAAAAGCAACACAACATTCTTAAAAGGAGAGAGCAGGGAGGAGGGGAAAATTTTGCCCACGCGTTTTTCTCAACAGATACAAGGACAGACTTTGCAAAGGGGTCTTAAATATACCCCTTTTGCAATGTTTGTCCTCTGTTTTTTAGAAATAGATGAAGGGGTCGTCCAGCCTCTCACAATCAACTTAATTCATTCACCATTAAAAGATTATGCACTTATGGAAATTCACTCTACTTTGGACTATGGGTAATCAGAAAGATAACATAGTGAAATTTAGAAACTTATAACACATTTTATTCACTTGCAGGTGGTGGCAAAATTTCCCATAGACTTCCCATAACGAGTAGGAGAAGATAATGAAACATCAATAAAGCGCTGATTTACTATCGCTTATAAAAACAGCTCAGTGGTAGAGCACTTCACTCGTAATGAAGGGGTCCCGAGTTCAAGTCTCGGATTCGGCTCGAAAAATCGAAGTGTGCTTCGGAGAATCGAAGTAAGTGCGGATGTCGGCTGTTTGTCAGACATCCGCATTTTTTTTGTCGGCATTCGCGGGCGGGGATGTATGGACATTTTTTTTTTGAAAAAATGATAATCTGATGCTCCCGAATGTAAAAAAATCGTCAGATATTTTTGCAATAATGTATGTAATTGCTAATTTTGGATAGAGAAATAACCGATATACTCTGCTGTTTATCGATATCAAAGGCTGAAACAAATCAACAGATAAACAGTCAAGACGCGTTATGCGCGGCTCTTGACCGTTATGATGTTGAAAAATTCAGCCTTTGATATCTCACAACGGTGGCGCCGCGCATTTTTGAAATAACCCTTTCAAAATAAATGCCGAAATGAAAAACATTGGAATGCGCAGGCCGCCGATCATCGACAGAGGGAAAAGACTTCCCTGCAAATCATCCTTCGGGTATGAAATCGATACGTTCGAATTTCTTATGGGCGAGGTCTATCTGTTTCATCGCAGCAATGTCCGTTGTCCGCGGAAAAGTTCCCTGTGGGGAATGTTCGACAAGCGTGTCGGGACAGATGTTTATCTCGAATCCAGCAGCGAGGGTGCATTGTGCGATTTCGTGCTGTGGCATAAATTGCCCGATGACTACAGATTTTGCCGATTGGCTACTCGCGAGGAGTTGAGAGAGTACGTATTTTGTCAGACATGGTTCGAGATCCGATCCGAATAGCGGCAGGCTCGGAGCGGCCGTCGCTTCACGAAGCCCCGACGCATTTTATGCGGCGGGTTGAACGGGGCGGAGATGTAAAACTGGATATGCGGGTCGCAGACGGTCGTGTGTTATGCGTGATATACATACGCGCATAATACGCGGACGGCATCCGACGGGCGTTGCTGAGAGACGGGACGTACGGTGAATGGCGGGAGATGCGGCGGGTTGCGCAGGTGCCCGAGAAAAAACGGCTGCCGCCCTGAATGGAGCGGCAGCGAACGATATCCGAATCTTTACGGGACTTTTCCGATTGTCGGGGCTACAACTTTTCGCCGTAGGCCAGATCGCCTGCGTCGCCTATGCCCGGAACTATGTACGAGCGCGATGTCAGCTCCTCGTCTACGGCGGCGCACCATATCGTGGTCGTGCTCTGCGGCAGGTGGCGCTGTGCGTAATCCACGCCCTGTTCGCTGGCGATGACCGATGCTATATGCGTGTGCGCAGGCTGTCCGCCGCGCTCGCAAAGCGCTTCGTAAGCCAGAACGAGCGATGAACCCGTAGCCAGCATAGGGTCTACGAGCAGAAGCGTCTTACCCTCCAGATCGCCGCAGGATATGTACTCGACCTTGACCGTGAACTTGCCGTCCTTCGTGCTCTTGCGATATGCCGAAACGAAGGCGTTCTGCGCGTCGTCGAAGTAGTTCAGAAATCCCTGATGGAAAGGCAGACCCGCTCTCAATATCGTTGCGATGACGATTCGGTCGTCGATGACGTTTACCGTCGCTTCTCCCAGAGGCGTCTCGACCGTGCGGGGAGTGTAGTTCAGCGTTTTCGAAATTTCATAGGCCGTGATTTCGCCTATGCGTTCCATATTTCGGCGGAACCGCATCGAATCTTTTTGGATTTCGCTGTCGCGTATCTCGGCGATGAATTTGTTGAGCAGGGTGTTTTCCCGATTCAGAATATGCAACATAGTGGTATGTGTTTTGGTTTGCGTCAGTACAGGAAGTTGTTGAACGGATAGCGCCCCGAGTGTATCTCGCGCACCATTCCGTAGAGATCATTGCGCAGTTTGTCGATATTCAGCCGCTCGACGGCCGAGATGAAGATGCAGGGGGTGTTCTCTTTGGCTATCCAACTGCTTTTAAGCTCTTCGAGCGACATGTTCTCGCGCGTTGCGGGGGTCAGGTCGTCCTCCTCTTTCTTAATATAGGTATAGGCGTCGATTTTGTTGAAGACTAAGAATACGGGTTTGTCCGCCGCCCCGATCTCGCGCAGCGTCTGCCGCACGACGGCTATCTGCTCCTCGAACTGCGGATGCGAAATATCCACCACGTGCAGCAGCAGGTCGGCTTCGCGCACCTCGTCGAGCGTCGATTTGAACGACTCGATAAGCTGCGTGGGCAGTTTGCGGATGAATCCCACGGTGTCCGACATCAGAAACGGCAGATTGTCGAAGACCACCTTGCGCACCGTGGTGTCGAGCGTCGCGAAGAGCTTGTTCTCGGCGAAGACCTCGCTTTTGGATATGAGGTTCATAAGCGTCGATTTGCCGACGTTGGTGTAGCCTACCAAGGCTACGCGTACCAGCGAGCCGCGGTTCGAACGTTGCACCGACATCTGGCGGTCGATCTTTTTGAGTTCCTCCTTCAGGCGCGCTATGCGGTCGCGGACTATGCGTCGGTCGGTCTCTATCTCACGTTCGCCCGCTCCGCCTCGGGTTCCCGTGCCGCCCCTCTGACGTTCGAGGTGCGTCCACATACCTGCCAATCGCGGCAGCATATATTCGTATTGCGCCAGCTGCACCTGCGTCTTGGCATAGGCCGTCTGCGCCCGCGACATAAATATGTCGAGTATAAGGCGCGTGCGGTCGATTACGCGGCAGGGAAGCCCCTTTTCGATATTGCGTGTCTGCGAGGGCGACAGTTCGTCGTCGAATACGGCTACGTCTATTTCGTTCTCCTCGCAATAGCGGGCTATCTCTTCGAGTTTGCCGGGCCCTACGTATATTCGCGACGACGGTTGCGGCAGACGCTGCGTGAATCGACGTACGGTCGCGATGTCAGCCGTCTCGGCGAGAAATTCCAGCTCGTCGAGATATTCCTCCGTCTGTCGCGGGTCCTGGTTGTCCTTTATTACGGCTACGAGTATCGCGCGCTGACGCGTGTCGGTCGCCGTGTCCGTCTGTTTGTTGTCTGCCATTGTCGTCGTTTCGTTTTGCTGCGGCTACGAAAAAGGGTATCCTTTACGATACCCTTTTATGCGATAGCGGCAAATATCAATTCTGAATACGGAAATCCACCGGCAGCGTGTATTTCACGCGCACCGCCTGGTTTCGCTGTTTGCCTGCCGTCCATTTGGGCGACATCTTCAATACTCGTGCCGCTTCGTCCGAAAGCGAACGGTCGGGAGTCTGAAGAACCTGAATGTTGGTCAGCGTGCCGTCTTTCTCTATGACGAACGACAGCAGCACGCGGCCCGAGATACCGTTCTCCTGTGCGATTTGCGGATAACGCACCTTGCTCTGCACCCAGTTGCGGAATGTCATAAGGTCTCCGCCCATAAACGAAGGCATCTTCTCTACCTTCACGAACGGCTGGTCCTCCTCGATTACCTCCTCGGCAACGGCTACCTGCTGTACGATTTCCACATCCTCCGAGAATTCGGCGAAATCGACGTCGGTCGTGATTTTCGTGTCGTTGGTCACGATATTGAGAATATCGGTGATAACCGTGATCTGAGTCTTCTTGGGAGGCTCGGGCGGCTTCTGGTCCTGACGCGTAATTTCGGTAATCTCCTCTTCGATGGGGCCGTGTGCCTGCTCCATCTTCTCGATACGGTACTCGGTGGGAGTGTACGAGAAGGCGAGTATCACCAACAGGAGGGAAATTACCAAACCGATTTCAAGCATAAGACCCCGTTTGTTCGAGAGGTCTGCTTTAGGTGATTTCTTAAGTTCCATTTATCTAAAAAGTTTTTAATTGTTGTCCTCGTCCGGACAGCCCCGCGGGCTGCTCCCGTCATGTGTATGTAGTTGCAAATATAAGTATAATATTCTAAAAATCGCAGCCCGCGACGCAAAAAAAGGTAAAAGCACGGTTTTTTGCGCGGCGGGCGTCCGCAGTTTCGCCGCGGAAGGGCGCGGCGTTTGCTTTTCACGGCCATAGTTCCTAACTTTGCGCAAATTGACAGGAGACTTTATGGAGAGGATGCGTACGCTTTACGGGGAGACCGTCGCGGGGTTGCGCGGGATTTGCGCCGAGCTGAATATGCCGCGGTTCGCCGCGGGGCAGATAGCGCGCTGGCTCTATCGCCGCCACATCTCGTCGTTCGAGGAGATGACGGACATATCGGCTGCCAACCGCGAACTTCTGGCGCGTAATTTCTCGCTCGGGCTGTCGGCGCCCGTCCGCGAGAGCGTCTCGGCCGACGGTACGAAGAAATACCTTTTCCGCACGGGCGAAGGGGCCTTCGTCGAATCGGCATATATCCCCGACGGAGAGCGGGCCACGCTGTGCGTTTCGTCGCAGGCGGGCTGCCGTATGGGCTGCCGCTTCTGCGCTACGGGACGGCAGGGATTGCAGCACTCGCTCTCGACCTGCGACATTCTCAACCAGATCGTTTCGCTGCCCGAACGCGACAGGCTTACCAATCTGGTCTTTATGGGTATGGGCGAGCCGCTCGACAATATGGAGAACCTGCTGCCCGCACTCGACATCCTCACCTCCGAGCAGGGGTTCGGGTGGTCGCCGACACGTATTACCGTCTCTACGGCGGGCGTGGCGAAAAACCTGCGCCGTTTTCTCGATGAGACGCGCGTGCACCTCGCCGTCAGCCTGCACAACCCCTTCCACGACGAGCGCGCGGCCATCATGCCAGTTGAAAATGCGTGGCCGATAGCCGAGGTCGCCGACATCCTGCGCGGGTACGACTTCACGCACCAGCGGCGCGTGTCGTTCGAATATATCGTGATGAGCGGCCTGAACGATTCCCCGCGCCATGTGCGCGAACTGTGCCGCCTGCTCGACGGCATAAAATGCCGCATCAACCTTATCCGCTTTCACAAGATTCCCGACTCGCCCTATTTCTCTCCCGATGCCGAAAAAATTGAGGCATTCCGCAATGCCTTGACGGCCAAAGGCATAATGACGACGATACGGGCTTCGAGAGGCGAAGACATCGATGCGGCCTGCGGTTTGCTGTCTACGAAGGGTATGAATAAATCTTGATTTTATGAAACGTATTTTTACTCTAGTCTTCTGCCTGCTCGTCGCGATGTGTTCCGCGTCGGCGCAGGTTTATTTTACCGACAGCCCCGAATCCGCACGCCGTCAGGCGCTCGAAAACGACCTGCCGATATTCGTCGATGTATATGCCGTATGGTGCGGCCCGTGCCGTACGATGGATGAGGATGTTTTTTCGCGCGAGGGTGTCGGCGACTTTATGAACGACAATTTCGTGGCGCTGAAAATAGACATCGACAGCGAAACGGGGCGTTCCGTGGCGCGCAAATACGAAATAAAGTCGGTGCCGACATTTCTCATTATCGACACCGACGGCAATCTGCTCGGACGCACCTCGGGCGCCCGAGACGAAAAATTGTTCATTGCGGATATGAAGCGTATGCTCGAACGCATCAAATCCCGCCGAAATCCCTGATAAACAGCTGCCACCCGCCCCATACCTCGTCGCGGTGCGCCGCCGTGCCGTTCTCGAAGTGCGATATGGCGCCGACTATCTCGCACATCGTCGTCGCGTCGAGCGTATCGACCTCGGCGTCCGCCTTTATACCCGCCTCGCGGGATACGAACCGCAGATAGTCGGCCGTGGGATTTTCATTCGCGGGGGCGTAGCGGGCTATCATCCTGCGCAGCGTACGGCAGCCGTGGCGCGTGCGGTAGGTGTGCAGCAGGACGAATACGGCGCGGTAGCCCCATTCGATGCTTTCGAATCGGCGGAATTCCGCATCTCCGCTCGGGCGTATCTCGCCCTTGTAGCGTATCCGCGACAGGCGTATGTTGCCCGGATTGCGGTTGTCCAAACCTCTGCTCATCGCCCCGCCTCCGTCTCTATGCGCCTGTGGACATAGCGCTTCAGCCACACGAAAACGGGAGAATCGGAGAGCTGCGAGGCGTTTTCCAGAAACGACCAGAACTCTACGCCGCACGTGAATCCCGTGAAGAGCTTGGTGAGGTTGAGCGTTACGAAGTCGAGCACGCAACACTCCAGCAGCCACGACATCCCTATCGCCATTGTTACGAAGCCTATCTTGAGCACCGTGCGCCACGCTTCGCGGCTTTCGAAATACCACCTGCGCCCGACGCGTCGGGCGGCTGCACGGCTCGCCGCGACTCCCGTGACGAAATCTATAGCGATGAACAGCAGGGCACAGGCGACGGTCGGCGCTACGGGTGCGAAGAGCGACAACAATCCCGTCATCGCCCCGCTAACGTATCTGAATAATGTTTCCATCTGTCATACAACGGTTCAAAATGTTGTCTTCACTGCGATATTCGGGATAATCGTCCGCATGCGCTTCCAGATGGTCGCTCATCCTGCGCAGCAGCGTGCGCGCCTTTGCGCGTATCGTCCGCCGCAGGGTGTGCAGCTGTTCGCCCGCCGCGGCGCCGAAAAACGACGATTTGGGCACCGTCGTGCCGAACGAGCAGGTGCGTACGTCGAGTGCCGGCTGCATCATACAGCGCGTGAACAGGGCGACTGTCGGCGCCGCATACTCCTCGCGAAGCTCCGCATATGCCCCGCCTGCTACGGCTTCGTAGAGCGTCCGCCCGATTACGGGTATCAGATAGCGCTCTTCGGCCGCTGCGATATCCGCATCGGCAACCGCCGTCGGCGGGATATACTCTCCGTCGGCGAATGCCAGTGCAACGACCTCTTCGTTTGTTACAAGTCTCGGTTTCATATCCTAATCGATGCTTTTGATGTTGTACTTGGTTATCTGTGCCAGCAGGTACTGCTGCTGCCCGTCTTCGGGGTCGTAATCCAGACCGTCGGCCTTGCGCGCCTCCCAAACTTTCATATATATCGGTTTGGAACGCGTCGGCGGTCGGTTCACCACTTGCAGCGACGAGGCGTCGATGTCCGCCGTCGTCCGCAGCACCTCGACTATCGGTTCGAGCAGCTCGGCCTGTTCGGCGAGAATCACCGTGTTCAGGGCGATTTCGTATTCGTGGAGAATGCGTTCCGAGTTGAATCCCGAGGCGTAGTCGAGACCGCTCAGCGAACGGAACCACGAATGGGCGATGACGATGTCCGACGTGGCCTGGTCGTGCAGCGTCTTCCAGTCGCCGTCGTTTTGCGACGCTATGGGGATGAAGCGCGAATTGTCGTTCTCGCTGCCGTCTTTCAGGACGAACATCACCTGCCCCGGATTGCCCGCGAATTTCTCTTCGGCCGTGCGTATTATGCGTTCGGCCGTCGCTTCGTCGTCCACGGCGCCGTCGAGCATCATCACGCCCGAGAGCTGGAACGAGTTGTCGAGCCGCGAGATATTCCAGCGGTCGGTCTTGTAGGCGATGGCCGAAACGTTGAAGCCTGCGATATAGGGCGGTACGCCGTAATGTTCGAACATAGGTTCGTAGTCCTTGTAGTGGATCACCGAACGGCAGGTGCCGTCGGCCTGTTCTTCGAACAGGGGATAGAGCGGCAGGCTTATGGCCTCATCGACATCGAATGTCGCCCAGTCGTGGTGCAGGAGCACGTGGGCATCGTCCCGTGCTATGCGGCAGCGCGACGCATCCTGATGATAGAGGGACAGAAACGAATGCTCCCTGTCGGTGACTATCTCTAAAAAGGCGTTGCCGAACAGCGATTTGTCGAATGCGAGCTTGTTCATCACCTGCCGCAGCGACTCGCCGCTGCCGTTCACGCGTCCGACGAAACGGCCGAGCATACGCTCTTCGGGATCGAATGTGAAGCCCTTGCCCGATATGTAGTCGGCCTTGTCGTTGATTATGCGGCGATGCGTTGTCGAGCGTCGCGACATCAGCGCGAGTGCCGACGGAAAGAGATTGTCGTCGCCCCATTTCCAGAATTTGTCGCTCGGAGGGCACTTGCGTCCGACCGAAACGAACGGGTCGGCCTTGTTGCCTACCGTCGCCAGTTTTGTCTTGTGTCTTTCCATATTTTTATCGGTTTTTGATAGCGGCAGGAGACGTATCGACGCTTTCGAGCAGCAGCTCCACGGTAGGTGCGTCGAGCGGTTTTTCGCCCGACAGGACGGTCTGGCTTTTCAGCAGCAGAGGTTGCTCGGCTTTGAATTTCTTCGAATAGCCGACAAGGCATATGCGGCCGTCGCCGAGCGTTATCGCCGCCGCGAAACCGCGGTTGCGGCCGTCGTCGATGAAATCCGCCTCGAGCCAGTCCGCTGCGAAATTACGGTCCGAAACCAAACGCAGGGTGTGGGTGACTTTCATTATCCCGTCTTCGACCGTAAACCGTTCCTCGAATGACGAACGGTCCTCGAGCAGCGTGCAGCGTATCGTCCGTGTTCTGTCGGCCAGCGTGCAGCCGTTCCAGCCGCTGCCGTCGTCGAATGAGACGTCGCTCAGATTCGTTACTGGTGTCAGCTCCGCCGCGCGAACCCCGCCCGCAGGTTTCGGGCGGACGGGGTTTTGCGAATCGTTTCTCATCACGGCGCGTTACTCCTGATAAGCCATCGATACCAGATCGGGGTCGATGATGTCCGCACCCGCGAGGAAGACGGCACGCTGGCGGTTTTCCATAGCGTCGGGGTTGTACCACATACGCACCTCGGTTTCGGGGTAGTCGGACGTATTTACGGCCAGTACGAGGTTGCGTCTGTCGGAGAGCATACAGATGACGGGAGGCATGCTCGTCGAGTCGAGTACGGCGCCCAGCCCCATATCCACCAGCGGAATGCCGTGGTAGCAGAGCGACTGGCGTCCTTCGGTGCTGTCGCGGTAGGCCGAGTCTACGCCTTTGGCGTCGAGATAACGCTCGTAGGCCTCGCAGATGTCCGTCGTCACGAAGAACGCCAACTCTCCGTCCGCCTTGAGCGATTTGAGCGTGATGCCCGCATTGTCCCATACCTTGTCGAGCACTCCGACCACGTTTTCGGGCGTTATGTCCGACGGTATTTCGTAGAGACCTGTGCCGTCATTGTTCTTGGCGGCGTGGATCGCCGACTTGAGGATGCCGTCGAACGTGTTGTAGCCGCCCGACGCTGCCGTGTTGCCCACCCACATCGTCAGGCGCAGGCTTTCGGCTATGGAGGCTTTGAACAGCGCCGTTTCGGCCTCTTCGAGCACCGTGCCGCTCAGGTCCTCCATATTTACGTCGGAACGGTTGGTTATCTGCTCGAAGACCATCGAGAAGTAGTCCGAAGCGCCGAAAGCAGTTTCGGCCTTCACTTTCTTCATATCGATCGTCTTTTGCTCCTTGACGGAGGCGTTGCCTCCCTGCCATCCCGCCTGATAGGGTTTGAGTACGTTGCCGGCAGGGCTCCACAGGTGTACGGTCGTCGGCATAGGCATATTGTATATTACGCGTATGCCGAGCTTGTCGGCCGCAGGGCCCGAGAATACGGGGCGGAAAAAGATGGTTTCGAGTTCGCGACCCGAATAGATTTTAGAACTTTCGATCAATCCCATAATTGTGTCTGTTTTTTTTGTTTGTAGGTAATTTTTTGCAACTGTATACGACTTTGCACTAAATCGATTTTAATAACCCGTTCTCTTTTCCGTTTGTCGGGTTGCTCGCGGCGGAGCCGCGTTTACAAATATGACCCACCCCCGCACCCCCGCCTCAGGCAGGGGCTTCGGGTGAAGCCCGCAAGGACAGCAGGTTTTGGAATACGGTCAGTGTAAAATTGTATATAATCGCCTTTTTTTGATGATGGGGGCATCCCCTAAATTCTTGAGAATCCGCGTACGTCGGCGGCATAAGCCTCTTCGTTGGCCGTGCGGCGGATGTCGCATACGGAGGGGTCTTCCGTCTGTCTTACGGTCGTCGGTTTAGTCTGCCGCTGGCCTTCGTCGAAGGCAATCAGGGCATTTGCGGATGCTGTCGGCAGCTCGCCGAAGTGGAGTACGTTGCGGTCTTCGGGCGTTTCGGGCACAGCCTTGCGCGGTATTCCGAGCGCCGAACGCAGTCCGTCCCATTTCCGTGCGAGCGAGTCGGTCACTTTCTCCTTCCTTGCGGGCTGTTCGCCTGTTACGGCATCCGCCAGACCCGCCGCTACGGCCTCTTCGGGCGAGAGCCAGCGCCCTTCGCCGCCGTTCTCGCCCATCAGCGCCGCGAACTCCCCGCTGCTGCGTCCCGAGCGTGCGGCATATACTTCGGCCAGACGGATGTCCGTTTTGCGCAGCAGATCGGCCTTGGACTCGAGGTCGCAGGCATTGCCTTCGGTCGCACAACTCGAGTTGTGGATAAGATAGAGGGCGTTGGCCGAAATGAGCCGACAGCCTTCGCTGGCCGCCTGCGCTATTATGGTTGCGGCCGATGCCGTGTAGCCGTAACAGCGGGTTGTGATATGGGCGTCGAGGGCGGACAGTGCGTCGTATATCAGCAGCGCGTCGTTCACGTCGCCGCCCGTCGAACGTATGTCCACTACGATTTCCCGACTGTCGATATTCGCGATGCGGGCTACCGTATCGCGGAACTTTTCATATGTCGCAACCCGTGCGGACGGCTCGTCGAACTGCCACTCTTCGGGAACGCCTATGGTCCCCTCGATTTCGATTCGGCAGACATCTGCCGAGTTGCGGATGTTGATTTCAGATTTCATTTGTCTCTTATTTCGAATAGATTATACCTCGCACCTTTTCGTACGAGCAACACAAATCGTCGGCTATGGTCTCCATAGCCCTGCACCTCCCTTCGCCGCTTCGTGTCAGACGTATGATCTCCGTGCGTGCATATTCCCTTTCGACGGCACGGCGGTCGAGGAGCCCGCGGTCGCACAGATAGACAATCGTGTCACCGCCCGTCATATGCTCTACGGCTGAGGTTATCGGTTGCAGCAGGTCGCGGTAATGCTTCATTGTCCTGTCGAGGTTTTGAGGAACGTACATCGTGTCGTCTGTTTCGAGGGGTCGTAGCCGTCTATCGAGCGCAGGGTGTAGAGCGCGCTGCGGCCGCCCGTGTCCAGCCGGAACAACGACCTCACCGAAGGAGCCTCGTCTCGTCCCGACAGCAATGCGGCGATGTCTTCGGGTGCGAGATGCAGCGAGAGCGTTACGGCCGGACCGTGCGCCTGCTCGTCGAACATACGGTCGTAGAGGGTGTGCAGACCCTTCAGACCGTCGCGGTCTTCGAAACAGAGGGTGAATCCTTCCGTTGCGTCGTCGCCGGCGAAGTGGAATGCCGCAAGCGGATATTCGCCGCCGCCCGACGGATATCCCCACCGTTCTCCCGACGGCAGCGGATGCATACCCGCCCATCGAACTATGCGAGGCGTGAAGTTCGTGCCGTCGCCGTCTTCGTCGTCGCGGTCGCAGACCTGCATTACCGAAGCCGACTCGGCTGCGGCATAGTGCCCGTCGGCATTTATCGTCGGCGAGAAAACGGGGTTCAGCTCGAGTTTTTCCCCTTCTTTCGTGCCGTAGAGCCGTGTCTGGCGACTGTAGCGTCCGAACTCCTCTCCGTTCGCCGCATCGAATCGGGAGACGGCTCCGTCGCCTCCGCGATAGCCGAGCGTATACCGCTCGCTGTTCTCTGCGGCCGTGTCGGTTATGACTATCTCGCCGTCGTAGTCCGTGCGGTCGCTCCAATCGACCTCATCGCCTGCGAAAAAGTCGTCGTACGGCTCTATGCGGACCGTCTTTCGGGCTTCGTCGGTCAGAAAACGCAGATTGAACATATGCCTCAGCGCATCGAGGAAGACGCTTTGCCGAATCCCGTGTTGCACTATGTCGGCGAATGTCAGACGCGAGCCGTAACCTGCCGCGGAGGTGAATACGGGGCGCAGCGTGGTGCGTCGCAGCAGCGTGAATTCCATCCCTTTGTCGGCTCCCGAGAAATATATCCCGTTGAACCGCTTGGCGGATACGGGCGACAGCTCTTCGGCGGGGGTGCGCACCGTGAACTCCACCTCGCTGCGCCCTTTCTCTTCCACATAGCCGCCGTAGAGCGCCCAGTCTTCGTCGCAGGGCTCGTAGTCAGCCGTCCCTTTTGCCGCCCGCAGGATCTTGACATCCGTGATATTCTCCGCCGCAGGCATCGTGACGGCGGTCATTCTCGCCGTCAGGTCCGCTACGACCTTCACGACACCGTCGGCATTGCACGTCAGTCGATAGGCATAACCGTCGTTCGGTTCGAAGATTATCGCCTTGTATGCGTACCCCGCCTGCGGGTTTTCGCGATGGTCTTCGTATCGGTTGGTTATGGCGAACGGCACCGTGATACCTCCTCCGAGATATACCGTATCGAATCCCCTGAGCCTTGTCCGCGACTCTATTATGTGGTCGGTGATGTAGGCCGCCGAGTATTCGAATCCGACCTTTACCGCCAGCGGCGGGCGGAATACGGCTATGCCGTTCTCGATTGCGAAGCAGCCGTTGCGCGAGAAGAACCCGCTCGACGACGACTTCCCGTCGGCATCGGTAATAATCGGATCGACGGTATCGACTATGTTGCCCACGCTGTTCGCGGCTACCGAGGCCGAGGCGTATACGCGGCCGAAAAAGTCGGCTGCGGCCGTCGCGTCGGCTCTCCGTCCCGCCAGAAAATCCATATTGCGTTTGCGGGCCGCGGCGTCGGTCGAATCGTATGCTCCGCTGAAATAGAGCGAGCGAAAAAGGTCGCCGTCCATAAATCGGCTCTCCACGCGGTAGCCCGCATCTGCAAATATGGCGCGTGTCACGGCATCCGCCGAGATGAACGGATGATAGTCGTCCGTCAGCAGTATCTTCTCGGCGGGCAGCGACGACACCGAGGAGTTGCGCAGCTCGTAGGTGTCGCGGTGTACGGGCAGGAACTTTACGGCTGTCGGGCCTTCCCAGCTTTTGCATATCTCTACGGGGGTCAGTGCCGTCGCGAACTCCACGCCCGCCTGCGATATGTCGCGCTTGGCCGCCGCTTTCGCCCAACCCGCAGCCCCGCCCGCGATCTCGATGTCGTAAAGGGTCTCGGCTCCCTTTTTCCTTACGGCGAGCAGATATGCCGTGCCTGCGAATATCTCCGTCCCGTCTGCCGTCAGCCTTGCCGTATGGTGTGCCGCATTGAAGCGCTCGGCCGTCAGCGGGTCGTCGGCATTGCCGAATGCCCTGTCCGTATTCCGCGACGAGGGGAGCGACAGCCGCACCCGCCTGCCCCTGCGGCCGCTCTCGATATCGCCCGTATCGTCGGCGTCGTAATCGAGGGACATACCCTGCATACGGTCGATAGGGTACGATACGTTGTCTATCTCGATTCTCATAGCCGCACCTCCTTCGTTTGAGGCCTTACTTCCGCTTTTATCGAGTTGAGGCCGCCGTCGCATGATATTTCGCATTCGGTCGTAATCACATCGACGGGTATCGAACGGGTGCCGTCCGTCATCCGCACCGACGGGGAGCACAACAGCTCTTCGAGTGCCCTGATTACGGCCGACGGCTCGTAGTCCGAGACGAGCGATATCGTACGCTCGCAGTCGATGCCGAACGTCCTGTATCCGTCGGCGCTGAGGATGCGCGATTTCTTCACGGTCAGCCGTCGCGAGCGGCAGACGGGAAAGGTGTAGCTCTCGATCGACCCGAGCGACGACAGCCACGACAGCCTTCGCGACTTCGCGCGCCTGCTTACCGTTTCGTAATGCAGGGCAGTCGTTGCGTCGCCGAGAGCGAATGCCGCCGCGTAGCTCGCCGCGCCGCGCCGGAAGTCGCCCGTGTCGAGGCGGAAGACCTGAACTTCGTCGGATGCCGCGATTTCGTATTCGCGTGTTTCGCGGCCGTCGGGATATTGTGCCGTTACGGTCACCGTACCGCCTTCGGGGGCATAGAACGTTACTTCGTCGGCCTCTCCGTATGCTATAGGCCTTCGCTCGGGCATCGTCGAAAATATCCCTGCCCCCGCTCCGAGCCCGCACATTGAGTATCGTCGAATGTCCGAACGTACGCCTTCGATGTCGAGCCGTACGACAGCCGACCGTCCGCAGTCGATGCTTACGCCCGTATGGCCGTCCGTGGGCGACGGGGACATCATCTTCCGTACGTACGGGGCTATGTCTATGGAGATGTGCGCCGTGTCGGTGAATCGGCATACGGCCCGTATTTCATCCGATGCCGCATCGATGATTTTCACCTCTGCGGAGTGCAGCGTCTTTCCGCAGTCGAATCCGTAAACCAATCCGCCGTCTGTCGGGGCGAAATTGTCGGGTATGACAGTAAAATTCATAGGTGTGCGATTTTTGAATTCAGAAACAGGTTACTGCCCGAGCCTGCACCGTCTGCGAAATTTCGCCGTGCGATGTGAGCGATGCTGCACGGGGTTCTACGGTCAGCTTTTCGACGGCTATTATGCAGTCGTTTTCCGAAAGGCGCGTGAATATCTCGAGCGCGTCGTTTTCCATCTCGGCAAAACGTTCGTTGCGGGCGTCGGGCGTCATTTTGGCACCCGCATCGAGCAGGTGCAGGGTTATGCCGTAGGTTATTCGGCCGTGTCGGCGGCCTTCTGCCGATAGTACGCGGGGAGGGGAGATCCACGCTGCGGGATATTGCCGTACGGCCTGCGACATTCTCTCTTCGGTCCCTTCGGTGAATGAGTAGCCGAGCGATACGGACAAATCACGCAACGCGTTTACGAGTTGCACGTGATTCATTGTTGATAAGATGTTTGATTTTTTGTTGATAAATGTCGTCTTGCGACTTCGACACGCCCCATATGTATGCAGGTGGAATTGTGATTGTGTCGATAACTTTTTCGACAGTTGTGCACCGTTGTCGAAAACCGTCTGCGCGATCGCCGCCGACGGTGCAAATATACTGCACCGCATACCCCCTTGTCAAGGGTTCGGAGCGTTTTTTATCGGAAAAATGTAAAAACCGTCGCCGTATGCCCTTCCGCAGCGTCTTTTTTCACTACATTTGCATAACGGGCCCGAATTCCGCATTCCGCGGCCCGACTGCAAGATGAACCAGAACCGTATTGCCTTGAATCCGCGACTTCTTGTCGATAAGCTTAGGCGTATGCCTATGGTCGGCGCGACGGTGTTTCTCATTGCGGGCATCCTCTTTTTCGACCGCTACTGCCTCGCATCGGCCGTATTGTGGGGTATGTTTCTGATCTGCTGCGCCGTTTCCGCGGTTACGGTTCGGAAACGGGCGGGAGTCGCCTATGTTGCCGCCGCAGTCTTCTTTTTCGGCGGTGCCGTCGTGTCGCTGCGCAGGTTCGAGCCCGTCGTGCCGCGTGACAGGACGATGTTTATGCAGCTTGCCGTCGAGGACCTGCCCGTTCACCGCGAGAAATATTCGTCGGTGCCCGTCCGAATCACGGGGTACGACGACAACGGGACGTTCCATACTGCCGACGAGCGTGCGGTGCTCCGCTTCGACAACGCATTGCCCGTACGCTGCGGCGACCGTATTGAGTGTCTCGGCCGTGTGAGGCCGTTTTCTTCGGACAGGGCATCCTATGCCGACCTTATGACGCGGCGTGGATTCGTCGGGACGCTGTTCCTGTCGGCGTCCGATACGGTGAGGGTGATGCGCGACGGCCGCCGAACTCTCCACGCGATCGTTTCCGAACGCCTTTCGCGGCTCGGCCTTTCGGACGAAGCCGCTGCCGTCGTCGGGGCCGTGGGTGCGGGCGCTCGGGGATGCATTGCTCCCGAGTTGCGGCAGGCGTATTCGCGCAGCGGGGCATCGCACGTACTTGCGGTTTCGGGGCTTCACGTGGGTATCGTCTTTATGCTCGCCAATGCGCTTCTGTGGTGGCTGCCGGCGTTCCGATACGGACATATTGTGCGCAATGCCGCCGTACTGATACCCGTGTGGCTGTATGCCGCGGCTGCGGGTCTGTCTCCGAGCGTGGTGCGTGCGGCCGTTATGTTTTCGGCGTTGCAGGTCGCTTCGGCATCGTCGTCTTCGCGCAACGGTCTCAATATTCTGGCCGCTGCGGCATTCTGTATGCTCGTTTTCGATCCTGATATGTTGTTCGACATAAGTTTCCGTCTTTCGTTCATCGCCGTCGCCGCGATTATCACTGTCGGCATCCCGCTTTTCCGCCTTGTCGGACGGCGCAATATCGCCATACGCCTTTTGTGGGATACTACCGTCGTCGGTCTCGTGTCGGGCATCGCTACCGCTCCGCTCGTGTCGAATGTTTTCGGCGTCATACCGCTTGCGGGGGTGCTCATCAACCCAGTCATCATCCTTTGCGCGTATGTTATAGTCGGCATTTCGGTGCTGTGGATCGTAATGCCGTTCGCATTCGCGGCGCCTGCGGCCGCGGCGGTCCTGAACGGTGCCGTCGGTGTCCAGAATTTCGTCGTAACGCGTATCGCCGCGTGCGATGCCGCGTGGGTCGAATACTCGCTTTCGGGCACGGCCGCCGCGACTGCATACATCGTTCTGGCGGCAATTATTTCGCTATGCGCGAGTATCGAACGGAAAAAATCGGTACATTTGCCCGAATGATTGCCCGCGAACGATACGAACTGCTGTGCAGCGACGGTTTCCGCCGCTCGGTCGAGGAGTGCATCTGTCGCGATCCGCTCGACATAGCCCTCGACAAACGGCTGCCTTGTGCCGCAGAAGTCGCCTCGCAGGTGAAATACCTGCAACGGGCGCAGCATAAGCTGCCATCGTATTTCGCCGCACGCTGCATTATCCCTTCGCTGGCGTTCGAACAGTCGTCGAGCGAACTGTGCGCCCTGCATAAACCGTTGGCAGGCAACTCCGTTCTCGACCTTACGTGCGGGCTCGGAGTCGATGCGTTCGCGCTTTCGAAACGGTTCCGTCGTGTAGTTACCGTAGAGCGCGACGAGGTGCTGGCCGATGTCGCCCGCGAAAATTTCCGACGTTTGGGCGCAACGAATATCGAAGTGGTGCGCGATACGGCCGAACATGTCGCCGCAACCGTCGGCACCCGTTTCGACTGGTGTTATGCCGATCCCGACCGCCGCGGTCCGCACGGCGAGAAGCTTGTGAGGTTGCAGGATTGTTCGCCCGACATTATCTCCCTTATGCCGCGCCTGCTCGCGATTGCCGACAATGTCTGCGTCAAGGCTTCGCCTATGTTCGACATAGACGAGGCTTTTCGGCTTTTCGGCCGTTGCCGCGTGGAGGTCGTCTCTTTGGACGATGAATGCAAGGAGGTTCTCATAACGGTGGGGCGATCCGATTCCGCCGTTGCTTCCGCCGACTCTTCCGCCGTCGTCGCTACGGCATTGTCCGCAGGCAGCTTTTCCGTTACCGCCGAAGAGCTTGCGGCATTCGTTCCCACCGCTCCCGCATCGTTCCGCGGCGGGGAGTACCGTTGGCTCGTGCGTCCCGACGTCGCGTTGCAAAAGGCACGCCTTGTCCGCCGCCACCTTGCAGGCAAGGCCGACGTGTGGAGCGAAAACGGCTACGGCTTTGCCGTCGAACGTCCCGACGGCATTCTCGGCAGGGTTTTCGAAATAGAATCCGTCGAACGCTTCGATCCCAAGAGGCTGCGTCGCGAACTGAAGGGCGTCGGCGTCGAAATTATGCGTCGCGACTTCCCTCTGACCACGCAGCGGTTGAAGCAGATGACGGGCATCCGCGAGGGCGGCGATATTCGTTTGGCTTTCACTTCGGTCGGCGGCGAGGTTTTGGTTATACGATTAAAATGACTAACTTTGACATCCGAATCGGCTCGGCGCCCGAAGTCCGACAAAAAGAATGTTGAAGGTGAAAAGGTTGATAGAATTTTTTACGGACACTATTTTCCGCAAGGAGTTCCGCTACTCGTGGCTGAACTGGCTGGTGCGGCAGTATAAACTGCTGTTCTACACGGCGCGCGGCCTTCAGGAGCACGGTACGGTGGTGCGTTGCGCCGCTCTGACGTTCTATACGCTTATCTCTATCGTCCCCATTCTGGCCGTCGTCTTCGCCATAGTCAAGGGCTTCGGCATTCTCGACGGGCTGATAGCCAATCTTTACGGCATCTTTCCCCAGCAACCCGAAATCGTGGACTACGTTATAGAGTTCGCCGACCGCGCACTGGCCAACACCCAGAGCGGGGTAGTCGCAGCCGTGGGTGTCGTGCTGCTTTTCTGGGCCGTCATCCGCGTCTTCGGATCCATCGAGAGCGCCTTCAACAATATCTGGGAGGTCTCTTCGACACGCAGCCTTGCGCGCAAATACTCCGACTATATCGCCGTTATCGTCGTCGCCCCGATATTGTGGGCTGCCGCGAGCGGCATAGGGACCTACACGCAGGGACTGATAGATATAGGCGATACGAGGTGGCTCGGCATCGCTTCGCGTATGACGTCGCTCGTGGTCATATGGGTTATGTTCGCATTCCTTTATTACGTCATCCCCAATACTACCGTGCGTTTCGGCAGCGCCCTTACGGCGGGTATCGTGGCGGGTACGGCGTTTATGCTCTTCCAGTGGGGATACGTCTATCTGCAACGGATGATGACATCGTATAATGCCATCTACGGCAGTTTCGCAGCACTGCCGCTGTTCCTGCTTTGGGTGCAGTATTCGTGGACCATATTGCTGTTCGGCGGCGAATTGTCGTTCGCCTATCAGAATTTCTCCAAGTTCGACGAGGAGCGCGAATCGCTGCGCATCGACTACGACAGCCGCCGCAAGGTGCTGTTGGCCGTGATGACGGTTGTGCTTCGCCATTTCGTCGAGGGACACGGCGCTATGTCGCTGTCGGAGGTGCGCCGCGAGCTCAACCTGCCGACGCGTATCGTCAATTCGGTGCTCTATTCGCTTGTGGATGCGGGTCTCCTGCTCGAGCTGCCTGCCGAGGGCAAGGGCTACGAAGCCCGTTTCGTCCCCGCTAAAGATGCCGGTGACTTTACCGTTTACGGTGTTTTGGAGGCGGTGGAGCATACGGGTGACGAACTTCTCGACCTCGAAGCGAGCGAGGCGGTGAGGCGTCTGGGCGAGGAGTTGGATAAAATCAAGGCGTCAGTCCGCCTTTCGCGGGAGAATATGCGCCTGACGGATATAAAATTCGAAGATAATAAATGAACGGTGTGGTAATCATAGGCAGCGGCAATGTCGCCGAAGCGTTCGCGCGTGCGCTGCCCGAACACGGTATCGAGGTGCGGCAGGTATTCGCGCGCAACAGGGTGCGCGGCAATGCCGTGGCCGAGATTGCGGGCTGCGGCCATACGGATGACCCTTCCCGCATAGCGGATGCCGACATATACATAGTCGCCGTCAGCGATTCCGCCGTCGAGACGGTACTCGCTCCGCTGACATTGCCCGCGTCGGCCGTTGTCGCCCATACGGCGGGCAGCCGCCCTCTCGACGCCATTCCGTGCAGATTCGCACGCCGCGCGGTGCTCTATCCGCTCCAGACGTTTACGGCGGGGCGCGACGTCGATTTCTCGCATATCCCGTTTTTCGTCGAGGGGTCGTCGGCCGTTGTCGCCGAGCAGATAAAAAGTTTCGCCCGTGTGTTGAGCGACACGGTTTTCGAAGCCGATTCCGACCGTCGGGCCATAGTCCATATGGCGGGCGTTTTCGCCAATAACTTCGTCAATCATATGTACGCTCTCGGCGGCGGGATAGTCGAGTCCGCCGGACTTCCGTTCTCGACGCTTGCGCCGCTCATACTCGAAACGGCATACAAGGCCGTAGACAGCGGCGATCCGTTGTCGGTGCAGACGGGTCCCGCCGTGCGTAACGACTTCAAGACCCGTATGCGCCACCTCGAAATGCTCGCGGACAAGGCGCAGCTCAAAAGCATATATTCAATGATAAGCCAAAATATATGGGAGAAAACTTCAAGGAAAAAATAGCCCGTGTCGAAGCTATGGTCTTCGACGTAGACGGCGTGCTGACTGACGGCGGCATCATTCCGCTCGTCGATGGCGACTTCATCCGCCGCTACAACGCCAAAGACGGTTACGCGCTCTCCTACGCCATCAAGCACGGTTACAGGGTGTGCATCATCACGGGCGGTTACGGCGCCACGCTGGTTGCGCGTATGGAGCGTTTGGGAGTAAAACATCTATATACCAACTGTATGGACAAGATCGCCGTGCTGAAAGATTTCTGCCGAAAGGAGGGCGTCGATCTGAGCAATACGATGTATATGGGCGACGACATTCCCGACTTGGAGTGTATGCGTCTGGTCGGCATACCCGTATGCCCCGCCGATGCGGCGTCCGAAATCATCGACGCATCGTGCTACGTCTCGCAGTTCGCGGGCGGATGCGGATGCGTGCGCGACGTTGTCGAACAGGTACTGCGCGCTCACGGCACGTGGGCTCTCGACTCGAAAGGGACCATAAGCGACCCTTCGGTGGCATCGAGATAATGTATAATACGAATAAAACTCAAAATATGTCAGACAGAAAATTACGTTTCGAGACCATTCAGATACACGGCGGTTACTCGACCGACCATACGGGCTCGCGCGGCGCGGCCATATATCCTACGGCCGCCTATCACTTCAAGACCTGCGACTATGCGGCGCGTCTGTTCGAACTCAAGGAGTTCGGCAATATCTACACCCGTCTGCAAAACCCCACCACATCGGCCTACGAGGAGCGCATCGCCGCGCTCGAAGGGGGTGTCGGGGCATTGGCCGTCGCTTCGGGAATGTCGGCGCAGCTTATCGCGCTGACTTCGCTCGCCGACAGCGGCGACAATATCGTCGCCTCGCCATACCTCTACGGCGGCACCTTCAACCAGTTCAAAATAACGTTCCGCAAGTTGGGCATCGACTGCCGTCTGGCCGAGAACGACAGCGCGGCGGCTATGGAGCCGCTCATCGACGGGCGCACCCGCGCCATATACGTCGAGTCTATGGGCAACCCCACCTGCAACGTCCCCGATCTGGAGGCTTTGGCCGCACTGGCACGCCGCTACGATATTCCGTTCGTCGTCGATAATACGTTCGGCGCCGGCGGTTACCTCTGCCGTCCGTTGGAGCACGGCGCGAACATCGTCGTCGAGTCGGCCACCAAGTGGATCAACGGACACGGCACGGCTATGGGCGGCGTCATCGTCGATGGCGGCAGCTACGATTGGGGCAACGGCAAATTCCCCGCTATCGCAGGACCGTCGGAGGGGTATCACGGCCTGAACTTCTACGAGACGTTCGGCAATATGGCCTATATCGTCAAATGTCGCGTAGACGGCTTGCGCGATTTGGGCTGCTCGCCGTCGGCCTTCGACTCTTACCTGATGCAGTTGGGGCTCGAAACGCTTTCGCTGCGTGTCCGACACGAGGTCGAATCTACCAAGCGCCTTGCCGAATACTTCCGCGCGCATCCTTTGGTCGAGAAGGTAAGTTACGTAGGTTTCGAGGATCACCCCTCGCACGCCAACGCCGCGAAATATTTCCGTTTCGGCGGGGGAGCCGTGCTGACAGTGATACTCAAAGGCACGCTCGAAACGACGGTGAAGTTCGTCGAGGCGCTCGAACTCGTCGCCCATATGACTATGATCGGCGACTCGATAAGCGTCGTAACGCACCCCGCATCGACCACCCACAAGCAGTTGAGCGAGGAGGACAAGGCGGCCGTAGGCATTACGCCTACGCTGCTGCGCATCTCGGCGGGATTGGAGAATGTCGAGGACATAATCGACGACTTCGAACGGGCATTCGCCGCAGCTTTCGCCGAATAATATGGCCGTCCGATACGCATATTTCTCCGAGCCGCTGACATTGGAGTGCGGCGCTACGCTGCCCGACCTGACGGTTGCCTACTCGACCTACGGCACGCTGTCGCCCGCGCGCGACAACGTTATATGGGTATGCCACGCGCTGACGGCCAATTCGGAGGTCGCCGAGTGGTGGGAACATACCGTCGAGGAGGGCAAGTTCCTCGACCCGTCGCGCTATTTCATCGTCTGCGCCAACTTTCTCGGCTCGCACTACGGCACTACGGGACCCTTGAGTGTCAATCCCGCTACGGGCGAGAAGTGGTACGGCGACTTCCCGCAGATTACCGTCCGCGATATGGTCGCGTGCCACCGACGGTTGGCAGAGCGGTTGGGCATCGACCGCGTGGAGCTGCTTATCGGCAGCTCGATAGGCGGATTTCAGGCTATGGAGTGGGTTATAGAATGCCCCGACTTCGCACGTCGCGCGGCATTCATCGCTACGGCCGTGCGCTCGCGGGCGTGGGCGATAGCTTTCAACGAGTCGCAGCGTATGGCTGTCGAGGCCGACACCACATTCGGCGAGCGGCGCGACGACGCGGGTGCCGACGGTATGGCCGCCGCGCGCAGCATAGCGCTGTTGAGCTATCGCGGACGCTTGGCCTACGACCGCACGCAGGACGAACCCGCGAGCGGCAAGCTGTCCGGCTTCCGCGCCACTACCTACCAGCGGCATCAGGGCGAGAAGCTGCGCCGCCGTTTCAACGCCTATTCATACTACCGTCTGTCGCAGGCCGTCGATTCGCACGACATTGCGCGCGGCAGAGGTGCTGTCGAGGAGGTGCTGCGCGGTATCGGATGCAAATGCCTCGTCGTAGCGATAACCTCCGACATACTTTTCCCGCCGTCGGAGCACGAGATTATGGTACGAAGCCTACCGAATGTCGAGTACCATATCATAGACTCCGATTTCGGCCACGACGGATTTCTGGTCGAACACGAGCGGCTGAACGAGATTATAATAAACTTTATGAACAGATAGAAACCTATGGCGGAACGACTTAACATAGGCCTTTTCGGCTTCGGAACCGTCGGGCGCGGACTCTACGACGTGCTCGAAGAGACCCGTTTGAAAGAGGCGCGCATACGACGCATCTGCGTGCGCAATCTGAACAAGGATCGCGGTGTGGATGCCGATTTCACCGACAATCCCGACGACATCTTCGGCGACCCTGCAATAAATCTTATCGTCGAACTCATCGACGATGCCGACGCATCGTACCGCATCGTCCGACGGGCGCTCGAAGCTAATATTCCCGTCGTTACGGGCAACAAGAAGATGCTCGCCTACCATCTGCGCGAACTGGTGGAGCTTCAGCGGGCGACAGGCACGCCGCTCCTCTACGACGCATCGGCCTGCGGCAGCATCCCCGTCATCCGCAACCTCGAAGAGTACTACGACAACGACCTTCTCATATCTGTCAAGGGCATTCTGAACGGCTCGTCGAACTTTATCCTCTCGAAAATATTCAACGAGAATATGTCCTATCCCGACGCGCTGCGTATGGCTCAGGAGTTGGGGTTCGCCGAGTCCGACCCGTCGCTCGACATCGACGGTTTCGACTCGCTCTTCAAACTGATAATCATCACGCTGCACGCATTCGGCCGTTACGTCGAACCCGAACGCATATTCGTCTACGGCATCTCCTCGATGAACGACGACGACATCCGTTTCGCCACCGAGAAGAAACGCCGCATAAAGCTCGTCGCCCATGTCGAGAAGTTGCAGGACGGACGTATGATTATGTGCGTCATCCCGCAGCTCATTTCGCGCGACAAGTATATATACAGTGTCGAGGACGAGTTCAACGGCGTGGTAATCAAGGGTAAATTCTACTACAAGCAGTTTATGTTCGGGCGCGGTGCCGGCGGTTATCCTACGGGTTCGGCCGTGCTGAGCGACATTATGGCCTGCTTCTATCACTACAAGTACGAATACAAGAAGCTCAATTCGGAGTCGGTACCCGAATACACCGACGACTTCGTATTCCGCATCTACCTGCGCTACTCTGCGGACGAGGATCTGGCGCTGTTCCGTTTCCGCACGATACGCGAGAAGTATGTCAGCGAGACATCGAAATACGTCGTCGGCGACATAAGCCTGCACGATCTCTACACCATACGCGACGACATCCGCGGCCGCAATCTTTTCGTCGCGGCTTATCCCGAGAACTGATATTTCCCTTCCCGAAAAGGCGGGGAGAACGGTTCGGCTGCCGCTACCGAATATTTTACGACCCCGATGTGTCGAGCATCGGGGTCGTAAATATCGATTGCCTGAACAGATCGGTTATTTCCGTTTCGGCTCGTGGAATCCGTAGCGTGCGCACTCTCCCAGTTCCTCTTCGATGCGCAGCAGCTGGTTGTACTTGGCCATACGGTCCGAGCGCGACATAGAGCCCGTCTTTATCTGTCCCGAGTTCGTAGCCACGGCGATATCCGCTATCGTCGCGTCTTCGGTTTCGCCCGAACGATGCGACGTTACGGTAGTGTAACCTGCGCGATGCGCCATATCTATGGCGTCGAGCGTCTCTGTCAGGGTGCCTATCTGATTGACCTTTATGAGGATCGAGTTGGCGCATCCCTCCTCTATCCCCTTTTTCAGGAATTCCACGTTCGTGACGAACAGGTCGTCGCCCACGAGCTGGCAGCGGCTGCCCAGTTCGCGCGTCAGCATCCTCCAGCCTTCCCAGTCGTTTTCCGCCATTCCGTCCTCTATGGAGTCGATGGGGTATTTGTCCACCAGCCCGCAGAGATACTCCGCCTGCTCGCGCGCCGTGCGCTTGGCTCCGTGTTCGCCCTCGAAAATCGTATAGTCGTAGATCCCGTTGTTGTAGAACTCGGACGAGGCGCAATCCATACCTATCATAACATCCTTGCCGGGCTTGTAACCCGCAGCTTCTATCGCCGCCATTATGGATTCTATGGCATCTTCGGTGCCTTTGAGCGCAGGGGCGAAACCTCCCTCGTCCCCTACGGCCGTCGAGAGCCCGCGTTTGTGCAATACCTGCTTCAGACAATGGAAAATCTCGGCGCCCATTCTCAGTCCCTCTTTGAACGATTCGGCGCCTACGGGGCGTATCATAAATTCCTGAAAGGCGATGGGGGCGTCGGAGTGCGAGCCTCCGTTTATGATGTTCATCATCGGTATGGGCATCGTCTTGGCATTGACGCCGCCTATGTAGCGATAGAGCGGCACGCCGTAGTAATCTGCCGCCGCTTTGGCCGCCGCGAGCGATACGCCCAGTATGGCGTTGGCCCCCAGCTTCGATTTGGTCGGAGTTCCGTCGAGTTCTATCATCTTGCGGTCGATTTCCGTCTGGGCGGTTACGGGCATACCGCTCAATGCCGGCGCTATTATGGCGTTTACGTTCTTCACGGCCTTCCTGACGCCTTTGCCCTGATAGCGTTTGACGTCGCCGTCACGAAGTTCGAGCGCTTCGTGTTCTCCCGTCGAAGCCCCGCTCGGCACCGATGCGCGTCCTACGGCACCCGATGCCGTCGTTACTTCAACCTCGACCGTCGGATTGCCCCGCGAGTCGAGAATCTCTCTTGCGTGAATCTTAACTATTTCCATAAATGCGAAATTTGATTGTTAAACAAGTTTGCCTGTGCCGACGGTATTCCGCGCCCGTACCTCGAAGTAGGTCCTCTTTGCATCCCGACCTTCGCGGGCGCGATGTCTGCCGCCGTTTACCTTTCGCCGTATCGGAATCCAAAAACCGTGCAAACGGCTACCGCATCAGCAGCGACGAGTCCCCGTACGACAGAAAGCGGAAATCGTTGCCGAGCGCATAATCGTATATGCGGCGCCAGTCGTCGCCCACATATGCCGAAACCAGCAGCAGGAGCGTCGATTTCGGCTGGTGGAAATTGGTTATTATGTTGCGCACTATGCGGTACTCGAATCCGAGCGGCGTAATCATTATCCGTGTGGCGGCCTTCAGACGGTCGAGCCCGTTGCTGCGCATATGGCCGACAAGCGTCTCCAGCGCATCGCGGCCCGTGAAGTCGGACGGGATGTCGTACGGCTCCCATTGTCCGACCGCCTCGCCGTCGGGCCTGCGCCCGTTGCGTATGCGCCACGCCAGTGCGGGCAGCGATTCGAGCGTGCGCACGGATGTGGTGCCTACGGCCGTGATGTTGCCGAGCGAGGAGAGCAGTCTCTCGAGCGTGGACAGACGTATCTCGAAATGCTCGGTGTGCATCGGGTGGCGTGCCGCATCCTCCTCCTTGACGGGCAGGAACGTTCCTGCACCTACGTGGAGCGTAACCTCCTCGAACCCGAATCCGCGGTCGCGCATACGCCCTATAAGTTCGTCGGTGAAGTGCAGACCCGCCGTCGGAGCCGCGACGGAACCTTCGAATTTCGAATATACGGTCTGGTAGCGGGTGTTGTCTATCTCTTCGCTGTCGCGGTTGAGGTAGGGCGGAATCGGTATGCGTCCGAGGTGTTCCAGCAGCTGCCCGAATGTCATGTCGGCATCCCATTCGAAGCGTACGATATGCTCGCGCGTGCCTCGCTCGTCGATATATGCGTACAGGTGCGACGGTTTGCCTTCATACTCGAAATCTATCGATACGAATCCCTCTTTCCACTTTTTCAGGTTGCCGACGATGCAGCTCCAGCGGCAGCTGCCGCGTACGGCGAATGCCCGTTCGTAATCGGCCGGTTCATCGGGTTCGAGACAGAATACCTCGATACGGGCGCCCGACGGCTTGTGCATAGCCAGACGTGCACGCACCACCTTCGTGTTGTTGAATACGAGCAGCGACCCGTCGGGCAGTACCTCGCCGATGTCGGAGAAATGC
The DNA here is from genome assembly GCA_017937125.1 of Alistipes sp. GTDB lineage: Bacteria > Bacteroidota > Bacteroidia > Bacteroidales > Rikenellaceae > Alistipes. The sequence goes on along the minus strand of JAGBEH010000006.1, from coordinate 70,429 downwards.
CGCTCGGAAATCGCCCCCTTGTCGTATACGAGCAATTTGGACGACGACCGTTCCGCAAGCGGAAATTTGGCTATCCGCTCGTCGGGCAACGGGTAATCGAAATCGTCGATGTTTATATGTCGTTCCATAAGGCCGCTTTTCGCGGGCATATCGCATATGCCCGCCGTTTCTGTCGCAAAGTTAATTATTTTGGAGAAAAATTCCTATCCCTCGCGGCGGCGGATGTTCGCGTCCGATTTCCTGTGCCGATTTCCTGTACCGTTTTCTTGCCTCGGCATAGTCCTGACAAATCTACTCTCGGTTTATTGAATAAGGTGCAGAACGTCCGCCCTACCCGCCGATCATAACGGCAGTCGCCGTACAATCTATATAAACCGAAAAGAAAACCGCGTTGCAAGTTTTTGCAACGCGGTTCTCGTGAGGTCTGAAGCGGATTCGAACCGCTGTAGACGGTTTTGCAGACCGTTGGCTAAGCCTCTCACCCATCAGACCTTATGTCGTTTGCCGCCCGCCATCCGAACAACGGTTATCAAAGACAACCGGCCGCAGACAGGCCTTCTCCCTTTTTGCCGTCTCTCCGAACGGAGCAATGCGATGCCGCGACAAGCATACCGCACGAAAACAGCAACTCGGGAGTGCAAATATACAAAGATTTATCTTAACTGCAAAAATCCGTGAAAAATTCTTAATTTTACTTCGACAAATTCGTTTTTTAACGAGAATTTCACAAAATTCGCACAATTTTATCGCCGTATGCGTATCGAGGACATAGCCCTGACGATGACTCCGTCGCTCGGAGTGAAAGGCATCGTGCATCTGCTGAACGTTTTCGGCGATGCGCGCACCGTCTTTGCGGCATCGGCCGAAGAACTGGCGGCACGTGCGGAATTGCGCGACGATGTCATTCGTAATATCGTATCGAAAACGGGATGGAGAGGTGCCGAACGCGAAATCGAACATTGTCGCAGGCACGGCATAACGCCTATCGCCTCGACTGACCCCGAATACCCGTTTCTGCTGCGCGAAACCTGCGACTATCCGCACATTCTGTATGTTCGCGGCAATGTCGGCGCTCTCGCCGAAAAAGCGGTTACGTTCGTCGGCACGCGGCGTATGACATCCTACGGCGAACGTATGTGCACATCGCTCGTTACGGGGCTCGCCGAGCGTATTCCCGACGTCTGCATAGTCAGCGGTCTGGCATTCGGCATCGACGCGGCGGCGCACAGAGCGGCACTGGCGGCAGGGGCCGCAACGGTAGGCGTGATACCCAATGCTTTGCCCGCAATATCACCTGCTCAGCATACCGATCTGGCGCGCGACATCGTCGAGCACGGCGGTGCGATAATCTCGGAGCTGCCCTCCTGCACGAAGCAGAACGGCTCGTATTACATAGCCCGCAACAGGATAATGGCGGGTCTGGGCTGCGGGACGGTGATAGTAGAGTCGTATGCGGGCGGCGGTTCTCTGACGACGGTGAATTTCGCCGACGGCTACGGACGTACGGTCATGGCCGTTGCGGGGCGTGCCACCGACAAGGCATCGGAGGGTACTAACCATTTGATTCGCAATCGCAAAGCGCAGCTCATTCTCTCGGCCGACGATATCGTTTCCGAACTTATGTGGGAACTCGATATCCCCGCATCCCGCGAACCCGAAGATGCTCTGACGGCAGACCTCTCGCCCGATGAGGCGGGATTGCTGGGCTGTTTCCGTACTTCCGACCCCGTGTCGGCAGACGAACTTGCGGAGTTGAGCGGACTGACGGCCAAAGAGCTTGCGGCACTGCTCGTCTCGCTCGAACTGGAAGGGGTCGTTCGGCAACTGCCGGGCAACAGATACGAAAAACTGATTTGACACTATGGGAAAGAAAGCGGATAAGTTGCGTAATACGGCAGCGGCATTCGGCATCGGCGTGATACTCGGTGTAGGCATCATAGGTATGTGCGTCGTCGTTCCGTCGCTGAAAACATTCGTGAAAACCGCCGCCGGGCACGGATTCTGGTTCTTTATGGCGGGATGGATAGGATTTATGGTGCTACTGGCCGTCGCGGCTTTCGTGCAGATCGTTCTGCACGAAGCGGGACATCTCGTTTTCGGGCTGATGACGGGCTATCGGTTCGTCTCGTTCCGCATCGGCAGCTTCGTGCTGGTACGCGACGACAAGGGGTACGGCCTGCGCCGCTTCAGCATCGCGGGGACGGGCGGGCAATGTCTGTTGGAACCGCCCTCGACGCTCGGCGAGACGTTTCCGTATCGACTCTACTGTATGGGCGGCGTGGCGGTCAATCTGCTGACGGCGATTGCCGCATACGTCGTCGTGCTCGTCGCCGATATTTCGCCCGTATGGGGGCTGGTGTTGATATCGCTGAGCATCTCGGGATTTTTCATCGGCTTGATGAACGGCATTCCTATGAAGGTCGGAGGGGTGCCCAACGACGGGCACAATCTGTTTTTCGCGGGACGGACGCCCGAAATGCTGAGGGCATTGTGGCTGCAACTGAAAGTCAATGCCCTGCAAACACGCGGCGAGCGGCTGCGCGATATGCCCGACGAGTGGTTCGAGGTGCCGTCGGATGCCGATTTGAGCAACTATATGTATACTGCCGTTGCGGGTATGGCCGCGAGCCGGCTACTCGAAGAGCGGCGCATAGGCGAAGCTCGGGAGATGTTCCGACGAATCGACGAGGCAGGTGCGGGGTCGGTGTCCGTGTATCGTATGGAGGTCGCTTGCGAGCTGCTCTTCATCGAGATAATCACGGGGTGCGACAGGACTGCGGCCGAACGTATGTTCACGCCCGAAATTCGCAGATATGCCGATATTTACAGCCGCTATATGCTTTCGCGAGTGAGGTTGCTCTACGCATATGCGCGGTTCGTCGAAAAGGACGACGCAAAGGCCGCCGCCCTGTATGAACGGGCCGTGAAAATGGTGGCGCAATCACCGTCGAAAGGCGATGCGGAGGCCGAAATGGAGATGATCGAATGGGTTAAGGGGCTGGCCGTATGCAATTCATAGATACTCACGCACATATCTACGAACACGAGTTCGATGCCGACCGCGATGCCGTCGTCGCACGCGCCGTAGAGGCGGGGGTGAGTCGTATGTTGCTGCCCGCAATCGACGGCGAGAGCTACGAACGGATGTTCGCGACATCCCGTGCATATCCCGACAGATGTTTCCCTATGATGGGGCTGCACCCTACGTCGGTGAACGATAATCCGCATTGGCGTGAGGACCTCGAAGCTGTCGGGCGATACCTCGCGACACCTCCCGCAGGGCGGTTTTACGGCGTAGGCGAAATAGGCCTCGATTTCTACTGGAGCAAGGATTTCGCGAAGGAGCAGTGCGAAGCGTTCGAACGGCAGATGGAGTTGTCGCTCGAATACGGGCTGCCCGTAGCTATACATACGCGCGATGCGTGGCCGCAGATGCGCGAGATTATGCGCGGGTTCAAAGGACGCGGCGTGCGGGGCATTTTCCACGCCTTTTCCGATACTGCGGAGTGCTACCGCGAATTGCGCGAGTGCGGCGATTTTCTCTTCGGCATAGGCGGTACCGTTACGTTCCGCAAAAGCACCGTGCCCGATGTCTTACGCGAAATGGCTCTTGCGGATATCGTCGTCGAAACCGACTGCCCGTATCTCACCCCCGTGCCGCATCGCGGCGAACGGAACGAGCCGTCGTACATCCCGCTCGTCGCTGCACGCATAGCGGAGATAAAGGGAGTGTCCGTCGGAGAGATAGCTGCCGCGACTACGCAGAATGCCGAAAGAATGTTTTTAACGGACAAAGATATATGAAACCGTCTATTTTGCTGATATACACTGGAGGAACGATAGGTATGCGCCGCGATGCGGCGGGGACTCTCGTGCCGTTCGATTTCAATGCCATGTACGAGGAGATACCTTCGATCAAACGGCTGAATATCGACATAGAGGTGCTCACGATGACCCCTATCGACTCGTCGAACGTTACGCCCCGACGCTGGGTCGAACTGGCCGAAATCATCCGCGACAACTATGCCCGTTTCGACGGCTTCGTCGTGCTACACGGCACCGACACGATGTCCTATACGGCGTCGGCATTGAGTTTTATGCTCGAAAACCTCGCCAAGCCCGTAATCTTCACGGGGAGCCAGATACCTATGGGCATCCTGCGCACGGACGGGCGCGAAAACCTTATTACGGCACTCGAAATCGCCGCCGCGACTATGCCCGACGGTTCGCCTGCGGTCCCCGAAGTGGCTCTCTATTTCCAGAACCGTCTTTTTCGCGGCAACCGCACGATGAAGCAGAGCGCCGAAGAGTTGAGCGCTTTCAGTTCGTACAATTATCCTCCGTTGGCGGAAGTGGGGGTGAACATAACGTATAATTATGCGGCCATAGCGCGACCTGCCGAGTTGCCGCGCCGAAATGCCCCCCATAACGCTTGCGCGACTTCCGAAACATCGGAAATGTCGGCGACCTGCCGTTGTGCGGACCCCGAAGCCGTCGCACCCGCCGCCCGACCCGATTTCCGCGCCGACAGTCTCCCCGCCCTGCGCATAGCAACCGAATTGAGCGAAGGCGTCGTCGTTATAAAGCTGTTCCCCGGTATCGGTGAGAGCATTCTGCGTGCGATACTTTCGGTCGAGGGGCTGCGGGGCGTCGTACTCGAAACGTTCGGTTCGGGCAACGCGCCGACCAGCGAGTGGTTCATTTCCGCCTTGCGCGAAGCCATAGCGCGCGGCATAATAGTCATCAACGTAACGCAGTGTGCGGGCGGGTCCGTCTCTATGGAACTGTACGAAACGGGCGTGGGGTTGCAGAGTATCGGCGTGGTGAGCGGCCACGATATGACTACGGAGGCGGCCGTCACCAAACTGATGTATCTGCTCGGCGGGAACCGCCCCTCCGAAGAGGTGCGGCGTTTGCTGCTTGAACCGATAAAAGGCGAATTTACGGCCTGAACCGTTGCATAAATCGAATATTTTTCTTAATTTTCGCACTGCTATGGGTGCCGAATCGATGCGGCAGATGCGTGTATCCGTTGCTTTATGATTGATTCATAGGGGATTGTACGCGTGCGTCGTCTCCCGTTTCCGATCGGCGATTATGGCAAACGTATGCCGTATGTACCGACGAACGGTGCGAAGGCGCGAAAACGACACCTTAAAACGAAGCATATAACTAAAATAACTAATTCAAATTTTTAACTTATTAAAAACAACTATGAAAAAATTATTTTTGATTTTGTCAGTAGCCGTAATTTCTCTCGGTACTGCTAACGCATTTGCACAGGACGAGGCTGCTGCAGCTGCTCCCGCAACTGAAGAAGCTGTCGTTGAAGAAGTCGCAGCGGAGGAGGTCGCTCCCGCCATCGATCCCGAAACCCAGATTGCCGGCGAGACGATGCACCACGTGCTGATGCAGAAGTTCCTCGAAGGAGGTTGGGGCTGGATGCTTCCCGTGTTGTTGTGCTTGGTTATCGGTCTTGCCGTAGCTATCGAGCGTATGCTTTATCTGACACTTTCGACCATCAACACCAAGAAGTTCATCGCTGCCGTAGAGAAGAAGCTCAACGAAGAGGGCGTGGAGGCTGCCAAGGAGTACTGCCGCAACACCCGCGGACCTATCGCTTCGATATTCTATCAGGGTTTCGACCGCTATGCACAGGGCCTGGATGCGGTAGAGAAGGCTGTCGTATCGTACGGTTCGGTTCAGACCGGCCTTATGGAGGCTAACCTTTCGTGGATCGGTCTGTTCATCGCGCTGTCGCCTATGTTGGGATTTATGGGTACCGTTGTCGGTATGATCGGTGCATTCGACGCCATTCAGGCTGCCGGTGACATCTCCCCGACGCTCGTTGCCGGTGGTATCAAAGTCGCTCTTCTTACTACTTTGATGGGTCTTATCGCAGCGGTTATTCTTCAGTTGTTCTACAACTATATCGTATCGAAGATCGACTCTTTGGTAAACGATATGGAGAACTCGTCCATCGACCTGATGGATATGCTGATTTCGTACAAGAAATAATCCGACCCGTTAAAGAGTAATTTGAAATTATGAAAAAGACGTTAAACATAATATTGGGAATCCTGCTGGCAATCACCGCGGCGTTGATGATCTACGCCGTAGTGGCACCGCATCCGGACGATCCGTCGGCATATGACGCGTCGGTGAGTCTCAACCTCTACTGGGGTTACTTCCTGCTGGTATTCGCTATCGCTTCGGCCATATTCTGCGCCGTCTTCGGTACGATCAAAAATCCCGCGAGCCTCAAACTCGTGGCTCTCTCGGCCGGTTTGATCATCGTGATCGTAGGTGTCGCTTATTTCCTCGCGGCGGGTCACACCGTAAATATTCCCGACCTTGCCAACAACGGATATTTCGGCCATACCGAGACCGTAATCACCGAGACGAGCGTTATAGTTACGTATGTGGCTATGGTTGCCGCATTCCTCGTAGCTGTCGCTACCGAAGTTTACAATGCCTTTAAATAGTAAATACAATGGCAGGAGATAAAAGAAAAGTACAGGAAATAAATGCCGGTTCGATGGCCGACATCGCCTTCTTGTTGCTGATTTTCTTCCTTGTCGCCACTACGATGAACGTTGATACGGGTTTGGTGCGAGTTCTTCCGCCTATGCCCGACCCGAATGTGAAACAAGAGGACATCAAGGTCAAGGAGCGAAACCTCCTTCTGGTCTTCGTTTCGGGTAACGGTAATATTATGGCCGGCGGACAGGTGATAGATATTCACCAACTGAAGGACAAGGCCAAAGAATTCATCGTCAATGCATACGACGACGAAAATCTCCCCGAAAAGGAGATCAAGGAGATCGAGATGCCCGACGGTTCGAAAAGGGCTTTTCCCGTAAGTCAGGGCGTGATTTCGTTGCAGACCACGCGCGATACGGGTTACCAGGTATATATAATGGTGCAGAACGAACTCACACGCGCCTTCAACGAGGTGCGCGACAATCTGTCGAAAAGCGTATTCCACGGCAAGAAGTTCGACGATCTGCAGGATGAGGAGCGCAAAGTGATAACCAGCGCCGTGCCTTTGAAGATTTCGGAGGCCGAGCCGCGTAATATGGGAAAGAAGTAATATGGCTGTAATGAAAAAGAAGGGCAACAAAGGATTGCCCCCTATCTCGACGGCATCGCTGCCGGACGTGATCTTTATGATCCTGTTCTTCTTTATGGTATCTACCACTATGCGAGACCAGGAGTTGCTGGTAAGGTACAAGCTGCCCGAAGCGACCGAAGTGCAGAAGCTCGAAAAGAAATCTCTCGTGAGCTTCATACACATCGGACAGCCTACGCTGTCGATGCAGGCCAAGTTCGGTACCGCACCCCGCATCCAGCTGAACGATTCGTATAGAACGACAAAGGATATTCTCGATTTCGTGGCCGGCGAACGCGACAAGCTGAGCGAAATGGACCGTGCGCAGATGACAATCTGCCTCAAGGCCGACGAAGGCACGAAAATGGGTATCATCACCGACGTCAAGCAGGAGCTGAGACGTGCGAATGCACTGAAGGTTTCGTATGCTTCGTCGAAAACTTTGGGTTACTGAGGTTTTTAACCGATAGACAACAGACAGCGGATACCTTTACGGTATCCGCTGTCGTTTTTCAGGGGAACGGCGATATTTGCAGACCGCTTTGCAAAGGTAACGATATACGACGTTATACTATCTTTTATTTTGCCCCCCCCCTCACTCTGTCGGTCGGATCGACCGCGGCAAAGCCGCGTCGGCAATAATTCCATAAGAACGAAAAAAGGCGGCGCAAATTGCGCCGCCTTTGCCGTATCTGCAAAAATATAGGTTATGCTCCGAAGCCCTTGCCGATAGCGAGGAAATCGTCGGCCTTGAGAGCAGCACCGCCGATAAGACCACCGTCCACGTCTGCCTTAGCGAATATCTCGGCAGCATTCGACGGCTTGCACGAACCACCGTAGAGGATGGGGCACTCGTCGGCCGCAGTGCCGAATTTCGAACGAAGCACCTCACGGATATATGCGTGGATCTCCTGTGCCTGCTCGGCCGTAGCGGTCTTGCCCGTGCCGATAGCCCATACGGGTTCGTAGGCGATCACGAGGTTCTTGAACTGCGCGTCGGTGAGGTTGAAAACCACCTCTTCGATCTGTGCCTTGACAACATCGAAATGTTTGTTCGCCTCGCGCTCTTCGAGGTTTTCGCCCACGCAGTAAATCGGCGTAAGGTTGTTGGCATAAGCCTGAACCATCTTGCCGTTCAGCGTCGCGGAGGTCTCGCCGTAGTACTGGCGGCGCTCCGAGTGGCCGAGAATTACATACTTGCAGCCGAGTGCCGCGATCATCGACGCCGCTACCTCGCCCGTATACGCACCCTTCTCTTCGGCTGCGCAGTTCTGTGCGCCTACCTCGATGTTAGAGCCTTTGACGGCTGCGATAACCTCCGAAAGGTGGGTGAACGGAGGGCATACGATGAAATTCACCGACGACGATACCGTAGCGCGACCCGCAACTACGTTTTTAGCCAATTCTACGCCTTCAGCGGGAAGGGTGTTCATCTTCCAGTTGCCGGCAACGATTTTTTTTCTCATTTTGGGTTTATTTTTGAATATTAAACTGTAAATTGTCAGTATTACGAATACGGTGCATATCCACGCCATTATCGACACTCCGAAATATTGCATTTTGGAATATGTTCCGTCCAAAAAGAATGCGTTCACGAGCGGCGTAACCACCAACGACGGAACGATTATCGACGTGACGTACATTCCCGCCCATTGGCGGCTGTTCAACTTCGCGTAGAGCTGATGTATGAACACGAAGATAAGGAACAGCAGTATGGAAAGGCATACCGTGTAGAATATCCATTCGGGCATCTTGTGATAGATGCTGAGCACCATTATAACCAATGCGCCCAGAACGACGAGCCCCGCGGCTATGCCCGACGGCGAATACATATTTCGTTTCTTTGCCATACCGCCGTTATTGTCCGCACCACTTCTTCACATCCTCCTGCGAGGGCGCCTTGAGTCCGAGTTTGTTCTTTTTATTGAACCCGCACAGGTCGTTGAAGAACTTGCCCGCCGAGAGTTTCTTGAGCGAATCGACCGTGATATATCCCATTTTCTGAATTACGGGCACCCACTCTTCGGGTATGCCGATCTCCGTATATTTTTCGACCGGATCGCTCACGGGTTTCTTCTCGGGGCGCATCGTCGGGAAGAAGAGCACGTCCTGAATGGAGGTCTGCCCCGTCATAAACATCGTCAGACGGTCGATGCCGATGCCCATACCCGAGCACGACGGCATACCGTATTCCAGAGCACGCACGAAATCCATATCGATGAACATCGCCTCGTCGTCGCCCTTTTCGCTCAGGCGCAACTGCTCCTGAAAACGTCCCAATTGGTCTATGGGGTCGTTCAGCTCCGAGTAGGCGTTGCACAGCTCCTTTCCGTTCACGAAGAGCTCGAAGCGCTCCGTGAGGTCCCGATTGTCGCGGTGGCGCTTGCAGAGCGGCGACATCTCTATCGGATAGTCCGTAACGAATGTCGGCTGTATGAGGTCGCCCTCGCAATATTGGCCGAAAATGGCATCTATCAGCTTGCCCTTGCCCATCGTCTCGTCGGTCTCGACATTCAGACGCTTGCAGGCCTCGCGCAGCTGCTCCTCGCTCTGCCCCGTTATGTCGTAACCCGTCTTCTCGCGAATGGCGTCGGTCATCGTCAGACGGCGGAACGGCGCCTTGAACGATATGGCTTTGCCGTCTATCGTAAGTTCCGTAGTGCCGTTTACGGCCGTAGCCACGCGTTCGAGCATCTGCTCGGTGAACTCCATCATCCAGATATAGTCCTTGTAGGCCACGTATATCTCCATACAGGTGAACTCGGGGTTGTGCGTGCGGTCCATACCCTCGTTGCGGAAATTCTTGCCGAACTCATACACGCCGTCGAATCCGCCGACTATCAGCTTCTTGAGGTACAGCTCCGTAGCGATGCGCATATAGAAATCCGTGTCGAGGGCATTGTGGTGTGTGATGAACGGACGCGCCGATGCGCCGCCCGGAATGGGCTGGAGTATAGGCGTCTCCACCTCGAGATAGCCTTTCGAGTTGAAGAACTCGCGCATAGTCGAGATTATCTTCGACCGTTTGACGAAGACGTCGCGCACCTGCGGATTGACGACCAAATCGACATAACGCTGGCGATAGCGCACCTCGGGATCGGTGAATGCGTCGAAGGTCTGCCCGTCCTTCTCCTTGACTACGGGCAGCGGGCGCAACGACTTGGAAATAAGGGTGAACCTGCGGCAGTGTACCGACAGCTCGCCCGTATTGGTGCGGAATGCGAAGCCCTCGATGCCGATGAAATCGCCGATGTCGAGCAGCTTTTTGAAAACGGTGTTATAGAGCGTCGGGTCGCCTTCGGGGCAAACGTCGTCGCGGCGTATGTAGACCTGAATGCGCCCCGTGCTGTCCTGAAGCTCGAAGAACGACGCGCTGCCCATAATTCGGCGGCTCATCATACGTCCCGCGATACGCACTTCGGAGTAGTTGTCCTTTTCGGGGTCGTAGTTCTCGGCGATCTCCTTGGCCATCGCCGTAACTTCATAGCGTGCCGCGGGATAGGGTTCGATACCCAATTCGCGAAGGGCTGCGAGCGACTGACGTCGCAACTGTTCCTGTTCGCTTAACTGTTCTGTAATATTCATAATTTATGTCGTATTTTATATTTTCGTCGAAAACGGCACAAAGATAGCGATTAAGAGTAACTTTTAAGGACTTCTGCCAGTTTTTTATACAGAAAATACATAATCGTACCCGATACCGCACCTACCGCGAGTCCCAAAGCCAGATCCACGGGATAGTGGCAGGCCAGATAGATGCGCGAATAGCATATCAGCAGCGTTATGGCCGCCATAGTCAATGAAAACCACGTTTTCCTTATGGCGAGCGAGGATAAAACCGCCAGAGCAGCAACGGTCGCTGCGTGCGACGAGACGGTGCCGTAGGGGCCGTGCCGGTACGATACAACGTGCACCATACCGCGCAGTTCCTCGGCGAACATCGGCCGCGGGCGCGGCGGGAAGCTCTCCCAGAGGTGCTTGAGCAGTCCCGAGTGCTTGAATATCCCGCAGAACATATCGGCGAGTCCCATAGCTACGGCCAGACAGACTACGAATGCCATACAGTTCTTCCAGCCGTATTTGTACCATATCCACGCGAAGATCAGAAGGTAGAGCGGTATCCACATAGCCGTGCCCGACACTGCCGTCATAGCTTTGTCCATAAACTCCCCGCCGTCGAAATTGAGGGCGAGAAAGAGGGGATGGTCGAACGTGTACATATTATCAGTTTTGGCGGCGGTTGCCCGTAACTATCGTTATATAATAAAGTACGGTCGTTATAGCCGAGAGCGCCGCCACAAGGTAGGTGCGTGCCGCCCAGCGCAGCGCTACGCGCGCTCCCGCAAGCTGCTCGCCCTGAAGCGTGCGGCTCGTTTCGAGCCATTCCAGCGCGCGGTTCGAGGCGTTGTACTCCACGGGCAGCGTAACGAGCGAGAATACGGCCGACATAGCTATCATCCCTATGCCTATCCAGCACACGATTTCGTTCTGCGTAGAAGCCATAAGTATAAGGCCGCCGATGATTATCCACACGGCGAAGCGCGACGAGAAGCTGACTATCGGCACCAACTGCGAACGCAGTTGCAGCGGTGCGTATCCCTGCGCGTGCTGCACTGCATGGCCGCATTCGTGGCAGGCGACGGCTGCCGCCGCGATGCTGCGGCTCGAATATACGGCGTCGCTCAGATTGACCGTCATAGTCCGCGGGTCGAAATGGTCGGTAAGGTGTCCCGCCACGTGGGTTATCCTGACGTTGCGGATATTGTTGTCGCGCAGCATCTTTTCGGCTATCTCGGCGCCCGTCATCCCGTCGGGAGTCCCGACTTTCGAATACTTTGCGAAGACCGATTGCAGGCGCGCCTGCACGATGAATCCGATGACGGCGATCGCTATTATCAGAAAGAACGCATCCGACGATGTGAAATTCGCGAACGCCGACCCCGTGTCGTAGGCGGCCGGTCCCGCCTGAAGCAATGTTATCATAATCTGAAACGGTTTGTCTTTTTACACATATAAATAATGGCAAAATTATGAAAAAATTGTGTTACTTTGCATAAAATTGTCCGAATAACGGCGGCAAACGGTACAGCGCCGCCTGAAAAGGTTATGAATTTCGAATATTTCACAGCACGCCGTATGTCGCGGTCGTCCGACGGACGCATCGATATGATGATGCGCATAGCCGCGGCGGCGGTAGCGACAGGTATGGCCGTGATGATCATAACGCTCTCCGTCATCGAGGGCTTCTCCACGGAGATAAACGCCAAACTCACGGGACTGTCGGGTCACGTGCGCGTCATAGACGTACACAGCCCCAATGCCGCCGAACCGCACCCTTTCCGCCGCAGCGATACGCTCGAAAGGCTGGCAGGCGGACTCGACGGGTTCGTATCGCTGGCGCCGTTCGCCGTCAGGGGCGGAATAGTCAGGAGCACCGATGCCGTCGAGGGGATAATGCTCAAAGGATATGCCGAAGGCGGAGATTCGTTTTACGCGGAGAGCCTTGTCGAAGGGAGTATGCCGCGCATAGACGACTCGGTACGGCATAAGGATATACTGCTGTCGCGGACTGTCGCCGACCGTCTGGGGATGGGTGTGGGCGATAAGATAGAGATGCTGTTCGTAGACGGGGAGCGGCCTCCGCGCCGCGACAGATTCAAAATCTCGGGAATCTATGCGTCGGGGATGGACGAAACCGACAACGTATCGGCCCTGACAGACATACGCAACGTACAGAGACTGATCGACGGCGACGAACGTACGATATCGGGCTATGAGATACGCATCGACGCCATCGGCCAAGCAGACGAATTCGCCGCCGAGCTGAACGAAGAGATCCTCTACCGCGGCGATGCCTCTACGGATAGTCTGGCGGCCGAAAGCATAGGCGAACTCTATCCCGAGATTTTCGACTGGATGAAGACGCACGACGTAAATGCTGCGGTGGTAATCGTGCTTATGCTTGCCGTGGCGCTGTTCAATATGGCGTCGGCACTGCTTATCCTCGTGCTCGAACGCACGCGGACCATAGGCGTACTGAAGGCATTGGGGACGGACGATGCGTCGCTGCGCAAAATATTCCTGTGGCGGGCATCGTTCATTGCCTTGAGGGGTCTGTTTTGGGGCGACGTCATCGGTGTGGGATTGTGCCTGCTGCAAAAGTTCACGGGGGCGGTGCGGCTCGACGCCGAAGGATACGTACTGTCGGTTATGCCGATAGACATAAACTGGATGTCGGTCGCGGCTCTGAACGCGGGCACGATAATCGTTATCGTCGTCGGGCTGCTGATCCCTGCGCGCATCGTCGCGGGCATACGTCCCGACGAAGCGGTGAGATACGAGTGATTGTCGCGATTTTTTTCTACCTTTGCACTTATGAAACCGTATAACGAGGAGCAAAACAAAAAGACGCAGGTGCTGGCGATGTTCGACAACATCGCACCGACGTACGACCGTCTGAACCACATACTTTCGATGAACATCGACCGTCTGTGGCGTCGCCGTGTAGTACGCATAGTTCGCGGATTCCGACCCAAGCGCATACTCGACGTAGCGACGGGGACGGGCGATCTGGCGATAGCCTTAGCTCTCAAGATACGCGACTGCCGCATATTGGGCGTGGACATCTCCGAGCAGATGCTGCGTATCGCCGCCGACAAAATATCCGAGCGCGGGCTCGACGAGCGCATAACCCTGCAAGCGGGAGATGCCGAGCACCTCGAGTTGTCGGAAGGCGGGCTCGACGTTGCGACGGTAGCTTTCGGAGTGCGTAATTTCGAAAACATAGATGCGGGGCTGCGTGAGTTGCACCGCGTGCTGAAAACGGGAGGCCATCTTGCGATACTCGAGTTCTCGACCCCCGACAACCGCTTCGTACGCGCCGTCTACGAACGCTATTCCCATAAGATACTGCCGCGCATCGGGCAGCTGATCTCCCGCGACCGTCAGGCATACGATTATCTGCCCGAATCGGTCGATGAGTTCCCGTCGCCCGAGCGTTTCACCGAAATGTTGCGTGCGGCAGGGTTCCGCTCGATAGAGACGCACCGCCAGAGTTTCGGCATAGCCCGCATATACACAGCTGAAAAATGAGACGTATTTCATACATAATAGTAACCGTATTGCTGCTGGCCGCAACGATAGCGTCCTGCAACCGCCGTAAGGCGTCCGAACCCCTGCCGCAACAACCAGAAACGGAGCAGCGGACAGCACCGTCCGATACGGAAACCCCGCCCGTCGGCAAGGTCCGAATCGAGAAGATAGAGGGCTATCGCGGCACCGGCCTGATGTCGGGCGACTTGACGGTGCGCGTAGACAACTCCACGCGTTACGACATTACGCTCGAGGAGTGCACGGTTACGCTCTTTTATTCCGATTCCAAGGTATGTGCCGTGACGGTGCGCGAGGCGGTTACCGCGGCCAAACGCTCGGTTGCCGGCATCGTCGTACCTCTCGGTCTGCAACTGGGAAATCCGCTGGCCGCATACGGCGTATGGAACAAGGTGCAGCGGGGAGAATTGGACAATATGACGGTTTCGGTAGAGGCCCTCGTGAAGGCAGGCATCATAAGACGGAAGGTCGAAAAGGAACACATTCCGCTCGAGGTGCTGCTCGATATGACGGGCGTGTCGGCCGAAGATATTCGCAATATGGTAAAATGATGCGCAGACTACTATTCATAACGGCAGCCCTGTGTGCCGCACTCACGGCGCAGGCACAAAAAATCGGGGAGTTCCGTACGCGGCTCGCCGAACCGTACATCGACGATGCGACGGGGAGAGTATCGAGAGTTTATGTCCGCGAAGAGGGCAGCGCGGCGGAAGCGGTGCGGCTTGCGGATGCACGGCCGGCAGAACGGTCGGTAGGCGGATTCCGCATAGTCGTATTTTTCGACAACGGCAGTTCGGCTCGTGCCGATGCGGAGAAGGCAATACTCAGTTTCAAGGCCTTATATCCCGAAATTTATTGCGGGATACGTTACGAAAACCCCTATTTCAAGGTATTGGCAGGCAATTGCATAACTTCCGAGGATGCCATAATGCTGCTGGCACGCATACGTCCGAATTTTCCGGAAGCATACATTATGCGCGAAGAGATAAAGCTGAGTTCCTTAGCTGCGGAAGAATAGCCGCACGGCTTGCGGGACCCGTATGGATTATATGCCGCATACAAGGACAGTGCCCCCCGAAAAGCATATTGCGGCAAACCCCGTTGAGAGTTAAAACGTTGAATGCAGGCGGCAGATACGGCGGCAGATGTTAAAAACATTATTTTTTTCTTGTTTTTAATAATGTTAATACATATTTTTGCGCCGATACTATTAAACAAACTTAATTTTCAAGGTTATGAAAAAGATTCTGTCTATGGTTATTATGGTTGCCGCTCTGTCGATGGTAGGTTGCTGCGGTAACTGCAACAAGAAAGCTGCTGCCGAAGCTGAGGCTCAGTGCTGCGGCGAAAAGGTAGAGTGCTGCGAGAAGTGCGAAAACGCTGAGTGCTGCGCAGAGAAGGCCGCTGAAGCTACTGCTGAAGCAGCTCCTGCCGAGGCTGAGGCTGAAGCTCCCGCTGTAGAAGAGGCTAAATAATCCTCTCCGGAACAGACCGATATGGGGACACCGATGGTGTTCCCATATTTTTTATGGTAGCTATATACGACAAATTTACACCATTCGATTTTAATAGTCGGTTCTTGCTTCCGACGGTCGTGTTGCTTGCGGCGGGACCTCGTTTACGATTCCGACCCCACCCTAAACTTCTGTATCGGGCGAGGGCAATCGCTTGCGGATTGCCGAGCCGCCACGGCAGAAACGGCGCTTGCGCCGTAATCCCCTCCCTCCCGCCTCAGGCAGGAGTTATGGGTGAAACCCGCAAGGCGGCGGACCTTGGGAAAAAGTCGGTGTGTAATCGTATATGATGCCCTTTCATCATCGGGATTTTTCCAAAGTTCCGTAATCTCGCGTAATATACATACAGGTGTACGTGTGTGACGGATTATGGTTATCTTTGCAGTACACAAACGAAAAACGACTATGCTGCTTCACGAAAAACTCGCCCCTTACAGATTGATACTCGCCTCTTCATCGCCGCGCCGCAGGCAGCTTATGGCCGATGCGGGGCTGCGATTCGAGACGGCCGAAAAATACGAATGCGAAGAGACTTATCCGTCGGATACCGCCGCCGAAGATGTCGCCGCCTATCTGTCGGTTCTTAAAAGCCGCGCATATCCGAAGCCTTTGGCCGCAAACGAGATACTCGTAACGGCCGACACCACTGTCGTCGTCGGAAACGAGGTGCTCGGCAAGCCCGCCGACCGCGGCGATGCCGTCGCTATGCTGCGCCGCCTTTCGGGATGCGGCCACATCGTAATTACGGGCGTAACCGTCCGCTCGGCCGTCGCCGAGCGGACGTTCAAGGCATCGACTACGGTGCGGTTCCGCACTTTGAGCGACGAGGAGATCGCCTACTACGTCGATACGTTCCGTCCTTACGACAAGGCGGGAGCCTACGGCATTCAGGAGTGGATAGGATATGCCGCCGTCGAAGGCATAGAGGGGTCGTTCTACAACGTTATGGGGCTGCCCGTGCAGAGACTGTATATGGAACTGGACGACTTTATCGGCCGATAGCGATACGGAGGAACTTACGGAATACGGACACGGCGATTTTACAACGGCAACCTTTTCGGTTATATTTGCAGCAAAATATGACGGTTACGGATATAATGGAAGATTATATCCTGTCGCTGTCCGCAGCCGATGAGTGTCGGACGTTAGGCACTGCACAAATAAATTTGGCATTGCTGCCGCTTATTCGTATTTTTGTGAAAATTCTACGACTATGACCAAACGACTGTTGCTGTTGCTGACGGCTGCGATACTTTCGATGCAGGCGTTCGCCGATGAAGGTATGTGGCTGCCGAGCCTCGTATCATCGCGCATAAAGGATATGCGCTCGAAAGGGTTCCGTCTCTCGGCCGACGATATTTACAGCATAAACAAAGCTTCGATGAAAGATGCCGTAGTCCTTTTCGGACGCGGCTGCACGGGGGAACTCGTCTCGGGCGAGGGGCTGCTGCTGACGAACCACCACTGCGGCTACGGCTCGATACAGAAACTGTCGAGCATCGACCACGACTATCTGACATACGGTTTCTGGGCGAAATCCCGCGGCGAAGAGCTGCCCTGCGAAGGTCTGACGGTGGATTTTCTCGTACGTATGGAGGATATCACCGACCGGTTGGCCGATGGCGAAGATGCCGCGGCGATTATCGGGGTCGCCGAAAAAGAGGGCAAGGGCTACCGCGCATCGACCGAAAGTATGTACTACGGTAACCAGATATTCCTCTTCGTCTGGCAGCGTTTCGAGGATATCCGTCTGGTCGGCACGCCGCCTTCGGCTATAGGCAAGTTCGGAGGCGACACCGACAACTGGATATGGCCGCGCCATACGGGCGACTTCTCGATATTCCGCATCTATGCCGACAAGGACAACGCCCCTGCGGCCTATTCGGCGGAGAACGTCCCCTATAAGCCCAAACGCCATTTCACCGTTTCGACCAAGGGCGTCGCCGAGGGCGATTTCACGATGATTTACGGGTTTCCGGGCAATACGCAGGAGTATGTCATATCCGATGCCGTAGATTATATCGCCAATGTCTCCGATCCGATGAAAATAGCCCTGCGCACACGGCGGCTCGACATCATCTCGGCAGCGCAGGCGAGCGACCCGCATATTCGTATACAATACGCCGCCAAACACGCTGCGATAGCCAATGCGTGGAAAAAGTGGCAGGGCGAAGTGCTGGGACTGAAGCGTCTGGGCACCGTCGAGAAAAAGCGGGAATACGAACGCCGTTTTGCCGCGTGGGCGGCCGACAAACCGCAATACGCGCATCTTCTCGACTCGATGCGCGCTGCATACGGCCGCAATCGGGAGGCATACTACACATACGAACTTTACAACGAGACCCTGCTGACGCTCGACCTGCCGCTTATGGCACGCCGTGCCGCCGCAAACGGCAACGATATGTCGAAATATTACAGGGATTTCAACCCCGATATAGACCGTGCGCTGGCCAAGGCGATGCTTGCGGAGTTCGCGGCGCGCATTCCCGAAGGCCGTATGCCGCAGGCCTTGACCGACAAGGTCGCACGATACGGTTCGACGGACGCCTATATCGACTATGTCTACGACAACTCGAAATATGTCGATCCGCGGACGGTAGGAGAGGCCTCGGCCGACGATCCCGCCGCCGAACTGTATGATATTGTTATGAAAAACTACCCGCGCGGGTACCGTGCCCGCAATCTCAGCGACCTGAAAGAGATAAGAAGTCGCTACGGGACCTACCTCAGGGCGCTGCGCGAATTCGATCCCGAGCGGGCATTCTTCCCCGACGCCAACCTTACGCTGCGCGTGGCCTACGGCAAGGTGGCGGGCTACGAGTATGCCGACGGCGAATATCACCGTCATTTCACCACCCTCGACGGCGTGATAGCCAAAGACAACCCCGATATCTACGACTACAATGTCCCGCAAGTGCTGCGCGACATACACCGCAAGGGCGATTACGGCCGCAGCGGGGTGACGATTGACGGACGGCATACGGTGCCCGTATGTTTCCTCGCTACGAACCACACGACGGGCGGCAACTCGGGCTCGCCCGTAATCAACGGCAGGGGAGAATTGGTGGGCATAAATTTCGACCGCACGTGGCGCTCGACGATGAGCGACATAGAGTTCGATCCGTCGGTATGCCGCAATATTTCGGTAGACATACGTTACGTGCTGTTCATTACGGACAAGGTCGGCGGGGCTTCGTATCTGTTCGACGAAATGACACTGAAATAATCCGATTATGAAAAAGATACTTCTCATACTGCTGTCGGTGCTGGTAACGGTGCCGTATGTCTCCGCAGCCGCGAACGGAAAACGCGCCCGCAGCCAATGGTTCGGCAAGCGCGTGGTATTTCTCGGCGATTCGATAACCGACCCGCGCCAGATCGAAAAACACGATCAGGACGTTTGGTGGCGTATGCTCGAAGAACGTCTCGGATTCGAAGCGGTCGTCTATGCCCATAGCGGCGATACGTGGCGGGAGATTATGAAGCAGGCGGAGCGTATGCACGAGGAGCTGGGCGACGACTTCGATGCCGTTATAATTTTCGCGGGCACGAACGACTACTATTTCGACATTCCACTCGGCGAGTGGTATGCGGTGGATACCGTATCGGTGCAGGTCGCGGGCGGAGCAGTCGTTCCGCGCCGTCATCGCACATTCGTCTGCGACGACACCACGCTGCGCAACCGCATAAACACCGTAATGTCATATCTGAAAAACGAATATCCGACCAAGCAGGTCATCGTGCTGACACCCATACACCGCGCATACGCATATTTCAGCCGCCGCAATATCCAGCCCGACGAGACCTACGCCAACGGCATCGGCCTGTTCATCGACGATTACGTATCGGC
This sequence comes from Alistipes sp., assembly GCA_017937125.1. Taxonomy (GTDB): domain Bacteria; phylum Bacteroidota; class Bacteroidia; order Bacteroidales; family Rikenellaceae; genus Alistipes. The sequence goes on along the minus strand of JAGBEH010000006.1, from coordinate 50,844 downwards.
GATCGAAGAGACGGCCGACATATGGGCGGTGCCCGTCATAGACCTGCACTCGATATGCGGGCTTTATCCGCTCGCGAAGTCGCACGCGCGATATTTCCGCAACGCCGAAACCGATATGCTGCATCCCAATACCGCAGGGCAGAAACGTATGGCCGATGCGCTGTACTATCGGCTGCTCGGCTTTCCCGCTTCGTTCGAATGACGGATTCAGGGTGGCGGTGTATTCCGCAGTCGCCTGTTTCGCGATTCGTCCGTTTACGGTGCAAACGGGCATCGGAAATTCCTTTTCGCCGCGAATACGCAAAAAAACGCCGAAAAATTTTGGAATACGCGAAATAGTCTCTATATTTGCACTCCCGAGAGGGAAAAGCCCAGGTGGTGGAATTGGTAGACACGCTACTTTGAGGGGGTAGTGGCTAATTACGGCCGTGTGAGTTCGAGTCTCGTCCTGGGCACTGAAACTGTCCGAGTTAAATCGGGCAGTTTTTTCATTTTATTCTTTATCGGTTCTTACCATTATTTTACGTAACCCATCCTACATTGCAATGATCATCCGTACTACCCCAATCAGGAAATCATACGTTGCGCCGAAACTGATTGAAGACTATATTTACCATGAGAAGGGCTTTGCGGCCACACTCGACCCGAGCGCCCCGAACCGCATCCCCGAGATCGAGGAAGACAACTACGGACAATTCTGAAATACGTAGGCTTATGTTTTCCCGTTCACTTATGGTTCTGACGGTCGCATTGTCCGTCATATCCTGCACGACCGATTATTCGGAGATCCAGTCTCCCGACTTCATTACGACCATCTATGCCGACACTCCGCGCACCTCTTTCGATGAAACCGACGGCAGCGTGTCGTGGCTCGCAGGCGACAAGCTCGCGCTGCTGTATTGTCAGGACGACAACATAATATCGCGCCACAACGGTACGGCTACCTCGCAAACCGACGGTATGACGGGCGAATTCGAGGCCGTACTGAACGGAACTCCCGAACCTCCGGCGACAAGCATATGCCGTTTTTACGCCCTCTACCCTCGAAAGTCGTTCATATCCGCAGAAGGCAATCGCATACACTGCTCGATGCCGACCGTGCAAAACGCTTCCGCCGCATCGTACGACACCGATGCCGCCGTACTGTACGGCATCTCCGAAGCCGTCGCGGGAGCGGTCCCCGAAAACGTATCGATGTCGTTCCGCCATATCGCCGCTTACGGAGCGATCGATATAATACCTCCCGCATCTATGGCGTCGTCGGCAGAACCCGTATACGTAACCATTACTGCCGAGCTGCCGCTGGCGGGCGGTTTCTCGTTCGACATCGACGGAAACGGATTATCGACGGAGACGAATATCGGCAAGTCGCTGCGGATAAATTTCACGGGACACGAGCCGTCGGCACGTTTCGCCTGCATCCCGACCGATCTGTCGGGAACTCCCGTAACCGTCACTTTCTCGACATCGGTCGGCATCTGTTCGAAAACATTCACGCCCGAACGTCTGAAATTCGTTGCCGGACGCACAAGCCGTTTTACGGTGAATATGTCGGAATGCACTTTGGGACCGCAGATCGGAGACGTATTGTGGTCCGACGATTTCGAAACTGCTCTACCTACGGCCGCCACGGCAGGCAAGGCCGATACGGTTCTGGGAGAGTACGATCCCGCAGCCGAAGGCTCGTCGTGCAGGTTATTCGGCAATGCAGACCGTTCGGGACTGGTTTATACGGGTTCGTATGCGATGTTTACGGAGTATACGGACACCTCCGACCCGCGTTTCGACGGAGTGGTATTCGCGCACAAAGGCAGCAGCGACGGATTCATAGCGATAGAGAACATTCCCGTATATTCACTGTCGGCGGTCGAACTCGTATTCGGGACGAATGCCTCATCGTGCAGCATTACGGCGGGGTATGACGGCGTATATTCTTCTGCCAAACTGAATGTCGCGTCTGAAGGCGGCTCTATGTGCCGTACGACTATCGATCTGCCTGCGGGCACGAAAACGCTGTCGTTACGCATAAGCGGGAATTCGAAACTTATGCGCCGATTCGACAATTTCACCCTCCTTGCGGCCGAATGACGTTCAGACATTCATATTGAACGCGAAATCGCGCAGTTCACCCCGCGAGGCCAAGCGGCAGAACTTGAAGTGCGGCGGCAGTTCATATCCGACACGGAAGTATATCAGGTCCGAAGTCGCCGCCTCCAGCCAGACAGACCCGGTGTCCGAAATATGTCCGAACATCCCCCATAACGAGTCTTCCGGCGGGCAGGCGGGATCGTCGATGCTGAACAGATAGACCTCGCCGCACTCGAACTTCATAAGACAGGTGTCCATATCTTCCTCATTGTTGCCGATACAAAATTACCGCAACCGTTCGGAACCTGCAATCGGAATCGTCCTGCGCACGGTTTTTATTTCGGCACATTCGATTCTTTCGAATGCGAATTATCGTCGCCGCCGTTCCGATAGGGGCATTCGCAGCCGTATATTCGGATCGCATACCCGCAAACGAAAAAAAGCAACCGACATTAAGTCGGTTGCTTTTTCAGTGCCCAGGATAGGAGTCGAACCTACACGTCTCTCAACACTCGCACCTGAAACGAGCGCGTCTACCATTTCGCCACCTGGGCATCTTTTGCGATGCAAAGGTAATAAAAATTCGCGATTTGCAAGCATATCGGCATCTTTTTTTCATCCGACGGACGAGAAAGCCGCCGCGGTGCCGCCGGCAGTACGCGGCAACTGCCTGCGGCCGAACACACAGGCCGACCCGACGGAAGAAAGGTTTCAGCAGGGCGGATACGGCCGACGCAATACAAAACCGCCTCGGCCGTCGAATCCGTAAACGCGGCCCTGCCGCGAGCGACACGACAGTCTGTAGCGAGAACCGATTATTGAAATCGATTGGTGTAAAGTTGTATATATATCTGATTTTTTCACTACTTTTGTCCTACTATGGGAAACTTTATCGTCAGTGCAAGAAAATACCGCCCCGCGACCTTCGCATCGGTCGTAGGTCAGAAACATATCACATCTACGCTGAAGAATGCGATCGAACGCGGGCAACTGGCTCACGCATACCTGTTTTGCGGTCCTCGCGGCGTCGGCAAGACAACGTGCGCGCGCATCTTCGCCAAGGCGATAAACTGCCTTCACCCCGCAGGTGCCGAAGCCTGCAACGAATGCGAATCGTGTCGTACGTTCAACGAAAACCGTTCGCTGAACATACACGAACTCGACGCCGCGTCGAACAACTCGGTGGACGATATCCGCAACCTTATCGAGCAGGTTCGCATCATCCCGCAGGTAGGCCGCTACTCGGTATTCATCATCGACGAGGTGCATATGCTCTCGCAGCAGGCGTTCAACGCCTTTCTGAAGACGCTGGAGGAGCCGCCCGCACACGCGATATTCATCCTCGCGACGACGGAAAAACATAAAATCATACCCACGATACTCTCGCGCTGCCAGATATACGATTTCAACCGCATACGCGTAGAGGATGCGGTCGAGTATCTCAAACAGATAGCCGACAAGGAGGGGGTAACCTACGACGAAGAGTCTCTGAACCTGATAGCCCGCAAGGCCGACGGAGGTATGCGCGACGCGCTGTCGATGTTCGACAAGGCGGTTTCGTTCTGCGGCACGACGCTCGGGTTCAAGGAGGTGGCGCAGACGCTCAACGTGCTCGACTACGACACCTATTTCCAAATGACGGATATGCTGCTCGACGGCAATTATGTCGATGCGCTGCTGCTCTTCGACCGCATATTGTCCAACGGTTTCTCGGGGCAGATATTTATGGCGGGGCTGTGCCAGCATATGCGCGACCTGTTGGTCGCCAAGGGGCCTGCTCTCTCGCTCATAGAATTTACGGGCACGCTGCTCGAACGATACCGTTCCCAAGCGGAACGATGCGACAACGATTTTCTTTTCGGCGCAATATCATTGCTCGCCGATGCCGACGGCAAAATAAGGCAATCCTCGAACCAACGGCTGCTCGTCGAACTGGGACTGATGAAGATTGCGGTTCTCGGTCAAAAAAAAAATGACCCGACCGTAGGGGCGGACGATTATCCTCTGCCCGATCTTCGGAAAGCGGCACTCGCTGCGGCGCAACCGACATCTCCTGCGGCGCATACGACGGCACAAGGAGGGTCGCAAACGGTGCCTGCTGCTATGCAACCGACGACACAGGCGGCTCCGCAGGCAACGGCGAGCACCGCATCTGCCGCACCTGCGCAAACGGCGACCGTTCGACAGACTCCGCAACAGCCCGTGCAACCTGCTCCCGAGCAACAGTCCGCAACGACAAATACGATGCATAACACCGCGCCGTCCGCGCCCCCGTCGCAGCCCGCAGCAACGGCGGTCGGAGGTCATATGGCCGCGACCTCTGTCGGAGGGACAGCGACTTCGGCAGCAACGGTAAACGCTGCGGCCGTGAACGGAGGCGGCACTTATGCCTCCCGTTCCGACAAGCCGCTGATGTCGGGAGCTTCGCTCTCGGCGCTGCTGAACACGACGGACGAAACGGTCGAGGCGAAGGAGACGACGACAATCGAAAAGGTCATCGACCCTGAGAGTGCCGCCAAACTCGAAAACAACCGTCAGCATATTCTGAACGACATAAACGAACGGCGTCCGCGTTTCATCGTAGCGTTCGAGACGATGCGGTTCGAGAACAATATCATACGGTTGTCGGTACCGACCGAAGCCCTGCGCGACGAGATACTGCGCTCCACGACGGAGATACTTATGCGTATAGCCGAGATTGCGGGCATCGCGGGTTCTCTGGAGCTCGACATTGCGGTCAGGGAGGACAGACGCAAGATGCGTCCCATAAAGTTGGAGGACCGCATACGCCATATCGAGCAGAAAAATCCGTTAGTGCTCGAACTCAAAAAGGCGCTCGACCTCGAAGTGGAATAGGGATGCGATAAAAAAGGATAAAATAGATAAAAACATAGAAAAGATGAAAAATTTCGTTGAAGAACTGCAATGGCGCGGGATGATCCACACGATTATGCCCGGCGCCGAAGAACAACTTGCCAAAGAGATGACGACGGCCTATTTGGGTATCGACCCTACGGCCGACTCGCTGCATATAGGTCATCTCGTCGGCGTAATGATACTCAAGCATTTGCAGATGTGCGGCCACCGACCCATAGCCCTCATAGGCGGCGCTACGGGTATGATAGGCGACCCGAGCGGCAAATCGCAGGAGCGCAACCTGCTCGACGAGAAGACGCTGCGCCACAATCAGGAGGCTATCAAAAAGCAGCTCGCCAAGCTGCTCGACTTCGATTCGGATGCCCCGAATGCCGCGCTGCTCGTCAATAACTACGACTGGATGAAGGATGTTACGTTCCTCGATTTCGCCCGCGAAATAGGCAAGTTGATAACCGTCAATTATATGATGGCCAAAGACTCCGTAAAGAAGCGTTTCAACGGCGAGGGCGACGGAATGTCGTTCACCGAATTCACCTACCAGCTGTTGCAGGGCAATGATTTCCTGCACCTCTATCAGGAGTACGGCTGCAAGGTGCAGTTGGGCGGCTCGGACCAGTGGGGCAACATAACCACGGGTACGGAGCTGATACGCCGCAAGCTCGACAAAGAGGCTTACGCCATAACCTGCCCGCTCATCACCAAAGCCGACGGCACGAAATTCGGCAAGACCGAGAGCGGCAACGTATGGCTGGATGCGCGCTACACTTCGCCCTACAAGTTCTACCAATTCTGGCTCAACGTAAGCGACGAAGATGCCAAACGGTATATCAAGATTTTCACGCTGCTCGACCGCGAGACCATCGAAACGCTGATTGCCGAGCACGATGCAGCTCCGCACCTGCGCGTACTGCAAAAGGCATTGGCAAAGGAGATTACGACGATGATACATTCGGCCGAAGAGTACGAAAAAGCGGTCGAAGCGTCGCAAATCCTCTTCGGCGGTGCGACATCCGACGCCCTGCGCCGATTGGACGAACAGACCCTGTTGCAGGTATTCGAAGGGGTGCCGCAGTTCAAAATCGCACGTGCCGACTTGGGATGCACGTTCGTAGACCTCTGTGCCGAGAAGACGCAGATATTCCCTTCGAAAGGCGAATGCCGCAAGATGGTTCAGGGCGGCGGAGTATCGCTCGACAAGGAGAAGGTAGCCGACCCGATGCGGACGGTTGTCGAAGGCGATCTCATCGCAGGCAAATACCTGCTCGTGCAGCGCGGAAAGAAGAATTATTATCTGGTAACGGTAGAGTAATTTCGATTATGGATTACGAAATCCGTCTCTCCGAAATGGAGTTTTACGCATATCACGGTTGCTACGATCTGGAACGGCAGGTCGGCAACCGTTTTTGCGTCGATATGGTGCTGACGACCGAATGGGGCGATGTCGCCGCGACGGACGATGTCGCGCGTGCCGTAAATTATCTTTCGGTATATCGAACCGTTGCACGGCAGATGGCCGTCAGGCAACATACGATAGAGCGCGTAGCCGCGAACATCATCGAGGCGGTGAAGTGTGAGTTTCCGGCTGTGCGGCGCGTACGCTGCACGGTTGCTAAGATAGCACCGCCGCTGGGCGGCAAGGTCGGACGAGTAAGCGTAACCGTCGAGGAATGACATATACGGTTACGGTATTTGGAGCCGTATGCGCATATGTCCGCAAGTTCGGTCGTATACGTCGGCGCAAAGGCTATGGGCATCCGAAACCGTATGCGCACATCCTATCCGCTGCAATATCCGAGAAGTGCAACGGTATGAAACATTGAATGGTATGAAAATCAGCAAAGTGCATCACACGGCCATAATCTGCTCGGATTACAGGCGGTCATTGAGATTCTACACCGAAGTGCTCGGGCTGCAACTCATCGCCGAGCATTATCGCAGCGACCGAGACTCATACAAGGCCGATCTGGCACTGAACGGCGAATATGTTATCGAACTGTTCTCGTTCCCGAATCCGCCCGAAAGGCTGTCCCGTCCCGAAGCCGCAGGGTTGCGGCATCTGGCATTCGCGGTGGAGGACATCGATACGGCTGTCGGGGAGATCGCGGCGCACGGCATAGAGTGCGAAGCAATACGCACGGACGGATACACGGGATGCCGTTTTACGTTTTTCGCCGATCCCGACGGTCTGCCCATCGAGTTTTACGAAACCTCACCGTCCTCGACGTCGAAAGAATAACGGTCTCAAGCCAGCGCACCGACAACGGTACATGCGGCGTGGAAATCATTAAGTATTATATAGTTACCGAATATTATCGTCGAACACCTCGACACGTCCCGCGGCCAATGAACGCGCAACATCTATTATGCGCTGGTTGCGGCTGCCGCGAAAGCGCAGCGACGTATCGCGCTCGGCAAGCATAAAACGTCCATCGACCAATACGTCTACGGTTTCGAGCAGAGCGCGGCGTTGCGGATGCCGCAGAATATCTTCGAACGTGTAGCCCGTATAGCACCATATCGTCTTGTCGGTTTCGGCCTTGATGCGCCGTGCGAGCCGCGTTATCGCTTCGGGGCGCAACATCGGGTCGCCGCCGCTGAACGTAACGTTCATATCGGCCGCGACGATGATGTCGAAGAGTTCTTCCGCGCTCATTCCGCGCCCGTTTTCGACGAGCCACGACGAGGGATTGTGACACCCCTCGCAGCGGTTCTCGCACCCAGCGAAATATATCGACGTACGCAGACCCGTACCGTCCACCGACGTACCCTCGACTATGTCGAGGACATACAGCAAATCGTCGGAAATCATCTATTTGTGTACTACGCGGTCGTTCAACTCGGCGAGCTTGGCGCGGTTCCAGCGGTCGGTCGTGCCGACCAAGTAGCCCGTGATGCGTTGCAGGCGGTCTATGTTTTCGCTGCCGCAATGCGGGCAGCGTTCGAGATTGTCGGACGCATCCTCGTAACCGCAGTTCATACAGCGGTTGCGGTTGTGATTGACAGAACCGTATCCTATGCCGTATTTGTCCATCAGATCCACTATATCCATAACCGCCTGCGGATTATGCGTGGCATCGCCGTCGATTTCGACATAGAATATGTGCCCGCCGCGCGTGAGGTCGTGATAGGGCGCCTCCACCTCGGCCTTGTGCTTCGGACTGCATTTGTAGTATACGGGCACGTGGTTGGAATTGGTGTAGTAATCTTTGTCCGTCACTCCGGCGATTATGCCGAAATCCTTGCGGTCGCGCCCCGTGAACTTGCCAGACAGACCTTCGGCGGGCGTCGCCAGAACGCTGAAGTTATGGCCGTAACGCTCCGAGAACTCGACGGCACGGTCGCGCATAAAGGTTACTATGCGCAAGCCCAACCGCTGCGCTTCGTCGCTTTCGCCGTGATGCTTGCCCGTCAGCGCTATGAGACATTCGGCAAGACCGATAAAACCGATGCCGAGCGTGCCTTGGTTTATGACGCTCTCTATGGTGTCGTTCGGCTTGAGATTTTCGCTGCCGTTCCACAGCATCGACATCAGCAGCGGGAACTGCTTGGCGAGTGCCGTTTTCTGGAAGTCGTAGCGGTCGCACAGCTGTTTGGCGGCCGTTTCGAGTATCGCGTCGAGCCGCTCGAAGAAACGTTCGATACGCGCCGTTTCGTCCGCAATCTCCATACACTCGATGGCCAACCGCACGATATTTATCGTCGTAAACGAGATGTTGCCGCGCCCTACGGAGGTCTTCTCGCCGAAGCGGTTTTCGAATACGCGCGTGCGGCATCCCATAGTCGCCACCTCGTAGAGATAGCGTTCGGGGTCGTCGACACGCCACTTCTCGTGGTGGTTGAACGGGGCGTCGAGGTTCACGAAATTCGGGAAAAAGCGCCGTGCCGTAACCTTGCAGGCATATTTGTAGAGGTCGTAATTGCGGTCTTCGGGCAGATAGCTTACGCCGCGTTTCTTCTTCCATATCTGTATCGGGAATATGGCCGTCGCACCGTTGCCGACACCCTCGTAGGTGCTCGTAAGCAACTCCCGAATTATGCAACGCCCTTCGGCGGAGGTGTCGGTGCCGTAGTTTATCGAACTGAAAACCACCTGATTGCCGCCGCGTGAATGGATAGTATTCATATTGTGGATGAACGCCTCCATAGACTGGTGTACGCGGCCGACGGTGCGGTTTATCGCGTGCTGGCGTATACGCTCGTCGCCCTTAAGACCGTCGAGCGGGCGTGTCAGATAGTCGTCGATTTCGCAGTCGTAGATATGCGAATAGTCGGCATCGTTGAGATTTTCGAGCGTCTTCACCTCCTCGATGAAACTGTTGCGGACGAACGGGGCGAGGTAGAAATCGAACGCGGGTATCGCCTGCCCGCCGTGCATCTCGTTCTGTGCCGTCTCCATAGAGATACAGCCGAGAATGCTCGCCGTCTCTATGCGCTTCGCGGGACGCGACTCGCCGTGCCCTGCCGTGAAGCCGTACTTGAGTATCTTGTCCAGCGGATGCTGTACGCAGGTGAGGCTCTTGGTGGGGTAGTAGTCCTTGTCGTGGATGTGCAGATAGTTTCCGCGCACGGCGTCGAGCACTTCGGGTGCGAGCAGATAGTCGTCCACGAAGGGTTTGGTCGTCTCGCTGGCGAACTTCATCATCATACCCGCAGGCGTATCGGCGTTCATATTGGCATTCTCGCGGGTGATGTCGTTGTTCTTGGCTTCGATGATTTCGAGGAACATATCGCGGGTCTTGGCCTTGCGGGCTATGCTGCGGCGGTTGCGATAGGCTATGTACTGCTTGGCGACCTCTTTGCGGGGGCTTTGCATAAGCTCCATTTCGATCATATCCTGTATCTGTTCGACACTCATCTGCTCGGCACCGCCCAACTCTATGCGGTCCGTTATGCGCATTATGAGCGTTTCATCCTCGCCCCGCTCGGTCGTAAGCATCGCCTTGCGTATGGCGGCCATAATCTTCTCCCTGTTGAAACCGACGACACGTCCGTCGCGTTTCAGAACTGTCTGTATCATATTCGTACGGTTTGTAATTCAGTCCTTCTCCGTATAAAGCCTGCCATCCTCCGTTTCGGCGACTATGACGCCATACCGCTCTCCCGTTGGCGGGAGACGACGGTTGCCTGAAGGCAAGCCTTGCTGTATAACTGATTTCTCTTCCGTATTTCGTGCTCTTCGACCCGAAAGCCTCGAAAACGGCAAATGCATTCGGCAGGTCTTCCGGCTCGTTCCCGTTCGGACGCCTTCCCGATCATTGCCGATCAGTGGCAGAGAATGTCCGAACAAAGAGAGGAACTTACGGCTACGGGGATAGCCTCCGATTTTCACGGAGTTCCCTTTTAATCCTCGCGTCCGCACGGGACGGCAGGAACCGATTACGGTTACAAATATAGAAATTTCGGCAACTATATACAACTTTATGCCTTGTTTATTTCAACGACCTTTCCTTTTTCGACGGCCGGGGAGACGGTGAAGGGGCTTTGCATCGGACGCGTGCCGCACCTGCCGCGTGCCGCCTTGCGGGTTCCGTCGAATCGCCGATATGCCGAAGGTAGTATAAACAATTTTTTGCAGCCGGACGTCCCGCTGTTGGAAAATATATTTATTTTCAGCACCTTTGCACTGTAAATCCGACATAACAGCCCCCGAAAAAGGCAGGATGTCTTTGCATTTTCCTGCAAATATTTTACCTTTGCGGTAACATATCAAACACGGAAAGTGTAGCTTATTCTCGCTGAACGAACGTAGGAAATTCGATTGAGAAGAGAAATGCCGACATCTTGCCGCGTCACATCTTCATATCATGGAGACAGGCGTGGGGCTGTTACTTATTTTATTCTCTCGGTTTCCTACGACCTGTTCAGCTAAAATGAGTTTTCGGCACCACGCTTTCCGTTCCCTGACAAGAACCGCTGTCGAGGTGCGGACGGCAAGGTAAAAACCGTTTTCAATATGAAAAAACTGCTTTTCATTCCGGTTGCCGTTATCGTCACGATAAGTGCGGCGGCACAGCAGCGTACCGACAAGGTCGAGTATCAGGAGTCGTCGGCCCGCAATCTCGAACCCGAACAGGCCGTGATGATCACCCCTATGATTGCCGATATGAAGATCATCGACGACAAAATCTACTACACCGAGACCGAAGCATTCGCCAACTACGCCGTCACCGGCTCCATCGTGTCGTTCATCCCCGAGTTCAAGAAAGTGGCGCTCAGCCGTGCCGCACGTAAATACAAGGCCGATGCCATCGTCGGCGCCACGGTCGATGTGATAACCAATGCGCAGGGACGGCTCGAAATCACCATATCGGGCTATCCTGCCAAGTATACCAACTTCCGCAACGCCACCTCGGAAGACATTTCGCTCGTCGGGCAGGCGAAGAACGTCGCGGGAGACAGCAACGACGACATACTGCAAAATCCCAAAGGACAGACGCGCATAACCCTCGAAAAATAAACGCTATGAAAAAACTTGTCTTTACTCTGCTGCTCGCCGCTATGTCGTTCGCGGGCTATGCGCAGCTCGTGCAAAGTTCGTCGCTCATCGTCACCAAGAGCAAATTGCCCGCTGTCGCCCGCGGATACCAGCAGTCGATCGATGCGAGCTACAATACCCAGATGAGCATAACGGGCAACGATATGTTCTCGCTCAACTATATAGGCGGTATGCGTTTCAACGGTATGTTTTTCCTCGGCGCAGGCACGGGTCTCGATTTCAGGCTTAACAGCCCTGCGACCGACCTCGACGACAATGCCGCGATGAAACTCAATACGGTGAATATCCCGCTCTATGTGCACTTCCGCGCATATTTCTTCAAAAGTCGCGTTACGCCGTTCTTCGCACTGTCGCTCGGCGGACGTTTTTCGACCAAACGGTCGTTAGGGTTGCCGGCAGGAGATGTCAGGTACAACACATGCGGCCTGCTCGTCAATCCGCAGATAGGCATCAATGTCCGCACCTCGCCCAAGGGTAGCATCTACATAACCGCAGGTTTCGCGGGACACACTATGCCTGTGCTCGACAGCTACGGCGGTACGACGGCCTCCGTAAAATCCGAATTCCAATACGGCATCGACGCCCACATCGGTTTCACATTCTAAAACGCACAAGCTATGAAAAAACATATCTTTTACCTGCTGTCGGCCGCATTATGCCTGCTTGCCGGCTGTACCGAGCATCTCGAAACCGACCCGTTCGGCCTTTCGAAAAATGCCGTGGACTTCACGGCCGAAGGCGGCGAGAAAAACATAACCGTAAACACTCGGTGCGACTGCACGCTATCGTGCGGCGAGAGCTGGGTGACCTTCTCGCCGCAATATGTCGAGGCGGGCAAGAATACCGTGACCGTAACGGTCGCGCCCAATCCTACGTTTACCGCACGGCAGGCTGCCGTAACGATTTTCAACGAAGAACTTGGCGTGTCGGACAAAATTGCAGTCCGTCAGTCGGGAATAATTCCCCGTATCGATTGCGATGCGAAACTCGACGTTACATACAGTGGCGGTACGTTTTCGATAGAGGTCGATTCGAGTATCCCATGGGAGGCTTCGACCATGGCTGACTGGATTGCCTTGTCGCCCGCAAACGGACAAGCGGGGAAATCGACACTGTCGGTCGAAATACAGCGGTCTCTTTCCGAAAAAAGCCGTCAGGGCGAAATAATTCTGACAAATGCGGAGCATAAAGTATCGCGCAAAATTACCGTAACACAGACGACGGTAGCACAACTTGATAAAAACTGCAAGATAATTTATACCACCGATGATAATAAGCCGCTGTCTTTTGGCAATGAGGGACCTTATTTCAATGCAAATATAATCGAACATTTATATGACAACGGAAAAGGAATATTGATATTCGATGAACCTGTAACGTCAATCAAAGATATCGCATTTAATTTTTGCAGCAGTCTGACAAGCATTACCATTCCCGACAGTGTGACTGAGATAGGATCTTATGTATTCTGGTATTGCAGCAGTCTGACAACTGTTTATTGCAGGCCTCAGAATCCGCCGAGTTTAGGAGGTGAAAGTTTTGATGGAACTCCATCGAACCTTAAAATATATGTTCCCCGAGCATCGGTAGACAAATACAAGAGTGCTTCGTGGTGGAGCTCGTATTCTTCGCAGATCGTAGGCTACGATTTCTGACCGAGGGGCCAAAATTTATGAAACGGGTCGTGGGGTGGACAATCTGTCCACCCCACGGCTTTATCGTAAATGCGGTGGCGGCTCCAATGCGGTTGCGACTCCAATGCGCAACATCGTAATGCCCGATTAAACAGAAAGGGGTTTAGATCATCTGGCGACGATTAAACCCCGGTTAGGTTAGTTAGGTTAATGAGAAATTGGGAGAACCCCATATTTAGTAATACAAAAATAGTCGTTTTTTTATTAAGAACAAATTTTATACGACTTAATTTTCATAAAAATCGAAAAAATGGGATTATTTTGTAATTAAAAATTTTTAATAATAAAAACGTTTGTAAATTTATTAAAAAACTCGGCCTCAATCTTCTCCCACCGCCATTTTCACGGGCCTTTGTCGGTCGTCGGGCACTTCCGCTTCGGTCTGTTCCCTGTTCGTCTGATAGCGGCTGCGATAGAGTGCAGGCGTCAGATCGTACTCTTTTTTGAAGAGTTTGATGAAATGCGACGTATTGGGAAAGGCGCATTCGTTGCCGATTTCTGAAACCGACTTCGATGTCGAAATCAGCAGTAGCCGCGAGTGCATCAGCCGCTGGCGTATGTACCACTTGTGCGGCGGCATAACGAACTGGCGCTTGAACTCCTTTTTGAACGAGGTAAGCGAACGGTTGCAGATGCACGACAACTCTTCGATGGATATGTCCTTGAAGATATGGTCGTAAACTATCTGCTCGAACGTCTCGCGAGCGACATCGACGTTATTCAGCAGCTTGCTTTTCAGGCAACAGTCTTCGCCCGAAACGATAAGATAGACCAGTTCGGTCATCTTGATATCCTCGGCGATGTCGTTGTTGCAGAACAGTTCGTCGCGAAGATAGTTGTTGCAGTTGCGGAAAAAGCTTTTCAGACTGTTGCGTGCCGCCATAGAGACGTGGGCGTGGGACCTGCACCAGTCGCACGAATGCCCGTTCGAGATATGAACCCCGTAATTGATGTTCAGATGGGACAGAATACGCTGGAGTTCTGCGGGAGTGTAGTAGACGAGGATCTGCTCGAAGAGAGAGTCGTCTTCGGCGATGTTCTCTACATAGTGGTGTCCGACACCCATATAAAAAACATCGCCTTGCGAGATGCGATAACGCTTGTCGCCATAGTAAACGTACTTCGTGCCGTGCAGGACGTAGCCTATGGCATAGCGCGACAAAACAACGGACTCGATGCCCGAATGCGAAGCCTCCACGTATTTTACGATTTTCGGTTGAGGCTGCTGGCTGTTCGTTAATTTTCCCATAACAGTATTGTTTAGTTATCGAGGGATGATAGATGACCTTACGTCTCGGTCATCTGACCTCTTTACAACAAAAGTATAATAAAAATCGTCAGAGTATACAATATTTTATTGTATATTTTCAAGAAAATACCGTATAAGCTATTAAGAGGTCACAATAGAATATGTCGGATTATATTACAAACAGATGCAGGACGAATGCCGCAACGATTATAAGATATAGCAGCAGGGCGGCCGCGTCATCGATTTTCAGGAACATTACGGGCATAATGAGCGATGCCGGTACGGCTATGAGGGTGAATGTTGCGACGGTCGCTGATGGCAGCAGGAGCATACATACGGATAGTATACAGGTTATTATAATATATATAAGTATCCGCCGCGATTTGGTGGCTACGGCGTATCTGTTCCCGAAAAACAGCGCGACGGAACAGAACAGCACGAATGACAGCAGTCCGACCATAACGAGCGCCGCAAATGAATCGGATCCCCAAACGGTATATCCCGAAGGTACGATCAGCGCATCCAGCAACCCGTGCAGTGGGGCGAGGAAGTCGCCGCCGAGCATCCACGTGACGTAACACACCGTCAGCGGGATGAATGCGATGCCGGCGAACAGCGTGATTATCTCGCGGACCGACAGGGCGAACATAAATACGGCTATGGATGTCGTGATGACATAGATGACGCCCGCTGCGCAGAACATAGGCACTATGCCGGTATACAGTCCGGCGTAGAGCATTGCCGTCAGGTTCTGCCCCCGAAGATAGCCCCCGCACAGATGTCGCATTGCCGCGGCTGCGAACATTGCGGCAATGGCGGCGGAAAGGCTGTTCTCGGAGATGAATATTCCGCAGGCCGCGAATCCGTACAGAGCAACCGAGAATATGCAATGCGTGGAGTATATTCCGAATTTTGCGCCCATACGCCCTACGATCATACCCGTAAATACGGTCAATATCGCCGAAAAGACGGTCCCGAGTTCCCTGTGCGAAGCCTGCCAGGCATCGACGAATACCGCTAAGGGCGCTGCTGTCCCGCCGATGCACTCGTCGTCGAACAGCCCCAACGAAAAACGCGTGAATGCGGCGGCCGTGACTGCTATGAGCGTAAGCAGTGTTGCAACTGGTGTTTGTCTGACAACGGAATACATAGTACAAAGTTATCTATTTTTACGTAACTTTGTCATCGGCGGAGTGCAAATCTGCCGAAAAGCGAAAATACGGACCTGATATGTTGGAGAACTCTTTCTGTACCGACCTGCTCGAAGCGGGTTGCGACGAAGCGGGGCGCGGCTGTCTGGCGGGCAGCGTCTTTGCCGCGGCGGTGATTCTTCCGCGCGATTTCAGCCACCCGCTGCTCAATGATTCGAAGCAGATGACGGAGCGTAACCGCAATATATTGCGCGACGTTATCGAGCGCGAGGCGGTGGCGTGGGCCGTGCAGGAGATTTCGGCGGCGCGTATCGACGAAATCAACATCCTCAATGCCTCGTTCGAAGGTATGACGCTGGCTGTCGGGCGTTTGCAGCCGCAGCCGCAGTTCCTCGCCATAGACGGCAACCGTTTCCGTACGACCCTCGAACTGCCGTATAAGTGCATAGTCAAGGGCGACGCCAAATATGCGGATATCGCGGCGGCATCCGTTCTGGCCAAGACGCATCGGGATGAGTATATGATGCGCATAGCCGAGGAGTACCCTATGTACGGCTGGGCGCAAAACAAGGGCTATCCTACGCGCGAGCACCGTCTGGCCGTACGCAAATACGGATTGTCGCCCTATCACCGCCTTACGTTCAACCACGAAATAGGGCAGTTGGAGTTGTTCTGACCGAAAGTCTCCGACCGCACGGCCGAATGTTGCGGCCCTCGGGGTCGGGCATTTTTTTGGAGATGATAAAAAATTCCGCTATATTTGTGCCAATTGGAAAATAATGAACTTAAAATGCCGAAGTTGTATGACGAGGTAAACGTACTGAAAAAACCCGAGTGGCTTAAAATCAAGCTCCACGAGACCCCCGCGTTCGCAGAGGTCGATCGAATCGTAAAAAGGCACTCGCTGCATACTATTTGCAGCAGCGGAATGTGCCCGAACAAGTCGGAGTGCTGGAGTAGACGTACGGCCACGTTTATGATACTGGGGGACGTTTGCACGAGAAGTTGCCGCTTCTGTGCGACCAAATCAGGACGCCCGTCGCAACCCGACGCCGACGAGCCGCAGAAAATAGCGGAGAGCGTGGCGTTGATGGGACTTCGGCACGTTGTGGTAACATCCGTTACTCGCGACGACCTCCCCGACGGAGGTGCGGCACATTGGGCGGAGACCGTCCGTGCCGTGAAAGCGAAAAACCGAAACGCAACCATTGAGCTCCTTATTCCCGATCTCGATGCCCGACCCGAATTATTGGACGTCGTTCTGGCATCGGAGCCCGACATTATCGGGCACAACATCGAAACCGTCGAAAGACTGACGCCCCTCGTGCGTTCGAAAGCGAAGTATCGTACGAGTCTGGCCACGCTGAAGTATCTCAGCGGGCACGGCGCCGTAACCAAAAGCGGCCTTATGGTCGGTCTGGGCGAGAGCGATGACGAAGTTTTGCGAGCCTTGCACGACCTGCGCGAAGCGGGCGTGGAGATCGTAACTTTGGGTCAGTACCTGCGGCCTACTCTGGAGCACTATCCCGTTGCGGAATACATCACTCCCGAGAAGTTCGAGCAGTACCGACGGCAGGCTTCGGAGGCAGGCTTCGCCTATTGCGCGAGCGCACCCTTGGTGCGGTCGTCGTATATGGCCGAGCAGGCTTTGGAAAGCGTGCGGATGAAGAGGTAAGACCATCGGGAGATGCGGACCCGCGGTAAGGGAAAAGCCGTCGGGTTCCTTCCGTAAAAATTTTTGACATTGAAAGTCGAGTACAGAGACTTGGGCCGTATGGACTACGGGCAGTGCTGGGATTTGCAACGTGCTGAGTTCGATGCGATGACGGCGGCCAAAAGCTGCGGGACGGCCGACGGGCACTCCGCCGGTTCGCTCTCCGACAGCCGACGGGACGATAGTTGCCGCACGGCACGGACGGAGGTCGCGGAGCCGCAGTCGGGTTTGTGCGACGACGGAAAAGCAGGATCGTACGGCGAGAAGTCGGGTTTGTGCGACGACGAGAGGGCGGGGACGCTCTTTCTGGTCGAGCATCCGCCGGTCTATACGCTCGGCAAGCACGGCAAGATAGGCAATCTGTTAGTCGGCGAGGAGCGTTTGCGCGCTTCGGGCGCGGAGTTTTACCGTATCGACCGCGGCGGGGACATAACCTTTCACGGTGAAGGGCAGATAGTCGGCTACCCGATACTCGACCTCGAACGCATAGGCATAGGGCTGCGCGAATATATCGCGGCGCTCGAACAGAGCGTTATCGATACGGTTGCCGAATACGGCATACGCGCGGGGCGTCTCGGCGGTGCTTCGGGAGTCTGGCTCGGCGAAGGGGCGGATTTTTCGGGGACGGCTCCCGAAGATGAAACGTTCGCGGGAACGAACCTAAACGGGATGGATTTCACGCAGCCGAACGGCGGCAACGGCAACAACGGAGGACGGTTACGACGATGGACAGCGGCAACAGATGGTTGCGGACGGTTGCGGAAGATATGCGCAATAGGAGTGCGGGCTTCGCGTTTTATTACTATGCACGGCTTCGCGCTGAACGTCTCGACCGACCTTAAAAGGTTCGACATAATAAACCCCTGCGGGTTTACCGACAAGGGGGCGACATCGATGGCGCGCGAGCTCGGTTACGCGCCCGACATCGAAGAGGTAAAACGGAAACTGACCGAGCACTTAAGCGAAAATTTGAATGTTAAAATATATAAAAACTGAAGATTATGCCCATAGACAAAAGATGGGTCGTCAAACCGCAGGGCGATGTCCGTGCGGCGGAGAAGCTGTCCGCCGCGCTCGGTCTCTCCCCCGTTTTGGCGAACCTGCTGGTACAAAGAGGCATAGACACGGTAGAAAAAGCGGATAAGTTCTTCAATCCCTCGCTGGCGGACTTGCACGATCCGTTCCTGATGAAGGATATGGACAAGGCGGTGGCACGCGTAGAGCAGGCCGTACGTTCGGGAGAGAAGATTATGGTCTACGGCGACTACGACGTGGACGGGACTACGGCCGTGGCGCTGGTCTACAAGTTCCTGCGCCGCATAGGCCACAAAAATCTGCTGTTCTACATCCCCGACCGATATACCGAAGGTTACGGCATATCGCTGAAGGGTATCGACTACGCCGCCCGCAAAGGGGTCGGTCTGGTCATTACTTTGGACTGCGGCATCAAAGCCACAGAAAAAGTAGTCTATGCGAAGCAGAAGGGTGTCGATTTCATCATCTGCGACCATCATCTCCCCGCCGACGAAATTCCGCAGGCGGTAGCCGTCCTCGACCCGAAACGCGTCGATTGCACATATCCGTTCGACGAACTGTCGGGCTGCGGCGTCGGCTTCAAACTCGTACAGGCATATGCTCTGAAGAACGGTATTCCGTTCGAGCGCATCGCCGATCTTCTGGACCTGCTGGTAGTCAGCATAGCGTCGGACATCGTCCCTTTGGTCGATGAGAACCGCATACTGGCACATTTCGGATTGGAGCAGCTCAACCGCACGCCGTCGGAAGGTCTGTCGTCGATAATCCGCATCTGCGGGCTCGACACGCACACCATTTCCATCGACGACATCGTATTCAAGATAGGCCCCCGCATCAATGCGGCGGGGCGTATGCGTATGGACGAAAACGATGAAAATGCCGCACCGTCGGGCGGGTATGCCGCCGTCGAACTGCTCGTGGAGGGCAACGCCAAATCGGCGCGCGAGTTCGGCAACGTCATCGACTCGTTCAATCAGGACCGCAAGAATATCGACCGCAGCGTAACTCTCGAAGCGCACAAACTCATCGAGAGCAATCCCGAACTCAAGAGACGCAAGAGCACGGTGGTCTACAACCCCAAATGGATGAAGGGCATCGTCGGCATCGTCGCGTCGCGTCTGATAGAGACTTACTACCGTCCGACCGTCGTGCTGACGATGAGCAACGGATTGGTTACGGGTTCGGCACGCTCCATCCCCGGCTTCGACCTCTATCAGGCGGTCGAGTCGTGCTCGGACTTGCTCGAAAACTTCGGCGGCCATATGTATGCCGCGGGGCTTACGATGCGTCCCGAGAATGTCGAGGAGTTCACGCGCCGTTTCAACGACTACGTAGAACAGAATATCGACCCGCAGACGCTCGTGCCTCAGGTAGACATCGACAGCAAGCTGCTGTTCTCGGACATCACTCCCGACTTCAGCCGTCAGCTCAACCGTTTCCAGCCGTTCGGACCGGGGAATGCGGCTCCCGTATTCGCGAGCTACTCGGTAAGCAATCACGGCGATGCGAAGCTCGTGGGCGCCGATCTCGAACATCTGCGTATGGATCTGGTGCAGCGCGAGAAACCCAATACGACCGTTCAGACGATAGCGTTCCAGCAGCCGACCCACTATCAATGGATACGTGCTGGCAAACCGATAGACGTATGTTATCAGATAGTCGAGAACCACTATCGCGGAACGGTTTCGACGCAGCTGCGCATAAAGGACATAAAGCCCGTTACTAAACAGTGATATGGAGAGGAACTACAAGCGCGAGGACATATATGTCCCCGAGACCATAGAGAAGCTGAAAGAGCACTACCGCGAGATATTGCGGCTGTTGGGCGAAGACCCCGAACGCGAAGGGCTTCTGAAGACGCCCGAGCGCGTGGCGAAAGCTATGTCGTTCATAACCAAGGGCTATGCCGAAGACCCGATAGAGATAATACGCTCGGCGATATTCAGGGAGGAGTACAAACAAATGGTGCTCGTCAAGGATATAGAGCTGTACTCGGTGTGCGAGCACCATCTGCTGCCGTTCTACGGCAAAGCGCACGTGGCCTACATCCCCAACGGGCGTATCACGGGGCTGTCGAAAATCGCCCGCGTGGTCGAGTGTTTCGCGCGGCGGTTGCAGGTGCAGGAGCGGCTTACGGTGCAGATACGCGACTGCATACAGGAGGCGCTGAACCCTATGGGTGTGGCGGTCGTTATCGAGGCGAGCCATATGTGTATGCAGATGCGCGGCGTGGAGAAGCAGAGCTCGGCCACCACGACATCGGCATTTACGGGTATCTTCCTATCCGACCCGCGAACGCGCGAGGAGTTTATGACGCTGATAAGCCACGAATACAGATAGCAGAAGTCCCGCTTTCGGCGGGACTTGTTTTTTGACGGGGTTGCAAACGGGGCTGCAAAGCCGAACCTGCGACTCTGCGGCAACGTCGCCGAGGGTCACAACCTGCCGCTCGAAAAGGTTCTCGACGTTGCGGGCGTATGCGGATCAGGAAATCGAGTGCAGGAATTCTGCGAGTTTGCGGACGGCGCGGCCGCGATGCGAAACGGCATTTTTCTCCTCCGCGGACATCTCGGCGAACGTACGGTCGAACCCGTCGGGAACGAACAGAGGGTCGTAGCCGAATCCTTCGGCACCGCTCTCCGCCTCGGCGATGCGCCCCTCGACAATGCCCTCGAAAAGATACTCTTTATTGTCGAGTATCAAAGCTACGACCGTGCGAAAGCGGGCGCGGCGGTCGGCGACACCCTCCATATTTTTCAGCAGCAGACGGTTGTTGGCCGCGAAATCGTGCCCGTCGGTGGCATACCGTGCCGAATGCACCCCCGGGGCTCCGCCGAGTGCCGCCACTTCGAGCCCCGTATCGTCGGCGAAGCAGTCGCGACCCGTGTGTTCATACAGGTAACGCGCCTTTTGCAGCGCATTGCCTTCGAGCGTAGCCTGCGTCTCGGGAATATCCTCCATAATGCCGCACTCGCGCGGCGTAAGCAGACGGAAGCCGTCGCCCAATACGGCCTGCACTTCGTTTAACTTGTGGGCATTGTTGGTTGCGAAAATTATCTCCATCGATACTAATAATAAGTTTGGAATAACCCGTTGTATTTAATCAGTACGGCCATCCTATTGTTGTTCTGCATAATGTACTTCGCTTCGGCTTCGCGTTTTTCCTCTCCGACGTAAGCCGTGAGTTTCATTATCCCGTCTCTGAAACTCCTGTGCCACGAATTGTATGACAACGGCTCGGTTATCTCGCAGCTTAAGGTGTCCTCTCGATAATAACGGTGCTCGCAGACGAATTCGCCGATACCCGAGACAGTCGTTTCCACCCAATAGCGTACCGTTCCGTCGGACAGGTTCTGGCTCATATGGCGAGGGGCGAATTCCAGCAGGCCGCGGCCGTACGGCAACGCGAAATCGTAAAGCATCTCTTCCGTACCATCCTTCGCACGGCTCGTCAGTGACGGCATATCGCTCTCGTTCGAATAGTGCGTATCCGCATAGCGATACCGCCATGTCGTTCCTTCCTCGTGGAGCGACTTTCCGCCCGTGCAGATTATCATCTCGCGGTTTATATCGACGATGTGCCACTCGTCGCCCTTGCTGTATATGCGGGACGTATAGAAATAGCGATTATGGATATTCTCCTTCTCCTCCTCCGTAGCCGAGTAGTAGAGATCGAAGAAGAACACGCGGATAACATCGTCCATAATGCCGACAAGCTCTTCCTCGGCATCCCGAAACATAAAGTAGCCTCTGCGTGTGGGTTCGTACGACTCGGCTTCCTCTATTTTGCAGCCCGTCAATGCGACGGCCGCAGCCAATATCATTATCAAACGTCTCATCTTAAGCTCCCGTTTTTGGGTTTGAACTTGTAACCTACACCTATCATCAACGCACCCTGCGCACCTACGCCGACTTCGGCGAAACCGAAGAACGAGCGGCCGACGGCAATGCCTATCGGTGTAAGCTGAAAGGCGAAAATCGAGTCGTCGAAGGGACCGTTGTCGTAATCCCTCCGTCCGAAACCGAATGTCGCACCCAATCCGACCGAAGAGTACATACGCACCCACTCCCTGTTGAGCCACGTAAAACGCACCATAGGCATAACGGTAAGATAATGTGCACGGTTGCGTGCGACGAACGCTCCGTTGTCGGCATCGTACGATTTGCTGTATATTCCGTAGTAGGAGAATACCAACCCCAGATCGAACCACTTTTTGAAACGGTAGTCGTACGACAGCGACCACGCACCGCACGTATATTCCGCCCCGCGATAAGTGCTGTCGTAATTCATATCGTAAAAATAGTCTTCCCCGCAGCAAGTCCAATTTATAAACGGAATTACGGGATAGGCTCCCGCCGTCAGCCGCAGTTCGTGCTGCCTGACGAACGGCGTCCGCTTTCTTGCCGCAGGCAATGCGTCCTGCGTGAGCGAAGTCCCCTGCACGGGCGTCGCATTCTGCACGAGTCGTGTCTTCTGCTTCGACGGAGCCTCCTGCGCGAACTGCGCTTCCGCTCCCTGCACGGTCTCTGTTCCCTGTGCGAGCAGAACGGCGGGAAACGCCGCGAGCAGAATTGCAGATAAAAACAGTCTCTTCATAAATTCGAAATTTCCCAGTCGGTTATCGACCGCAAATATAACACAATTCACCCCCCCCGCTCGAAGCGCCGTTCGGGAGGCTACCGCGTTATGCCCAATCGGTCGAGGCGCGTATCGATCGCAATCTTGTCGATTATGGTCTTGACGACGGTGTCTATCTCCGAACCGTCGGTATAATCGGCCGGACATACGTGGCTGACACGGTTGTCGCGAATAAGCGTGCTCATCTCCTTGCGCGCGCCTTTTTCCATAGGGTTGTATACTGCAATGGAGTGGCCGCCGAAGTTCTTCACTAAACGCATACACGGTATGTCGGTAGTCCCGTCGCCGACGTATATCATATTGCGGAACGGCACGGGGCGGTCTTTCTCCTCGATGAAACGGTTTACCTGCGTGCTGTCGAACACCGACTCGACGCCCTTGTTTATCTTGAATATGAACTGCGTCTTGTTGGTGTAGTTCACCGCTACCCCCGGCCAGTAGGCTATGCCGTCCACATCGTAAAGGAACGTGCAGGCGTAGATCTTGCGGAACTCGTGCGCTATCTCCGTTCCCTCGATTATCTCTTTCAGCCCCGAAGAGTTGATGTAGTGCACCACCTCGATGCCGCGTGCGGCACCGTATTCGTTTATGCGGGCGAACCACTCGCGCACACCGTCGTAAAGATGGATTTTACGCCCCGATTCCTGAAACGCTTCGCGGCGTAGCGACAGCCCTTTCGACTTGGCCTCCTGTATCATCTTGGCCATATATGTCAATATGCGGTCGGCATCCTGGTCTTCCGCCAGCGAATTGGCTTCGGTCCAGAACTCCTTGTTGCTCTTGCCGACAGCGGGGATGAAATCGTACTCCTGCATATTGCCGGGCGACAGCGTCCCGTCGAAATCGTAGATCAAAGCTACGGTGGGTCTTTTTTCCATTGGAGAAAATGTTTTTACAAATATAACCGTTTTTTCACTATTTTTGTATTCGGAAAGTAAAAAACACACCGTTATGGAACTGAAGCAGATTCTGGCGGCACGCCGCAGCACACGCAAATTCACGGACCGTCCCGTTCCGCGAGAAGTCGTCGATCGGCTGCTCGAAGCGGCGTTTACGGCTCCCTCGTCGCGCAATTCGCGCTCGACGCGCATTATGGTCGTCACCGACCGTGAAAAGATCGCCCGTATGGCCGAGATGCGCGATTACGGTTCGGCTTTCCTGAAAAACGCACCGATGGCATTCGTCATTGCGGGGGACAGGGAGGCCTCGCCGATGTGGAACATAAACAGCGCCATTTCCGCCACAGTGCTGCAACTCGCCTGCGTGGACGAGGGGCTTGCTTCGTGCTGGGTGCACGTCGAAGGCCGTCCGCGACTGCAAGGCGAGCCCGACGGCGAGTCGGCCGAAGGGTATCTGCGTACGCTGCTGCCCGTACCCGACGGTTGGAGCATCCTGTGCGTAATCGCGGCGGGATATTCCGATTTTCATCCCGCATCCTTGCCCGAGCACGACGACGCGGCATCGGTCGTGTTCGTCGAATGAGCCGCATCGTACGTCATAATACAGCATACGCAGCATCCCGAATCGGGGTGCTGCGTATTTCATTGCATACCCCCGCCTAACGTGCGGACGTCGTAATCGCGTGTCATACAATCCGATGATAATTTATAAAAAATCATAAAAACTCGCCGAATATTTTGGCGAACGGGGAAAATAGTATTATATTTGTCGCGAGTGACATTGGATTACACCTTATTAATAACTCTCTTATGAACGGATTTTCAAGGCTCGCATTTTGCCTGTCCGCAGCCATATTGTTCGTCTCTTGCAGCACGAACGAAATCACGGTAAGCGGCGGCAACTACGAGGAACCCGTTGCGCAACCGACGGTATTCACCAATGCCGAACTCGTCTACAGGGGCGACGACGGCTATACGGAGACCTCCGACCTGTGGATGATGAAGCTGTATACCGATATGGACATCGACGACACGGGCAATCCGATAGGTGCGGGGCAGCTGATGCAGATAAGTCTCAACACGGAACTGAACCGAGACGGTCAGCCCGATATGTCGCTGCTTGCGGGGAGGTATCATGAGCCGACCTCGACGAGCGATTTCTCGGCAGGGACTTTCAATCCGGGGTCCGTATTGAGTATCGACATTCCCGACGGAACGATCGAAATGCCCGACCACTCCTATTTCGGCGATATTCCTGCGGGGACGACGGCGTTCGAAGCGATACTTCTCCGCGAGGGCGTCGTACGTATAGAATATGCCGACGGCATATTGGATATCTCGGGAACTTTAGTGGGCACCGATTACAAAAAACGCATATTCTCATACAAGGGAACCGCAAAAATCATCGATCAGTCGGAAGTCAAGGTTCCCAACTCCACACTTACGGAAGATATTACCGATTTCTCCACGCTCACGCAGACGCGTCTGCGCGACAAGGGCGACAATTTCGTACTCGGCGACCGATCGTACCGTATGTTCGAGCTTATGCTCGCCGAGCCGACCGTAGACCTTGCCCAGGCATATCCTGCTGGCGACGGCCGCATACTGCGTCTCGAATTCTTCGTGGGCTGGGACGACGACCCGAACGACGGCATACCTGCCGGCGACTATACGGTGGCGAAAACGTCCGAATCGGGCGGCATCTATAAAGAAGACATAGTCCCGTTCAGAATCGTGGCGGGAATGCCCGACAGATTCAACCCCGTTTCGGGTTCGTGGTACCAGACATTCGTCGGCGGACAATGGGGCGAGAAATATGCCCGCATTGCCGACGGATCGATCAAGGTCGAACGTCCCGACGGCGGCCACCGACTGACGATAGACCTGCTCGACTGCAACGAACCCGCGCACCGCATCCGCGGCACTTGGGAGAGTGCGGAGCCTGTTCCCGTCGTCAAATAACAGAAACCCACAATTAAAATCGATTGAATATGAAAAAGATGAACTTGATGCGGTCGTTCGCGACCCTGATGCTCGCGGCGACGGCATTATGCGCTTGCAGCGACAATGACAACAAAGGCAATGGCCCCGTCGAGGGGGGATTGGAGAGTCTCAAGGCCCAGACCATCGTTATCGGCGGTAATAAATCGGCGGTCGGTTCGGCAGTCGCAGCACCTTTCTCGGGTATGGTGTATGTAGCGGCCACTTCCGAAAGCGGGTTGAGCACCTACGACGAGATTTCCGAAACGGGCAAATACATATATGTACTGGTTTCTCCGTCGCTCATCGGCAAAGAGTTCGATCTTATGACCGAGCTTTCGAGCTTCACGGTAATGGCCGTGTGGGGCACGGACATTTATGTTGCAGCGGCACAGGAAACGTCTTCCGAAGATTCGGGTATCGTCGAAGGCAAATGCCTCGTGAAGAACGACGGCAACAAGTACGAAGCATTCGTAACTATGAAGACCGTCGAGGGTGTCGAGATTTCGATGCGTGCAGCAGCCGTAGCGGAAGAAGAGGTGAACAACAATACCATTTCCTATGACGAGGTTTCGAAACCCATCCGCGCATCGTTCTATATGGTGGAAGAAGAACTGGCGGAGGATGAGGTCACGGTGGTAAGCCGCGCTCATTTCCTCTATTTCACACCGTCGGGAGTGGATTATTTCGACGAGATGATGGAAATGGCCAAATACTACGTCTACATAACGCTGATGAATGAGGAGCTCGCTACGGGCAGGACTATCGATCTCGAAGGCAACGAGGATGTGATGGTCGGCCTTGTGGATTACGAAAATACCGACGAGGATGGTTATGAATCCTATTTTGCAGTCACCGAGGGTTCGCTCAAGATAAAGGTAACCGGCGAGGGCGAATACGAAGTATTCCTCGATGCCAAACTGGACAACCAGAAGAACGTATCGGTAGAATTCACGGGTGCCTGCACTCCGGTCGATGCCGTGAAAGAGATGTCGAACTCGTTCGAGTTCAACGGCAACACCGTTCCTATCAACACGGTATTCATCGAGAAGACTTCGGCACAGATGTGGACCCTTTATTTCTCGGGTATGAGCGGTGCCACGTTCGAGGAGGCCAAAGAGTATTCGCCTCTCAAGATGACGCTGCCGCCTCTCGGCGAAGAGTACGAGGGTTACGGATTCTCGGTGTACGACTTTATGTCGATCGAATACGGTCCCAACGTATGGAGCAATGCCCAAGGGTCGGTCGGTACGGTACAGGCATCGCTTGTCGGCAACGTACTGAAGACCGAATTCACCAACTACGAAAATCTGAAGGGTGAATACGAGGGCGAAGTGAATATCGTAGAATAAGTTCGAATATGAAAAACCGTCTGAAATATCTGTTATGTACCGTACTCTGCGCCATATGCGTCGCAGCGTGCAGCAAGGATGAGACCGTCGTTATAGAACCGATAGGAAGCTATACTTTCGGAGAGAAACAGTGCGATATTATGACAGGCCGATATGCCGAGGACGATTACGGGTACCATTTCGTCTTCTCGCCGCTGTTGCCGTCCGCACCGCAGACGACGATGGTATATTTCGCCATAGCGAAATATTTTACCGGCGCACCTGTGGACGTTTCCGGTATTTACCATAACGACGACTATGCTTTCAGCTATGAAGATCCCGTTTGCTACTACTCGCAGTACCGCTCGTTGAAAAGCGGCACCGTGTCGGTAAAAGCGCTCGGCAATGGCGGGTTCGAGATTATGCTGGATGTCATACTGCCCGACGGAACACCGTTCTACCTCGATTTTTCGGGGACGCTGGAGCAGGCGGGCATATAGATTTTTCGGATACGGTATCCTTACGGCCGTCCGCGGCCTGTAAAAAACGGGACATCACATCGTGATGTCCCGTTTTTGCTGCAAGTCCCGTAAGCCGAGTTCTGTTCTCCGCCCTAAGGCGAAGTCTCCGTCATTTATCTACGACTGCGGTCACCCGCAGCCTCCAGCGGCCTACCCCCCGACAACGGGCGAGCAACCCTCGACTGTCGGTATACATGGCCTTGCAACCCGTCAGGCGTACTGCCGAAGCGTATCGCTACCTTCGCGGTGGGCTCTTACCCCGCCTTTTCACCCTTACCCTTGCGGGCGGTCGTTCTCTGTTACGCTGCTACACCCTCTCGAATGTCAAGCCGTTAACTTGGACGGTGCTCTGTGTTGCTCGGACTTTCCTCCCCCCGCCGAAGCGGGCAGCGACAGAGCGGACTTGCAGGTGCAAAGATACGAATAAGCCGAGAGAAAAAAGCAAGCTTGCTTGCATTTTTTCCGAGACGGAGTATCTTCAGCGAAGCCAATGTACGAATAAGCGAGAGCAATGCCAAATTTATTCGAGCAGTGCCGAGCAGGGACATCCTAAACCGAGCCGAAAACGGCAAACTATCCGATATATACGACGAGATTGTCTTCGCAGACCGACATACGCATCTCTACAAGGTCGCCGCCGCATATGCGTCCCGCGATGCGCCCCGCATCGAAATCCACGCTTTCGACACGCAGATCCTCCAGCAGATTCAGACCGCGGCGCCCCGAGTATTTGTACATCGTCTCTTTCGCG
This sequence comes from Alistipes sp., assembly GCA_017937125.1. Lineage (GTDB taxonomy): Bacteria > Bacteroidota > Bacteroidia > Bacteroidales > Rikenellaceae > Alistipes. The sequence continues at coordinate 22,419 of JAGBEH010000006.1, read as the reverse complement.
CACCACAATGCTGCCGCAAGACGTTCATCGTCCGAAAGGAGCCGCTCGCACGGAGCGATATATCTGTCGGCAACGCGGCCGAAATCGCGCGACAGGCGCTCCGCATCGACGGCGCAACGCCGTTCGGAGATAATGACCGCCACGAAATCGGGGCTGTGCGAAACGCCTATGTACAGATTGCCGTTTTCTATCACGGGAGCCCCCGCAGCCGAATAGGATATGCGGACATCCTCGCCGAGCTCGCGGCGAACGATGCGGCGCCACATAAGGAACTCCGCACGTCGGCGCGGCGAACCGAACTTACGCGCAGCGGAGAGGTCGTCCATGTTTGCCGAAGCCGACAGCTGCCGCTCGGGAAGCGGACGTTCGATGAAAATGCGAACGTCACTCATTTATCAACACCTTGATTTTATCGATACGGCGGCCGTCGAGCGCCTCGACGGTAAAAGTTATTCCGTGCGCCGTTACCTGATCGCCTTTTTTCAGAAAATTCCTGTTCAGTTCGAGCATCAGCCCCGCCAAAGTCTCGGCACGCCCCTGAACATCCGAGAAACCGTCCTCGTCCAGTTCGAGCACGCGTTCGAAATCGACGATATGCGTCTTGCCGTCGAACATATAGGTCCGGTCGTTCAATCGCGTAAAGAACGACTCGTCCGCATCGCTCTCGTCGGAAATCTCGCCCACGACCTCTTCGAGAATATCCTCGAGCGACAACAGTCCCTGCGTCGCCCCGTACTCATCGACGACGATAGCCATATGCACCTTATGCGAGCGGAACTCCTCGAGCAGGTCGTTTATCTTCTTGTGCATCGGCACGAAATAGGCCTTGCGCATCAGCCGCTGCCAGCCGAAATCGGCCCCCTCCTTGATATAGGGCAGCAGATCCTTCACATACAAGGTGCCTTTGATATTGTCGAGGTCTTCGTCGCAGACAGGTATGCGCGAGAAGCCCGAATCGATTATCACCCGTTTCACCTCGTCGAAATCGGCCGTGAGGTTTATGCAGGTAATGTCCACACGCGAATGCATAATCTCCTCGACCTCGGTATTTACGAATGTCACTATGCCCGACAGCATCTTCTGCTCCTCGCTCGACGCGCCGCCGGTCATATCCACGGCATCGGCCAGCTCCTCGATAGATATGTTCTCCTCGCCGTGCCCGGCCACCTCGCTGACGCGGCTGCTCACCTTCACCAGAATATACGAGAACGGGTAGAATATCCAACGCAGGACTATCAACGGCTGCGCGAGCATCAAGGCCACGCGCCGATAGGATCCCTGAGCGAATATCTTCGGCAGGATCTCGCCGAACAGCAGCAGGATAAAGGTGACGACAACGCTCTTGAACAGGAACTCGAATCGGTAGAAGGTCAGGGTTTCGCTGATTATGTCGGCCGTAAGGATGACTATGCAGATATTGACGAGATTGTTCACAACGAGTATCGTAGCCAACAGCATATCCACATTCGACAGCAGCGTAATGACCGATTCGCTCGCGAACGACCTGCGCTGCTTGATTTCGCGTATGTCATTGTGGGACAAAGAGAAAAATGCCACTTCCGACGCCGACACCATAGCCGATACGGCCAACAGGACGAGCGTAATCGCCATCTCTACCGCCACACCCGTAGTAATTCCGTTATATGTCGCTATCGCATCCACACGAACCGCAGGTTACGTTAATCGAACAACGAATTTTCGTTCGCCTTGGGCGCGCTGCATTCGCTCTCGTCTTTCAGCACCTCGCGATGCGCGCCGTCCGTCGGCATATCGACCACGAACTTGACGTTGCGGCGCTGATAAGCGGGGGTGTTCAACATTACGGCGATATTGTCGTAACGCGTAGAGCGGCGTCCGAGCATCACCTGCGACGACTGTTGCACGGGACGCTGCAACGGTGCCGCGGCAGGAACCGCAGGCTTCGGCTGCGGCGGTTCGAGGACGGCACCCGCAGGTTTCTGCACCGGAATTACGGGAGGTGCGGGCGGCACCACTTCGCGCATAACGTTCGGATTGGCCTTCTCCTCGAAACCTGTAGCGACGACGACGAGTTCGAGCGCATCGCCCAGTTCGGGTTTCTCGCTCGTACCCCAAATGATGTTGGCATTGTGCAGAACCCCGTTCTCGTCCTGCGTACTCGCATACGACTGTACGCACTGGAGAATGGTAAGCACCTCGTCGTAAAGCAGTTTTTCGGACGACGAGACCGAAATATTGAGCAATATGCTCTTCGAGCCCGCTATCGACTTACTGTCCATCAGAGGCGAGTTGAGCGACTTTTCGACCACCTCCGAGGCACGGTTTTCGCCCTCGGCCGTCGCCACGCTCATATGGGCACGGCCGCTGTTGCGCATCACGGTCGAGACATCGGCGAAATCGACATTGACCAGATCGCTCTTGATGGTTATGATTTCGGCGATACCCTTCGCGGCGGATGCCAACACGTCGTCGGCACGGCGGAACGCATCCTTCAAAGCGAGTTTGCCGTATATTTTCCCTATATTCTCGTTGTCGATGACGAGCAGCGAATCGACATACTGCGCCAGCTCGTCGATACCCTTGTAGGCCTGACGGTAACGCTTGTCGCCCTCCAATGCCAGCGGAGAGGTGACGATAGCGACGGTAAGTATGCCCATCTCGCGCGCGAGCTTGGCGATGACGGGAGAAGCTCCCGTACCCGTACCGCCGCCCATACCTGCCGTGATGAAGAGCATCTTGGTGCCGAGCGTTTCGAAGCACTGCTTTATCTCGTCGAGCGAATCGACGGCGGCTTCGCGACCGCGTTCGGGCTCGTTGCCTGCACCGAGTCCGTTGCCCAAAAGGATCTTGCGCTGGACGGGACTTTTGTCCAATGCCTGCTCGTCCGTATTGCAAACGAGGAAATTAACGCCTGCGATACCCTTTTCCCACATATGATTGACGGCATTGCCCCCGCCGCCGCCGACACCGGCGACCATAATGATGGAGGGAATGCCCTTCACGACTTTCAATTCATCCAGTAAATCTTCCATAATCAAATTCGTATCGCACCGTTAAAGTTCTTCATCCTCGCCGCCCTCGACGAAGAATTTGTTTATGGCATCGGTAGTACCCTTCAATGCCCGCGAAAACCACCCCGAACGTGTTTCGGACTTGCGGTGCGGATTCTTAATATCCGTTTCGACGTTCTGCCGTTCCGCCTCGTCCCGCACATCGTCCGTTGCGGGCTGCACTTGCGCCCCGTATGTGTTTTCACGCTCCCCGACGGGCTTAAAGGAGGATGACGAATCGGAACGTACGCCCCCGAACGGCTGAGCGCCGAATTGTCGGGCACCGAACTGTTGCGCACCCGTGCTCTGTCCCGCAGCCGCTGTCGGCACCGCGGAATTCTCCGACGGACGCGCTGCACCCGTCGGTCGCGGCGAGACATTGCAGAATCCGTTTCTGGCGCCTTGCAACAGCAAGGCCACGGCCGCCGTATGTGCGGGCGAGGCGATCTTCTCGCGCGACTCCTCGTCGATTCCCGTCTCGGCGGTAGCCACGCGCACCTCCAGTCCCGTGACACGACGGAAAAGCTCGTCTATATGTTCGAGCGACGCCGAACCGCCCGTCAGCACCAACCCGAACTGCAAGCGCTTCGAATACTCCGAATCGCGTAATTCGGCCTTGACATACTCGGCGATATCGGTAAGGCGCGCCTCTATTATCGCCGCCAGATTGCGGCGCAGCACGCCTTTGGTGCGATGCCCCATACTCGGTATCTGAATCAGTTTCTGGTCCGAGACGAATTCTGCTACGGCTGAACCGTATTTCTTTTTCAGGTTTTCCACGTTCCGCTCGGGCACACCGTGCAGATGGATATCGCGGTTTATGGCATTGGCGCCCATAGGTACGGTAGCCACATAGCGCAACACATTGCCGTAATACACCGCCACGTCGGTAGTGCCCCCGCCGATGTCCACAACGGCTACGCCGTCTTCCTTCTCCTCGTCGGTCAGCACCGCATCCGACATAATGACGGAATTGGCGTATACGCCCGACAACTGTATGCCCGAATGGCGGAAAACCATTTTCAGACGCTCGAGAGGCGTCTTCTCGCAGAGGATGAAATCGAATGTCGCCGTCAGCTGGCGTCCGAACGATCCGACGGGATTTTCAATCTCCTGCCGTCCGTCCACCATATAGTTTTGGGGTATGCGCTCCATAATCACCTCGTCGTCGGGAGCCACGACGTTCTGCATACGCTCGAACAACGCATCCACATCGCGCTTGGTTATCCCGTCCTGAGGCTCGCGCACGAACACGTGGTCCGAATAGCGGGCGCAACGGATAAAGGCGCCCGACAGTCCCGCATACGCTTCGCCTATACGAATACCGAGCTCCTCTTCGACCTCCTGCTTGGCCGCTTTCAACACTTCGCTTACCTGATTGATATTCTCGATCATCCCCGCATTGACGCCCACCGACGGCTTCGACACCACGGCCTCGACCGCAACAGCGTCCGACCCGCTCTTCGAACCGACGATAACCACCACGTTGGATGACCCTATATCGATTCCGACTATATAGTTTTTCTTCTCCATACTCTTATTTCCCAAACGACGCGGGACCCGTCCCGCGCGCAGTCAGCACCCCGCAACCTCTCTTCACGTCCCCGCCCGCGATATGCGGCCCCGCAGGCAGACACGGCTATTTCCGACAGACGACCTGACCCTCGTAGGCGATATTTATCGAAGAGTATTCGTCCCAGCCGATATTGCGCAATCCGTCGCGATAAAAGCGCATCAGTTTTCCGAACTTCGCCTCGACGTTCTCTATCTGTCCGAAGACGATGACGTACGAGCCGCTGCGAGGAATGAGTTCCACTTCCACGGAGCCGCTCGGGGTCGATTTGGCAACTATCTGCACGATTTCCGCCCGCCAGAAATCATCGTCCTCTATCCATCCGACAAAGTTAATCAGTTTAAGGAAATCTTCATATCTTTTCTCCAACTTTTTTTGGATGCGATATTCGGCATTCTGGCGCTCCGTAATTTTATCCGCGCGGCTGTTGGCGTGGCGCAGTTCGCCGCGCAGGCGCTTCAGGTTGCGGCGCTTCTCGGCACGCAGATCATCCACCCGTTTCTGATAGTCGTCCCTCGATTCGAACCACTTCTTCGACACCCTGCGCCGACGCTCGTGCCTGATGAGTTTCGTCAGCGAATCCTCGATTCGGTACACGGGAATCTTATCGCGGCCTATAGCCTTTATCCGCTCCTCCGTTTCGGCGATTCGGGCATCGATACATGCACGCACATCGCCCTCGTAAGTCGGCGGGAACGGAGGCATATAACTGCCCGTAACCACAGGTACATACAAAGCGGATGCCGACGGCGAGCGGAAGACGAATCCCGATTCGGTCGCATAAGCGTCGAATCCGTTCATCAGCAGGCGCATCATCGGGCGCCGCTGGCTGACCTCGATATGCAGTACGCCCGTATAGGAGACATAGGCATCGACCCTGCCCACGAACCCGTTCTTGGCGATGACACCCTCGATGCCTCTCAGATCCACACCCCCGACGGGCACGCCTATCGTATTTATGCCGCTGCGCAGGATCCATTCGCGCACCATACGGCTCGACACCAGATGTCCGAGCTCCGTACTGTCCGTTATCTCGATGGCTACGCTCTCGACGACCTGCTGCGAACGGTGGCGGCACGACAATACGGCCGAGCATACTACGTAGCCCAGCACTATGCCCCACACCGTGAGCAACAACGCATATCGTCCCAGTTTTTCAGTCATTTACCGAATTTCGACCTCAAGGCCGCGGCCACTTTGCCGCAGCAGGCATCTATGTTGCCCGCGCCGAATGTCACCACCACATCCACGGGCATCGCCGCCAACGTCTCGGCCAGGTGTTCGCGGTCCGTCATACGGTACGGCACGGTAACCCGCTCGGCGATTATCTCGGCCGTAACGCCTTCTATCGGCTCCTCACGGGCGGGATATATCGGCAGCAGCACGACCTCGTCCGCTTCGGACAGCGCTTCGGCGAACTCCTCGTACAGGTCGCGGGTACGGGTATAGAGGTGCGGCTGGAAGACGGCCGTTACGCGGCGCTCGGGGAACATTTTCTTCACCGACGTTATCGTCGCCGACAGCTCGCGCGGATGGTGAGCATAATCGTCCATATACACTATTTCGGGCGTATTGATATAGAACTCGAAACGCCGTTTCACGCCCTCGAACTCAGCCAATGCCCTGCGCAGGCGCTCCGCATCCAACGTCCTGCCGTCGCGGCGCGCGGCGCACCACAACATAGCCACCGCAGCAACCGAGTTCTCGATATTCACCCATCCGGGGACTCCAAGCGTACAGTCCTCTATCACGCCGTCGGGCGTCACGATATCGTAACGGTAATGCCCGCCGCCCGCGAGCACGACATTGCGGGCATAGAAATCGCAAGGCGTGTCGTACGAATAACGCCAGACATCTATATCGGGATTATCTATCGCAATATCGACCCCCTCTTTGATAATCAGCGCACCGTTCGGCCGTATCTGACCGACAAACTGCGAAAATGCCTCCTTCACGGCTTCATGCGTTCCGTATATGTCGAGGTGGTCGGCATCGGCCGACGTAACGACCGCCACGTCGGGATACAGGCGCAGGAACGAACGGTCGAACTCGTCCGCCTCGACGGCCAAACGGTCGCCGTCCCCGAGCACGAGGTTGCTCCCGAAATTCTTCGATATGCCGCCGAGGAATGCACTCCCGCCGCCCGCGACTTCACGGTTCAGCCACGCTGCGAGAGTGGTGGTAGTGGTTTTTCCGTGCGTTCCCGACACGGCCATTACATATTTGCCCTGCGACAGATAGCCCAACATCTGCGAACGCTTCACCACCTCGAAACCCTCGCGGCGGAACCACACCAATTCGCTGTGGTCGGCAGGCACGGCGGGGGTATAGACCACAATAGTGCTTTCGGGATCGAGAAATTCCGACGGCACAAGCCGAATATCGTCCTCATAATGTATCGCGGCGCCTTCGGCTTCGAGCTCGGACGTCAGCTGCGACGGCGTGCGGTCGTAGCCCGCCACACGCTTGCCTTCATACATAAAGTATCTGGCGAGAGCACTCATCCCTATGCCGCCGATACCCAGAAAATACACGTTTCCGAACTCCATCACTTCATAACTTTTTCAATCTCGTCCGCCACACGTGCCGCAGCATCCGCGACGGCAAGTTTTTCTATATTGGTACTCAAAGACTTGAGTTTCTTACGGTTATTCAACAGTTCCAGCGCCTTGTCCATAGCGCATTCGACCGCTTCGCCGTCACGGACGATAACGGCGGCACCCTTGTCGGCCAGCGCCTGCGCATTCTTGGTCTGGTGGTCTTCGGCCACGTTGGGCGACGGAACGAAAAGCGTCGGCTTGCCCGCGAGGCACAACTCCGACACCGTGCAGGCACCGCTGCGCGATATTACCAGATCGGCCGCCGCATATGCGTAGTCCATACGCTCGATAAACGCTCCCTGCCATATGTTCTTCGTCGGATAAGCCTTCATAAAATCGCTCATCTCCCGCTCGTAGATCTTGCCCGTCTGCCATATGACCTGCACGGGAGCCTCGCCGCCGAGCGTCACGAGCCACGATTTCATCATATTGTTCAGCGTACGCGTCCCGAGCGACCCGCCGACGATGAGCAGTACGGGCAGCTCGTCGGTAAAGCCGTAATATTTCAAAGCCTCGGCGCGGTCGGCCGTATCCTTTCCGAAACTGCCGCGCAGCGGATTGCCCGTCATCACTATCTTCGAGGCGGGGAAAAATCTCTCCATACCGTCGTATGCCACGCAAATACGATCTGCGCGCTTCGAAAGTATCTTATTGGCTACACCCGCATACGAATTCTGTTCCTGAATCACGGTCGGCACCTTCATACGCTGTGCCGCCCACAATATCGGCGCACTGGCATAGCCGCCGAAGCCGACGACGGCATCGGGTTTGAACACCTTGATAAGCCCGCGCGCTTTCATCAGGCTCTTGGCCAGACGGAACGGCACCGACAGATTTTTCCACGTCAGACGGCGCTGTATGCCGACCACGGGCAACCCTATGATCTTGTACCCCGAAGCAGGCACCTTTTCCATCTCCATCTTACCTTCGGCGCCGACGAACAGCAGCTCGACATCGTCGCCGAAACGCTTTGTAAGTTCTTCGGCCACGGCTACGGCAGGGTATATATGGCCTCCCGTACCGCCTCCCGACAATATTATTCTTTTCATAACTCCACAACTTGCGAAAGATTTACAAAAATAACGATAATTCCCGTAAGAACAAACGCATTTCAGTCAAAAAACGCGGAAGACGGACGCTTGTCCGTCTTCCGCGTTTCCCGACCGTCGTACGGGGCCGGACGCGCCTGCGTCAAAGCCGCATCCGCCCGACAGCTATTTCAAATTCAGCGAACCGCACCATATGGCATAACTCCACTCGGCGTGATTGCCGTACGTCGCCGACACCAAAGGCTCGGCACGGCTGACGGTATAGTACACCCCGATCTTCTCGCGCGAAGCCGCACGGCCGTAGGCATCGCGTTCGAGCGCCGCATTATGCGTGCGCGGGAACCCCGTCTGCACGCTGTTCACGCGCACCAGCGGCGTCCACTTGCCCGTACCGTTTCTGAAATCGCCGTACGGAATGGAGGCCACCTCCACGGCACTGCCGATATACGACGGATAGGTCGTCGGACAGGGGTTCAGCGGCCGCACGGCATATACCGTCCTGCCGACGGCATCGTACATAAAATCCATATTGCGCGTATAGTCAGCCGCACCGCTCAGATTACCGAACCCGTTGGCCGTCATACGTTTCGCCGCTCCCGTATCGGGATGCGACATATCCGACAAATTGCACTGCCGCCAAACCACGCGCGTCCCATCCCTGTCGCCGACGGTGTAGGTGAGTATCACTCCCCCGCGTCCATCGACCGAGAATGCCGAAGGCTGGCCTACGCCCCACGCCTTACCGCCGCCGAGAACCTGCTCGCCCTCCTCGGACCACGTCTTGGTTACCAGCTGCTTGCCGTATTTCACCCACGTCGCGGCATTCGGGTCGTCGGCGAACGCCACGCCTATCTCGTTATAGTAATATTCGACGGACGAACCCAAATAGAACATCGCGTACGAATAGGTATGCCCGTCACAGAGGAATTCGCCCTTTACGACAGAAGGGTCGCAGACGTGCTGGCTGTCCCACGTACCCGCACCGCTCGGTTGCAATACGCTTTCAGGCTCCGAGACCGTGCCGTCGGCAGCTATCGTAAGATGATAGATATTGTCCACGAAGACATTCTCGGTCGGGTTGCCGCAGAACCATACGTGCGTCGTTCCGTCTTCCGCAGTCATCACCGACGGACAGTAGGCATAACGTTTCTGACCGTCGAAACCGAAGACCTTGTGCAATGCCGTCAGTTCGTAAACGACATTCCTACCGCTGTCAGTTTTCCCGCCGTTGCCGTTATCGGACGAGCAGGAGGCAACCGTCGAGGCCGCGCACAAAAGCAAAAACAATGTTTTTTTCATATTTTCAAGGTTTATCAGGTTACTGTTCCGGTATTTTATCGCCACCGGCTTGCGTGCCCGAGCAGGCGGCCGTATACATATCCCGCGAGGAGAGAATATCGCTGCGGTGTGCCGATGCCCACTCTATCAGGCCGTTTATGTGAGGTATGAGGGTCTTGCCGAGCGGCGTCATACGGTACTCTACGCGCGGCGGTATTTCGGGAAAGATCTCGCGGGATATGTATCCGTCGGCTTCGAGCGTGCGCAATGTCGATGTCAGCATCTTTTGAGAGATGTCGGGTATGGCGCGGCCGAGCTCGCCGAAACGTATGACGCCTTCGGAGTGTATGGTCGTCAGGATAAGCATCGACCATTTGTCGCCCATGCGGTCGAGGATGTGCCTTATCGGACAAAAGCCGTCGTAAACTTTTTTAGTCATAGTAATGTGCAGCTATGTTATGTCGTCTTCCGTTTTAATAATCTCTTCTCTCTTTCGACTGTCGAGAGCGGGAAACATACTGTCGAAACAATTTTTTTTCGAAAAATTTTTATTCCGAAAACCCTTGCAGTTCAATTTTCGTTACCTGCGGGTAAGTATCTGCTTCGGCTGTAACTACTTGTTTTATAATTACTCTCTTTTTAACTTTGCCAGCACAAAAGTAAGTAATATTATTAAAATAAACAACCGTCACCGTCGCTGCCGAACGAGGACGGGCTGGAAGCTGTGGTAAGGACGTTGTACGAGCGTTAGGCGTACGACGTATGCAAGAACGGCCGCCCGAAATTGTCGGGCGGCCGTTCCGTTATAACGAATCCGCTATTCCGCTACAGGGAACATCGAAATATGGAATTTAGACGAAGCATAGGGCGTGAGCACTATCTTGGCAGGCTTGCCGCCCTTCACCTTCTCTTTCGGCAGCGCCTCTACGGGCGTCGGCTGCCAGTCGAACTCCACGGCATCGGTCTCGAGGGCAACGGGAGCGTCGTACCGCCAAAAGTCGCTCTGCGAAATCGGGCGGCGTATTATCTTGGCATTCTTCACCTTATCGACAACGAGCGCATAGTTCCACTTCTGTCCCCCGACCTGAGTGTTGGGCGTGGCATCTTTAAGCGGCAGCGCCATCAGCAGCGGACCGTAATATACGCAGGCATAAGGCGAATTTATGTCGGTAATCTTGGCGATGGGACGGTTCTTGCGGAAATGCGGGGTCTGCGGGAACGGCGTTTCACACCCTGTCTCCACGCGTATCTCCATTTTGAGCCTTAGCGTCACTTTATCGCCTTTTTCCCACTTGCGGTCGATGCGCACCGACTGCCCCTCCTTCGTAATTCGGGCACCGTCGCCTGCCTCCAGCTCGTAATCGCTGCACCATGCAGGTATGCGGAGATAGAGCGGGAAGCGTACCGCCTTTTCGGGATTTATCTCGAACGTTACGGTTTCGTCATAGGGATAATCGGTGGTCTCGATTATCTCCACGGGAATGTCTTTGGCACCTGCTACACCGTTGAAGCGCGACGGTCCGTAGAGCGAGGCCAGAACGCCGCGATCTTTCGTTCCGAGCCACATATGCATAATGTAATAGGGGATTATACGGTTGCTGTTGCCCGCGCAGCAGAGCACCTCGTGGCCGAACTCGCGATAGAAGTAGCTCTCGTGCGTCCCCAGCACCAACGAATAGGGGTCGTGCGGGATATCCGCCGGGAATACCTTCTCGACGTGGTTGGGTGCCTGATAGTACGAGACGAGCTGCATATCGCGCGAGAAAACGTTCGACGCGCCGTTGATGAACACGGCTTCTATGTAATCGGCATAACGCAGTTCGCCCGTGATTTCGAGCATCTTTTCATAGCTCCACTCGGCCGTGGTGATGTTGCACGATTCGGTGTGGCGCGTAGCTCCGATGCCTGCGGTATGCTCCTCGCTGGAGAATGCGCCGTAGGGCAGCAGGTGCTTGGCACGCAGGGTGTCGTAACCCGCCTGCGAAACTTCCAACAGCGAACGGTCGCCCGTGGCGAGATACAGTTCGGCGGGGAAGCGCATATCCTCGGATATAGCTACGCCGTGGTCGGGCTGCACCCCGTTTTTCTTGAGGAACTCCATACGGCCGACGAACGTCGGATTCTTCGAAAGGGCGCGCAGCGAGTCGAGGAACGAGCGCCGCCCCGTCAGACGGTACATTTCGAGCATAGGCTCCACCTGCGCGAAACCGCTGTGGCCTTTGCGCTGGTTGATGTAGGGATGCGTGGGCATATGTTTATACCCCTTGAGCAGCGCCTCCACCACCTTGCCGTCGCCCGTCGCCTGATAATATCCCAGCATTGCACGCGCCATATGCGAGCATGCCCAGTTGTTGAAGCGGTGCTGTTTGACCTCTACCGAATCTACCGGTGCATCCGTCCAATACACGAACGCTTCGCGCGGCGAAGAGAGGATGCTGTCCACGATTATGTTCATTCGCCGCCGCGTCTTCTCCTGCAACGGCTTGTTGTCGGTCAGCCATGCGAGGCGTACGGCGCCGTCGAGCCAGTAGGCGCACTGCTCCAAAGGCCAGCCCGTAGCGTCCTTGCGAATGCCGCGGCCCGTGAATATCTCTCCCGTCCATCCCTTTTCGAAAGTGACGTTGCGTTCGTCGAGGTGTCCGGTAATGCCGTCGGCGGCCATATCGGCCCACTCCTTGAGCCACCCTTCGGGCTTTATGGCGCCGAGCGAGAACGGGATGTACTCGGGAGCTTTCAGCTCCTTGTTCTCCGTCGAAGCCTTGCGGCGCTGTTTGTAATCTTCGTTGAGCCGTTGCTGTGCCGTAGCGGTTACTGCGACCGCAAGCATCAGGATAGTTGCCAGTCTCTTCATCTTGCTGTGATAGTGTTTGTTTTAAGTTATCTTATGTCGAAATTCATCAACTCCTCTCCGCCGAGCGTACCCCGTACGTTGTCCCCTTCGCATGCCGTAACCGCGGCGCAGGGAGTCCCCGTATAGATGAGGTCGCCCATCTTCAGCGTCATAAACCGCGAAACGCGGCTTATTATGTCGTCTATCGTCGTTTGCATATCTTTCGTCGCGCCCTGCTGCCGTATCTGCCCGTTCACCTCCATCGCGAAGTTCAATGCGTTTATGTCTCCCGCCTCCGCAAGCGGCAGAAATCGCGGCGACAATGCGGCCGAACGGTCGAAACTCTTAGCGGATTCCCACGGCAGACCTTCGCTCTCGGCGCGCTGCAACAGGTCGGCGGCCGTGAAACCTATGCCGAGCCCCACCTCGTCGTAATAACGGTGCGCGAAACGGCTTTCGATGTACTTGCCCACCCGATTTATCCTTACTACAAGCTCGCATCCGTACTCTATCCGCCGCGTGAAATCGGGGATATAGAACGGGTCGTTGTTGCGCAGCAGCGCCGTATCGGGCTTAAGGTAGAATATCGGCTCGGCAGGTCGTCCTACCGATGCGTAACCGTTCTCGATACATATTATCTTCATTCCGCGCCTCCTTTCAGATACTCGACCATACGCGCCGCGAAACGGTCGCTCGCACCGGCGTCTCCTATTATACCGCGCAACTCGGCGAAATCGGCGAGCATCTTTTCGCGACGGCTGCCGCCCATAAGTATCGACCGCAGCTCCTCCTCCGCAGCATCGACATCGAACCGCGCCCGAACTATCTCGTGCACCGCTTCGCGGCCCAGATTGATGTTCACGAGCGACACGAACGGAATCTTCAGCACGTAGGGCTTGAGCACCTCGTAGAGCTTCGGCACCTTGTATATCACCGTCTCGGGGACGTTCATCAACGCCGTTTCGAGCGTCGCCGTTCCCGATGTCACGACGGCCGCTTCGGCCGATGCGAGCAGTTCGTACGTCTTGTCGCAGACGTAACGGACATCGCTGTCGCCGATGATCCTGTCGTATATCGACCTGTCGATCCACGAGACGCCCGCCGCGACGAACTGACGGTCGGGAAACCGTTTCGACAATGCGACCATATCGGGCAGATTGACGCGTATTTCCGACTTGCGACTACCTGCCAGAAGCGCCACTATCGGCCGAGAGTCCAGTCCGTTTGTGCGTCGGAACTCCTCGCTCGTCGGCAGTGTCGCACGACGCTGCTCTATGGCGTCGGTCAGCGGGTTGCCGCAAAATACGGGTTCTATGCCCTTGCTGCGGAAATATTCGCTTTCGAACGGGAATATCGTATACAGACGGTCTACGAAACGCCGCAGCCCTTTTATGCGGAACTCTTTCCACGCCCACACCTTCGGAGCGATATAGTAGAGCACGCGAATACCCTGCCTGTGGGCGAACTCGGCGATCTTCATATTGAACCCCGGGTAGTCGATGAGTATCACCGCATCGGGAGCGAAAGCCAGTATGTCGCGTTCGCACTCGCCCACCTGCCGCAAAATCGTCGGCAGATTGGCTATCACTTCCGCTATGCCGAAAAACGAGGCCTGCTTGTAGTGCTTCGCAAGATTTTCGACACCTCCCGCTTCGGCCATCTTGTCGCCGCCCCAGAAACGGAACGACGCTTCGGGGTCCGCCTTTTTCAGCCCCTTCATAAGATTCGCTCCGTGCAGGTCGCCCGAAGGTTCGCCCGCGATAAGGTAGTATCTCATAGTCGTTCCGTTTCGAGCCTGTTATCGTCCGCCAATTCTTCGTTATCCAGCAAGTCGGGGCGCAGCCTTTCGGTTCGCTCCCACGCCTGCGCCTCTTTCCACCTCTCTATCTGGGCGAAATTCCCCGACAGCAGTACGTCGGGCACGCGCCAGCCGCGAAAATCGGCGGGACGGGTGTAGATCGGCGGAGCGAGCAGATTGTCCTGAAAACAATCCGTCAGCGCCGACTCCTCGTCGCCTATGGCCCCGGGTATCAGCCTCACCACCGAGTCGGTGATTATCGCCGCCGCAAGCTCGCCGCCCGTCAGCACGTAGTCGCCTATCGAAATCTCGCGCGTAACGAGGTGCTCGCGTATGCGCTGGTCAATACCTTTGTAGTGGCCGCAGAGGATGATGATGTTTTCGAGCGTCGAAAGTCTGTTGGCTTCGTGCTGGTCGTAGCGGACACCGTCGGGCGAGGTGAAGATCACTTCGTCGTAGTGCCGCTCGGATTGCAGCTTCTCTACAAGTTCGAACACGGGTTCGCACTTCATCACCATTCCCGCTTCTCCGCCGAACGGATAGTCGTCGGTGGTTTTGCGCTTGTCGTGAGCATAATCGTGCAGGTTGTGCACGACTATCTCGACCATTCCCTTCTCCTGCGCACGCTTGAGTATCGACTCGTTCAGCGGCGAGGAGAGCAGGTCGGGGACAGATGATATTATGTCTATTCGCATAGTTACGTTATTAAGACGTTGAAACAATCGGGTACCGACCCGTCGGACCCGTACTTTTTATCTGGTGTAATCCACTTCGTTGTTCAGCACCTCGACGATGAAGGGGTTGTAGAGGACCTCGTGGCCTACGGTCGTCTCATCGCCGTGCCCCGCGAGTACCCGCACCTCGTCGCCGAGCGGCACGATTTTATCGAGTATGGACTTCATAATCCACGAGTAGTCGCCGCCCGGAAGGTCCGTGCGGCCTATGCTCTCGCGGAAGAGCGTGTCGCCCGTGAAGAGAGTTTTCGACTGCGGTTCGTAGAGCGATACGTGTCCCGGCGTATGGCCGGGGGTGGCGATTACCTTCAGAACCGTATTGCCGAACTTCACCTCCCCCTGCTCGTCCAAATCGATGTCGATGTCCGAGGGCGTTCCTCCGATCTCGACACCGTACATATGCGCGCTCGAAGCTGCGGCATCGAGCAGGAAGCGGTCTTTGCCCGACATAGCGAACGGTACGTCGAACGTGCGTCGAACGTGTTCTACGCCCGCTATGTGGTCGAAATGGCCGTGCGTATTCACGGCTATCGCGGGGTGCAGTCCGTGCTCGACGATAAAATCGGTCAGGGCTTTGTCCTCGCGTGCCGAGAGGTTGCCCGCATCGATGACGGCGCATTCGAGCGTCTCGTCCCAGATAACATAGGTATTCTCCTGAATGGGATTGAATATGAATCTTGCGATTTCCATAGTCGTAAAAATCGTAACAGTTGTAAAATATCCGTTAAGGCGGCTGCGCACACCTGAGTTCAATCAGTTATGCAGGGGCCGCCGTCGTGCAAAGATACGAAATAGTATGATTGTCCGAAAATAAAAGGCGGAAACCGTCTGCGGTTCCCGCCTTTTACGTACCATCGCATTCCCGTATCAGTCGGTGACTCTCCAGTTTTTTCTGTCGCGAAGAACGAATTTGGCATCCACGCGGTGCGAGACCTTTATCGGTTTGAATTCGAGCGGCTCGTCGCTTGCCTCCTCGGCATCGGCATTGCTCATAAGGGCAGCTTTGCGCATTGTTCCGTAGGCGACGACCGTTTCGTCAGAGCTGTCGTTGCCCCAGTCGCGGATGTAGAAGCACTCGCCTGCGGTCTGCTCTATCGCTTCGGCCAACCCTTTGGCACGGCTTTTCGCATTGCGTACGGCCTCTATCCGAACCTCTTCGCGTATCGTCTTTATATCGGAGCAGCTCACGCTGCGTATCGAGACGTTCGAAATGCCCAACTC
The DNA here is from genome assembly GCA_017937125.1 of Alistipes sp. Taxonomy (GTDB): domain Bacteria; phylum Bacteroidota; class Bacteroidia; order Bacteroidales; family Rikenellaceae; genus Alistipes. Next base: position 6,307 of record JAGBEH010000006.1, on the reverse strand, counting down.
TCCGAGCGCCGCATAGACATTGCGCACATCGGCTGCCGAGCCCAGCTTGAGACGGTATTGGGCAGTCGCCAAAGAGTTGGTCTTCTTGAAATATTCGCTCATCATATTCACCATCGTCAGCTGTTTTTCGGTATCGACGCCCAATCTCCGCAGGACTTCCGTCATATCGCGCTGCTGGCTTTCGACCGACAGTTTGCCTTTTGAATCCTTCTCGGTAATTACGATGTCGAGGTAGAATATATCGGGCGTAACGTTGCGCTCGGCATAGCCCGTAACCTCGATGTAGCTCGTAAATGTTTCTCGGAGATGAATGTTTGCCGAATTCGGCATTTCGACCTTGACATTCTGTGCCGACGCATTCGCAGGAAATGCCGTCATCGCGACCGTTGCCGTTGCGACGACCGCCGCTAAAATCGATTTTTTCATAGTCAATCCGTTTTTATATGGTTTTTCTTTCCGCTCGTCGCCGTGCTGCCGCGTTTCCGTTTTCGGAACACAGCTTGCGAGCGGCGATGTCGTTTACAGCGAGCCTTCGCGGGGCGAAGCTGCGATTCGCGCAACTCTTCGAACCGCAATAATCGGCCCGAACACCTTCGGTTCCGCCCTCGGTATATCTAAAAGGCCTGCTGTTCAAGGTAACTTTTTACAATTATAACGCCGCCCGTGCGGGGTTTATTGTTCTGCGGCCGTATTCTTCGCTCCGCCGTCTTCGCGAGGCACGGGTTTCGGCGTCGCGCGCCTTACGAGTTTCACCACGTTCTCGACGTGGTGGGTGTGCGGGAACATATCCACGGGCTGCACGGCCGCAACCTCGTACATTCGGTCGAGAAGCGCCAAGTCGCGCGCCTGCGTCGCAGGGTTGCAGCTTACGTATACTATGCGTTCGGGCGCGGCGCGCATAATGACCTCCAGAACGGGCTCGTCCACCCCCGCACGCGGCGGGTCGAGGATTATCACGTCGGGGCGCCCGTTCGCCGCGACGAAATCGTCGCTCAATACGTTTTTCATATCGCCCGCATAGAACACCGTGTTCTCTATGCCGTTCAGCCGCGAATTCTCCGCCGCATCCTCTATGGCTTCGGGCACATACTCTATGCCCACGACCTTGCGGCAGCGACGGGCACAGAAATTGGCTATCGTGCCCGTGCCCGTATAGAGGTCGTAAAGCGTCTCTTCGGGCTTGAGGTCGGCGAATTCGCGCGCCACTTTGTAAAGTTCGTACGCCTGCTCGGAATTGGTCTGGTAGAACGACTTGGGACCTACCTTGAATTGCAGCTCCTCCATACGTTCGACAATGTGGTCCTTGCCCGCGAAGAGCACGGGCGTCTGATCAGTCAGCGAGTCGTTCCACTTGGTGTTTACGATGTAAAACAGCGACGTTATAGCGGGAAACGCATCGCGCAGGTGCGACATAAGCGGCTCTATGCGGCTGCGGTCGTCCTCGTTGAAGACGACGATGACCATAACTTCGCCCGTAGACGCCGTGCGTATCACGATGCCGCGCATCAGCCCCGCGTGTTCGCGTGCATTGTGGAACGGGTAACCGTTCTCGATGCAGTAGCGTTTGACCTCGTCGCGTATCGCGTTCGACGGGTCGGGCTGGAGATAGCAGCGGTCGATGTCGAGTATCTTGTCGAACATATTCGGGATATGGAACCCGAGTGCGGGTCGGGGCTCTATGTCGCCGCCTGCGGCTATCTCGTCATAGGTGAGCCAACGGCGGTCGGCGAAGGTGAATTCGAGCTTGTTGCGGTAGTATTGCGTCTTCGACGAGCCGAGACAGGGACGTATCTCGGGCAGAGAGACCTTGCCTATGCGGGCGAGCTGGTCGCGCACCTGCTCCGTCTTGAACCGCAGCTGCTCTTCGTACGGGAGATTCTGCCACTTGCAGCCGCCGCATACCCCGAAATGGGGGCAGAAAGGCTCCTGCCGCATCGGAGAGCGACGGACGAATTCGACGGCCTCGCCTTCCATAAAGCGGCGGCGTCTGTTGCGTATGCGGACGTTCACCACATCCCCGGGCACGGTCATAGGGACGAACACCACGATGTCGTTCCACCTGCCCATAGCCTTGCCCTCGGCCGCGAGCGACGTTATTTCGAGACCCTCGATAAGCGGGTATTCCTTCTTCTTCCTTGCCATCCGTTTCGGTAATTTTTGTGCAAAAATACTAAAAAACGATGAATGCGTATGCGTATTTCGGCACGCAATAATACTTTTCGGCGCCGCGTTTGGAAGAGTGGAATATAATTATTACCTTTGTTTACTTTACCTGAAAAATTCCGAGAGTATGGAAAAGAGTTTGAAGATCGATTTCAAGCACTATGCTTCGCTCGACGAAATGTCGCCCGAAGACAAGGCTCTTGTAGAGGCGGCGCTCGCGGCGCTCGCCGGTTCCCACGCGCCATATTCGCATTTCCGTGTAGGCGCTGCGGCGCGTATGCGCAGCGGAAAGGTGCTGCACGCGGGAAATTTCGAAAGCGAGGTGTTCCCTTCGGGTTTGTGCGCCGAGCGTTCGCTGCTCTATTATGTCCAATCCAATTTTCCCGACGATGCCGTCGAGACGCTGGCCATCGCATCGGCTCCGTCCGAGCGCGAATGCTATCCGTGCGGCGGATGCCGTCAGGTTATGGTCGATGTCGAGCGGCGTCAGGGCTCGCCTATGCGTGTCATAATGTACGGCGGCGGTACGGCGTCCGAAGTGAAAAGGGCCTCCGACCTGTTGCCGTTTACGTTCATTCTCGATTGACGGATGTTTGCAGAAGAAGATATCGTTTACGAAGACAACCATTTGCTGGTAGTGAACAAGCGTGCGGGCGATCTGGTCCAGCCCGACCCGTCGGGCACGAGTGCGCTCGAAAACGAGATAAAGGATTTCCTCAAAGCTCGCGACGGAAAGGCGGGCAACGTATTTTTGGGCGTGGTTCACCGCATCGACCGTCCCGTCAGCGGGGCGGTGCTTTTCGCCAAGACGTCGAAAGCATTGGTGCGCCTGAACGAGATGCTGCGCCGCGGCGAGCTACACAAGGAGTATTGGGCGGTAACCGAAGCGTCGCCCGAGCCCGAAGAGGGCGAATTGCGGCATTGGCTGCTGCGCGACGGCCGCACGAACCGTTCGTATGTCTATGCCGCACCGAAAGGCGAGGCCAAAGAGGCGCGGTTGAGATACCGCTTGCTATGCCGCAGCGACCGTTATTCGCTCGTCGGAGTGGAACTGCTGACGGGGCGGCATCACCAGATACGCGCACAGCTTTCGAAGATCGGATGCCCGATAAAGGGCGATCTGAAATACGGAGCCAAGCGCTCGAACCCCGACGGCGGCATATCGCTCCATTCGCGCAGCATCGAATTCGTGCATCCCGTGCGTAAGGAGAAGATAAGGGTCGTTGCACCCGTGCCGCAGGGCGACAATCTGTGGCGTTATTTCGAACAGACGGCCGAAGCGTTATGAGACTGCTTGTACAGAGGGTTGCACGGGCGTCGGTCACTATAGCCGATGCGGTGAAGTCGGAGATAGGCCGCGGCCTGCTCGTCTTCGTCGGCATCGAGGCGGCCGACGGCGCCGAAGATATAGAGTGGCTATGCAACAAGCTGCTGCACCTGCGCATCTTCGACGATGCGGAGGGGGTTATGAACCTCGACGTCTCGCAGGCGGGCGGCGAAGTGCTCGTCGTCAGCCAGTTCACGCTGTACGCCTCGACCCGCAAGGGGAACCGCCCCTCATACATACGCTCGGCGCCCGAGGAGGTGTCGCGGCCGCTGTACGAAGCATTCGTGCGGCGTCTGTCCGAGTTGTCGGGGCGCAAGGTGCCGACGGGCGAGTTCGGAGCCGATATGAAGGTCGAACTCATCAACGACGGCCCCGTAACGATTTGGATAGACAGTAAGAACAAAGAATAGATACCGACTTAAAATCATAAGTTTATGAAAAGATTTATTGCATTCCGATTTTTATTCGCCCTTGCGGCCGTGTTTGCAATCGCAGCCTGTGATGAAACAGGCGTAGGAAACGGAGAAGAACCTCCCGTAGATGTCGATGTGCCCGTTATCGTGGTGGACGGCGAGCGTACCGTGAAAGCCGATGCCGACGGCGGAACGTTCCGAGTAAGATACTCCGTTACCGATCCAGTCGAGGGCATACGGCTTACGGCGAAGGCATCCGCCGACTGGATTACCGACATCGTTTGCAACGCGTCGAGCGTCGATTTCGAGATAGCTTCCAATGCTAACGAGAAGTCGCGTACTGCCGAACTGACACTCGCGTATACGGGTGCGGAATCCGTAACCGTGCTCGTCGAGCAGGCCGAAGCGGGCGAACAACCGACGCCTCCCGTCACGACTGGGCAGATAATCCTTACGACCGACAGCGGGTGGCCGACAAGTTATTCCAAAGACAAGGAGAATGTCGTGAAGATGGAGGGTTACGAGTTCTACGTATATTATACCGCTGTCTACTCTTCGTCCAACGGCATACAGTTCAAGTCGGGCGACGGATTCGTAGCCAACAAGGACGATTTCGGATATATAATATCGGTGGATGTGGAGTATAAAAGTTCGGCGAATGCCAACTGTACGCTCTTCACGGGCGTCGTCTACAAACCCTCGCTGTTGGAAAACGAGGTCGAGGGAGTGAAATCCGACGACGGCCGCAGCGTGCATTTCGACTGCTCCGGTCGCAATCACCGCTTCTTCAATCTGGCCAACGGCAGCGGCGTCAGCTATGCCGAACGCATAATAATAACCTATGCGTCCGAGCAGGGCGGCGACAATCCCGATCCGACGCCCGATGTCCCGTCGTTCGCCGATGTCGAGGTCGAGAGCGTTTCGGACGATGCCGCGACGGTAGTATGTACGCTGATATACGACAAGACGATAACGTCGGCAGGCGTGATGTACAAGACAGCTGCCGAAAGCACTTATCGCGAACTTCAGATCCCGTCCGTTTCGCATGAGTTGCGTGCCGAACTTACGGGGCTTGCGTCGGGCACGGATTACGATTTCCGTTTTTACGTCGAGGCGGACGGCAAACTGTACAAAAGCGATGAATTCGATTTTACGACTACCTCGAACGGCGGCACTACGCCACCGTCGCCCGTCACGGGCGATACGTATCGCTCGGGTTGGCCCGAACTGCCGATAGAAGCCGATGCCGACGGCAACGGCATAGACGACAACGACAATACGCTCTACTATGCACACCACTTGTGCGCGGGTCCCGAGAAGAATGCGCAGGGCAACGCCTCGGCGCGCAACTATACGGTATGTTACAGTGCCGAACACCACTGTCCCGTGTGGGTTGCGGCTCCGCGCCACGATTCGTATAACGGTTCGGCAAATCGCACCGATGCCTACGGCAAAGACCCGAAAATTCTTTCGTCGATACAGTATAACAGCAAAAGTACGGGCGGCGGTTGCAACAAGGGACATATGCTCGGTTCGGCGGAGCGCACCTGCTCGTCGGCGACGAACCGCCAGGTGTTCTATTATACCAACATAGCCCCGCAGTACAGCAGCACGTTCAACACGGGCGGCGGTGCGTGGAACAATCTCGAAGAGTGGGTTGATTCGAAAGTCTGCGCCGATACGTTGTATGTGGTAATAGGCTGCTATTTCGATACGTTCTCCGATAAGCGAGGCAATACCGCTACGCCGACCGTTATCGAGTTCGGCGGCCGTTCGGACGTATCGTGCCCGACGATGTTCTACTATGCTATGCTGCGCACGAAGAGGGGCAATACCCGCAAATCGGTGAAGGATTGCTCGGCGAGCGAATTGCAGTGCGCCGCATTCGTGAAATGCCACAAGGCGAAAAAGGGCGATAAGCCGTCGGCGGCGGATATGATGACTATAGAGGAACTCGAAAAACTTACGGGCTTCACCTATTTCCCGAATGTTCCCAACGCGCCCAAATCGACCTGCTCGGCTTCGGACTGGGGATTGTAACGGGTTGGAAGTTGCATCGGGCGATTGCAGGCGCAGGACTGACGCAGGTTGTTGTGAAGAATATTTCCGCCGACAAGTAGTTCGCAATCCTGCGGGATTGCGCATCTTCGGCAGCTGCGGGGGTCTGCCTTCGACCGAGCTGCATAAGATGAACGGTCGCGACGATTTCGGGTGGCCATTTCAGGTACGAGCGAAGAGAAAAGTAATAAACAAAAGAACCCCTGCGCGATTAGCGCGGGTTCAGATAAACCGCACCGCGAAACTCGAGGAAAAAGGGCGGAGCGAAGATTGAGGAAAAGCGGAGGAGACGTTTTGTTTACAAAACCGCGTATGCGTCCGTAGCCCGAAAGCGAGCGACAGACCC